>CAZVZS010000011.1:117569-118086 GCA_964631535.1 uncultured Leptospiraceae bacterium
CCCCCGCCGCCGCCTGAGGGCGAGAGCCACGGCCTGCCACAAACACCCGCGGGCATTGAACCGGCCGGGGGGGACGATGGAAAAGCGGCGGAAAAGGAAGAAATGTTCGTGGAAGGGACAACCGACCGAATTTCGGACCGCGCTATGAGTTTTCGAATGGACCCTGGCCAGGATACGGAGAGCCTGCGCATTTTTGTCCGTTCCACCGAGATCTGGGCCTGTGATCTGCCGCTGGAAAATGAATTTATGCTGAAATGCAAAGGCTCACTGATCCCCGGAAAACACCGCGGGGATTATCTATTCCGTTACCGGGACATGAACGAGACCGATCACCGTAAACTATTCGAGTTTATTCGAAAGGCCGGGGGGATTCGCGAACGCCTCTAACAGGTAGCGCATCGCAGGCTATTTTTCAGCAGCCTGCTGACAGGGATGACTGGTTTTGAACCAGACCGGGGGCCTGTAAAAAATCGGGCTAAAATTGTAGGCCTCCGGGGGTCGGCCAAAAGGCCGCAAC
>CAZVZS010000012.1:0-21364 GCA_964631535.1 uncultured Leptospiraceae bacterium
ATCCCCGCCCTGACCGCGATCGGGACCGCGATCACCACCAGGTCCCCGATTCGGACCGCGATCACCGCCTGGACCACGGTCCGGGCCGCGTCCGCGGCCATTGCCGCCGCGATCCCCACCACGATCACCGCCCCGGTCTCCACCCCGACCGCCCTCACGGTCTCCGCGACCGCTGTCGCGCGAACTGCCCCCGGAATCGCCGCCAGGCAAAAGGTCCTTGCGGGAAAGATCAATGCGACCCATGCGGTCCACGCCGATCACTTTCACCTGGAGGCTATCGCCCTCGTTCACGATATCGCGCACCGAAGCGACACGCTGGACATCGAGCTTGGAAATATGCACCAGGCCTTCCTTGCCGGGCACGAGTTCGACGAACGCGCCGAAGTCGGTGATTTTTTTGACGATGCCGTCGTAAATTTCGCCCACTTCGACTTCGCGGAAAATATCCTCGATCATGCGGCGCGCTTTCGCGTTCGATTCGCCGTTGACGGAGGCGATGGTCACGGAGCCGTCGTCTTCCACGTTCACTTCCGCGCCCGTTTTTTCGATGATGCCGCGGATGACCTTGCCGCCCGGGCCGATGAGTTCGCCGATGCGCTCCGGGTCGATCTTGATCGTGACGATGCGCGGCGCGTTGTCCGGCACGTCCGCGCGCGACGCAGGGATGGCCGCTTCCATTTTATCGAGAATGTGCAGGCGCGCTTTTTCGGCTTCGATGAGCGCCTCTTTCATGACCGGCAGCGAAATCCCGGTCACTTTGATATCGAGCTGGAAGGCCGTGATCCCGTCGCGCGTGCCGGTGATCTTGAAGTCCATATCGCCGAAGTGATCTTCCAGGCCGGCGATGTCCGAGAGGATTCGGTAGCCCCCGCTTTCGTCGGTAATCAGACCCATGGCGATGCCGGAGACGGCTTTTTTCACGGGGACGCCCGCGGTCATCATGGCCATGGAACCCGAACACACCGAAGCCATGGAGGACGAACCGTTCGATTCCATGATCTCCGATACGATGCGGATCACGTACGGGAATTCTTCCTGTTTGGGCACGAGGTATTTCAGGGCGCGTTCGGCCAGGTTGCCGTGGCCGATTTCGCGGCGACCCGGAAATCCAAACCGTTTCACTTCGCCGACCGAATACGGCGGGAAGTTATAATGTAACATGAAGTTTTTCACGCGCTGTCCGCCGAACGTTTCGTAACGCTGGTTGTCCGAGGCCGTACCGAGGGTCACGACGCCCAGCGACTGGGTCTGGCCGCGCGTAAATACCGCGGAGCCGTGCGCGCCGGGCAGCACGTCCAGTTCAATGGAAATATCACGAATTTCGTCCAGCTTGCGACCGTCGGCGCGTACGCCTTCTTTGAAGATCTGATTGCGAACGACTTCCGCTTCCAGCGCGTGCAGGCCTTCTTTGATATCGCGGATGTTCTGATCGAAATGATCGGTTCCGGCCAGTTTCTCCTTGAAAAAAGCCACCGCTCCTTCGTAGACTTTGCTAACTTCCTCACTGCGGGCCGTCTTGTTTTTATTGCTGGAGGCCTGCTGCATCTTCGCGCGGTAGGAATCGAAGAGTTCCTTGCGGAGACCCTGGTCGGGCAGGCGCAGAGTGACCTCGCGTTTTTTGATGCCGGTTTTGTTCGCCAGGTCCGTTTGCATCACCAGTTGTTTTTTGATAAAATCGTGCGCGAAGGCGATCGATTCTAGGACTTCCTCCGTGGAGAGTTGCCCCGCCCCGCCCTCGATCATGCTGATGGCATCGGCGGAGCCGGCCACGACCAGATCCAGATCGCTCACTTCCATCTGTTCAACCGTGGGATTGGCCACGAGCTTACCGTCGATCCGACCGACGAGCACGCCGGCGATTGGACCATGGAACGGCACGTCGGACGCCATGAGCGCGGCCGACGCGGCCGTAATCGCGTGGCCCTGGAGGCTGATGGACGGATCCGAGGAGTACACCTGCACGAGCAGTTGCACTTCCGAATAATAACCTTCCGGAAACAGCGGCCGGATGGGGCGATCGATCAGGCGTGATAAAAGGATTTCGTGTTCGGCCGGACGATTTTCGCGTTTGATATACCCGCCGGGGATGCGGCCGACGGCGAAGGCTTTTTCACGATACTCGACCGTGAGCGGAAAAAAATCCTGACCTTCTTTGGCGTCTTTCGCGGCGCAGACAGTGGCGTGGATGACTAAATTACCGGACCGGTACACGACCGACCCGTGGGCCTGTTTGGACCAATTCCCGGTTTCGATGGAAATGGAAGTCCCGGGCTGGACTTCGTACTCTGCTCTGTACATTTTACGCTCCCTTCAGAGCAACAAAGCGGGGCAAAAATTTCTACTTACGCAGACCGAGGCGAGAAATCAGGTTTCGATACTTTTCGTCGTCTTTTTTCTTCAGATATTCCAGCAGGCGACGACGCTGGCCAACGAGCTTGAGCAGGCCGCGGCGGGAGTGGTGATCTTTGGTGTGAACCTTAAAATGTTCCGTCAATTCCGCGATCCGCGCGGAAAGGATGGCCACCTGAACTTCGGTGGAACCCGTGTCGGACTCATGACGACGATAGTCCTTGATTATTTCTGATTTCTCCGGGGTAGTAATCATGCTGCTAGCTTGTGTTCTGACTCTTTGCTTTTATTCTTAATGTTACGGAGCAAGTTTTTTAGAACCCGACAGGCTGCAAAGCCCTTTTTAATTCACTCAGAAAAAACCCGCCGAAATTCGTATCCGCCCCCCCGCTCCGCCCGACACCAGGCGACGAGGCCTTCCGCTCCCGTAAGAAAAAAATCGACGCCGGCGGCGGGCATCCCCTCAACGAGAATTTTCCGCCCCAGTCGAATTTCGCCCGTCTGATCCGCTGAAACGGCAAAAACCGGCCAGTGGGGCAGCGCCTCCAGGGGACTCTGCAAAACCGGAAGGCCCCGCCCCGGTTGCCAGAGTCCGGAGTGCCCGATCTGGAGCGCGCCGATGCGCAGGCGGCGCAGAGCGCTCAGGTGAACGGGAAAATCCACCAGGCGCCCGAGATCCCGCGCGATCGAGCGAATGTACGTGCCCGAACTCACGGCGATGCGCGCTTCGACCTGGCCCGCTTCCGGACGATAATTCAGGACCGTCATTTCGTCGATGCGCACGGAACGCGCGACGGGCTCGGCGATTTTCCCCGCCCGGGCCAGATCCGAAAAACGCCGCCCGCCGATCTTCAATGCCGAGTAGACGGGCGGGACCTGTTCGGTGGCCGCCATGATGCCCGCCAGGGCCGCCGCGACCGGTTCGCGGGATTGTTCCAGAAAATCGGCGGTTTCTGCGGGCGAGCGTTCCGCGAGGACCGTGCCTTCCGGATCAAGCGTATCCGTTGAGCGCCCGAATTGAAACGTGGCCAGGTAGGTTTTATCCTGGTGCAGCAAAACATCGGCCAGAGCCGTGGCCCGGCCCAGGAGCAGGACCATCAGGCCGGTGGCGAACCGGTCCAGAGTGCCGGCGTGGCCCGCGCGAGGCCCGCCCAGTTCACGGCGCAGGGCCGCGACGAGCGCGGCCGAACCCATCCCGGCCGGCTTATCGGCCAGGACGAACGCGGGCGGGCAACTCCGAACACGGCGACTCATGCCCTGCGTTACGGGTGCGGAGGTCCGCCGCGGGCGTTTTCAAGTAAACGTCCGGTCCTGTGCCCGAGGCTCCGCAGAGCATCGGTGAGAACGCGCCGTTTCCAGAAAAGTAAACCGAACAGCAACCAGAGCGGGGCCATCCAGATCAGCACGTACCCAAGTCCCGCGAAAAATCGTCCCAGGCCGGCGAATGCTTCCAGGAAATTGGGCCATGCGCCGACCGTCCCCTGGCCGGGGGGCTGCGCTACCGGCAGCGCGTCCAGCCGCAGGTGCACGACGGAAAAACCGGGCAGTTGCCGGGTGTTGATCAGCGCGCCCGCCTCCAGGCGCGTACCGTCCTGGCTTTCCAGATTCGTAAAACGCCCGCAGCGGCCGACCAGTTCCACGAAGGCCCGGCGACTGGTGGCGAAATCGCGCGTCTCGTACGCGAGTTCCACGCGATAATCGCCCGGGGTAGTGCTCACCGCCTGGGCCAGGGTTGCCGTCGCGCCCGCAAGGCAGGCCAGAACCATGCTCAGGGCGCCAGCTCGAAAAAGAAAAATCGATTTTGAATTCATGGCAACAGTAAAATCACTTCCGGCGCTTACGCCGCGTCTGAAAATCAAAGGCCTTCCAGAATATTTTTCAACAGGGGCGGCAGCGAATTCTGAAACTTTCCGATTTCGTTTGATTCGGAACGTTCTTCTGGTAGAGCACGGCAGCTTCAGAAAATTCACGCCCGGCGGCGCGAGCCCGACCACTGCCATCCGTTCCGCGCGTTTTGTAAACCGGAATTGATTGGCCGCCGGCGGAGCTTCTTTTTTTTTGATCGTATGGGAATGTCCGCGCACACTCGTGAAGAAGGTCAGGGGATCGACCTCGATTTTAGCAAAATTCAACGGGCCGCGGCTTCCGGCCAGGCCCTGGTGCCCGCGATCGCCCAGGACGCGGCAACAGGAACGGTGCTCGTGATCGGTTACGCGAACCAGGCGGCCCTGGAGTACGCCCGGACACACGGTCTGGCAACGTTCTGGAGCACATCGCGGAATGAACTCTGGATCAAAGGCGCGACATCCGGCGATTACCTGGACCTGGTGGAAATTCGCGTCAACTGCGAACAGAACGCCCTGCTCTATCTCGTGCGTCCGCGCGGCGCGGGCGCCTGTCATACCAAAAACGCGGCCGGACAGGCGCGGCGCGGGTGTTTTTACCGGCGCATCGCGGCCGACGGCTCGCTTGAATTTCTGGAACGCTAAACGGTCGCCGGACGACTCACTCCGCGAGCCAGGCAGCCACTTCGCCCGCGTGATAACTCAGGATCAGATCAGCCCCCGCGCGTTTAAAACCGAGCAGCGTCTCCAGCACCGTCCCCCGATAATCCAGCCAGCCGCGTTCGGCGGCGGCGCGCAGCATGGCGTACTCGCCGGAAACATTGTACACGGCCACCGGCACCTCGCTGATATCCGCCACCGCGCGCACGACGTCGAGGTACGGCAGGCCCGGCTTGACCATGACCATGTCCGCGCCTTCGGCGATGTCGAGGCGCGTTTCGCGCAGGGCTTCGCGCACGTTCGCGGTGTCCATCTGGTAGGTTTTTTTATCGCCGTGGCGGGGTGCGCTGTCGAGCGCGTCGCGAAAGGGACCGTAAAAGGCGGACGCGTACTTGGCCGTGTAGGCGAGAATCCCCACACCGGTAAAACCTTCCGCGTCGAGCGCGCGCCGCAGATACCCCACGCGACCGTCCATCATGTCCGACGGCGCGATGAAGTCGGTCCCCGCGCGCGCCTGGGTGAGCGCCATCTTCGCGAGCAGCGGCAGAGTTTCGTCGTTCAGGATATTGCCGGCGTCGTCCACCAGCCCATCATGACCGTCCGCGCTGTACGGGTCCAGGGCGACGTCCGTAAACAGCGTGAGTTCGGGCAGCTCGCGTTTGAGCGTCGCGATCAGCCGCGGAAAAAGGCCGTCCGGATTCCAGGATTCGCTGCCCGTACGATCCTTGCGCGCGTCCGTGAGCGCGGGAAAGGGCGCCACCCCGCGCACGCCGCACCTGGCCAGTTCGCGGCAGAAGGCGAGCGTCAGATCGGCCGTGCGCCGAAAAATCCCGGGCATGGACGCGATTTCTTCCTGGCGATTTTCGCCCTCGATGACGAACAGGGGCATGATCAGATCCGACACGAGCAGCCGGTGTTCGGCCACCAGCGCGCGCACCCCCGCCGATTTACGATTGCGCCGCGGACGCGCGGGCAGATTGATTTCGCCATTATGTTCCATTTTTAATTTTACGTGAATATTGATTTCGGAACGAAAAAACCACTCCGAAACGTCACTACCTTCCAACTATAGGGCTCGAGCGTTGGGGGTCCGGGGGGACCGCAACCCCCCGGCGAGGGGGAGTTTGAGTGGGACCCCGCAGGTCCCCCTCATGGCGTAGTTGAAAATCCTCCAGCACCGTCCCGGCGCAGGCAAGCACGAAATCCGCGCCGAAGAGGCGCGCCGGCGTATACGCGCCGGGTTCCAGCCCACCCTCAAGCACCCGCTGGACCGCGCTCAGGGCCGCGTCCACAGTGAAGGCGTATCCATCCGGGGTGCGCAGGCGACCGGTCAGGGTGTCCCCGGAGGCGCTCCGAACCTGGCCCCAGATTTCGCAGTGACCGGACTGGCGCGCGCGTTCGTCCGGTCCTTTTATAAAAAGGGCGATGCCGATTCGGGCCAGCGTCTGCACCGGGCCCATGCGCAGGGCCGCCTGGACCGGGCGGGCCCATTTCAGGGCAAAACCCTGCCAGGCCGGCATGACGAAATACGTCGTGATATTGGGAATCCCCGTGGTATGGTAGGCTGTGCTCACATCACCCCAGGGAACACTGAAGACCCGGCGCGGGCCGTCTGAAAAATCTGCGGTCCGTTCCTGCCGTCCCAGCGGCATCGACCGGATTAAGCCACCGATCCGTTCGAACCCGCCCTCCGGCAACCTCGCGAGCATGGTTCGGCTGGTGCCGGGACTGGTCTGGCCCAGGCCGTAAATGGCCAGGTCAAGATGGGTCGCGTCCGGCATCCGCGCGGCGAGCATGGCCGCCAGGCAATCTGTAGGAACTACATCGAACCCGACGCCGGGAACGATCAAGATCCGGGCCTGGCGGGCTTCCCGGTCGAGGGCCAGCAGTTCCTCAAAAACGGCGATTTCGCCGGTTATATCCAGGTAATTACAGCGCGCGGCCATACAGGCCCGCGCCAAGGGACGCGCCGTGGCCGTAAACGGGCCGGCGCAGTTGAGGACCACGCCCACGCCTTCCAGGGAAATCGCCGCCTCGGCCGGATCGTCCAGGGTGAATACGCGATAGGGCAACTGTAAGTCCGCCGCCAGTCGCGCCACCCGCCCCTCGTTACGACCGGCAAGAATGGGCTGGAACCCGCGCTCAAGCGCGGTCCGGGCCACCAGGCGCCCGGTGTACCCGGGCGCCCCATAAATCATAAACGCTTTTGACATCCTGTCCCAGTTTCAGCGAGCCCCGGCAGGTTTCAAGAATTATGTCACGATGTGGTCGAGTCCTGCCCGGAATTCGGCTCAGGTCCGCAGTTCGGCCAGGTTCTCAAAATTCCGCAGCGAGTCCGGATTGAGCAGGGCGTCACGGTTCAGGACCGGCTCGCCCATAATGACTTTGCGGACCGCAAGCTCGACTTTCTTCATATTTAAAGTATACGGGATATCGGCGACGGCGATGATTTTCGCCGGAATGTGCCGGGGCGAAACCTCATCGCGGATTTTCAGACGAATGCGGTCGGCCAGGTCGTTAGTGAGACTGAGTCCTGATTTCATTTTGAGAAAGAGCAACACGCGCACGTCGTTCTGCCAGTCCTGGCCGACCACGACCGAATCTTCCACTTCCGCGAAACCTTCCACGATCCGGTAGAGATCCGCCGTGCCGATGCGCACCCCGCCCGGATTGAGCGTGGCGTCGGACCGGCCGTACACAATGAGTCCGCCCTGCGCGGTGATTTCAGCATAGTCGCCGTGGCGCCAGACGCCAGGGTAGACATCGAAATACGCGTCGCGGTACTTCTGGCCGCTCGCGTCGTCCCAGAAATACAGCGGCATGGACGGAAACGCCTGGCGACAGACCAGTTCCCCGCGCTGTTCACGCACGGCCTGCCCGGTTTCGTCGAAAATCGCCACATCCATGCCGAGCCCCGGGCACTGGATTTCGCCGGAGTACACCGGGAGCGTCGGCGCGCCAAGCGCGAAGCAGCCGTTCAGGTCCGTACCGCCGGAGATGGATGCGAGGCGTACATCGTTTTTGATCGCGCTGTAAACGTATTCAAAACCCTCCGGCGGCAGGGGCGACCCGGTCGAAAGCACCACGCCGAGTTTCGATAGATCGCAGTCAGCGCCGGGCCGCGCGTTCGCGTCGCGCAGGGCCATCAGGTACCGCGCGCTCGTACCGAAAATGTTCACGCCTTCGGCCGCGGCCATGCGCCAGAGCGCGCCCGCGTCGGGATGGAAGGGACTCCCGTCGAAGAGCACGATCGTCGCGCCGACAGCGAGCCCGGAGACCAGCCAGTTCCACATCATCCAGCCGGTGGTCGTAAAATAAAACAAGGTATCGTCGCGTTTTAAATCGCCATGGATGATATGTTCTTTGAGATGATTGAGGAGCACGCCAGGCCCCTGCACCATACATTTGGGCAGGCCGGTCGTGCCTGACGAATACATGATGTATACCGGATGATCGAAGGGCAGTTGTTCGAATGGGATCTGCGCGCCGCCGAGGGCCGCGAGCATGGCCGCCGAATCCGTAAAGTCATCCACGTGCACGGCGCCCGGAATCGCGCTCAGATCGTGCGACTCGTCCACGTACGGAATGACGACGACCGCTTCCAGATCCGGAAGCTGTGCGCAAATCTGAGCCACGCGTTCCAGCGAATCGATCGCTTTGCCTTTGAAAAAATACCCGTCCGCCGTGAACAACACGCGCGGGCGAATCTGGCCGAAGCGGTCCAGCACACCCTGGAGTCCGAAATCGGGCGAACAACTGCTCCACACCGCGCCGAGCGAAGTGGCCGCGAGCATCGCGATCACAGCCTCGGGCATATTGGGCAGAAACCCCACCACCCGGTCGCCAGGCACAATGCCAAGGTCGCGCAGGGCTGATTGCATCCCCGCCACCGACGCGTACAGTTCGCGGTAGCTCAAGGTGCGCCGGACCTGGTCTTCGCCGTAAAAAATCAAGGCCGTGCGTTCGTCGCGGTAGCGCAAAATATTTTCCGCGAAATTGAGCCTGGCGCCCGGAAACCAGCGCGCGCCAGGCAGGGCCCCGTTCGCGTTTTCGAGCACGCTCGTATAACTGTGGCTGAAACGCATGCCGGTAAACTCGCGCACCTGGGCCCAGAATTCAGGCAGATGCTCCACAGACCAGCGGTGCAGGTCCGCGTATGAGGCGAGTCGCAGGCCGTAGCGTTCATTCACATTGTGCTGGAAGTTCGTGAGAGCGCAAGCGGCCACGCGGGCGGGATCGGGATTCCAGAGGGCGGTTTTCATGTTCAGAGCACTTCCGTAGTCTTAAATTCAGCCGTTACACCGCGCGACGGGGCAAGTATAATATTTGACAGGTGTCCGGTTTTTTCGGCCGACTCTTTTTCATGATGCAGAGGGGAGGTGCGATTTGAATCGCCCGCGCGGGGCGGCGCGACCTGGCGCCGCCATGTTCCTCCTTGTTACGGCCCTGTCCCTCGGAGCCGCGCCAGCTCCCCGGACCGGCCAGGCCGCCCCCGGCTCCGACTCCCCGAATCGAACGGGGGTCCGGTCCGAGCAGGGCGTCGAATTCGAAGACGGGGCGATCGATCCGGACCGGGCCGCGCTCTACGGAATCCTTCCCGGCGGCGGTCAGTGGTATCTGGGCCAGGAAGGCATGGCCTTTTTTCAGCTCGGCCTGTTTATTACCGCCGAATATTTTCATCGCGACCGCGCGAGTCGCGATGACTACATCCCGCCGGCGGAACGGCGCATCACGTTTTCAACGGAAGCGGCCCTGATCGCGCACGAACTTCGAAAAAACGACCTTCTCTATGCGGACCGGACCGTCCCTTCCGATCCCGGTGGAATGCTCCTGGTTCTGGAGGCGTATCGCCAGGGCCTGACGAATCCCCTCGTTCCGGGCCTGATCGGCGAAAGTCGCGTGGAACGAGCGGGACGCATGGCGCGCGCGGGACAGGCCGTGGAGTTCAATCCTTTGCTGGAATACGGCGGCCGGTACGATCGAACGAACGCCACAACGATCGAAGCGGACGGGTTCGGCGATCTGGCGCGCTGGACCCTGTTCTATTCCGTGTTCTCGGCCGATCGGGACGCGCGGGCCTTCAACGACGGCGTCGATTCAAACGAGGATTTCGTATCGTTGTCCGCCGCGCCTTTTCAAACCGAATTTGTAAAAGATGCGTACATCTGGTTGCCGGTCCTGGTCACGCCCTTTTTACTGGAATATGAACGGGCCCGGGGACAGGCGCAGGATCCGTTAACGGCCCTGCCGTACCGCTGGCTGGCACCACCGGGAACTCTTGACAACCGCACCACGCAGGCCACCCTGGCGGGCCGGTCGCTCGGCGCGGCGATCGCGGAGGAAGCCCTCTTCCGGGGTGTCGTGCACCGGCGTCTGACCGGGGCCTACGGCTTCGTGGCGGGTTCGGCCCTGACGGGTTCGTTGTACGCGGCGTATCAGTACGGTTCGGGCAATGAAAACATCTGGCCGCAAATGGCCTACAGTGTTTACTGGTCGTATCTGGAAGCGCGGGGCAATGATCTGCGGCCCTCGGTCGCCTCCCATTTCTGGACCAATGTGGCGATCTTACTCTTTTCGCTGCATAACGCGCGCAGCGACGAACGGGCCGGTTTTTCCGGCCAGGAAGTCCACTTCATGCCTCTATTTTTCACCTTCGACGCCTGACCATGCAGCTTCTAAAAAATAAAATCAGAATCGTACTGCATGGCATCATCGGGATTCCCAATACCGAGGGCTTCGAACACAGTTATTTCAACGCGGTGGCCTTTACGGCGGGCCTGATGGGAATTCTGCTGGGCATCGTCAAGTTCTGGATTGGCCTTGGTCTTATCTCCGCGGTGGTGCTGGCCTTCGGCGTTTTGATGTCCATCGCGTACGGACTCGCGCGCTTCCGGGGGTTTTATCGTCCGCTGATCGTGCCGGTCCTTTTGTTATACCCGCTGGTTCTGACTCTTTACTGGTTTTACAACGCGGGCAGCGCGGGCGGCACGCAGTATTATTTTTTCGTGGGCGGACTCGTGTCGCTCTTCCTGGCGCCCGGCGGCCGCAAAAAAGTCCTGATCGTGGTTCTGTACCTCGCGCTCGCGACCGCGCTGTCGTTGGTGGAGGAATACGCTCCGCACCTGATCACCGGGCCCGCCTCCGAGATTACCCGCGACCGTTATTTGTTTTTCAGTTTTCTTGCCTCCCAGTTCGTCCTGTACCTGATGCTCATCATCATATCCAGCAATTTCGAACAGGCGCTCAAAATTCTGGGTCAGTATCACGACACGTTTGAGGAAGACCTGGCGCTGGCCCGAACGGTGCAGCAGCAGGTGCTTCAGTATTCGCCTGAAATCACCGCCGACTTCGATTTCGCGCTGGTCCACCGCGCCTCCGCCGAACTCAGCGGGGATATGTACGATCTTTCGCGGCCCGACCCGACCTTCCTGCGTGTGCTCCTGGCGGACGCGCGCGGGCACGGCATCAACGCGTCCCTCATTTCGATGTTGATTAAAAGTGAGTGGATGAACGTCAACGCGCGCGGCCTCTCGCCCGGGCTGTTAATGGACAGGCTGAACAAGCGGATCTTCGCCCGTTACGGCGAATCGCTTTCGCTGTCGGCCATCGTCGTCGACATTTACCGCAATCGCCTGGTGTACGCCTCCGGCGGGCATGTGCCCCAGTTTTTGATGGGCTCCGGGACGGCCACGCTGCTGGAAGCGCAGGGCCCCCCGCTCGGGATTTTGAGCGGCGCGGAATACCCTGAATACGAACACGAGTTCGGCGAGGACCATCGCCTGTTTTTGTTCACGGACGCGCTCACCGAAGAAATCGATCTCAACGGTCAGGCGATCGGGCTGGACTGGTTGCGTGGATTAATCGCAACGCCCCTGCCGGCCGCGGAACATACGCGCCGGATCATAGAACGCCTGGCCGATCTGAAAGGACAGAGCGTGGAAAAACTGGACTGTATGGACGACCTGACTCTGATCGCCATTGGTATCGCGAGGCGGTAGCCCGGATATTGCGTGAAACGAAAATATGATGTATCCCCCTTTGACTTTTTCAGCAACCTGTCAGGATTGGTTCTAAATATGCGTTACCCTCTTTTTATTACGTTGATCACCTGCCTGGCAATGGCCTGTGGCGAAAAAAAACCGGACCCGGACGTTTTGCGAAAAGAAAAAAGCCTGGAACGTTTCGCCACTTTACAGAATCAGTTAACCGGCGCGTTACAGGCCGCCATCAAAGAAGAAGGCTTCGCGGCGGCCATCGGCAAATGCCAGACGCTGTCCCCCGAACTGGCGGCCCGGCAATCCGACGGGGACGTGCGCATTCGTCGGATTTCCGATCGCTTCCGCAACCCCGCGCACGCGCCCGATGCCTGGGAAGCTTCGGTGCTCGCGCAGTGGACGGAAGACATGGCCGCGGGCCGAACACCGGGGGCCCTGAGCGGCGTCACCCGGGATGGGTTTCGCGTCATGAAGCCGATCGTAATCCAGAACGGACTCTGCCTCGCCTGCCACGGCACCGCGGCGGATCTGAACCCGGAAGCGGCGCGCCAGATCGCCCGCCTGTACCCGGACGACCGCGCGAAAGATTATAAAATGGGCGATTTACGCGGGGCCTTCTCCGCGGTCTGGAAAAACTGACCATCCGAATGCGAGGTTAAAAACGGCATGAACCTGCGTCCCGAAATTCTGGCCCGCGAATCCTCCATCGTCGCCACCCGGCGCGATATCCACCGGCATCCGGAACTCGCGTTCCGGGAAACGCGCACCGCGGCCCTGGTGGCGGATCGCCTGAATTCGCTTGGACTCAAAGTTCGCACAGGTGTGGCGAAAACGGGGGTCGTGGCCGATCTGGTCGGTGCCGGGCCCGGGCCGATGATCGCCCTGCGCGCGGACATGGACGCCCTGCCCATCCAGGAAACCACGGACGTGGCCTATCAATCCGTACACTCCGGCGTGATGCACGCCTGCGGGCACGACGGGCATACGGCGATTTTACTCGGCGCCGCCGAGGCGCTTACGGCCCGCGCCCGCGATTTAAGGGGCAGTGTACGTTTTTTGTTTCAACCCGCCGAAGAGGGCCACGGCGGGGCGCGCCAGATGATCGCCGAAGGCTGCCTGGAAAACGTGGACCAGGTTTATGGCCTGCATCTGTGGAATTACCAGCCTTTCGGTGAAATCGGCGTGCAAACCGGCCCGGTGCTGGGCGCCGCCGACGAATTCGTCATCCAGATCACCGGACGCGGCGGCCACGGGGCCGCGCCCCAGGGCACCGTGGACGCTGTGGTCGTGGGCGCTTTTCTCATTAACGCGTTTCAAACCGTTGTTTCGCGAAATCTCAATCCGCTCGAAAGCGGGGTCGTTACCGTCGGCATGATCACGAGCGGCGACAATTTTAACATTATCGCCCGGCAGGCGACTTTGCGCGGCACCACGCGTTCGTACAGAGCCGAAGTCCGAGATCTGCTCGAAAAAAGAATCCATGAAATCTGCCAGGGAGTGGGCGCGGGGTTTGGCGCGCGCATCGAGTGCGATTTCCGCCGCGGTTATCCGGCCACCATCAACGACCCGGAAGCGACCCGGCGAATTGAACGCGCGGCACGGCGCGTCATGCCTGGAGGTGTATGCGCCCCGTATCTTTCGCTGGGCGCGGAGGATTTCAGCTACTTCGCGCGCGAACGACCGGGTTGTTTCTTTTTCGTGGGTTCGGCCCCGCTGGACCGCGAGCCCCTGTCCGTCCCGCATCATTGTTCGCACTTCGATATCGACGAACGCGCCCTGCTGGTGGGCGCGTCGGTTTTCGTGCAATTGATCGACGATCTTTTGATCGAGGGCGCTCCCTGACTCCGCGATGTTATTAAAACTGGATCGTCTTTACTCCGCCTGGGCCAATCGCCATCCGTTTTTTTACGAAGGCTGGGGCCGCCGCGACGTCCTCGACGACCTCCTGCGCCTGGGGCCGCGCAAGCTCCAGAAGAACCTGGCGCGGCGTACCCTGGCTGCGCCCCAGGTCACCTGGACGCCCGCGCGCCCGCTGCGCGGAACCCTGGTCCGTCAGGGTGTGTTTCGCAGCCCGTACTATTACGCCTGGAAACGAAACGGAAAGAGCGTTCGCGAAATACTTCCCCCGGAAGTCGCATTCGCGCGCGTGGAGCTGGTTCAGCCGCTGAAGCGCCAGAACGACTCGCGTCCGCTGGTATTTCATTTCGCGGCGACGGGGGACGAGGGCTTCGCGCGACGGCGCGGCGCTCTGGCCCTTCCGCTCGCGCGGCGCGGCATCACCTCGGCGATTCTCGAAAATCCTTGCTATGGTCAACGCCGCCCGACCGGACAGCGCAGTTCGCGCATCCGTACGTTTTCGGAATTTTTACAGATGTCGCGCGCCGCGCAGGACGAAGGACTCGCCCTGCTGAATTACTTTCGTGAGGCCGGGTACGGACCGATTGGCGTGACCGGGATCAGCATGGGCGGGTACGTGGCCCTGGCCACCGCGGCCCAGCTCGACTTTCCCTGCGCGGTGGCCGCCTGCATTCCCTGCCATTCGGCCGCCCCCGTATACACCGAGGGCGTCCTGAGCGAGGCGGTCGCCTGGGACCGGCTCGCGGCCGATCTGGAAGGCCGCGCCGGCGGCGACCCGCGCGCTTACATGCGCTCCCTGCTCGATCTTTCCGATCTGCGTCACCTCCCGGCTCCTGATTTCGCCAGAACTGTAATTATGGTGGGAGCGGACGAGGATCAGTACATCCCGCGTGAATCGGTGGAAATCGCCCGCGATCACTGGCATGGCTCCGAACTGCGCTGGGTCACCGGCGACCACGTGGGCACCTTCCTCTTCCACCTGGGCGAGTTTCACGCCGCCATCGTGGACAGCCTGGAGCGCATCCGGGATTTTCCCGGCGCCCCCCACAGCCAGGCCAGACGGGTGTAGGAGTTCCTACATTTTTGGCCTGTATGAGCCGGCCCCGGGCCTTTTCGCGTTGATTCTTGCGTCTTAGCCCGGATAAGTCAGGAACCAGGGATGAAAACAGGTCGCTTGCGCGCTTCGTACTCACCGACATACTGATCGAGCAAGTCCCGCCAGGGGCCGGTCGCGCGCAGGCGACTGAGGTTGCCGTACATCCCGGCGAAGGTGCGATCCATAAAAATCAGATCGGGCGGAGCTTCCAGGTCGATCGCCTGCGACCAGTACTTCTGTTTGAGGTCCATGATCGCGGTGAACACATTATCTTTTCCAAACGTGTATGGTTCACCCGCGCGAAAGGGCGGACGCAGAAGATTAAAGATGACGGCGGAGAGTTCCGGATCGAGCGGCACGCCACTCATGCGGCGGATGCCCATTTCGCCAAGCAGACCGGCGAGGCGTTCGCCCCGGTCGTCGAGCACGGCGCGCCCGATTGACGCGTACGCGGCGGTGAGCCCGTCCGGCACCGATTTCATACAGCCGAAATCGTAGACCACAACGCGACCGTCTTCGCGAAACGCGAAATTCGCGAGATTGGGATCGGCGTGAATGTACTGAAACTCGAATAAATTTTTGCACAGAAGTTCGAATAAGACGCGTCCCCAGGTATCGCGCAGGGCCTGGGAAATCTCCGGTGAACAGGCTTCTATGGGACTGAGACCGGGTTCGTACATCAGCGTCAGCACACCTTCCGACGTGGCCTCAAGAACCGGCAGAGGCAGAACAACGTCCGGATTCGCGCTGTGGTACGCCGCCATCCTCGCGAGCGACTGCGCTTCGCGTTTATAATCGAGTTCTTCCAGCAGTCTGGCCTTCAACTCTTCCCAGTGTGGATCGAGATCGACGCGCGTAAACATTCCAAAGAGCGATTTCAACAACACCTTCAGATTTTTTAAATCCGCGCGGATGACCGCGTCAATGCCTGGATACTGAACCTTGACGACAACGTCGCGGCCATCTTTTAAGCGCGCACGGTGAACCTGGCCGATGGAGGCCGAGGCGTACGGCACCGGGTCGATGTGATCGAAGAGATTGTACGCGTCCCCCAGTTCGACGCGGATCCGTTTTTCCAGCAGGGCGAACTGTACGGGCGGCGCGTCTTTCTGCAATGAACCGAGGATCTCCGTGAATTCAGCCGGAAACAGTCCCTCGTACAGACTGAGCATCTGGCCCATCTTCATGGCAGCGCCTTTCAGATTGCCGAGCCGACGCGCCACGAGGATAGCGCTCCTGCGCCAGGTGCGCGAACTTTCCTCAGCGGCCCGTTCCACCGATCGTAACAAATTCACGGTTTGATTCCCGAGCACGGAAATCCCCACACGCCCCACCAGACCGCCCAGTTCCAGGAATCGTGCCAGGGGTGATGTGATAAATGTTTGCTCGGGATTGTGATCGCTTTCCATACGCTTTTTCCGGGTCGCCAGGATTTTGATGACAGGGGAAAGTTCAGGCTCAATGCCGGCCCCTATTTTTTCAGCGATAACCGTGAACGATCGAAAAAAATGCGGTTCCACTTGACAGACACAACAGTCACCTGGAAACGTTTTGGGAGGATTACGTTCATTTATTTATGCAAACCTACAGGATCAAAGGGGGGTACGACGTTCCGTTGCAGGGCCAGGCGGAGCAACGTCTGGACGATGGACCGCGTCCCAGAACCGTCGGCCTCTGCCCGGTCAGGTATCACGGCATCCAACCGCGACTGGACGTCACGGTCGGGCAGTCGGTGAAAATCGGATCGCCCCTGTTTCATGACAAAAAAAATCCGCGCCTGCGCTTCTGCTCGCCAGCCTCCGGGAAAATTGCTGAGATCAAAATGGGACCGCGCCGGACAATCGAGGAAATCCAGATCACCTGCTCCGGTGTGGAATTCGAACAATTCGATTATTTTCGTACGCATGAGATTTCAAATCTGCGGCGGGAAACACTGATCGATCTACTGTTAAGCGCTGGCGTCTGGCCCTTTATTCGCCAGCGTCCCTTTGGAACGATCCCCCCGCCCGGGCGGAGCCCCTCCGCGTTATTTATCAATTGTATGGATACAGCGCCCCTGGCCCCGGACGCGGCGTTCGTTTTACAGGGCAAGGAAGAAGAATTTAAAGCCGGTGTCGAAGCCTGCCGCGTGCTTTCGCCGAACGGGGTGCATCTGGTTGTGGACGGAACGCGGACCGATGCGTTTTTCGCGAGATCGGAGGGTATTCAGAAACACGCGTTCATCGGGAAACACCCGGCCGGTCTGGTCGGCACGCACATCCACGCGATCGACCCGCTGGGGAATCATACGAAGAGCCACTGGTTTCTCAACGCGCGCGATGTGGTCGCGCTCGGCGCGTTCCTTTTGATCGGGCAGTTTCCGACCGATCGGGTCGTCACCATCACCGGCCCGGCGGCCCCCGACCGACGTTCGGTGCGCACACAGATCGGGGTCCGGCTCTCTGAACTGTCGGCCGGCGAAATCGCCCCGGACGCGCGGATCATTTCCGGGAACGTCCTCAGCGGCACGCGCAAGGAAGCGGACGGATTTCTCGATTTTTATGACGACCAGGTGACGGTACTGGCGGAAGGCACCGAACGAAATTTTATCGCCTGGCTTTTACCGGGATTCGGCCGCTGGAGTATCACCCGGGCCTTCGCTTCCGCTTTTTTCCCGGGCAAACGCTACCGGATGCACACGAATACCAACGGCGAGCCGCGCGCCTTCGTGCAGACAGGCCTCTATGAGGACCTGGTGGCCCTGGACGTACTGCCGGATTTTCTGGCGAAGGCGATTCTCGCGGGTGACGTGGAATTGATGGAGCAGCTCGGCATTCTCGAATGCGACCCCGAGGACTTCGCGCTCTGTTCGTACGTTTGCCCGTCAAAAATCGAATTCACGGAAATCATTCAGTCCGGTCTGGAGTTGATGGAGGCCGAGATCGAGTCGTGAAAACGAACGAGGTCTGCGAACAACTGCCGTGAACTTTTTGCTCAAACAATTCGAAAAACTCGATCGCCATTTCCATAGCGGCGGACGCCTGGAACTATTCAAACCGCTCTGGGACGCGAGTTTCACTTTTTTGTTTTCACCGGATATAAGAACGAAAAACGGCCCGCACGTACGCGACTCAATGGACCTCAAGCGTCTGATGATCGTCGTGGTCGTCGCGCTGCTGCCCTGTTTTTTGTTCGGTATTTTTAACGCGGGGTACCAGTCGCTGAAAGCGGCGGGCGCGGTCAGGGGAGCCGATCCGTTCAACCAGGCCATCTGGGTCGAAGGCACGCTGCTGGTTCTGCCGCTCGTTTTTGTCAGCTATCTCGTGGGCGGTTTCTGGGAAGTTCTGTTCGCGATCGTCCGTCGCCACAGAGTCAGTGAAGGCTTCCTGGTGACGGGTATCCTTTTTCCGCTGACCTGCCCGCCGGACCTGCCGCTCTGGATGGCGGCGGTCGGGGTCAGCTTCGGCGTCGTCATCGGCAAAGAAATTTTCGGCGGCACGGGTATGAATATTCTCAATCCGGCCCTGACCGCGCGGGTTTTTATTTTTTTCGCGTTCCCGGCCGACATCTCGGGCGATCTGGTGTGGATCGCGCACGATCCCGCGCGCGTGGTCGACGGATTCTCCGGCGCCACGGCCCTGCTGGTCGCCGCCGGCACACCTGGCACGGCGAATGCCGTCCAGACCCTGGGGGCGAGCGCGTACTCCGATTTCAGTTTCTGGAATCTTTTTTTCGGTCTGATTCCTGGCAGTATCGGCGAAACTTCCAAGATCGCCTGCCTGATCGGCGCGTTCGTACTGATCCTGACCGGCGTCGGCAGCTGGCGTATCATGGCCAGCGTCCTCGCGGGGGGCCTGGTCACGGCCGGCGTTCTGAATCTGGTGGCGGGGCCGAACCTTCCGGGATACCTGAATCTACCGGCGTACTACCATCCGGTTCTCGGTGGCTTTTTGTTCGGCGCGATTTTTATGGCCACTGATCCGGTCAGCGCCGCCGCCACACGAACGGGCCAGTTCATCTACGGTTTTCTGATCGGCTTTCTCTGTATCATGATTCGAATCTGGAACCCGGCGTATCCCGAAGGCATGATGCTCGCGATTCTTTTTATGAATATTTTCGCGCCGCTTATCGATCATTTCGTAGTGCGAGCGAATATCAGACGGAGGCTCAAACGTGCAACCGCGGGGTAATCTTTATACGTTCTGCTTCGCCTTCGTCATCTGCCTGGCCTGTAGCGTCGGGCTGGCAATCAGCGCCACCGCGCTGAAGCCGTTTCAGATCACGAACTATCGTCTGGATATCATCACGAATATCGTCGCGACGACGGGCTTCCCCCCGGAAAAGCTGGCGGCCATGAGTAGCGACGAAATCCTGAAGCTCTACCGAACCGGATTCGAAGGCCAGTTGCTCGACCGCGACAACCGGCCCGTCGACCGCACCGTCCTGGAAGACGATTTGCGATCCCTCGGCTATCCGGCGCGAGATCTCCGGGAAATGTACGTGTTCGAACTGCTTGAAACGTACACGAAAAAAGTTCACATCCTGGCGGACCGCCACGCGCAGGAACCGGAACGTTTCGACCCGGGTTACAAACTGCTTTTTTTATTCCGACCGGCCGGCACAGTAGAAGCGTACATTCTGCCGATCGAGGGGTTCGGCCTCTGGGATATGATGTACGGGTACCTGGCCCTCGCCCCGGACCTGAACACAATCAAGGGCATTCGTTTTTACAATCACAAGGAAACCCCCGGCCTGGGCGCCGAGGCCGAAAAACCCTGGTTCACGTCGCAGTTTTTGAACAAAACGATTCTGGACGAATCCGGTCAACTCGTATCAATTCAGGTCGCGAAGGCGAAGGCCCGGAACGCGCGGGAAGTGGACGGCATCAGCGGCGCGACGCTGACCGGAAAGGGTATTTCAAAGTTCCTGGCCGACGATCTCGCCCGCTACGAACCGTATTTCAAGACCCTGCGCGCCGCTCACGCGGTGGCCAGCGACGGTAAAGGCGAGGGCGAAGCTTCTGACACGGGCGCAGCGGAAGCCACGGAGGCACCGGTCAATTAACGGCGCACGAACCATCACGGAAAACTTTATGGCACCCACCGGCAACAGCACGACGACCACGACACCACACCCGACCGAAACCGGACCGGCAGTGCCGTTTCTGGACAAAAAAGAACGGGCCGCGCTCGTAGATCCCCTCCGCGACAATAATCCCATAACGGTGCAAATTCTCGGCGTCTGTTCGGCGCTCGCGGTCACATCGAGCATGAAGCCGGCCCTGGTGATGGCCCTATCGGTCACGGTAATCACCGCTTTTTCGAATCTGGTTATTTCCCTGCTGCGGCAGTTTATCCCCGGCAAGATTCGTATCATCGTACAGCTTGCGGTCGTGGCCACGCTCGTGATCATCGTCGACCAGTTACTCAAAGCTTTCGTGTACGACATGAGCAAGGAGCTGTCCGTCTTCGTCGGCCTGATCATCACGAACTGTATCCTGCTCGGCCGCGCGGAGGGATTCGCCATGGCCAACAAACCCTTCGCCTCGCTGCTGGACGGCCTGGGCAACGGGCTGGGCTACGGCGCGATTTTACTGATCGTAGGCACATTTCGCGAAATTCTTGGGAGCGGCACCTGGTTCGGCCTGCAGGTGGTGCCCCGGGCCCTGTACGATCTCGGTTACAAAAACATCGGCCTCATGATCCTGCCGCCGGGGGCCTTCATTTTACTGGGCCTGATCATCTGGGTGCAACGTTCGATTTCGCGCAAATACGAGGAGGCCTGAAATGGTCGAACTCCTGAACATCGCCACGAAAGCTATTTTTATCGAAAACATTTTACTCGCCTATTTTCTGGGGATGTGTTCATTCCTGGCCATCTCACGCAAGATCAGCACAGCGATCGGGCTGGGGCTGGCCGTCGTTTTCGTCAACGGCATCACGGCCCCCGCCAACTGGCTCATCAATCACTACCTGCTCGCGGACGGGGCCCTTGCCTGGGCCGGACTGCCCACGGTGGATCTGAGTTTTTTACAATTCATCAGCTATATCGCGGTGATCGCCGCGATCGTTCAACTCGTCGAGATGATCATCGATAAAGCCTCTCCCGCGCTCTACGCGGCGCTGGGTATTTTTCTGCCGCTGATCGCCGTGAACTGCGCGATCCTCGGCACATCGCTTTTCATGGGCACGAAGGGTTACAATTTAATCGAAAGCACCGTATTCGGCCTCAGCTCCGGCTTCGGCTGGATGCTGGCGATCGTGGCGATGGCGGCGATTCGCACGAAACTGCGTTATTCCAATGTGCCGCCCGGACTGCGCGGGCTGGGTATTACCATGTTGCTGACGGGACTCATGGCCATCGGATTCATGTGTTTCGTGGGCATCAATCTTTGAGCGCGGAGGTGAAACGGCAATCATGGATCTAACTGTCATCGGCCTTTCCGCGGCGGTCTTCACGGGAATCATCCTGTTTTTGATCGGAATCATCAGCCTGACCGAATGGCGACTCGTGGGCGGCGGCTTCGCCCGGCTCGTGGTCAACGGCCGTGACGACGAAGCTTTATCCGTTCCGATCGGCGGGTC
>CAZVZS010000012.1:21374-44532 GCA_964631535.1 uncultured Leptospiraceae bacterium
CCGCGTTTTCGAGCCAGTCGATTTACCTGCCCTCCGCCTGTGGCGGCGGCGGCACCTGCGCCATGTGTAAATGCCGGGTCCTTGAAGGCGGCGGCGACATCCTGCCCACCGAAGCGGGGTACTTCAGCAGGGCCCAGACAAAAAATCACTGGCGCCTGGCCTGTCAGGTGAAAGTCAAAAACGATCTGCGCATTCAGGTGCCGGACGAAATATTTTCCATCCAGAAGTTCGATTGCACCGTTGTGTCCAATCGCAACGTGGCGACGTTCATCAAAGAGCTGGACCTGAAAATCGAAGGCGGTAAAGAACTGGAATTTACGGCCGGCGGTTACATCCAGATCTATATCCCGCCGTACCGGCTCAGCTTCAGCGAATTCGAGATCGAGCCCGGGTATGACGCGGACTGGGACCGATTGGGTCTCCGGGCCCTGAACGCGCGCAACGACGAGGAAATCTTTCGCGCGTATTCCATGGCGAACCATCCGGCCGAAAAAGGTCGCGTGCTGCTCAATGTGCGCATCGCCACCGCCCCCGCGGGAACGGACGCGCCGCCGGGCATCGCCTCCAGTTATATTTTTAATCTCAAACCGGGGGATCGTGTCACCGTCTCCGGACCCTACGGCGAATTTTTCGCGCGCGATACCATGAAGGAAATGGTGTACATCGGCGGTGGCGCGGGGATGGCGCCGATGCGCTCCCACCTGTTCGATTTATTTCACACAAAAAAAACGAAACGGTTGGTTTCGTTCTGGTACGGAGCGCGTTCACTGCGTGAAATGTTTTACGCGGCAGAGTTCGAAAGAATACAAAAAAAATTTCCGAACTTTTCGTTTCACGTCGCTCTATCCGAACCGCTCCCGGAAGACAACTGGACCGGCCCGGTCGGCTTCATTCACCAGGTGGTGCTGGACGATTATTTAAATCAACACCCCGATCCCACCGAAATTGAATATTATCTGTGCGGGCCTCCGCCCATGATCGCCGCCGCGCAGAAGATGTTGTACGATCTCGGCGTCGAAAAAGGAAATATCCTGTTCGACGAATTCTGAGGCGTTACTCCGCTTTTTGAATGCTCAGCTCAGGCGAACGGTGATCTCACTTTATGACTAAAAACCGCCGCATGGCGTACTTCATTCTGGCTTTCATCGGGATGGCCGCGTGCGCGGACGACGAACTCGTCCTGCGCGGCTTCACCATGGGATCGAATTACACGATCCGAATCCACGCCCCGCCCGCCGGCACGAATCCGGACGATGTCAGAGCGGCGGTGGACGCGCTGCTCGACGGAATCACTCTGCGCATGTCGCACTGGGACCCCGGGGCCGAAGTCGCGCGCTTCAACGCGCGTGGCGATCTCGCCTCCATGGAATTTTCGCCTGAAACGATTTTCGTCCTGGATCAGGCGTTTCGAATGAGCCAGGCCACGGGGGGCGCGTTCGATCCCACCATTCCCCCGCTCTCGCGACTCTGGGGTTTCGGTCCTGGCGCGCGCGACGGCAAACACAGACCTGCGCCGGCTCAGATTACAGGCGCCATGCGCACGGTCGGTTTTACCAGACTCAAACTCGACGGGCGGCGCCTCAGGCGCGCGACTCAGGGGGTTGAAATCGATTTGAGCGCCATCGCCCCCGGTTACGCGGCCGACCAGGTCTACGGCCTGCTCGCGCGGCGCGGCATGACGGCCGCGATGGTGGATATCTCCGGCGAGGTGCGCGTCGGGCCAGGCCCGGGCGGCCGTCCCTGGCGCATAGGCCTGGAGCGACCGAATTACGACGGCGGCAGCGAAATTTATTCGGTGGTGGAGCTGGAGAACATGGCCGTCGCGTCCAGCGGTGATTATCGTAACTATTTCGAAATCGACGGCAAACGGTACGCCCACATCATCGATCCGCGCACAGGGGAACCGGCCGCGTCGCGTGTGGCTGCCACCACGGTGGTGGGCCCCGACGCGATGACCTGCGACGCCCTCGCCACATCCCTCATGGTTCTTGGCGCGACCAGGGGCCTGGAACTCTGCGCCCGGTACAGAGGTTTCGAATGTTTGCTGCTCGTGCGCCGCGAAAACGTGTCAGACACAAATGACCCGGACGCGTTCGAGCAGGTGCTCAGTCCCGGCATGCGCCGCTATTTGCGCGCGGATTGAATTGGCGGCGCACGGTGAGCGTCGCTCCCGGATCAGTCGATAACCTTCGCCGCGCGAAGCTGGGCCGCGGTCAGCCCGGTCGATTTAATGACAATTTCGAGCGAAACCCCATTTTCTAACAAATTGCGGGCATCCTCAAGTTTACCTTCAAGTTTACCTTCAAGTTTACCTTCAAGTTTACCTTCAAGTTTACCTTCAAGTTTACCTTTTTGTTCAAGTCGTTCGGCTGTGGTCATGACCAAATCCCCTCTGGGCATTGAAATCGTTCGGGAGATGATTTTTTGCAAAGTTTCGGGTTCAATATCCTGTACCCGAAAAATATAGGCCAGCAATTTCTCAAAAAATTCCAGGTCGGAAATCCGGAAAAACTCGTTAAAACGGGAAAAATATTCCTCAATACGCCGCGGATCCTCAAAATCCCAGATTGAACGCAGAATTTCAAGGAACGCGCGCTGCTCCAGGGAAGCCCTGAGTTCTTCAAGGCGAAGGTCGCGCACATTGATCAAAAAATATCGGAAGTTGAGAAAGAACTCCCCGAAGACTTTTTTTTCTAACTCACCGATTACAAAAAATTCCGACAGGGATTCCGGGATATCCCAGGCTTCCTGTCCGTGAAACAGAACCACGGGGAGAATCGGAGTCAATTGATCCTGGTCCGCGTGAATCAGAAACAGGTAACGCAGCAACTGCCGGACAATGTTTCGGTCCGGATGCGATTTATGTTCAAATAGAAGATATATTTCCCGGCTCGCACCCGATTTCAAATTGACCGTAAATAACAAATCAGTCTGGTAGGCTCGCAAATCTTTATCAATAAATGATTTTTCAAGCGGGGTCAGTGAGGACAGGTCCAGCTGCCCGGTAATTTCCGTACTCAAAAGCAGTCCGAAAAACTCGGCCGCAAAAACCGGATTGGAGAGCAAATCCGTGACAAAATTTGAATGCAGCGGCCCACCCGACATGAATCTTTACGAGTGGTCGACCGCACGGTCACACGTTCCGCGCGTTTTTTCATCGCAGACTTCGCACCCGCCACCGCCGGGGCCCACACCCCCGCACGAACCACGCACGGGTTTACGACCCAGGAGCACGCCCAGGCCGATCATAAAAAAAAACGCGGCGAAAAAACCGAACGCGACCAGACCCGTAACGAAAAAGCTCATGCTCGCCCCATCCGGATCAGCGTAATTTTTTTAGAAATGATTGCAGCGATGGATTTTTAATTTGCATCGTCACATTCCAGGAATTTTCCGAATTGCGCGTCACATCGGTCACCTCGCCATTGCGGTCGATGAACTGGCGCAGATCGCGCCGGCCGCGTTCGCTCAGGCGATTGCCACTGCGATGTTCTTTCAGAAGCAGATTGTACGCCTTGAGTTTCGCGTCGACCTTGCCCTGCTGCATGGCCTCGTCCTTCGAATTGCCGAACACGGTGACGAAGACCTGGTAGGTATCGGCGGCGATCATGCCGCTCTGCGTTTTTTCTTCGCGGGCGGCGGTTTCCGGCGAAATCGCGCGACCGCGCGTGTCGGTAAAAGTGCCTTCTTCGTTGAGGCGCAAATTGGCGCTGTCTTCGCGTTCCACTTTGCGCGCCCCATCACCGGGTCCGGTGGCGGATTCGACATTCTTTCGGGTACGACGATCACGCCCCGCGCTCGTCCGCGCGGCGGTGTCGGCGGCGGGGTCACCGGAAGCGTCCGGCTTTTCGGCCGCGGTGGATTTTTCTTCCTCTCGGGTACCCGGGTTACTCGCGCGCCGCGCAGAATTGTCACGGCGACTCGCGGCCTCCGCGGTACTTTTCGCGTTGTCGCGGCCCGGGTCCCCCGCTTCCGTCGCCCGGGTGGGGCGTTCAGATGCGTTGCGCCCGGTGTCACGTCCCGAGGACGCCGACGGATCGCTGGAATCGCGACCGGACCGTGCGCTTTCGGCTTCCACGCTTTCAGCCGCGCGGGCGGCCAGCAGGGCCTGGCGTTCGGCCTCCTGGATTTCGCGGTCCAGATTGCCCTCCGCGAGATTTTCGCGTGAATCGCTGGATTTAGAATTATTACGTCGAGTCCGGGCGCGGCTGTCCGGATCGGACCCGTCCGTACGCGGATTCATATCGGATTCTTCCATGGTTGCACCGCGGCCCCGGTCCGCGTTCTGGTTGCCGGGGGCATCCTGGCCCTGGTCCACGACTTCGGCCGTCGGGGCTCTGCCCTGGACGGCTTCCTGACTGCCGCCGCTGGAATTGCCGGACAGGTCATTTAAATCTGAATCGGTCCGATTCGAACCCGACTGATCCCCGGAGCCGGACTGCGTACCGCCTTCACGGCCCGCACTCCCCGGCTTTTCCCCGCGCTCTCCCCGGCGATCGGGGGCACCGGCCGGGTCGCGACCGTTCGTTTCCGGGCGCGATGCGCCGGCGGACCCTGGGTCCATGGGATCACCTTGATTGCCGCCTTGCTCCCGGGCTGTGTTCGATCGGTCAGAAGGACCGGTCCGGTTCATGGCGCCGCTTTCATTCAGGCTGGTTTCGGTTTCACGCACGACCGCTTCGGCTTCGCGGGTGGCCGTCGTGGCCGCCAGCAGGACCTGGCTTGCGGTTTCACGGTCCGTCGCCATGGAGCGCGCGGCGGCACCGGGTTCAGCGGATTCCGTTTTTTTGGGTTTGGTCGCGCAGGCACCCAGTGCCAGGCTCAGACCCAGGATGATGATTAAATTCTGTTTCATATTCCGCCCCATTGCCAGTTGGCCAGGTCCAATCCCCAAAAACTTACTTCAAGTCTACCTGTTATTCCCTGATTGTAAAGCGATTCCGGACACATCCGGGTTTTTCCGGCAGCGCAGCGGTCGCCCGTCAGCCTGTAAAACCGCTTCAATCACCAGGGCCTTATGCGCGGCAACCGTATGATAATCGTGGCTGCAATCCCCCGGGCGCGGACGCGCCGGGTCCGCGGGCAGACGATCCAGGGCACACCAGACCCGATCCTTTTTGCTCGACCATAAACGCCAGTCGGAGGGAACCACGTTCACAATCCCACCCCGGATCAGATCATTCCCTCGCCGCCCTGGCGGCAGATACGGATTACCCCCGCCGTGCACTCCGACGAATATATCAATACGATCTTCCTTAATATAATTGGGCGATCCGGTATCGGTTGCGCAAAAATAACCGTCATGACGTTCCCCGTTGGACATTTTTATCTTTCGCCCGGCGACTTCCCGAATGCGCACCAGCATCCCGAGGATGTCGTTCTTGCCGCAACCGCGCCCGGTGCCCATTAGACGGCGGCAGAACCCCGAAAAGTTCACCGCGATTGTGCGGTACGGAAGCACACGGTAGCCCAGACCGGCCCCCCAGCCCCAGAGGTCCGCCGGATATAAATTGAACCTGTTCTTCCGCCCCGAGTAATGCAGGCGCAGACCCGCTTTTGATATCCCACTGCCCTCCCAGGTCACCTGGTCCAGGAATTCCTGCGATGCCTGACCCAGCACCCGGCCTTCCGGTGAAAGCACCGCAACCGGCGGACCCGGGTGAAACTCTTCCAGGGCCAGGTGATAATACGTGGCCCAGAATTTTCCCAGTTCCCGCACCGAATAACCGGCGAGTTTCTCCGTCCCGTCCCCGGCAGCGAACCCGTCGACCAGCTTCGCGAGCGGCAGGGGCGCGTGGTCTTCGCGCTGGCGCGGCGCTGTCAGCACACGTGAGTATGCCGACCTTTCCAGGGCGGCCGCCTGGAAAAAGCAGGCCGCGCCCGCTCGTTCGATTTTTTGCCAGCCGTCCACAACCCCGCCCAGGCCCGTGACCGCTTCGTTGTGGTACACGCGCGTTTGTTCGGGTCCGCCCGGTTTCGAAAAACAAGGACAGCCGTCCGGCGCGTTCACGCACATGACTTTATAGATGTCCGGAAACTCATCCGGCCCGGCCTGCACCGACCCACAGGCCCAGGCGCAGATTGCGAAGCATACGATTGATATGATTGCGGCGATTTTGCTCATACGTCAGTTTTGCCACCGGACCGGTATCTCCCCGTGCACCCCGTGTCCCCCGTGGTTAAAAAAATTTTACTAAATAAACTAAAAATTAAAACCAAGCGAAAACTGTCCGCGCCACTTATTGACGGGCAGAGATTGTTTGCCGTCGTAGGGTGTGGCCCATTCGACTTTCATCACGGCCCCCGGCAAAAAAGGCCAGAGAAAATTCAACCAGTGCAGGCCGAACCCGTACGAAGCGTGCAGATCGCGCGTGCGGCCGGTCTGCGGATCGACGGCCTGGTAGGCGTCCGGGTAGTCGAAGGCCGATCCCGCGTCGGCGAAGAGCACCCCGCGGATCGTGCCGGCGGACCAGCGCCCCGGGAATCCGAAGTGGATCTGTTCGATGAAATTAAATCGATATTCGATGTTCGCCAGCACAGCGTAACGGCCCTCGAACTCCAGGAAATCGTAGCCCCGTAAGGTATAGTACCCGCCCAGGCGAAACGGATAGTTGGTCGCGTCCGCCCCGCCCGCTCCGCCGGCGAAGAGGCGCAGCGCGAAGGTCGAAAAATCGCTGAACAAATGATAAAATCGATACTCCGTGGCGATCAGATACAGCTCGCGCTCGGTGCCTGTGCCGCGCAACGGGACCGAGTAACTGGCTGTGAACGCGTGCCCGTCGAGCGGTCCGAAGATCGTGTAGACCGCGTTGTCGAACCGGTACGCCACGCTCGTCGCTGAAAAATTCTCATAAAGATCGTCCTGCTCGCGCTCTTCGGGCAGACGCGGGCGAAAGATCCGTTCCTCGCGGCCCTGTTCGACCACAGCGGACACGCTCCCGTAGCGGTGCAGAGCGTACTCGGCGCCCGCGTAGGCCGCCGAGGAACGTTGCGACAACAACCGAAAGTACGGGTTGTACAGGACATTGTTGAGCGAGAAATCGAGCGGATTGAATACCGCGAAGACGCCGCTGTGGTGGTACGCGCCCGCGAAAAAATCCGTCCGATACCGGGTAAACAGATAGCGCAGATCGGCGTCGACCTCGGGGGGACTGCCGAGCGCGCTCACGAAACCCTGCACACGATGGTCGCCCGTTTCGTCCGCGAAACTACCGAACGCGAGCGCGGCAAGGCCCGTCTCGCCGCGGCTGTTCGTGCCGGCGGTGAGGATCACGAAGGGCCGACCCTCGGGCCCAAGCGCGCCATGGTACGGTTCGTCCAGTTCGCCCGGGATGAAGGGGCCCCGGAGCGCGGTGTCATCCGTGGGAAACCGATACTCCGCGGGCAGAAAAGTCCGCTCCGGCCCGGGCAGGAGGGGCATCGGGCCGATGCGGGCGTAGGCTCCGGGGGCGGGGGCGCTTCCCGCCGGGAGAACCCTGATTTCGTACGCGCCTTCGTTCAGTTCGGTGAAGGTCAAAAGTTCTCCGCCCGCCTGGTCCTGGCCGGCGGAAGGTTGAAAGACGCCAGTCGGGCTGGCCGTGAGCGCCACCAGGTCCTGTTCCGCGCGCGGCGCGCGAACCCCGGCCGCGTTTTCAAGGCGATACAGATTGCTGACTCCAGAAAAATCCGAGCGAAACACCAGCGAACCGTCTCGTGCCGGCAGGGGATCCGAACTGCTGCCCCCCAGGCGCGTGAGCCGCACCGGCCGGCCCTGCCCGCCTTCCAGGTCCAGGCGATACAGGTCACGACCGGGGCGACCGGGGTCGCCGGCCGCCCGGCCCGGGTCTTTTTCGCCATTATCCTCGGATGCGCAATTCGACGCGAAATAGAGCGCTCTGCTGTCGGGGGCGAAACGCGGCGTCGTTTCGTAACAGAAATCGTTCGTGAACCGTTCCAGCGTCCCGGTGACCAGATGGATCGCGTACAGGTCCGCCGCGCCGCGCACCACGCCGGTGAAGACGACACGCCGGCCCCCGGGTTCCAGGGAAGGATACTGAATCGCGTCGAAGGGCGGCTCCAGGGAATGGATGACCCGACCGCCGTTTAAATCGATGACGAGCAGGGCCTGACGACCCGCGCGTCGCCCGGCGACGATGATCTTCTTTCCGTCCGGCGTGAACGACAGGCGGGTCGTAAGCGGCTGCCATTCTTCGTAGTCGCGGTCACGCAGGGCGCGCAGGACAATTTTTACGTCGGCCAGACGCTCCGCGGAAACAGTCGGCCCCGGCGCGGGCCGCACCACCACGGCCGGGAAAACCCCGTCCACTGTGAGATAGGCGATACGCTTACCATCCGGCGAAAGCACCGGATGCAGGTTCAGTCCAATCCAGTCTTCGTAACGGTTCGTCACCGCGCGCAAACGTTCGTCGCGCGCGCGCGGCGCGGCGTTCATCGCGCCCGCGTAGCGCGCGCGCAAGAATTGCCCGAATTCCAGATCGAACTCTTCGGGGCTGCGATCGAAGCTGGACTGGATCGCCAGGCGCAGATCGCGCAGGTGGCGGACTTCTTTCAGAAAAAAAGCGATACGTTCTTCTCCGCGCAAAGTCGCCATGAAGAGCATGACGGCCTGGCCGCCCTTGTAGTACGCGTAGCCGCGCACACGTCCCGCGTGGAGGTCCGCCAGTCGCGGCATGCGGTCGTGCAGCACCAGGTCGCGCGTGAACTCTTCGGCGCTCTGGTCCCAGCCGAGCGAAAGATATTCCGCCATGCCTTCCATCAACCAGAGTGGATAGCGACCGTAGTCCTCATCACCGAGGATATCGAATTGAAACGCGTGCGCGACTTCATGCGCGAGCACATGGCGCAGAGCGGCGTAGTCGCCGTGAAAGGGAACCACCACTCTGCGCCGGTAAAAATCAGTGAACCCGCCGGTGCCCTCGTCAATCGGAATCGGCAGAATATTCGTGGCCGAAAAATCCTGGTGCGAGGCGTACAGAAACACGGGGATGACCTGCGTCAATCGGTGTTGTAAGACTCGTTCGTACCGGGCCGCGGCTTCCTCCGCGTAGAGCGCGGCTCGCAAACCCATTTCAGGATAACCTTCCGGGTAATGAATCGTATAATGATCGGTCCTGATCACGCGCCAGGTTTTTACCGATGCGGGGATCTTCCAGTGGGCCTCCAGCGGCCCGGCCAGTGCCAGCCCGAGCAGGATTAACAATAGCGCATTTCCCTTGACCAGGAAGGGTACCGGATTTCTTTTTCCATTAAAACCGGTTCTGAACCCCGTCCGGTTCCGCTGCTGTATGGTCTTCCTCAAAAAAAAGAACATCCTTCTGGCCGCCGGCCTCGCCGTTCCCGTTGGTCTGTTTTTCGCGGTCCCGCCCCTGCTGGAACGCGCCATCACCAGGTCCATGGACCTGCCACGTATCAAGCAGATCGTCGTGGAGGGCGTAAAGTCGCAAACCAATTTACTGCTGAGCATTCAGGGCACCCGGTTCGATCCCTGGCAGGGTATTATTTTTTCCGGCGTGCACGGGTCGGTGGAGGACGCGAAGGGTCGCTCGCATTTTTTGATCGAATCCGAAAACGTGGTGCTGAATATTTCGTACTGGAATCTGCTGAACGGGGAATTCCCCGTTGAGGAACTGGTCATCCACGAGGGCCGGGCGAATCCCCTCAATCTCCATCATTTTACCTGGAAAAAAAAAGCCGGGGAAACTCCCGTGGAGCCAGCCGATCCTTCCCCGGGGCGTGGCGGCTGGAACGCGAAGACACGGGTCCCGGAACCGGGCGGTTTACTTTTCCAGGAGGTCATCCGCAAAATGACGCTCCGGGTGGTAGACCTTGATCTGGTGCTCCCAAATCGCGGCGACAATCAGCCAGGTCCCCGCATGCCGCACGGGATTCTGTTATTTAACATGGAGGCCAGTCCGGCCGAAACCGGGTATGAACTGAACGCACAACTTGCGCCTCCGCGCCATTCGGACGCAGGAGGTGAGGTCGCCCTGCACGGCAACTGGACTTCGGGAAGACAACTCAAACTCGAAGTGGAGTTCGAGGATATTTCGGCCCGGTTCCTGCCCACACTCCAGCTCCTGGTTCCGGTCCTGCCCGACGATTTTCGCGGACCGCTCGACAATTTTTCGATAAAAAACGGAGTCACCGACGGTCACGGAACCCTCGAATTCGCGGAACAGGAAACGATCTTACAGGTGAACGGCACGTACCACGATCTGGAGCTTTCGCTGCTTTCGCCGGATCGGATCTCGCTTACAACGAAGGACGCCGCCGGGTCGTTCGACTGTGGACTGCGATTCCCGGACCGGGGCGAACCGTCCTCCATCAAATTTTCCCTGCAACAACCGGGCGTCAGCGTCGTGATCGCCTACGACGAAGAAAACAAACCCGACACGAAGCGCGAAAAACGAAAACGATTTCTGAAAATCGACGGACGCCTCGAACTCGAGAAGGACGCGGAGGCCGCTCTCAAGGGTTTCGCGCTGAAGTCGCCCGTGTACGGCACGATCGAATTTACTTCCGACATGACGTACGAAAAAAAGGAAAACATCGTTCCGGCCTTCTCCATTAAACTCGAAAACCTCGACGTTCACCTCCCCCCCGCTCTCTTCGATCTGCCCGCCGCGGACGGGAGTGCACGGGACACGGCGCATTTCACCGTGGCGTCAGGCACCGCCGTTCAGAAAGACGGGGAACTGGCCGTCCGGGCGGAGGGCCGGCTTTTCTCCTTTCCGTACATCGCGCAGGGAAAAGGCGAAATCAGATTCGACGCCATCACCTTCGACGATTTGCCCGGCCGTGACATCACCCAGAACCTGGAATTCGAAGTGATCGTGCGCGACGTGGCCTTCGGCGATCTGGCGGCCATGGTCGCGCGCGGCTACGCGTACATCGTCAAAAGCGGCACGGCGAAAAACGCGCCCAAGGCCGAAGACGGCGGCCCGCTTTACAAGCTGAGTTTCACCCGGCGCTTTTTATACAAGGGATTCCTGAAACCGCTCAAGCTGGACGCGAATTTTATCCTCAAAAAACGGAATTCGCCCGACGAAATCCTGCCCGATGATCTGCTCGTGGAAATCCATAAACAGGACGGCTACGCCGAATTAAAAATCCCCGGACAGCGCAGCGATCAGGCGCGCGTTTATTATCGTTACCAGTTGAACTTCGAGGATACGATGCCCCGGCACGAGATGAACCTGGAACTGGGACTGCAAAACAATCGGTACGCCATGCCCGGCATCTTCGGCAGCGCGAAACCGCCGGAAGTCGTGGACCTGAATTATTCCTACCGCGGCCACGGCTGGTTTCCCTACGACATGATCCACTGGTCGTACAGCAATCTATCCGTGAATCTGGAGAATGTGACGATCGGCGGCGAAGTGCCGCCGTTCAACATCATCCGGCACTCGTTGAACTTACCCGGCCAGGAATATTTCCTGGAAAGGTTACGCTACACGCGCAGCACGAATACGCGCGATGTCGATTTTCGTAATATCCAGATCCGGTCACCCGAACTGGAAATGGACGGGTCGGCGGGGATCGTGCTGCCGAACGAAGGCGAACTGACGCTGCGGTACGAACATAAACCGGATCCGGCGGCCGAGTCGATCGATGGGAAACTCGAATTAAAACTGATGGAGAGCGGCAAATGGATTCCAGCCTCGGACTAAGAGTTCATCTCAAAATCAGGTCCGAAAACCTTTCTCTAAAAACGCGCCTGTGCGCCCCCCTCATTCTGTGCGCGGCCGTGTTGACTCTCGCCGTCAATTGCGGTCGCGACGACAGATCCAGACCCGGGGACACCGGTCCGGCGGGCCCGGATAGCGCGCCCTACCTGGGTCGATATGAATTATCGCCCTCGGCGCAGGGCGAGTCGGTGACCCTGCTCGCCGACGGACGCGTGCTGTACAATAATTCGCGTTTCAGCCAGGAAGGCCGGTTCCATCTGGACCCGGTGATGTTGCGCATCTATCTGGCATCGCGGGTCGAACCGACCGGGGTTTTTCTTTTAAAAACGTTCGAACGCCGCGACTGGCGCGGGTTCTGGAACGGGCAGGTTCGTTTTCTGAAAAGCAGCCCCTGACAGATTTCTGGCCGGGTCGATGGCTTTTGAATGTCTTTTTCTCTTTAATTTTTTTATTTTTATATTTAGCGTATCGCACCCTGGGCGCGCGAGTTTAAGGTAATTTTATTATCTTAAAAATCAAAAAAATTAACTATTTTCACTTTTCATTGCTCTTTTTTTCTTCACCCTGTTTTTTCCGTTTCGCAATCATTGCGAAATTTTCCGGCACGAGCCAGGCTTGCCTGCATCGACGGACCGTTCCACCGGGTCCGCTGCGCGAAGCACATGCCAGGTCTTCCCCGGGACATCTTTCGAATCGTCGGAGGGCGAATTCGCGCCACAAGAAAAGACCGCGGACTTAAAATGACCATCGCTGACGAAATCCGGGTCAGGTACCGGGTTAAGCTCAACGCCAGTTATCTTTCCAAAATGGAACGCGGGAAGGTCGCCATTCCCCTGAAGACGCTCCTGGCCCTGGCCGATTATTTTTCAGTTCACCCCGGCCTCTGGATCGATCCGGTTCCGGACGGCGCCACCGAGGATTTCCGCTTCCTGTACAGTAACCAGCGGCTCATGAACTCCATGCTCGAACTCCAGGAAATCGTCGGGGACGATGAAAGCGGCGAAATGTTGCTGACCTACATCCAGCAGTTGATCAAGACCCTGGGTCAGCACCGCTCCGGACGCCCCATGAAGGCCGCCCGAAGCCCGCGAAACTGGACCGAAAAACCTTGACTTGAACCGCCGGAACGGTTCCCTTCACAGAATAACGGGCCGCGTAAAAAGTGACCCGGCAGTCGTTCTATAGACCTGTCAGGGGGCCGTGTGAAATTTAAGGACGCCTTTTTACCGGGCCAGGTTTTTACAGTATCCAACCTGCTCTCAGTCCTGCGGGTCCTGATCCTGCCCTTTTTCGTGTACCGCGCGGTCGATTACAGCGAGCGGCCCGACGGGACCGGCCTGGCCATACTGCTTATTCTGACGATGGTTGCCGTCGTGGCCGACTTCCTGGACGGGTTTCTGGCCCGACGCTGGGGCCAGATCACGCGACTGGGCCAGTATCTGGACCCGGTGTGTGACAAAATCGTTTCAACGGTTACCCTGGGCCTGTTGACCTGGAAATTCGCGTTTCCGCTCTGGGTTTTTATTGTCTACCTTGTACGGGAGGTCGTAGGTGTCTGGGGCGGGACCTATCTCTATTTTAAGCGCGATATCCAGGGATCGCCCAACTGGTTCGGTAAAATTGGGGTCGGCCTGATCGCGCTGGCCGTGGTCTGGTATTTATGCGCGCCCTACCTGAACACCAGGCTCCCGGGCGATTCGATTTTCCTGCGCCCCGAGTATTCGGCCTACGCCCTTGTTGCCGTACTTTTTGCCGGGGTCGTTCAGTATGTCCTTACGTATTATAAGGTAGTCTTTTTCCCGGATCGCGCAAGTTGAGGGCGTGAGTCCCGGGCAGGGTGTGGGAGTTCCTACATTTTTTGCGCCATATGTTTTCCGAACTGATACTTCGGTCCGCCCGACCCCGGTACCCGGTGGATTTTTTTACTTTACAAATGATAGGGTCCCATTTATGTCACACCCCTCCGGTATAATGCCCCTTAACGATCCGGGTCGGGGCGGCGCCGCCTCCCGGTAGCGGAATTTACCGAAAAGGATAGTAATTATGGCTCGTAAAAAAACGGAAAAAAAGACCAAAACGACCGCGGAAAAGGTCGAAAACTCGGAAAAAGCCCAGGCCGTGGCCGGGGCCATCCAGCAGATCGAAAAACAATTCGGCAAGGGCTCCATCATGAAACTCGGGGATGAAACCATGGCCCACGAGATGGGAACGATCCCCACCGGCGCCCTGGAGCTGGATTTCGCCCTCGGCATTGGCGGCGTCCCGCGGGGTCGGATCCTCGAAATCTACGGCCCGGAATCATCGGGAAAAACCACGCTCTGTCTTTCGATCGTGGCGCAGGCCCAGAAAAAAGGTGGGATCGCGGCCTTCGTGGACGCGGAACACGCCCTGGATCCCTCCCACGCGCGGATGCTCGGGGTAAATATCGACGATCTGCTGGTCGCGCAGCCGGATAACGGAGAAGAGGCGCTGGAAATTACCGAATCGCTGGTTCGCTCCAACGCACTGGATATCATCGTGGTCGATTCCGTGGCCGCCCTCGTGCCGCGCGCGGAGATCGACGGAAATATGGGAGACGCTCAGATGGGTCTACACGCCCGGCTCATGAGCCAGGCATTGCGCAAACTGACCGGAACGATCTCCAAGACCAATACCACGGTCGTGTTCATCAATCAGATTCGCCATAAGATTGGCGTCATGTTCGGATCGCCGGAAACGACCACGGGCGGGAACGCGCTCAAATTTTACGCGTCGGTACGCCTGGACATTCGTCGCATCGAAACTTTGAAAAAAGGCGAAGACGCGTTCGGCAACCGGGTGCGCGTCAAAGTGGTCAAAAATAAAGTGGCCCCGCCCTTTCGCACCGCCGAGTTCGATATTCTGTTCGATGCCGGCATTTCGCGCGAAGGTTGCCTGCTGGACCTCGGCGTGAAAATGGAATTTGTCGAGCGGACGGGCACCTGGTATTCGTTCAACGGCAATCGCATCGGCCAGGGACGCGACAACGCGCGTCAGTTCCTGGTGGATCACCCGGACGTCGCCGACGAACTGGAAGCGGTCTTACGCAAGAAGAACGATGAAATTCGCGCCGCGGCTCGTAGCGGTAAAAACCCCGTCGTGCCGACCGCCGCGGATGGCGAGGACGCCACTTCCGAGACGATTGATTTCGAAACCGGAGAAATCCTTGAAGGCGCCGGTTAAAAACCGGCCTCCATTCGCGGGAACCCATGGCACAATCGATCGACGTTGCGATCATCGGGGCGGCGGGATTAACCGGCAGGGAGTTACTGCTCTGGCTCGGCCGCCATCCGCGCGTCCGGGCAGTCCATATCACATCGGATCAGCACGCGGGGCGCCCACTCCGGGAGGTAATTCCACAACTGGACGGTCTGCCATCCGCGGACCTTGTGTTTAAACAACACGCGGAGCCCCTGCCCCCGGTTCAGGTGGTCTTTCTCGCGGTGCCGAACGAAAACGCCCTGGAACTCGTACCGCGCCTCGTGGACGCCGGGAATAAGGTGATTGATCTGAGCGGGAGTTTTCGCCTTTCGGATCCGGAGGTCTTTCGCAAGTACTACGGCCTGGAACATACGGCGCGCCATCTGCTGGAGCGGCGGGTCTTCGGATTGCCGGAATTGTTTCGCGCGGACATTCGGAAAGCCACGCTGGTGGCCAACCCCGGCTGTTACCCAACCGGGGCTATTGTCCCCTTGTTCCTTGCGGGGGATCTGCGCCGCGAAATCGACTTCGTGTCCATTGACGCCAAGTCCGGCGTTTCGGGCGCGGGCGGTCGGGTGGAAGGCGGGGGGTTCGCTTTCACAGGCGTGAACGAAAACTTTCGCGCGTATAAGATCCAGAAACACCAACACCAGCCGGAAATCGAAGAGTTCGCGTTCGCCGGAGCCGGCCAGCGTCCCGATCTCGTGTTTACTCCGCATTTACTGCCCATCTACCGCGGCATTCTCACGACGATTACCATTCACTGGAAGCAGGCGGCGCCGGCGGACCTGACCGATCGTTACCGCGCCGCGTGTGCCGCCGAACCATTTCTGCGGTTCGCGCGGGAACCCGAGGATGTGGACCTCGCGCGCGTCCAGTATACGAATTTTATCGATATGGGCCTGCGTTCCGTCGGCCGCACGACGGTCCTGGTGAGCGCTCTGGACAATTTATTGAAAGGGGCCGCGGGTCAGGCCATCCAGAATATGAACCTCATGCTGGGCCTGCCGGAGACCGCCGGCCTGCAGGGTACCTGAGAGCCCGCACATTTCGCGCGATGAATCGCAAGCTCAAATGGAAACGTCCGGCGAATTTACCGCTGTTCCTCGTCGCGCTTGAACCGGACCGCCCGGCTGATCTGAAAGCGCCGGGGGGACTCTTCGCCCCGTTTACGGCCCGCATCGGGATAAGAGGCAATTCCGGGAGCGAATTGTTCGGCCTCCTGATCGCCACTCCGGAGGCGATGGAAGCGCGAAAACCCGCCGGGTTCAAAGGCGTCATCATCGAACAATATGACCAGGGTCTGGTGTTCCGCTTTGTGGAAGAAGTGATCCGCTCCGTGAAAGCCAGAACCTGGGCCGAGGCGGAAGAAAAACTGGCCGAAATCATGTGGCGAAAGTCATCCACTCCGGCCGCCGGTCAGGCCGGAACATCCCGAAAACCGGCTTGACGCGGCACCCTCGCGCGGGAGAGTGTCCGGGACGTTATCGACACGGGATGTAGCGCAGGGGTAGCGCACTCGTCTGGGGGGCGAGCGGTCGCTGGTTCAAATCCAGTCATCCCGATTTTTTTTCCTTTCTTTTTCCCGCTGCATTCACCTCGAAACCGATTTTAACTTTCCCGGTCCCGGAGTGCGTCTCTGGCAAACCCGGTCTCCCGCACTCAGGCCCGCTCGGTTGTCACGTTCGACGGTTTATCGCCGCGCAGGGCCAGCGTGCGGTGCGAAAGTTTTTTGAAAAACTGTTCAACGCTGCGGGTGTTTAGAATGTATTTCTCGCGAAAGTACGCCAGTGGCTGGTCCAGTAGTTTCTGGATATCGTACCGGCAGTCCATGGCCGTATCATAGCCGATGCGCGCCGCTTCCGTCACCCGGTGATAATCCAGAAAACCGTAGTTTTTCATTTCGGGTTCGAGGGTGATGTCCGCGGGAAAAAATTCCCGGTTCATGAGCCGAATCCGTCGCATCATGACTTCGATTGAACGATTCATGACCTGGGTCGTCGTTTCGCACCGCTGGGATTCCGGGTGAAAGCGCGCGTCCAGATCGACGGCGATCACCACGTCCGCGCCGAGGCGCCTGGCAAGCGAGACGGGCACCGGGTTGAGCATCCCGCCGTCCACCAGTTGAATGTCCCCGGGCGCTTCCGCGGGCGACATGAATCCGGGCACGGCCACCGAAGCGCGCAGGGCCGGGAAGATGGCGCCGGAGGTGATGTGCACCTCCTCCATGCGCGTCAGATTCGTGGCCACGACGCCGAATGGAATTTTGAGTTGCGAAAAGTCCCGGACCGTCAGGGCGGCCCGGTGCGCGTCGATCATCTTTTTCCCTGAAATCAGTCCCGCTTCTTTCCAGGCGAAATCGAGCATCCCGAAAGTGCCGAGCGCCGACTGTTTCGCGCCCAGTTCTTCCAGATTCTGGACTTCCCCGGCGGCGATGTAGGCGCCCACGATGGCCCCGGCTGAGGTGCCGGTAACGATGTCGACTTCGATCCCGGCCGCCTCCAGCGCGCGAAACACGCCGACATGCGCCCAGCCGCGAGCGGCGCCCGATCCGAGGGCCAGCCCGACTACGGGCCGGCCCACCTTTAACGGACCGAACTGCATGGCCGCGTCTCGCCTCAGACGGGGGCGAGTACCGCCGTACCTTCTTTAATACGAACCAGGTTCGCACTCAGCAGGGCTTTGCTGTCGATCTGGTAGGCGCGGGCCATCGCGACGTATTTCGTTTTTCTGTCCGCGGAGCGAATGCGGGACACGTTACGCTCCATCAACAGGCCGTTGATGAAACGGGCACCACCCTGGACGACTTCGAAGGCGAGCGTGTCGCGCGTTTCCCCGTCTTTGATGTCTTTGAACAGGGCGACGCATTCCTCGAATAGAGATCGCGTTTCACCGAGCAAAGCGGATGGTTTGAACTTTCCGAGTTCTTCGTCGATATATTCACGCAGGATCCCGTTGGGCGTCATACCGGAGACGATCCCGCCGATGGCGGCCACGACCTGGAGCTGCGTGGTGCCTTCGTAAATCGTCGTGATGCGCGAATCGCGGTAGATCCTGGCGACATCGTATTCTTCGGTGTATCCGGAGCCGCCGTGGATCTGCAGGGCGTTGGATGCCAGTTCCACGCAACCTTCGCTGTTGTAAAATTTGGTGAGCGGCGTGAAGAACGAAGCCAGCTTTTCCCAGCGGCGAATCTTTTCGTCCTTGCGAATCGTTTTTTCGTCGACGCCTTCCTCGGCCAGGTGTTCCGAACGCCAGAAGTACTTATCGACCGAGCGGCCCGATTCCATCATGAGCGACCGCATCGCGAACACTTCGCGGTCCATCGTGTCGAGGATGCGCCGCACAGCGGGGATGTTCTTGATCAATTTGCCGAACTGTTCGCGCACGCCGGCGTACTTATGCGCTTCCTGGCGGGCCGCTTCGGCGATCCCCATGGCCTGCGCCGCGATCGAAAGGCGGGCGGAGTTCATCATACCCATCGCGTATTTGACGAGGCCGTGGCCGACTTCGCCGATCAGCTCGCCCTTCGAATTTTCGTAGACGACTTCGCAGGTGGGCGAACAGTGCAGGCCCATTTTTTCCTCGATCTTGGCGATGTGCACCTCGGTGGAGGGCACCAGGAAAAAGGACAGGCCGCGCGCGCCGCTGGTCGGTTCGCCCGTGCGCGCCAGGGTCAGGATCGCGCTGGGCCGGCCCGCGAATCCGCAGCCGTGGGTGATAAAACGTTTCGTGCCGGTCAGCAGCCATTCGCCTTTTTCATTTTTGACAGCTTTCGTGCGAACATTCGGCAGGTCCGATCCGTAGTTGGGTTCGGTCAGGGCCATGGCCCCGCAGACTTCGCCGGAGACCATTTTCGGGATCCATTCGTTTTTCATTTCTTCCGAACCGAAACGTTGTACGGTTTCGGCCAGATTAAAACAACCGATGGTGATGGCCATGGTGGCGTCGGCGCGGGCCAGCAATTCCTGGAACACGGCCGTGGCGGAAGCGGATAAGGCCACCCCGCCGTACTTGCGGCCCACCGAATAGGGCAGCAGCCCGGCTTCGATCACCGCCTGTACCGCCTGCTCCATCTCTTCGGGAAAGGTGACTGTACCGTTGTTGTACTTGAGGCCGGTTTTGTCCATGGCCTGGGAGCGCGGGGCGATTTCCTTACCGGTGATTTCGCCGGTGGAATCGAGGATCATGCGGTAATTTTCAATGGCGCTTTTGCTGTCGATGGGCGCGAAGGCCAGGTTTTCGTTGCCGGTTTTTTTATATTCGACCGCGTCCTTAAAACCGTGTTCATACTCCTCCACGATTTCGGACCAATCGATGATTTCGTCGAAAAACAGGACAACGTCCTCGTTGTCGGAAAAATAATTATTCTGAATCATTGGTTCCCCCCGCCGAGATGGGCCCACCCGGGCTGACCCATCGGGTATTTGATTGACTCATCAGTCAATTTCGTCAGGTACCGGGCCAGATTCCCCGGGTCAAGGGCAAAATTGTCCGGTCGCGGCGACCGGGCCGGTGCGATTCGCGGTTATATATAAAGGAAGGAATTACTTGAAAAAAGTAAAGACTTTTCGCTCCGATGCGGCCTGCCTGGTTTCTAATAAAAGCGCACTTCTTCACCCTCAATGAAAAGACGCCGGATGGCGCCCTCCCCGCTCTCGCCGTCCACGGCGATTTCGACTGTGGTCCGCGCCAGTTCGGTTTCGATCGGGCGACCCTTGAACTGGGGGACGAAGTACGCTTCCACACCATAGCCGATTTCGATCCACGACGGCGGCCGGGGATCGGACGAATCGGGCACTTCCACGGCACGCACGCGGCCGCGCAGAATGACCGGGCCGGAGCCCGCCAGTCGGGCGCGGTCGGCGGAGAGGGCTACGGGACCCCACTCGGGGCCGGTTTCGCTTTTGCGCAAGGAAACAAACACAGTCTGATTTTCGCGAAATATTTCCCCGGCCGGATTCAGGCGCGCGAGTTCCGCCTGTTGGAAACTGGTGATCGTATAGCGCAGGGTTATGAAGTCGCCACTGAGCAGGCTGCGCGGATCGACCGGTTCGCACTGTAATATTACGCGCGTCCCGTGTTCCAGCAAATCCTCGCGCTGGACGATCATGGCCGCCAGCACGCCGATCTGGGCCAGAACCACGACCAGAAAAATGATGGGCCGAATAATTGTATTGTTCGTCATTGCCGCACCTCCGGTCGGTCGCCACCCTGCATCGAATCGAGCAGGCGCCGCCGGTTCCGTTCCAGGATGTATCCGCCGCCGAACAGAAGCACTCCCGTAACCAGGAAGAGGGCCGAGCCGCTGAGCAAATCCCAGAAAACATCGAAGTAGCGCGTTACGATCTGGAGCACGAGTCCCGCGAGCGCCGCGTTCGCGAGCAGAGGCGAATTGATGCGCGTGCTGTAGTAGATGAGCACCCCGCCCAGGAGAAACAGGAGCAGATTGAACAGGAGCGAGTACACGTACCAGGGGACTTCGGGCCGGGCGATGAGCAGGACGAAGATCGAACTCAGAAACACCAGACCGGAAAGTCCGAGCGGGAGGCGTTCGCTGCCCGCCGCGTAGAGGGCCGCGAAAAATAGAAGACCGAGCACGATGAACAGAGCCAGCAGAGCGAGCACGACCGGGTCCGCCTGGAAGATGGAAGCCTGGGCTGGCGCGCGAAAGGAAACCCCGTACATGACCAGGAAAATCGCCGCGGCGTGAAAGAACGAGAGGAAGGAGCGCGGATACTCACGGCCCCCGTCGCGCGCTGCCAGATGCCCGGCGATTTCTGTCATCAGATAGAGCACATTACCGAGGATCAGAAAGCCGACACTATAGGCCACGTAGTACGGTTCGTTTTCCGTGCCGAGACCGTACAGGCCGGTGCCTTTGATCACGAGCGTGATCAGCGCGAAGACCACGAACCCGACCCGCTCGAATGAACGAATGGTTCCGCCCGGTTCGACGGCCGGGACGCTCCCGCGATACGCGTAATACAATCCGCCAAGCAAAAGACCGACCAGGCCGAGGTGCGTGGCCACGAGCAGAACGCTCTTCAATCCCAGCGGGAGTACGGCGTGGACAAGCGCGACCAGGACCAGCCCCGCGAGAAAAAGTTCATCGCCCACGCCCCGGGTGCGATACGCGAAAGCCACGAGACCGCAAGCGGCCACACAGAGCGCCCCGAAGACCAGCGCCAGCGGTAGCACGTTCGCGTCATTCCAGAGGAAGCGCACGTCGAACCCGAGCGGCCAGGACAGGCCGATAAACGGCACGAACACGAGCACGCGCCCGGCCAGGGCGGTAAGCCCTGCGGCAATTCTGACCTCCCGCGCGGCGAACCGCGGGGCCAGGGTGAGGATGATCCCGAGCGGAGCGGCCCCGAGGACCAGGATGATCCAGCCCGCGTCCGTCGTCAGTCGGTCCGCCACGTACGCGCCGCTCAGAAAATAATACAGTACCGTGGCGAACAAAACGCCGATGAGTCCGATCGTATCGCGCAGAGTGTAAAACAAAACCAGCAGCGCGAGCGGAAAGAGGATAAAAGCGTACGCGGGCGAATTAAATTCGGCGAACTCCCAGAGATACCAGACGAGGGCGATGAGGAGTCCCAGGTATCCGCCCCAGCGTTCCATCGTGACCAGAGCCAGCAGCACGGTGCCGATGGCCCAGACCAGCACCCCGTTTGTGGGGTGGGCACTGATATGGTAAATTTGCGCGACCAGACCGATGGCCGCTCCGAAGGCGAGCATGCCGAGCAACAGCAGCGGGCGTCCGAGCAGGGGCCGCGCCATCACATAGAGGAAAAAAAACGCCAGCCCGTAAAACAGACCCACGACTCCGAAGACCTGGATCAACTTAACGGCCGGTGTCATGCTGCGCCAGTTCGACGCGTAAAACAGGATCAGGCCGGCGCCGATCAACAAAACCGCCAGGCCAATCAGAATCCGCGGTAAATTTTCACGGACTGAAGGCCCTGTACTTTCAGGTTCGTACTGGCGGAGAATTTGAACTTTTTGATCCGGCCGCAGAATGCCCGCCTGGATCCATTGATCGAGGGCGGCGTTCAGCCAGCCGCGGAGAAAGGGCGATAGTTTTTGCATGACGTTTCGTGATTAGACGGACGGATCCGGGAATTGTGTGGGGAAGAAATTGCCCTCGTTCTACAATCCCAAAATTTTTTTCATATACTGTCCGGTAAAACTTTCAGGCACTTTTGCCACTTTTTCCGGAGTGCCGGTGGCGATGATACGACCGCCGCGACCGCCGCCTTCGGGCCCCAGGTCGATGATATGGTCGGCGGTTTTGATCACGTCGAGGTTGTGTTCGATGACCACCATCGTATTGCCGCGGTCCACCAGGGAATGCAGGACCGTTAGCAGGCGATTGATGTCCTCGAAATGCAGACCGGTGGTCGGTTCGTCGAGGATGTAGAGCGTGCGGCCCGTGCTGCGTTTAGAAAGTTCCGTGCTCAGTTTGACGCGCTGGGCTTCCCCGCCGGAAAGCTGGGTGGCCGGTTGTCCGAGCTTGATGTAATCCAGGCCCACCTCGCTGATCGTGCTGAGTTTGCGGTGGATGGAGGGGATGTTCTGGAATGATTCGAGCGCCGCTTCCACGGTCATGTCCAGCACGTCGTAAATACTTTTGCCTTTCCATTTGACTTCGAGCGTTTCCCGGTTGTAACGCCGGCCCTTGCAAACATCGCAGGTGATGTACACGTCGGGTAAAAAGTGCATTTCGATTTTGATGATGCCCGCGCCCTCGCAGTTTTCGCAGCGTCCCCCGGAGACGTTGAAGCTGAAGCGACCGCTCAGGTAGCCGCGCAGTTTGGCCTCCGGCAGGGACGCGAACAGATCGCGGATGGGCGTGAAGAGTCCCGTGTACGTGGCCGGGTTGGAGCGCGGAGTGCGCCCGATGGCCTCCTGGTCGATGGCGATGACCTTGTCCAGTTCCCCCAGGCCGGTGATGCGGTCGTGTTCGCCCGCGAGAATGCGCGCGCCGTTGAGACGGCCCGCCAGGCTCTTATACAAAATTTCGTTGACCAGCGTGGACTTGCCCGAACCGGACACACCGGTTACGGCGATAAACTGGCCGAGGGGGAGTTCGACGTCCAGGTGTTTGAGGTTGTTCGCGCGCGCGTTTTTGATGACGATCGATTTACCGGTCCCGGCCCGGCGCTGCTTCGGCACTTCGATCTTGCGCGCGCCGCTCAGATACTGACCGGTGATGGATTTTTTGTCGCGCGCGACCTGAGCGGGAG
>CAZVZS010000012.1:44542-73954 GCA_964631535.1 uncultured Leptospiraceae bacterium
GGCCACGACCTCGCCGCCATGCACGCCGGCGCCTGGCCCCATGTCGATGACATAGTCGGCCAGGCGAATCGTCTCTTCGTCGTGTTCGACGACGATCACGGTATTGCCCATTTTCTTGAGATTGCGCAATGTCTGCAAGAGGCGATCATTGTCGCGCTGGTGCAGGCCGATGGAAGGTTCGTCGAGGATGTACAGCACGCCCATGAGCGACGATCCGATCTGCGTTGCCAGGCGAATGCGCTGGGCCTCACCGCCCGAAAGCGTACCCGCCGACCGCGAGAGGGTCAGATAGCCGACGCCCACGTTCGCGAGAAAACTCACGCGCTCGCGAATTTCTTTGAGCACGCGTCCGACGATCTGTTCCTCGCGTTCGGATGATTTCAGCGTGAAAAAATAGTGCAGAATTTCCTCCACGGGCATATCCGTGAGACGATCGATCGTCGCGTCGTGGAAACGCACCGCGAGTGATTCCGGTCGCAGACGTTTGCCCCCGCACGCGGGACAGGGTTTTTCGCTCATGAATTTTTCGAGCCAGACGCGCACGTCGTCGGACTGGGTTTCTTTATAACGCCGGCGTAAATTGTGGACGATGCCGTCGAAGAGTTCGTTGCCGTCTTTATCCCTGAGGCCCTGGAGAATCGCCTTTTTGACGCCCGCGGGCAGTTGATTCCAGGCCGTGTGCGGATCGAAATCGAGCTCTCCCGCCAGGTAATGAATGTTCCGCTCAAGGTACCAGTAACTGCCCTTGCTCGACCAGGGCGCGAGCGCTCCCTCCATGAGCGAAAGCGCGGGATCGGGCACGAGCAGTTTTTCGTCGAACTCCATCAGGATGCCCAGGCCGTCGCAGGCGGGACATGCGCCCTGGGGCGAGTTGAACGAAAAACTGCGGGGCGCGAGTTCCGGCAGACTGATGTTACAATGGCGACACGAAAGCTGACGCGAAAAATGGTGATCCTTCGCGCCGTCGTTGACCAGCACCACGCCTTCGCCCTGCGCGAGAGCCGTCTCCACCGAATCGGCAAGGCGTGATCCCATCCCGTCTTTCACGACGATGCGGTCCACGACGAGTTCGATCGTGTGGCGTTTCGTTTTCGCCAGTTTTATCTCTTCCGAAAGTTCAAGCGCATCCCCGTTGACGCGCACGCGGACGAAACCCTCTTTGCGGCAGCGTTCGAAAATTTCTTTGTGTTCGCCTTTTTTATTCTCCACCAGCGGGGACATGATGAGGAGCTTCGAACCGGAGGGAAAAGCGGCCACCCGGTCCACGATCTCGTCCACGCTGAGCGTGGTGACCGGGCGCCCGCAGTTGTGGCAGTGCGGCTGGCCGGCGCGCGCGAAGAGCAAACGAAAATAATCGTAAATTTCCGTGACCGTACCGACCGTGGAACGCGGGTTACGGTGCGTGGTCTTCTGTTCAATGGAAATGGCCGGGCTCAGACCTTCGATCAGATCGACGTCGGGTTTTTCCATCTGGCCCAGGAACTGGCGCGCGTACGCGCTGAGCGATTCCACGTAACGCCGTTGGCCTTCGGCGTAGATCGTATCGAAGGCCAGGGAGGATTTTCCCGAACCGGAAACGCCGGTGATCACGACCAGCCGGTCGCGCGGAATCTCGACCGTTACGTTCTTTAAGTTGTGTTCGCGCGCGCCCTGGACCCGGATGTTCGTACGACCGGCCGCGGGAACCACGTCCGGAAGCGGCACATCCAGTTCCCGGCCGTTTTTCGGTTCGGCGGGCGCGCCAGGTTTCGTTTTTTTCTTTTTACCGGTGGGAGCGGCCATGGGTACGTCAGGTTTCCTTACATCTGTAAATCGTCGATGCGGTTCTGCATCTGGAGCGAGGCCACGAGCGTGATCCCCGCCGACATGGCGGCGGCCACATGCACGGCCTCGGTCATCTGTTTTTCGTCCGCGCCTACCTGTAAACAGGTCTGTGAGTACGCGTCGATGCAGTACGGGCACCGCGCGAAATGCGCGATGGCCAGCGCGATCAGGGCCTTTTCGCGTTCGCTGAGCGCGCCACCTTTCATGGCCGCCCCGTAGTATTCGAAAAATTTAGCGGCTTCGGTCCCGCCCGCCCGGCTCATATTTTCAGGATTAAATTTTTTCAAATCGGCCGGGTTGAAATATTCTCTCATGCGACTGACTCCTGTGCGCGAACGCGCGAGTTGTACGACCGTATGACGCGCGCAGAGGCTTCCGGTTTCACCGGCGAACCACGCGTTCGTCGAATTCCCGGAAAAACATGATTAATATGACGGCGACCCCCAGCAAGCTTATTCCCAGCTCCAGGACCCCCTGCGCGAAACCGACCGAACGCGCCAGTTGCCAGTAACCGGCCCCGACCGCCGTGGTCAGAGCGAAGAGAAACACCTGGGTCAGCGAGGATTCACCGGCACGCCGCGGCCGCAGGGAAACCAGCAGGCGCAGGTATTTCTGGGAAATCCAGATGTACACCGTATAAGCCAGGAAGCTGAATTCACCCAGCGACGGCTCGATCAGGAAAAAATCGTAGAGTCCGTGACAGAGCACCATAAGGAAAAATCCTTCGCTGAAGTTTTCCCAGCGGTCTTTCTTCTGGAAGGCGCGCACGAAATAAAAGCCGATGTACCCGGTCAGGGTCATGTGCAGAAAATTCGCGGTCAGAAACCGACCCACGATCACCTCGCCGCCGTACGCGTAATAGTTCACGTTTTCGGCCACCGCGAACCCGAGGCCCACGATTGAAACGAGCGTGAAAATTTTCAGCGAGTCGCGTTCCTTTCTCAAGATGAGCGCGAGCGGGAGGGCACAGATCAGTTTGAGCAACTCCTCACGCAGGCCGATGCCGAAAATCGCGTTGACGAGATTAAAAACGATACCCCGGTTCTCGCCCGCTTCGCCGAATAGATGCTCCTGAATGACCAGCACGTACAGTGTCAATAAAGCGCTCACGACGCCGAGCGCGAAGGCGAACAGCGCGGTCGGCAGGAATATCGCGGGCCGCTCCAGCCCCCGGCCCATATGCAGCAGAAACACGAACCACCCCGCGCCCACGAGCAGGGCCGCGACGACTTCGCTCCATTTCGTGTGCGCCGTCTGCGTGGCCACGAGCGGCCCGAGGATGGCCGCGTACTCGCCCCGTTTTAAATGATAGTCTAAAATCAACTCCGGATCGGCTGCTTCGCGAAATTCACTTTTAACAAGATAATTCGCGAATTCATCCGCGGCGCCGGATTCGACCAGGCTGGTCAGGAAATGCCCGCGAACCCGGCGGGCGCGCTCCGCTCCTCCGTTCGCCTCCGCCTGCTTTTCGAGTTCCAGGGCCGCCCGGTAGTACACGATCGCCCGATCGTTCTGGCGAAACGTGCGGCACAGATCCCCCGCGTCGGCCAGCAGATCGAAGCTGACGCCGGACCGCGCGAGGTTCCCGCAGCGCGAATCGGCGCACTGTAAACCGGGCACCGCGTCGAGGGATTGCAGAGCGGCTTCGGGCCGCTCACGGTCCCCCAGCCGGTACGCCTGTAGAATCCGCGTATCAATCCCGGTCGCTTTCGCGAGCAAGGCCTGGAAAGCGGATTCATCCAGAAAGGCTTCAAAATAGTCCGGCGGCAGGATCGGTTCGACTTCGATCCCTTCCGCCTGCGGGGTATGGCCCTGGTTGGGGCGCGCTTCTGGCAACAGCCGTGCCATTCGTTCGAAGCGGCCGCGCGCGCGTGATAACTGGATATACGCCCGGTCGTCTTCGGGATGCGCCGCCAGGTACCCGGCCAGCAGCGATTCCCCGGCGGCCAGGCCAGACCCGGAATACTGGACCGAAGCCCGCCCGTAAATGTCCAGACCGAGGCCGAGTTGAATTTGCGCGACGGCCAGACAGACGAAAGCGGCCAGAACCAGGACCACCATGCGTCCGATACCCGGGTAGGTCAGCTGATCGAAACCAAAAAAACCGCGCAAAGTCCCCTTCCAATTCATGTGTGAGGGGACTGATCGGGTACGGCGGGTTCCCGAGCAAGTCACATTCGAACACGCACCGCACCCCCGGAGAGTTGCAACCCGGTCCCTGGCGCGACCGGAGAAAAAGATTGCTCAAAATTCGCCTCCCGGAGGCGATGAAACCCGTATGCAATTTGAACGCCAGACCGATGCTTTCCACGCCTTCGATGGCACGCGCCTCTTCGTCCGCGCCTGGATCACACCGGGATTCGATCCAGGCCGGGTCATCCTGCTGCACCATGGCATCGGGGAACACTCCGATCGCTACGGACACCTGGTCGAAGCGCTGGAAGGCACCGGGTTCAGTATCCTGGCCTTCGACGCGCGGGGCCACGGACGTTCGGGTGGAACCCCGGGCGCCGCCAGGGGCATTTCGCAACTTGTGGAGGACCTTGAGGCGTTCATCCTGTTCGTCCGCGAACGCTACGGAATTGAAAAACCGATTCTCCTGGGCCACTCCCTCGGCGGTCTGGTGGCCGCCGCCTTTGCCCTGCGATACAGTAATCAGTGGGAGATTAAGGCCCTGGTCCTGAGCGCCCCCGGTCTGAAAATCCCCATTGGCCCCGTGCAGCGGCTCAAAAAAGTGTCCGCGCAAATGTTATTTCGCCTCACGCCGGACCTGATCATGCCCTCCGGACTCGCCGTCGAGCACATCAGTCATGACCCCGGCGAGGTGGAAGCCTACCGCAATGATCCCATGGTTCATGATCGCCTGAGCATTCGCCTTGGACTGGGTATATTGGACGGCGGCCCTGCGGTCCTCGCCGCGGCCGCGCGCCTGCAAATTCCATTGTGGATGGGGCACGGCCAGGGAGACCTGATTACAGATCCGGCCGGAACAGTGGAATTCTTTCGTAAAGCCCGGTCGCCGGACAAAACTCTGCGCCTGTATCCCGGTCTGTACCACGAAATATTCAACGAAACGCCTGCCGACCGGGGCCGGGTTCTGGGAGATCTGACCGCCTGGCTTCTGGAACGGTTCCCCGCCAGTTCCGCTCCCCAACCGGAGGTCATCGAACGATCCGCGGAGAACACGGTATCGGCCCCGGCCGTTGTGTAGGAACTCCTACAGTTGTAACGGTCCTGGCTCCGTGAGCCTGTAAAGTCCCGGAATCGACTTTTTCCGGCCCTGAATTTAAACGGGGTTGCCCAAAAAATGCCGGAGAAATTTTTTAAAAGTTAGTTGACGATTTTGATGCGTCGCACAATTACTGTCTTGTGCGGTGCACAAAATTTTACACGGGACTGGCCAGGGGAATTATACAAAAGCATAACCCGGGAAGTTTCACTACAAAGGAGATCAGAAATGGAAAAGGTATTGCATGACGTGCTCAATGCGGGGATCGCCCTGTTTCGCGCTGGAGAAGACACCTTCAAAAACGCGGCCAAAGAAGTTACCCGTACTTACGAAGAACTGAAATCGAAAGGCGCTACGGACACCAGCGAACCCGCCGTGAAACTGCGCCAGTTGCTGGACAAAGTCGTAACCCAGGTGAACGAAATTCAGGTGAAAGCCGACTCCAACCTCAAAGACGTTTTTTCCCAGGTAGACGCACAGTACAAACAAATTGTCGACCAGATCCAGAAAATGGTTCCGGCCGATCAGATGAACCAGATCAAAGACAAGATCGAAGAACTGCGCGCCGCCATCAAAGAAAAAACCGGCTCCCACGGCTGAGTCGTTCGAATCATTCGAAAAAACACGGGTGGTTTCATCCGTGTTTTTTATTTTTTAAAGTATGCCGGGCGAATACGAAACACAGACCACTCCGGGCGGTTACGAAGGTCGCCAGGATCATATTCGCGACCTCGCGACTCCCACGGTCGAAGTGTTCCAGAATATTTACGCCGACCGCGACTACCGCATCGACCTGGAGTTTCCCGAGTTTACGGCGATCTGTCCCAAAACCGGACTGCCCGATTTCGGCACGATTTTTATTTCGTACCGCCCGCGCGCGGTCTGCCTGGAACTGAAAAGCCTGAAGGAATATCTGACGAGCTTCCGCAACGTGGGGATCTTTCACGAGAACGTCACGAACCGCGTCCGCGACGATCTGGCGCGAGCGGCGCGGCCGGCCTGGTTACGAATCCACACCGATTACAATGTACGCGGCGGCATCAAAACGCGGGTCACCGCAACGTACCGCGCGCCATAATGTCGAACTAACAGAATAGCCTTTTCAGCAGCCGGCTAATTCACGAGCACGCGCTCTTCCCATTCCACCGCCTCGGCCGGCGCGGTGAAGACTTCGCGATCGCCGAAAAAAAATTTCACCTGGTTGCCATCGGTTTTTTCGTATCGGTGGTATTTGACCCAGGTCCCGCTCTGTTGTTCGCCGAAGGCCTGTACAAATATGACCTGGGTTTCTGGGGGACGGGTTGGCCTGGTGGACGTTCGCGCCGGAGTTGCGGGTGCGGCGGGGGCGGCTTTCACCGGGGCCGTGGCAGGGGGCGCCGGTACCTGCGCGAAAGCGGTGGTGGGTGCGAGTGTTGTGCCCGGTTTTTTTTCGGCTTCGGTCCGGTCGGATTCGATGGTCTGGTCGAGATCGGCGATCATACGATCGAGGCTCGCCAGAAAACTTTCGTTTTTCGGCACGACAGAGGCTTGCGTCACCTGCGCGACCTGCGCCGGAACCACCGTCTGTTCCGGCGCTGCGACGACGCTGTTTACCGGTGCGGGGCCCTGGGTCGTCGCGTCCAGTCGCGCGCCTTCCATCAGACGGGCCAGTCGCCCCTGGAGCGATTCAAGTTCGCGCACCCGCACCGAGGTGGTCAGGAGCGGCGCCGGGGCCGGTATGGGAACCTGAACCATCGGCCGGGGTCGGGCCTGAAATGCGGGCGGCACCGCCTGGGATTGAACCGGACCGGGAGCCGTGCCGGTCGCGACGGTTCGCCCGGGTTGGTCCGGCTCCATCTGGTCGCGCAAATTTTGCAGGCGACTCTGCGCGGTTAAAAACATGGCGAGTAAGCCCGCCGCGCAGACCCAGCCAGAAATGCCTATCACTCTCTGGTTCATACTTTTCTTTTCGACCGGACCGCGTTCAGGCACGAGTTTTTCCGCTAACCGGTTGTTGAAAAAGGCATGCCAGCCTGGCCCGTTCGCCGAGAATCCGCCCGTGTTGTCGCGAATCGAAATCGCCGGACCCCTGCTGGTCCTGATCCTGGTTGGCGGTTCGGTTTTACAGATTCTGGACGGTCGCCAGGACCTGCCGGATCGGATTTTGCGCGGGGGCCGGGTCGTGCTGGGACCAGGCCTCGCTCCCGTCGGGAGCTTTTCGCCGCTTCTGGACGGCGATCCACAGACGGCGGTGACCCTCCGTTTTCCAGGCCCGCCCCCGGAGGGTTCGTATGTTCTGGCGGACCTTAGTCTGACGCATTTTCCCGCGCTCCGCGCCCCGGGAATCGAAACGGGTCCGCGCCCGCGTCGGGCAGGCGCGCTGAGAATCTTCAACGGAATCTGCGCGAATTGTCAGGAAGCGGAATTTCGCGAGTTCGGCCGCGTGCGCCGGGCGCGCGTGGAAATCCTGGTCCGCCGCGCCAACGACCCGGACGTGGAATTTGAAATACCGCCCGCGCGCGTCGTGTGGAGCCAGGTGATCGATTTTCCGGATCGCCCTGGAGCCGTGGCGATTCCCCTGGCGGTTCCGGACCCCCTGCCCTCCGCCGTTTATCCGGTGAATGTCTTCTATATAATTTGCAAAATCGCACCGCTGGAACAGTACCCGGGAACGCGGTTCCCGGACCGCCTGGCGATCGGCGAAATCCAGTATTTTGACCTGGCACTTGATAATGAAGCGACTTTACACGGCGACCCGGCGAGCTTTGTCTGGAACGTAAAGCCGAGGATGGCCGGTAAACGGCCTGGTTTGACCTATGAGTGACGCACCCGCACGATTGAAATACCCCGCGGACTGGATTCAGCGCCGCGAGAACGGTCCGCCCATTTCCGTCGTAACCGCGTACGACGCGACGATGGCCCGCTGGGCTTCCGCCTCCAGTGTGGACGCGATCCTGGTGGGCGATAGTCTGGGCATGGTCGTACAGGGTCGCCGCTCGACCATGGGCGTAACGCTGGATGAAATGATTTATCATGCCCGCCTCGTTCGGCGCGGCGCTCCCGATCGTTTTATCATCGCTGATCTGCCCTTCGGTTCGTTCCAGGCGAGCATCGAAAACGGGGTGAATTCCGCGTTTCGGATGATGAAAGAGGCCGAAAGCGACGCGGTCAAGATGGAAGGCGCGGACCCGGATACGCTCGAGATCATTCGCAAGCTGACCGAAAGCGGAGTCCCGGTCATGGGCCACCTGGGTTTTACGCCGCAGAGCGTGTTACAGAAAGGCGGGTTTCGTGTGCAGGGCCGCAGCCCCGACCAGGGTGAGTCCCTGGTCAACCAGGCGCAATTACTGGAAGAAGCCGGCTGTTTCGGCCTCGTGCTCGAACTCGTGGTGGGCACGGTGGCGCGCGACATCACGGAAAGTATCGCCATTCCCACGATCGGCATCGGCGCGGGGCCCGATACCACCGGACAGGTGCTGGTGATGCACGATCTCCTGGGCCTGGATTCGAATTTTCACCCGCGTTTCGTCAAACGGTTCGCCGATCTTTCCGGGGCGATTCAGAGCGCTCTCAACGCGTTTCACCAGGAAGTCCAGGCGGGTACGTTCCCGGATGATTCGCATACGTTCCGGACTTGACAGCGCGCGCGAAGTCGGATAAAATCCGCTCCTATGAAATTTTTAACGTTTTGCGTGCTGATCTGTTTTTTTCCCATTCTGTCGTGCGGAAAAAAATCATCGGGCAAGCTGGACTGGGACGCGTTTGACACAGGCGATCTGTCTTCCATTGAAGGGTATCTGGCCGCGGGCGGGGATCCGGAAATCAGGCACTCCGGCCCGACGGGCTGGAAGTTGATGCACTTCGCCGCGCGCTGGGGCCAGACCGGGCCCATGGAACAACTCGTCGCGAAAAACGCGAAGGTCGACGCCACCACCGCGGACGGCTGGACACCGCTCTTTTTCGCGGCGCTCAACGGACACGCCGATGCCGCGCGTTATTTGCTCGGCAAAGGCGCGAACGTGAACGCCCGCGCGACCGACGGCAGTACCCCGCTGGACGTCGTGGACGGGGACGAAGTGGAACAGGTTCTCATTCAGGCCGGCGGCAAAAAAAGCCAGTAAGGCGACGCGGACTTAATACTTACCACGGAGAGTCCATGAGGGGGACCGGCGTGGTCCCCCTAAACTCCTGAGCGTGAGCGAAGAGTTTTTTCCCGCATTTGGGACCCGTAGGGAGCGAATGCCTTAATTCAACTCCCCCTCGCCGGGGGGTTGCGGTCCCCCCGGAGCTCCCAACGCTTGTTCTCTTTTTTTGAAAGGGAGCGACGTTTCGGTGAGGTTTTTCCTGTGAAAATAATTTGCAGAGTGCGGTCCCTGAAAGTACTTCCAGTGTATTTAACATAGGAGGGGACACGGAGAGCACTTTCCCTTTCCGATTCCAGAACGGTTCGGAACGCTAAAGTTCGCTGAATGAATGGTGCTCCCTGTGACCCCCGTGTCCCGGTGGTTTATTTTAAACGCTTTCCGCTGTTCCATCCGCCCGGGTATACTCAGGCCGGTCGTGCACCATGATGTGAATTCGATACATCAACACAACCGTAATCGTGATGGCAACGGCCACGACAATGCCGAGCGTCCCGTAACCTTCCAGAAACCCGCCCGGGGTTTGCACGACGATCAGGCCGGCCACGAACGAGGCCACGCCCCCGGACAGTTGCTGAATCGCGGAATTCACCGACATGAACGCGCCGCGGTCGGCGGGGGCCGGCACCGCGCTGAGCATGGCCTGCGCCGAAATCATCCGCGCGTTGATGGCCACGAATAAGGCCGCGCTGATCACGATCACCACCCAGAGCGGGGTCACTCCCAGATTCGTATAATATAAGACGACCGCGATCGCCGCGACCGACCCGCCGACGAATACAACGTACTTCCCGATGGCGTCGGCCAGTCGCCCCATCAGCGGGCCGGCGACGATGGACGTAATGCCGGTCACCATGTACACCATCGGCAAATCATCGAGGTTCAGTCCGAGATTGTGAACGCTGAACGCGCTGCCGAACGGCATCAACATGAATCCCCCGGTGGCCAGTAACATCGTCGCAGCGAAGCCGAACAGATAGCGCGGCCGGGCGACCGTCGTGAAAAGATGCGCGAACGCGCGGCGCTCGGTGCGCAGTTGCAAATGCGCGTTCATGGGGCGCATCCAGAACAGAATGATCACGCCGACAACGGCGCTGACCGCCGCGACCATCAAAAACGGAGCGTGCCAGGTCCAGCGATTGGCCAGGAACAGACCGATGGGAATGCCCATGACCTGGCTGGCGGCGAAGGCGGTCATCACAAAGCCCATCACGCGACCGCGCACCGCGAGCGGAAACAGATCGGCGATGATCGCCATGCCGATCGAGCCGATCACGCCGCCGAACAGGCCGGTCACGATGCGCGCACCCAGTAAAAAATGATAGTTCGGCGCCAGGCCGCACAGGACGGTGCCCAGCACGAAGCCCGTATAAAAAAAGAGTAACATGCGTTTGCGATCGAACCGGTCCGCGAACCCGGCCGCCAGCAGCCCCGAAAGTCCCGCGCTGAACGCGTACACGGAAACCACCAGGCCGAACTGTGCGGTCGTGATGTTGAGCGTTTCGAGCACCATAACTCCCAGCGGCGAAAGAATCATGAAGTCGAGAATGACCGTGAACTGGAGAAACGCCAGCAGGGCCACGACGAAGACCTGGTAGCGTGTGAATACGTGTTTCATTGTTTACCTTCCGGCCGGAGGGCCCGGAGCACGAGCTCCAGAGTCGCCAGCATTTTTTTTTGATCGAATACGAATTTGCCCATACCGGCGAAACTGTGCCCGTGCAGGTGAAATTTTAACAATTGATACAGCGGCGCGTAGGCGATCGACCAGTAGATCTCGACCGGCATGGGCGCCAGTTCGCCGCGCTGGATCGCGCCGCGCACGAAGGCCCGCATCGCCTCCGAAAAACTTGACCCGCCGCAGCGCATGGCTTCGTCATGAAAGGGCGTGAAACGAATCTGCTCCAGAAAGTGCGACTCGATCGGGTGTTTCAGGTAGTAGTTCGCCCGGTTCATCCATTGCACGCGCAGACCTTCGGCGAACGACATGGCCGGATCGAACCCGGCCAGAGCGGCCTCGGTAAGTTTTTCCATTTCTTCGCGGTAAAGCTGAAGGATGAGATCGTCCCGGTCCTTATAATAGATATACAACGTGCCGGGGGATACGCCGGACGCGCGGGCCAGTTTTTGCATGCTGAAGCCATCGAAGCCGCGCTCAAAAAACATTTTGAGCGCGTTTTCGCGGATGGCCAGCTCCTTGACGGGGTCCCGGGCACGCATCAATCATAAATGAATGAACGTTCGTTTATAATGGCAAGCATTTTTGGGCTTCCGGGCGAGTTCGGGGATATTTTTTTTCAGGAAAAACTCGTTCGTGGCCGGGAAGCCGGAGTCTCCATGGGGGAGCGGGTAAACGGGTTTTATTTTACGCGCATGATCCAGATCACGGACATGCTCTTTACGCGAGTCTCGCCGCCGAAACGCGGGGTTCCCGCGCCCGAACCGGAATCCGTCGCGTCCCCGATCGTGATCGTATGGGAATGAGCGGACCCGGTGGAAGTCACATCCTGGTGTTCGGTTTTATCAAGGTCCTGGCCGCGTTCGATGGTATCGGCGGACGGGCTCCCGGGGCCGAATTTCCCGGCGATCAAATAGTGCGTATGGGCTCCGCCGGAAGGAATGTTCGCGCTGTGGGAGTGAGCTTGAAACTGATCCATTTCGCCGGTTCCCGAAGCCGAACCGCCGCGCAGGATCAGTCGTTCTACGCTCGCGAAACCGGGTGAACTGGCCCCCGCCGCGGCACCGTTGAGGTTCGGGATTACCCGTCCGTTCAGGCCTGACTCCACATCGTTCAGGGTCTGCCCGTTGCATTCAACCCACCCGTCCGGGAGCGTTGTAGACGGCAAACCGGCCATGTCCTTATGCCAGGCGACAACGGAACCGATCGGCGGCATTTTCGCGAAATTCGAATTAATTTGAGCGGCGGAAACGATGTCTCCGGAATTGAAATTGTGCAACCGGTCCGCCACAATCGCGCTGAACGCGAGAACAAACGTTATCCCGATGCCAATCCAGACCCCATCCGCGATTTTGCGCGCTATCGTTTCCATTCCGCCGGTCCTCGCCTTTTTTCTGGAATGGCTCGTTTTCCGAAATCCTGTCAACCAGAACCTGGAGCGGAAATTCTGTTTTGACGTTGAAAGGAAACGGATTAGGTCTTTTCGCCCATTTGAACCGCGACCGGAGCGGCAGCGCAAGCTCGCCCCGGAACGATCAACGATCGGTTCCTGGGGCGATCGGGCCATCTGGTTGGGCGCGAGCTACGTTAACCGCGCGATACAAATTTTCCACGCGCCAGTTGATAAAACCCGCGCGTCACGAGCACGAACGGATTGTGGCTGACGAAGCCGGTGGTCACGCCGTAGACCGGCTTTTCGGTTTCGGCCACGTACGTCCCGAAGATCCGGTCCCAGATCATGAGCACTCCGCCGTAGTTGCAGTCCAGGTAGACCGCGTTCGATCCGTGGTGGACGCGGTGGGCGGACGGGGTATTGAAAATGCCTTCCAGAACGCCGAGTTTCCCGACCAGTTCGGTGTGCAGAAAAAACTGAAACAGCAGATTGATCGCGATCGAACCGACGATGATCTGAGCGGGAAACCCGAGCAGCGCGGCCGGCATGAAAAAGAACACCGCCTGGATGGCGCTGAACCAGTTGAGGCGAAAGCTCACGGTCAGATTCATCCAGATACTGGAATGGTGCACTTCGTGAAAGGCCCAGAGCGGGCGGATTTCGTGCATGGCCCGGTGGTGCCAGTAATAGAGGAAATCCACCAGCAGAAACCCGATCACCGCCGTCCCGATATTGATTTCCAGATGCAGGGGCGCGAACCGCGTGGCGAGGCCCAGCCAGAACGCCTGCCAGCCCAGGAACACGAATTTCGATGCCTGGTAGCCGATCACGATGACAATGTTCGAAAGGGTATCTTTCAGATTGTATAAACCGAGGTTTTTTTTCCGGCTGACGAAGACTTCGATCAGGACCAGCGAAAATAATACCAGGGGAATGACGATTCGTAATACCGGATTTTGTTCAATGAGTTGCATGGTTACCTCGACCGGGGCCGCAAGTGAGCGCGCCCGGTGTATCCGCATTACGAGTCCTGACCCGCGAACATCCCCGCACCACGAAAAAAAAATGCAAGGGGGAGACTGAAAACAATCGCCATATTTTGTGTATTTATTAAAAAAAGCGGGGATGTTTCGACGGGTCCGCTCGTAAACTGAGAGCCCGAACCCGGCTCCTGAAAATGATTCAGAAACTATTAAACGGGGACGGTCAGGCCTGGAACGACTTTGTCAGGCAGTACGCGGGGGTGATCCACGCGGCGGTCGGCTGGACCCTGGCCAGGTACGGGCAGCGGGACGAAGACCTCGCCGCCGACCTGACTCAGGAGGTATTCGTGAAATTGATCAAAAGCGATTATCGCCTCCTGCGGCAGTACGATGTGGAGCGCGCCACCATCCAGTCCTATCTGGCCGTGGTCGCCCGCAGCTCCACGCTGGACACTTTGAAAAAACGGCGACTGGTGACCACCGCGCTCAATGAAGACCGCGCGGCCCCCGCTCCCGTGCTCCCCGGGGATGCGACGGCGGCTGAAATCCTGGACGGGTTACCGGCGGGGTTGCTGCCTGAACGCCAGGAGTTGATCGTCCGACTGTATTACGCCGAACACTGCGCGGTGCGCGAAATCGCGGAAATGCTCGGCATCACCGAACAGACCGTCCGCTCGCTCCGGCACAAGGCGCTCCAGAAAATGCGCAGGTATTATAATGATGAATCAAAAGGACCATGACATGAAAAAAAACAGGGACCCACAAATCGAATCGTATCACGTGCTGGCGGCCCGCCTGGATCAGGCGCGCGCCGGGGACCATGGGTTGGGTGGGCTGGCGGCCCGGATCAAAAACCCGGCTCCGGTGCCGGCGGACGTGGTGCGCGCCGCGCTCACGCTGACACCCGCCGGTCCGCGCGGCAAGCTCTCGTTTTTTCCCGCGTACCGCTACGAGGCCGCGGCCATGATTCTCTTCGTGCCGATCTGCGCCGCGTCGTTCTGGCTGGGCAGCGGACTCGGCCTCGATTTGTTGCTGCTGCCCTGAGGGGAAGGAATTTCGCATGAACTACCGTTTAATTCGAATTGCGCTCATCCTTTCGCTGGGGGCGAATTGTTCGTTCGTGGCGGGCGCCCTGTACGTGAAACACCGCGTCGACTCCCTGGCCACGCTTGATGGTCGCCTGGAAATTTTGTTTCGTCGACTGGACGCTTCCGCCGGGCAGCGTGCTCTGGCGCGAGCGGCCGCTGACACGTATCTTGAGCGCGAAAGGCCTGTTCGCGACGGATACCGCGAACGATCCGCGGAGTTCCTGCGCGAAATGAGCCAGCCCGTCCCGGACAGGGCGCTCCTGGAGAAAGGTTTGATCGCCTTTGAGGAATTCGAGCGCGCCATGGCCCCCGCGCGCCGCGTTTTCTTTCTGGATCTCTTTCGCGTGCTCACGCCCGCCCAGCGTAAGAAGCTGTTCGACCTGCGCCGCCGATCGAACATATATTTATTCGCGGGCCTTCCCGGGTGAAAACAGCCCGGTGCGATTCAACCTGTCAACGTCAGGGCCACCGGCGTCGCAGGTTCGCGCGTTTCAGGGCCCGGGAACCGAATTTCCGGCAGGCCTTTCTGGCTGGAAAGCAGGGCGCAAATTTCAGCGAAGGGCACGGCCGGACGGAAGAGATACCCCTGCATCGAATCACAACCCATGGCGAACATGGCCCGGCGCTGCGCTTCGGTCTCCACGCCTTCGGCCACCACGTTCAGTTGTAAATTTTTTCCCAGGCTGATCATCGTATGCGTGATGATATTACAACGATGGTCGGCATGGATTTTCTGAACGAAGGTACGATCGATTTTCAGCGTATCGATGGGAAGGCTCGCGAGATAACGCAGCGACGAATTGCCCACTCCGAAATCGTCGAGGGCAATCGTGACTCCGAGGTCCCTGATTTCGCTTAAAATTTTTTTCCCGCGGTCTCCGTGCAGAGCGATTCCGGTTTCAGTGACTTCCAGTTCCAGCAGGGCCGGCAGGAGCCCGATCTCCCCCAGGATTTCCCGAACCCGTTCGGGAAAATCGCGCGATATAAGTTGCGCGGTGGCGATATTGACGGACATGCGCTCCAGAACCAGGCCCCTGGTGACGAGTTCCATCATGTCCGCGGCCGCCCGCCGCAGGGCCCACTCACCGATTTCGATGATCAGCCCGTTTCGTTCGACGACAGGAATAAACACGTCGGGGGGGATCCGGCCTTCCTCCGGGTGTTCCCAGCGAATGAGGGCTTCGAGGCCCGTGACGCGTCCCGTCTGGATGTCGAGCACCGGCTGATAAAACAAAACGAATTGTTCCATTGCCAGCGCCGCCTGCAGGGCCTTTTCGATACGCCAGCGGCGTTCCAGTTGCGAGTGCTGGTTTTGATCCCAGTACCGAATCGTGTTCTTGCCCGCTTCCTTGGCCGTGTACATCGCGCTATCGGCGTTGCGAATGAGGATTTCCCCGTCGGCGCCGTCCTCGGGAAATACCGATATACCGATGCTGGAGCCGAGGCCGTTGCCAAGCCGCCGAATTCCCGCGAGCATACGTTCCGCGATGGGGGAAGCGTCGGCGGGACCGCGAATGCCGGGCAGGAGCACAACGAATTCGTCACCGCCCACGCGAGCGACAGTATCGCTTTCGCGCACGGCTTCCTTTAGAACGCCGGCGGTCTTATACAACATTCGGTCGCCTGCCTGGTGCCCGAGCGTGTCGTTGACGAGCTTGAATCCATCCAGGTCCAGAAACAGGACACCGAGGCGCGTCCCGTTGCGGCGGGCATGCGCCAGTTCCCGTTCCAGACGATCGACCATCAAACGGCGATTGGGCAACCCGGTGGTCGTGTCATGCATGGCAAAACGACGGGCCTCGCGCATCGCCGCATCCTTTTCGAGGATGGTCGCCTTGAGCCGGTCGCGTAATCCGAGCAGGTGACCGATTCCGAGCACCAGGAGCGACTGCGCCACCGCGCCCATCAGGGCCGACGGCAGGGATGCCTCGGCGAACAAATACGTACCGGCGATATAATTACACAACAAGATCAGAAACACATGCAGAAAACCCCAGCTCCTGCCGCCCGCGAAACTGGCGATCGCCACCGGCAGAAACGAAAGGGCGAAAGCGCCCCGCCCCGCAAAGGGATACAGGGCAAACAGAAGCGGCACATACAGGAGGACAGTTCCTGGACAGAGTACCAGCCGGACCCAGGGCCCCGTGAATTTTATTTCGGTCCAGAATAGTGCCCTCATACCGAACGAAGTTAAACCGGCCGCGTTTTGGTACGATAAGCCTGAAGTTAATGCCGCATTAATTTTTGCGATCCGAATTGGAAATGGATGACAGCCGGACCGGGTTCGGCATATTCTGGAGTTCGATTGTATGGCTTACGATGAAATTCTGGCAAACCGCGTCCGATCCGTTCTGAAAGGAAAAAGCGGCATTTCTGAGAAAAAAATGTTCGGCGGGCTCTGCCTGCTGAGCGACGAAAAGATGGTCTGCGGAATCAGGCAGAACGAGATCATGCTGCGCGTCGGGCCGGAGGGCGGCAGGTTGCTTCTGAAAGAAAAAGGCATCCGGCCCATGGACTTTACCGGCAAACCCATGGAAGGTTTCCTGTACGCGTCCCGCGCGAAAATCGAGGACGACGCCGAACTGGGGCGCCTGGTCGGCATCGCCCTGGACTACGTGGCCACCGTCCCCAAAAAAAAGAAAAAGGCCGGCGGCAAAAAAGGCCTGCCGCTGGCGAAAAAAACCGCTGGCGTTAAAATAAAAAATAAAACTGTTTTAGCGAAAAAGAAGAGCGCAAAAAAGGCCGGGTCCGCCGCGAGCAAACAATCTACCGGCAAAAAAAAGAAAAAACGCTGAGGCGGGCGCCCTTCCCGCCCGCTACCGCGGCAGGGACCTGGGGCCTGCCCCCCGGCCGGAGAGCCCGACCCGGCGCCGCCCGTACACGAAACCCGCGCCGGGGGCCGCCCCGTTCCCCTGTAGGAGTTCCTACAAACATCGCGTTAAACACGACTTATCACGCCAGAATTGTAGGAACTCCTACAGCGAGCCTCTGCGCCTCAGAGCCACTTTTCCCAGGGAAATGGCGCGAAATGGTACAACCCGGACCAGATCGTGAACCACATGCCGAACGCGGCGAAAGCGAAGGCGAACAGCCAGAGTCCGCGGGTCAGGAACCGCTCGCGCAGGGCCAGGTAGGAAAGGTACGCGAAGATCGGGAAATACAGGTAGATCGCGTCGAAGTAGCCTGGCGAGTAGGCGTTGAAGCGCCACTGGGTTTAAAAAAGTACTAATATTACCACACTTGCCCATGACACTTCCCTACCCCATCCTCGAAAAACTCAAACAGGCCCACACCCTCGGCAAGACCCCGGCCTTCGCCTACGACCGGATCAGCGACGAAATCCAGAGCGAGGGCCTGAGTCTGCGCTATCAGAACGAAGGTTCGCATAAATACGCGACAGACCGGCAACTGGCGGTGGTCCACCATTTCACTGTAATCGAATCGGCCAGCAAGGAAGGCCGGAAGGTATTCAATGAAATGCTGGATCTTGCTCAGAAATTCGGCATCAAAACGTTGATTTTTAAGAACACCGACCGGATGAACCGGACAAGCGGTCCGTTCGAGGAAAGCGCGGCGCGCAACAAGTTTACCGAACCGCGTGAGGCGGGCCGACTCAAACGGGGCAGGCTCGCCGGCAAGCACTGCGTACGCGAAGAGCCGCCAGACCTTTTCGCCACCGGCCGTTCATGCTGTTACGGAAATCCTTCCGGGTACAATGATCTGCACATGAAAACAGGGAATCCCGGATGTATTGCGACGCGGAGCACGAGGTTCTATCGGTCATCGAAAGAATTGTTTTAAACTCACTCCGAATACCGCGTTACGCTGAAACTCTTCATCCCATCGCCCGCCGTATCTTCTTTTCTTTACAGTTTTGACGGGAGTCCGCCCTCTTTTTTCGAGCGGTTTGCGAAGCGAAAAAGTCGCGCATCAAAAAATTTCATGCCCTGGATGATATTTCTCATTTTTTTTAATTTAAAAAATATTCGCGTATTTGTTCTCATCTTTCACGGTCGGGAGAAAGAGAAGGCCATCTCTCAGATTTTGCGATGGCTTCTCACCGGAGGTAAAAACAATGGCAAAACCGGAAATAGCATACTGGGCGAATCCAGGCAGAGAGCATGTGGTGCTCAACTCCATGGGGGTAGATGTATCCCAGGCCCGACAAGCACCCGATCGGGTGCAGGCCGGTGAGGCGGATCTCGTCATCGCCGATTGCAGGACACTGAAACCCGCTGAACTCGCCGGTGATGCGATTAACGCCAGTATCCAGACTGGCAGGGCGCTACTATTCATTTCACCTGACGACAATGCCTTAAATGCGATAAAAAATCTGGTTGCGGTGTGCCCCCGGACGCCCAATCAGGCGATGCTGGTTCGATCCCAGGTGAACAAGGCCGGGATTCGGCAATTCTCGATCGACGTGTATGGTTATCCTGGAGAATCCAAAACCGAGTCATACCAGGTAAAAAGCAAGGGGGCCGAAGGCGAGAAGGAGCCTGTTCCCGGGAACGCACCAGCTGGCGAAAGGAAGCCGATTGAAAGCGGTCAAGGGGGCGTTTGCCCCGGGCTGGATAAATTTCGCATGGCGGTGGAACTAAGCATGGAGCCGGGTTACGTTTCTCCGACCAGCGGCTCGATGCCGGCAGGTCTTAAGTATTTTACGTCCACCCTTACCTGGAACTCCCCCTTCACGTACGCCAGTAACAACGGAAGTAACGGACAGGGCAATCTCGGACAAACCTGGATCGTCTGGGGTTTTCTGAGCGACCCCGGTCCTTCCGGAACGAAGACTCAATGGCTCTCGATGGAAGGTTCCTACCAGCTCAGCCCGGGGGGCCTCATCCACGATAACGACGAGGGGCGCGGATTGGGGAACTGCTATTTGATAGTCAACCTCCAGCCGGCCAAAATGAACTCCTTCAAGCAGGCGCCGGTGCAGGGCGGTTCCGTTTCGTTCAACGTTCTGTATCAGGACCCGTTGGGCGGTACCGGAACCTACGAATATAGCGCAACCGCAAATACCACCTACAACGGCTGGGGATACATGTCGAAAACTTCGGGATCGAACATGGGTACCGAGTGGTACATGACCAGCCCGTGTGACGGCAGCAGATTCTACGATTCGCTGTCAGATGCCTTCACTTTCTGGGGACACGTTAAGAATCTCACGGATTTTTCGAAGGGAACTGCGGCAGTCGACGACGTAAACACCTGGAACAGCCCCACGCTTCAGTCCGGGCACGTTCTCATTCAGATGAATCCTGCCTGGCAAGGGATCGACCTGTGGGCCACCGGATGCGCCCCGTTATTTTGCAGGGTCGATTACGGCCAGTTCCAGCAATGGGGCTATCAGGCCCCCATCAATTTGACCGTAGATTTCACTCCCATCGGCGGGTAATATTATGAAGCACCGGCGGGTTTTCGGGGTAATTGTTTTCGCGGCGCTGGCGGCGCTCGGAACCGCGCTTGGAACACGGTTTTTTTCTTCGCGTCAATACGCGCCCTCCAGCCCGGTTGGCGATATTGGCGGATCGTTTGCGGTAGATTCCAGCGGCACGGCTTCCTACAGCGTTCCGATCCAGGTGCCGCCGGGCACGGACGGAGTCGCGCCAGGATTGACCGTATCATATTTCCACACCGCGCAGAACGGCTATCTCGGCATTGGATGGAACCTGAGGGGCATATCCGCCATCACTCGTTGCGCCGCGACCTTCGCGCTGGACGGATTCAGGGCCGGCGTGTCGTTCGGACAGTCAGACCGGTTCTGCATGGACGGCGAACGTCTGATTCTCGTTGCCGGCACGTATGGAGCCGACGGCTCTGTTTACCGCACAGAACAGGATACCCGGACGGTATATACCGCGTCCGGTGCGTGCGGCGCCGGGCCATGCTCGTTCACTGCCCTGAGCAGTGCTGGCGACACCCTGACCTTCGGCGTGACGGCCGGCCTAACCGGGTCGCGAATACCCGCCCAGGGTCGAACCGACAGCGCGGTGAGGGTCTGGAGCGTGGACCGCTTCACCGATCTCAACGGCAACGCCGTCACGTTCAGCTACTTCCAGAACACATCCTCGGGCGAATATTATCCCGCGCGCATCGACTATACCTCAAACGCCTCCGCCGGACTCGCAGCCAGCCGAAGCATCACATTCAATTACACATCCGCTTCGCGCGAGGACGGCATCCAGAGTTATCTCGCCGGGTCGAAGATAAGCGTTACCCGGCTGATGACGGGGCTGACCTCGAAAGTGGACGGGAACGTCGCCCTGAATTACGTTTTCGGATACGAAACCGCACCGATCACCGGCAACAGCCGCCTGAAATCCATCACGAAATGCGATGCCGGGGGGGTTTGTCTGCCGGCCACGACGATCGCCTATACCAGCGCGACCGGCGCATTCTTCGACACCGGCAAAAAACTCCCCGGCCCGCTTTACGTCATCATAGGGGGTGTTTCCTATCCATCGGGTCTGCTTCTGGATTTCGACGGGGACGGAATACTGGATTACTGCCATGCGACCGAATTCGTGGGTTCGACCAGGTCGCTCGATCTCACGCTGTACAGGGGCCAGCCCGACGGTTCGTTTGTCTCTGCCGGTTATTCGCTACCCGGGCCCGTATTCCGCGCGACCGCGGCGGAGGTCGTGCGGTTCGGCTCGGCGCAGGACGTTAACGGCGACGGCATCCTTGATTACGTCAAAGCGATACAAAATAACGATAGCGGCGAATCGGATCTTTCGGTTTATCTCGGCACCGCCGCGGGATTTACGAAAGACCCGTCCTATCAGTTGCCCGGGCCGCTTTTCATCCAGAATAACCACACAATTTTCGCGACCGGGATTTTGCTGGATATGAACGGCGACGGCCTGCCTGACTATTCCCGGGCGACCTTCAACAGCACGAGCGGACAGTACATCCTAAAAATATTCAAGGGCACCGGTTCCGGCTTCGCCGACACGGGCAAAACTTTACCCGGTGCGCTCTATGCGCTGACATCATCCGCATCGGTGCAATGGGGCGTGCTGCAGGACATGAACGGCGACGGAATTCCGGACTACACGGCCGGCAAATATAACGCATCGAAGGGCGAAAAAGACTACGCCGTTTACGCCGGCGCATCCGATTTTTCGTTCACGAAAACATTCGCCCTGCCCGATATGCTGATCTATTTCGCAAACGGCGTGTCGCTCGATTCCGGAACGCTCACGGACATCAACGGGGATGGTATCGCCGATTATACCCGCGCCTCGAAACTTCCTGGCAACGGGCAGGTCATCAAGAAGATCTGGTGGGGCACCGGCGCCGGGTATACCGATTCCGGCCTGGAGTTGCCCGGCCCGCTTTTCGCGGTTTCAACCGGGCAATCCCTCATTCAGGGGATGTTGACCGGTTCGTCCGGAAATTCGAACGCGGAATATTCCGCCGGGATGCTCCACCAGGATGGTACGACCGATTACGCGATCTTTGTCGGTGGCCAGAACGGGTTCCTGGACACCGGCGCGAATCTTCCCGGCCCGATCTTCAGGACGCAAAATGCCAGCATCTACGGCCAGGGAGTGTATCAGGACATCAACGGCGACGGGATGTTCGATTACGCCAGAAGTGTATGCGTGCTGACGAATCAGGGTTCGCTTCAAAATTGCGATCTGGGGGTGTATTTCGCCTCCGGTCCGTTCCCGGATCTGGCAAGTAAATTCACCGGAGGATCCGGCGGAACCACGCAGGTCAATTACGCCCCGATCAGCAATTCGGCCGTATATTCGCCCGGGCCTTCCTCTACATTTCCGGTACGGAACATCCAGGGATCGAAATATGTCGTGAGCCGGTACGTCACGGGCGACGGCAGAGGATCGAATTATGCGTATTCGAACAGGTATTTCGCCGCGCGGGTGGATGTGAACGGCCGTGGCTGGCTCGGTTTCCTCAAAGTGACAAGCACCGAGGAGGCCACCAGCCGGTCGTCCGTCGCGGAGTACATGAAGGATTATCCGTATTACGGGCTGGTTTCGAGTTCAACCGAGTTGGACGACACCGGCAAGATAATGTTCAGAACTCAAAATACGTACGTGGATACCGCGCCCGCGGCGTTTCAGACCCTGGGCATACACACGCCGATGCCATCGAGCAATACCGTCACGTATTATTCCGGTGGGGCGCCGTCCTTTAACGTCACATCGAAGTTCGAATATGACGGCCACGCAAACGTCGTGATAGTTTCTAACCTGAACGACGTTGATACGCCGGCGGACGACGTATATTCGTGTTCGAGGTATCTGAACGACGTCGCGAAAAACCGCACAGGGTACGTCGTCCAGTCGAAAACCACGAAAACCTACGCCGCGTGCCAGGCGTTTATCGTCGCCCCGGAAAAAAGTATCGTCTGGAACGCGGAGTTCGACCTGCGGTGGACGAAAATCGCGTACGACCCCGCGAACATGAACAAACTCGCGCAGTCGATCTACGACGATAGTCACTCGAAATTCCAGCAGGCATCTTTCACGTACGATGCCGTGGGCAACCTGCGAACCGCGACCGACTACGCCGGCAACGTCACGACATACGAATACGACCCGGATTACAGGACGTTTCTGACAAGCGCTACATCGCCGCAATTGACCCGGAACGGCGCGCAGTACAGGCTCGTCGAGCATTACACCAGCGAACCCCTTTTCGGGCAGGTGGTCCAGAACACAAATTTCAACTCGAAAATCGTTTCGCAGTCCATAGACGGTTTCGGCAGGGTAGTGGCGGTATTCGCGCCGGATGAAAGCGACACCAATCGCCAGGTAACCTCGTCGATCTGGAAATCGAACTCCAGCGGCATTTACCTCGAGAACCGCCGACGGCAGACGTGGAGCGATTCCGACACCGCAAACTGGCATTGGGAGCGGACGTATGTCGACGGCATGAACCGGGAATACAGGACGGAAACGCTCGGCATAAACAACGGCACGCAAACTTCTATCGTCACCGACATCGTATTCGATGCCGCCGGGCGCGTTTACAAAGAGTCCGCGCCCCACTTTTCTGCTGACACGCCGCCATATACCACCACGACCTACGACCGGCAAAACCGGCCGGATACCGTCACAGCGCCGGACGGCGTGGTCACAAAATACGATTACGCCGATGGCGGAAGGAAAGTCACCGAGACGGAGGCATACGGCACCGGCGAGGCTGCAGGCTCGGTGAGTAATTTCGACGCGCGCCATTTGCTCGTCTCGGAAACCGAGCCGAACGGCCTCCTGGAGAATTTCGTTTATGACCGGCTCGGCCAGCTTTCGAGCGCAGGCGTGAGCCACGGCGGCGTGACAATGCAACGGAAATACAATTCCCTGGGCCGGCTTATTCTTGCCGGCCAGTCGGATACCGGCAATAAGATATACGCCTACGACGCCTCCGCGCGGCTTCTCACCGTTACCGACGCCGACGGAAATTCGATATCCTTTTCCGGTTACGATCCCATGAATCGGTTCGCGTCCGTTTCGCAGACGGCGATCGGGGTAACGCGCACCGTGGGATTCGACTACGATTCGCCGGCAACCGCGAACGGCCTGGGGGAAATCACCGGCGTCACTATGAACGCCCCCGCGACCGGCACGTTTTCGTACTCGTACTCGTACCATCCCCTCGGCCAGCCCGCGGCCCGGTCGTTTACCATCGGCGGAAAGACCTATTCGCTCTCGAATACGTATTATCCCACCGGCGAGCTGGCAACATCCACATTTCCGGACGGGTCGGTCTTGACGCAGAGCTACCGTGCAGACCTGCTCCCTGAGTCCGTATCGCTTGAGGAACCGGGAGGGTCGAACGAAACTTACGCATCGTATACGAATTACACCGCGCTCGGTCAGGTGGGTTCGTATTCGTATCCCGTCAACAATTCGAAATTCAATCTCGCTTATTACCCGTTGGGCCCGTCGTTCGCCAGCCTCAAGTCCAACTCGGCACAAATCGGCCTGGCCAGCCCGTACTTCTCGAAAACGTACGAGTGGAACCGACATTCCTCGGTCAAAACCGTCACGGATAACCTCAAACCGGCCGCTTCGACTTCCTACACGTACGGAGGAACGGGTGGCGCGGCCAATATGCAATACCTCGCCGCCGCGACGAGCAAGTCAGGAAACCATACTTACGGCTACGATGAGCTCGGCAATATCACTTCCAAAAACGGTGGCACCTACAAATACGAGCCGAACACGAACAGGTTGATTTCCGCCAACGGCCTTACCTATTCCTATGGCAAAAACGGTACCATGTCCAGGCGCGGCTCGGTCCAGTTCAAATTCGACGCCCTGAGCAATCTCACCGAGGTGAATCTCGCCCCGGGCATTCCACCCGTCGATGCCGCCGAATACGATTACCTGGGTGAGCGCGTGTACCTCGCACCGGCCGAAACGAGCCAGAAATTCTATTTCGCCGGCGGAACATACGAGGCGGCCGATCTCGGCGACGGACTCTGGCAAAACACCAAATACATCCAGGGGCCGTTTGGCCAGATCGCGTCGGTGACGCGGCAGGGCTCCGGGCTGGACAGCGCGTCGGCCGACTTCGTGCGTTACGACACGATGGCGAAACTCAACGGCGGGGCGGTCTGGAGCAAACGGATCGTCTCGGCTTTCTTCGGCACGATGGCCTTTGCGTATTATCTGAAGGCCGAACATCGCGATGCCGGGATCGCCCTTTTCGCCCTCGCGCTGATGCTGGCTTCCACGATCGCCGCCGTGCGGTCGAATGCGCTTCTGGCCCGCTGGAAGCGGAAACATGGCGCCGGGTTCGCCATCCGGCGCAGGCCGATCCAGGCGGCCGTCACGCCGATCGTGATATTCGTGTTTCTCGCGACGCACGTTACGCCGGTTCTGGCGGAATTGGTTCCGGGGGCGAACGGTTCCGGTACGCCGTCGCAGGGGCGCCTGTTTTTCACGCACGACCATCTGGATTCGGTCGTCGCCGCGGTCGACGATTCCGGAAACCTATCCGCCAGCGTGGCGTATGTACCGTACGGATCGATCGATTCGGGCAGCAGCAGCGGAGTGGACAACTTCCGTCCGAAGTTCGGCTCGCATGAATGGAACCAACGTACGGGCCTGTACAATTTCGGAGCGCGATATTTCGACCCGTCGATCGGGAGGTTTATCTCGCCCGACCCCGCGGGTCAGTTTGTAAGCCCGTATCTTTACGGTGCCGATAACCCGGCGAGCTACATCGATCCTGACGGAAGGTTCGCGGTCTCCATCGCCATCGTGGGGGCACTTGTCGGAGCCTATTTCGGCGCCGCCGCTGTCAACCATACCTATAACCCGCTGCAATGGAATTTCAATAGCTGGAAAACGTATGCCGGCCTGCTTGTCGGCGCGGGCATAGGGGCGGTTGGAAGCGCGGCTGGCGAAATCGTGGCTGAGGCGGCCATCGCCGCTGGCTCCATGAATTTCGCGGCGGCGCCGGTTGTCGGCGCGGCCATCGGGATAACAGGCATGGCCACGATCGGCGCGGCGGAAAATGCCGCTTTTGCCGCGTTGGGCGGCGAATCGCCGATGGGAATCGCTGAGGCCGCACTGATGGGGGCGGCGTTCGGTGCCGCGTTCGAGGGGGCCGGGATGCTTGCCGGCGCGGCAAGCAGGCGAATATCATCGGCGCTGGCCGACGATGCCGGAGGGCAGGTCGAGAAAAGAGTCGCGAGCGACGTTTCGGAAGAGGCCGAGGAAAATTTCCCTGTTTGTTTGCCTGAAGGATCGAGCTTCATCGCGGGGACAATAATTCTCGACGGAAACGGATCGCCGATTCCGATAGAAAATGTTGCGCGTGGCTCGCAGGTGCTTGCCATGAACCTCGCTGACGGCTCGGTGGAGCCGCATGAAGTGGTCGAGACGCGATCACGGGCAACATCGCACCTGATCGAGATAACGCTCGCATCGGGAAAAAAGATCATCGTTACGCCCGAACATCCGTTCCGCGGTTACAAACGCGGATGGATCAAAGCCGGTGATCTGGATTCCGGTTCGTTGCTCACAGGTCGGTCGGGAGTACCGGTCGAGGTCAAAACCGTCCGCAGTTTTGAATCGTCTGAACCGGTCCGCGTGTACAACTTCACCGTGGCGAATGCCGGGAACTATTTTGTTTCCGAAATCGGGATTCTCGCACACAATGTCGGCCCCTGGACGAAATGCAAGTTAAGTAAGTTGCCACCCGGCAAGCCAAAAGCCAAAACCTCGGCCAAGCGAGCCCAGGCGATAAAAAAATTCGGTGACCGTGACGTAAGGTATCGTAAACAGAAAAAAGGAAGAATGGAAATAGATTTTTTGGCGTACAGCCTGGGCGAGGTGGATATCTCGAACGTGGGTGTTTCGGACATCCAGCTCCAATATAAACGTGGTAACCTTAAGAGAAGCAAGGCCGGAAGCCTCATTCGCGGAAGACACAGTAGTTACGCCAAAACAAAGTTGGGTATACGTGGCGGAATGCTCCAAAAGATTAGAGTCGCCCTCCACCATTCGGTTGACGGAAAAAAACTTCAGGCAGTAATCAGGGATGTTCATGAAAATTGGGGGCACGTCGGAGGAATAGCCGAAAGTTACCTGAAATAGGGCGCCAATGACCAGAAACAGAGGGATTGAAATAGTTCTTATCGAGCGGCTTATGCGCTCCAGGGCCGGAAACGATTGGGTCCGCCCCGCGGATCATGTCTGGCACGACCCCGGCCAGGGCGGAACAATGCAACTCGTGCCGTTTGTAATCCACGGTACCCACCCTCACACGGCCACACCGCCCATCCTCGCTCCCGGCAATCCCCCTCGGTTCCGGAAAGTTGCCCGGCCGAGACTCACCGGCGGCGACCGCCCCGGCGGTGCGGCCCTCCGCGAGTTCGAAGACCGAATCGGCGTGGGCTTGCCCGAAGAATACAGGTCGTTCCTGATGCTGGACGGATGGGGCGTGCCGCTTGAACCTTTTTTCCCGGTCGGAAAACAGGGTCGCATCGAAAGCGTGGCGTATTTCGCCGGATTCGATTCGCGGGCCGATACCGATCTGGATTCGCTCTTCCAGATATACAGCGAAAGAACCCCCGAAGACACTCTCCCGATCGCATTCGATCCGTTTGGAAACCTCGTGCTGATCGGCATCCGCGGGGAGGCGTCCGGCCAAATACTATTCTGGGACCATGAACGCGAGCCGATCGAGGACGATCCTCTGGATATCAATGTAGAGCCGGTGGCTCCCGATTTCGGCTCGTTCATCGGGTCATTCATGGCGCTGCGCGGATCGTGACGCCTCCGCGACCGCCAGGCGGCCTTCCTGGCAACCGGCGACCTGGCCGGAAAAGTGGAGCTGATGAAAGCGTTCGTGGAAGAAGCCGTGCTGGACGGCGACCACACCCGCATCGTCTGGAAAAAACCGTATTCGTTCGTGATGCGGCCGGGGCTGGTGCCGTCGGCGACCGGGGCGGGCAAAAAAGCCCCCAAAAAGCAAAAACCCGCCCCCGACGGGCCGGAATCGGCCGATCAGGAGGCGGGAGTTATGGGTTACCCTATTCTGCTCCCCCGGTAGGACTCGAACCTACGACCTGGTGGTTAACAGCCACTCGCTCTACCGACTGAGCTACAGGGGACTGTAGATCGGAAAAACAAGACTCCGGGAAAGGGGTCCTCCGTCAAGCAAATTGCCCGCCAGGCGATGCGACTCCGATGCGACTCCGCCCGGCACGCGGGAAACCCGCCCCCGACGTACCCCGCGCCCTACTCGCTGGCGGGGGCCGGACGCGCCTGGACGACAATGCGTAGATCGTTGAAGCGCAGCGCCTGGTCCCCCCTGAAGTTTGCGGCCAGAGCCGAGAGAATGCCGGCTTCGACTTCGGACGGGAGGTGGATGTCGATCAGATCGCCGGTCGCTTCGTTGACGACGTGATGGTGCGGCTCGGTGTTCACATCGTAGATGGCCGAACCGCCGGCGATGTCGAGCTTCTTGAGGAGGCCGATTTCCACGAACAGATTGAGGGTGTTGTAGATCGTGGCCCGCGAGACGCGCGCGAAATCGCTGTTGATCAGGCGATTGATTTCGTCCGCCGTGATGTGATTAAAATTATGAAGGATATAATGCGCCAGTTCGACCCGCTGCGTCGTGGCATGCACCCCCGCGCGCTGCAGATGCTCGCGAATTTCCCGTTTATTTTTGCCCTTTAACATCGCGTCAAAATCGCGAGCGCTGGATTCGCGCTCGTTCCAGTTTCGGCTCCCGCGGCCTCATTTTTGAGACACAGTCTCAATATAATTCTGGACCGGTAAAAAATCCATGATTTTTTTCGTTATCCGGGCAGGAAATTACGGCTTGCCATGAGATAGCAAAAGCAATAGTTTTAGACTAAGTCTAAAATAAGATCTCTTTACAATACAACTTGGAGGCAATATGAAAATCGATACAGGCATCCCCGAAGGCGACCGGCAGGCAATCGCCGACGGGCTCAAGAAAGTGCTGGCGGAAACGTACACGCTCTATCTTAAAACGCACAACTACCACTGGAACGTCACCGGTCCCATGTTTTCGACCCTGCACACCATGTTCATGACGCAGTACACCGAACTCTGGACCGCGGTCGACGAAGTCGCCGAACGCATCCGCGCGCTCGGGGTCTTCGCCCCCGGCAGTTACACGGATTTCTCGCGCCTGACTTCCATCAAGGATGATGTCGGTGTGCCGAATGCCCAGCAGATGATCCGCAATCTCGTGGCCGGCCACGAAGCCACGATCCGCACCGCGCGTGCCCTGATCCCCGCCGCCGACAAATGCAACGACGACGTCACCGTCGACCTGATCACCCAGCGCCTCCAGATTCACGAAAAGACTGCCTGGATGTTGCGTTCGCTCCTCGAAGACCAGGGCGCGGCCTGAGTCGCCTCTAAGTCGCCATAGCTCAGGGCGCCTCCCGCACGCAGGGACACTGAACGCGTGTGGGAGTTCCTACAACTGGCGCGATAAGTCGCGCTTATTCCGCAAAAAATGTAGGAACTCCCACAACCGGCCGGCGGGTCGGTGCGGGACCGGGCTCTCCGGCCGACTCGCTCGCCACGCCTCCGGCGAAAAGTACGTCACTGATCTGGTGTC
>CAZVZS010000012.1:73964-77135 GCA_964631535.1 uncultured Leptospiraceae bacterium
CGCCACGCTCGCTCGTGCGGCTCGTCGATCCCTGGCGCGCACCACGCGGCAAGTGCCCTTCCCGATTGACAGGGCCGTTCGCCCGTGCCAGCCTGTCGGTATGGCCACGCGCGCCGCGAAACTCCTGGGACACCCGCGCCTGGCAGCCTTATTCAAATACCACGTTCGAAACGCCACACCCGAATACAGCGCCTGGTACGAGCCGGGCGCGCGGGCCGCGGCCTTTCTCGCGCCCGCTTACGTTTTGATTCGCGATCACGCGCGCTTCGAATGCCGTCGCCTGCGACTCGGTGAAATGGAAGACCGCGATGGGACTCTCGTGGTCAGGGGTCAGCTGAACGGCCGGCCGGTCGAACTCCTCGGCGAAAACCTGGCCGACCTGCTCGAACGCGGCGAAGCTCATGTGGCCATCGCTGCCCAGGACGGCCTCCTCGGCACGTACACCCGGCCCGCGGGCCTGTTCAATTATTATGAAGAAAGAGGCGAATTTTGCCTGCACTTCCACCCTGACTTCGGGCGCGGCGAACACACGGAATTTTTCAACTTCTGGCAGAAGAATCTCTACGGCGTCTTCACGCCGGACAGTTTTATTGAAATAAATCCCATCGACCGCGAAAGCTCGCGGGAAATTTACCGCGAACTCCACGAGGCGCGGGTCCTGAACGCGCGCGGCCATCTGCGCGGCCCGGATCTCCTGGAGGCCCATGAATTTCGCCTGGAACTCGCGCGCCGCAACGCCCCGGCCCTGCGCGCCTTTTTGTCCCGGCGCCCGCGCCGCCAGCAGGCCGAGGCCGAATTCGCCGCGCTCCTGGCGCGGGTCCCGGAAATTGTGGAACGCGAACTCCATGCGCTCGGCCTGATGGAGTCGCCGGACGATAACGCCCGCGCCTACCTGACCGCTCTCTCCGACGACCACCTGCGCGTACTCGGTCAGTTATTCGTGGAACGCGTCGCCGCGGCGGAAATCGCCGAACAGATCAGGAAAAATCGCGGCATCGTGCTAAAAGACGGACCGGGCAACGTCCTGCTATTGCTTTCGGACGGGGTCGCTGGATCGTCGCCCTACTACCGGCAACTCGTGGGGTTCGGCCAGGGCCTGGCGGAGGACCGCGCGGTTCACATCGCCTGCGCATACCGCACACCCGTGCCCCGGAGCGGCCACGCGGTGCACCACCCACTGGTGGAAGCCATCCGCGATTTCGAAAAACTGCGCGCCGTGGACGGCCTGGGCGACGGGTTTTGAGGGTAGCCGATCTCGTACCGGAAAAGCCCCGCTCATTAAAAAATCACTTGCTTCCCTCAATGCGGGAGTATAATCAGGCGACGCTTTTAGTAATACAGCGGTAGGTAGCAATTTCAGAGAAATTTTTCAGAACGTTCCGGAACGCTGAAATTCGCTGAATGAATGGTGCTCCCTGTGACCCCCGTGTCCCGGTGGTGGAAAAATTCGCGTTTGAAGTCACCGTACATGGCCTGAATTTCTTTTTTTCCCGCTCCTGCCTTCGGTGGTCGGGGACTCTGTCCCCGGCCACCTTTTTCTTCGGGACTCAGGGCGCGACGCTCACAGCCCGCAGCGCCACCGGCCCGCCCGACCGACCGGGTGCCAGGCCCCCGTCGATGCGCGCCTCGGCCACGGAGAGAATCTCACCCGTTTCCACTCGAATCAATTTTAGAAAAAGCGAATAACCGTCGGGCCGGCGCACGAGTTTGCCAGCCACCAGAAAACGCGCGCCGGAAAGCCGACCGATGCGCGCGGTCTGTTCTTCGTCATACAGGCCCGTCCCCTGGCGGGCGATTTCGGTGAGCACCGCCTGGATCCGTTCACGTTCGGTTAAGGCGAAAACGTCCATCCGGGACAGGGCCATCGTCAACTGCTCCGAAAAAAAAGTCGCCGCCGCTTCGTCCGGGGGCGCCGCGGCCAGCACGGGCAGGACCGCCGTGGGCGATCCCTTCGCGATCTGGAAGCTGGAATAGTTCACGAGCTGGCCCGCTGCCTCGCGAAACAATTTCTGCAAGGTTTCCTGGCCCGATTCGAAGGCGACCGGGCGCGCGCCCCAGTATTCCTCGGGCGGGCTGACGGAAAGTTTCGACACGTGCGACAACTCCTCGCGCGCGAAACGAATCACGACCGCCTCCAGTCGTTCATTGGTATAGTTCGATCCGGTGTGATGGCTTACGCTGCCCGGCCGGCCGCCCTCGTTGTTGCCCGTTTCATCGCCGTAGGTCAGAAAGATGTATCGTCCGCGCGTGAGCTGCGCGATCTGGCGCAGCACGTATTCACCGTCGATGTTCAGTCCGCCGGTACCGACGGCGTAGAGTTTAATCGCGCGCGAACGGGCTTCGAGCGCGGAACGTACGTAGTGAAAGGCCTGGTCGCGGTAGAGCTGGGGCGGCGCGTCGGTGACGATGAAACCCATGCGCACCCCGCCCTGGGCCCATTCGATTTTACGCAGGGCGTCATGCAGGGCGCTCTGCAGATCTTCGGGCGTATCCCCGCCCCCGTCGGCCTGGACCTGGGAGAGAGCCGCCTGGAACACGTCCAGTCGATCGGTGAGCGGTACGACGCGCGTCACGTATTCGTCCTCCCGGTCACGGTAGAGCACCATGCCGAAGCGAATGCGCGGACGCGGACTCACCGCGGCCAGGTTGCGATAAATGATTTCGATCGTTTCCTTGAGGCGTTCGATTTCCTCGCCCATGCTGCCGGTGGTGTCCATGACGAACAGGATATCGAGCGGGACCTCCGACGGGACGGCGCGGGCCGCGCCCCAGCGCACCTCCACAACGCGCGCCCCGCGCCTGGCGAAGGTTTTTTCCTGGACGGCCCCGCCTCGACTCACGCGCAGGCGGTAGGGACCGGGCACGGCCGGATAAAATGAGGGATAAAAATGGTACTCCCCGTCCACCCCCGCGTGACCGGTCTCGATGCGCCGCCCGCGCGAATCGAAAAAGCCGAGTTCCGCGTCCGGCAGGGAGAGCCCCGCCGCGTCACGGACGCGCACCGTGATTCGCTCGGCGATGTTCACCGGAATATGCGGGACCTGTTTGCCGTACTGCTCCAGAAAGGAGAGATAAAAGTTGAACTGGCGATTGTCGTCCGCGGTTCCCGCGCGCAGGCCCGGAGCCCGCGGGGGTGCTGAATTCGCTCCGACAGGTTTTTCCGCACCTTCC
>CAZVZS010000012.1:77197-86639 GCA_964631535.1 uncultured Leptospiraceae bacterium
AGGGCCGCCAGGGAGGGGATAAGTTGGTCCATGACGCCGGCCTCCTGCCGGGCGAGCGCGGCGGCGGACTCCTCTTGCGTTTGCGCGGGGCGCTTCCGGTCCTCGGGGCGGCCTGCCACAACCCGCCCGTCCACACCCCCGGACCGGCCGGATTGAACCGCGTTCAGATCACCCGATTCATTGGATTCTCTGGCCCCACCCGAATCAGTGCCAGTTTCGCTGCCTGTCTTCGGTTCGGCTTTCCGGTCCGCGTCACGCCCGGGCGCGCCCGATTCAGCGTTTGAATGTTCACCAGGGCGGCTGCCGTCGTCCACCCGACTCCGGTCCGACTTTCCGCCGCTCTGACAGGTGAATAAAAATAGAACAAAGCCAGCCAGGAAGAATCGAAATAGAACGCAGCGCATAACAACCACCCGGAGGCCGCCGGGCGGCGGTCCTGAAAATTAGAAGCGCGGGCCAATCGAACGGTTCGTTTTTTATCGGCCGCGCGCGGGAAAAAACACTTTGATGGGTGAGCCTTCGGCGAATACGACCAGTTCGGGGCGGGCCTCGTTCAGAAAGCCCCACTCCGTCCCGTACAGGCGCGCGAAATCGACGTTAAGTTTTGAAGTCAGGACCGGATAAGTTTCCCAGACGGGGTGTTCCACGCGGTACACCAGGGTGTCCCCGCCCCGGTCGCGGCCGTAGCCCCATTCGTGTTCTTTGAAAAAATGTTCGTCCGAACCCACCGCCGGGATACGCGACGCGTCGGTGGCCGAAAGTTCAATCCGGTCGCGAAAACCCGGCCCGAACTCGTGGAGCACGCCCCAGAGGCCGCCAGTTCGCTCGACCTTCGAGCGCATGGGGATGGCGCGGTACGGTTCGTTATACCCGAACCGCGCGGCCCAGGCCACCGCAAGACGCGGCACGAATTCGCGAATAAAAACGACACCCACGCAGGACTCTCCGCGCGGATTTTTACTCTCCACGTAAAAACGTAAATTCAGTTCGGGGAAGTTTACGTGAAACGGAACACGCAGACCGAGCACGCGCGTCTCCAGAAAATCAAAGGCCACCACGCTCGCGAAAGCGCGGCCCTGGCGGATCACGAGCGAACAACCGCGCGGCAGATGCGGCTCCAGCAGAGCCGGGTCCACCGCGAAGGTGAAGTTCAGGAGGTGACGCCACTCCGCGCGGAGGAAAACCCGTTCGGACACCTCAGGCTTCGTCCTTCTGGCCGCGCGCGGCGGTCGGCGCGTTAACCATCTTGAACCGTTTGCCTTCCATGAGCTGGAGCAGATCGAAGGTGCTCAAAACGCCCGCGAGTTTTTTTTCATGCACAACGATCAGGTGATGGATTTTGTGCTTCCGCATTGTTTTGGCGGCGAGTTCCACGTCCGCGTACAGGGGAACGGTCTGCACCTTCCCGGTCATGATGCTGCTGACGGGGGTGCCGTCTTTCTTATGATGTACGAGATCGGTAGCCGAAACGACACCGAGCACCTGTCGTTCGGGGCCCACCACCGGCACCATGCCGATTTTGTTTTTTTCGAGTAATTCTTTCACGTGCCCGACGGTCTGGTGCGGAGTGACCGTAAGTACGCGCGATTTCATGATTTCATCCACTTTCACTGCCATGCGACTACGCTTCCCGGACCGCGCGGCACCGCAAGTGATTTGCTCCCGACAAACCTGATTTTCGGCAGGAACCACGATATGAGGGGGACCTGCGCGGCTTCATATCGCTTCACGGTACAGGTGCAGCAATGAGATGCTTGTGACCTCGTCACGGAACTTCGATGCTAAAACACCTCTTCCAGCACGTAAAACTGGTTGGTCTCGGTCCCGAAAATCATTCGTTTACCCGAAACCACCGGAGCCGAGAGCACAGCGCCCTCGGTTTCCATCTCCCAGAGCACGCGCCCGTCCTTCGCCGAAAGGCAGATCAACTTCGGCTTTTCGCCTGATGCTAAATTCTGCTCGTCTCCGCGAATTCCGAAGTATACGCGGTCCCCGGCCACGGTGGGCGCGGAGCTGGTGGGGTACGCGAAATGTTTCTCCCAGAGCACCTCGCCCGATTCGGCCTCGAAAGCGCGCACGATGGCCTCGCCGGACGTGAAGATCACCCGGTTGCGCCAGAGCGCGGGGGCCATATAATCGAGCAGGTACACGTGCCGCATGAACATGGTGTCGCGGTTGCGTTCGGTTTTTTCGCCGGGGTCCATCTCGAAGCGTTGTTCCCAGACCGGATTGCCTTCCAGACGCGAGACCGCGTAGAAGCGTAATTCGGACGGACCGTACATATAAAAATTACTGGCGAAATAGACGCGCTCTTCGTCGATCGCGGGAAAGGAATACCAGACCGGATAACGCGAGGTCACGTCCACGTTCCATAAAAAACGGCGACTGGCGATATCGTACGCTCCGAAGCGCCGGCCAAGGGGCGCCCAGTAGACGACGCCCTCGTACACCTGGAACGTATGATGCGACCAGACCGGGTTGGGAATGCGGTGTTGTTCCTTGCCGGCCCGGTCCAGAAAGTACGTGGCGCCGGTGTCGCTCGTGAAAATGATCGTGTCTTCGTAGCGTAAGATCAGCGACTGCACGGTGTGATAGGTCTGAAACTCCCAGAGTTTATCGCCCCTGACGCGATCGACGGCGTACACCCGTCCGTCGTTAGAACCGAAGTACAGCTGGTCTTCGTCCGCGAACGGCACCGAGTTCACGGGGGCGCGGGTCTTGAAGATCCAGTTCATGTACCCGCCTTCCACGTCCATCGAATAGAAGTTGCCGTCGCTGGACCCGAAGTAAATCGCGTCGCCCTTCACGACGGGGGGGTTGAAGGCGCGCGCCGGGCCGGAATCGTCATCCTGTAAAGAAAGTTTCCATTTCAGACCGAGCGGTGGATAAAGCGCGTTGGCCGTGTACCCGGCCCCGTTCTGGCCGCGGTAGGTCAGCCAGTCCACCTGTTCGGAGCAGGCGAACAAAAACGGCAGCACGACCCAGAGCAGGCACGAGACCGGAGCGACGCCGGATCGGTAACTCTGAGAGCGCGGCCGTACATCGTTCTTAAAGAACATACAAATCGATTTCAAGCTCAGATTTTACCGCCGGGGGTCAATAGTAAAGACCGCGTAAACTGAATATTCGTTTCAAAAAGGCGAAAACGCCCGGACGCCGCGCCAGAGTGATCAGTCGCCCGAATTCGTCGCGCAATTTACGCTGGCTCACCATTCGCTCTTCCGGGCCGATGTGGACCCGGTACGACAACATCGTAAACAGGGCCGCGAAACCCTTCAACTCCTGGTGGTCCCGGGCGTACTCCGCGGGGGTCTGGTACGGCGGACGCAGATTGTAACCGGCGGCCGCCAGTTTCATGAGCAGCAAATAATACAGGGCGAGCAGGGCCTCCTGGCCTTCGCCACGCGCGCGCCAGCCCAGGTACAGTTCACGCAGATAGCGGTACGAATACAGACCGAGCAGCACGGCGAGCACCAGCAGCCCGCCCGCTTTCCCAAGGAATTTCCAGGGAATCTGGAAGGCGGGCTGCGGCTTCTTGACCTGCTCTTCGTCGATCAACGGGATCACGACGTCGCGGTTGTTGGGATCGAACTGCGGTTTGGGCGGGATCGCGAAAGCGGTCGTCTCATAGTCGATCCAGCCGTAGCCTGAAATGTAAAACTGAGCCCAGGCATGGTGGTGGGAAGTCGTGATCAGATACAACTCCTCCAGCGGAAATTGCTGGAGCGGTTTGATCTGCCGCTGGAGAACCTGTAAACCGCGGACATGCGCGCGCGTCTGCATCTCGCGGCTGGCCAGGTACCCGGGCACGACGCGCGAAGGAACACCGGCCAGCCGACCGAGCAGGGCCGCCGTGTGGGCGAATTCGGTACAATCACCTTCTTTTGTATGTAAGAGGAAATTTTTGAGATTGTCCACATCAGTGTTTTCCTCAAAGCCCAGTTTATACTGATGCTGTTTGAATCCCTTGAGGATCGCTTCGACTCGTTCCCAGGTTCCTTTTTTATCCTGGATCAAACCGTTCAAATACGCTGCGAACTGCCGCTGGTCTTTTTCTTCCAGGGGCAGCGTGAGGAACTTTTCCAGTTCCGCTTTTTCGCGAGGGCTCAGATCACCGGCCAGCTTCCAGTCATCCGGACCGGAGGTACTCATGAACGATTTCGCGCGATAGGATAAATTGAACGGTTTGTAACGGACGTCCTGTACCGTCGGTTCGATAAAAACTGGCTGATAGGCCAGCACGCGATCTTTGATTGTGGAAAGATAATAGATCTCGAACGAATCACGTTTCAGATCGTTGTTCGGGTTTTTTTCACGCCAGGTTTCCAGCAGGTGAATGCGCGCCAGATGATTCAGCCGACTTTCATCCACTAAAAATCCGCCCACCGGGTCGAACGTTTCCCGGTACGCCTCGGCCGAATAAATCGGACCGACCTTGCTGGCCACCACCATCACCGTGTGCTGGCGACCGCCCTCGCCGCCGTTCTGTTGCTGGTTATTCCACTGATCGGAGGGCACGCCTTCCAGATTGTTGTTATTCCCGGATTGCGACTGGTTCTGGTCCTGCCCCTGGTTTTCACCCTGGGCCAGCAGGCGCTGACCTTGCTGGCCCTGACCGCCGCCCTGTTGCTGACCTTGCTGGCCCTGACCGCCACCCTGTTGCTGGCCTTGCTGGCCCTGACCGCCACCCTGCTGCTGACCTTGCTGGCCCTGACCGCCACCCTGCCCCTGGTTCGGTTGCTGACCGTTCCGCGGGCGATCCCCCATCTGGGAGGGAAATTTATCCTGACGGCCACCGAGCGGCAGACCGTTGCGGGTACTGTTTTCGTCCCGGTTCTGGCCACCGCCGCCCTGCTCGGCCCCGTTCAAGTCCTCGTCAATGCGCTGCGGGGCTGGCGGGGGTTCTTCGTTTAAAAAATTAAATACGACATCGTGGCGAACAAAGTCTTTCGGAAACAGGAAGGCCAGCAGCAATACCGCGGGTACCATGGCCCCGAAAAAGAACGCCCCTTCAAGGCGCCGCCGGGCGACGCTGCGCCTCGGAAACGCGGCCAGGTACAGAACAACCCCGTGCACCAGAAACGTCAGCAGCGCCAGAGCGAACGCGAGCGTCGTATAACCGGAACTGCTCGCCGCGACTTCTTCGGCCGCGCGTGAAAAGACGATCACCTTATAGTAGACCGCCACGAAGGCGAACAACTCCAGCACGGCGAGCGTCGGACCGCGACCGGTCTGCCGGAACACGAGCACCGTCCACACGTAACCGACCAGGCCCGCGATCGAAACGAAGAGCGCTTCCTGGGAGAGACCTGTGATGACGAGCACCGAAAACCCGATGGCAGCGAGACCGGCCAGAGGACCGGCGTACCAGCGTAATCGCCCCTTAAACCCGTACGCCAGGATCATCTCCAGCGGGACCAGGATGAACCAGACCCAGCGACTGACCCGGTCGTACGGTACGACCACCGCCGGATGAAAGTAGGGAATCGCCACCGCGAGCAAATACAGGACCAGACGGGTGATAAACAGGGGCAGAGTTTTCATAACGCAAATAATGGGCGGGTCATCCGCGCTACGTTCAGTATACGACGAAAGAACATGACAAGCGATCTCAAAAAAGCCGCACTCGCAGGCGCTGCTCCACAAAGACGCCGCCGCCCGGCGCCGGAAACACTTCCGCGCGTACGCTGGCCCCGTCCGGCCGCAAGACCCAGGCCCCGGGCAATGGCGCGCCCACCTCGGAGCGGAAAAAACGTACGAGGCGGGAACGTTCGCCACCGCCACGGACCGTGCGAAAAATATTGTAACGTACGCCCGGGAAGGAGTTGATGCGTGCCTGGAGCCCGGCATCGTACATCGTCGTGAAAATGAACTTTTCTTGGTTGGGATCGGGTTTGATCTCCCCGCCTTCGCGCATGGAAACGTACGGTAAGGCGCTGAGCACGCGCGCGTAACCCTGGATATCGTCCCCGCTCTCCAGTAAATGCGAGCCGGCCGAGGTGACGACCTGGAATAAAAACTCCGGGTGATCGCGTTTAATCGCCTGCATGAAGGAGAGCACCCAGCTTTTCAAAAAATTCAGATGGAGGATGGCCGCCGCGCTGTCGCGCGTGCCCTCGCGAAAATTACGAAACTCCACGTGCAGAAGCTTCGATTCTTCCAGGGCGTGCGGTGAAATCCTGGTGATCAACTCCGACACGCGTTGCGATGCCTTCCAGTTGATATCCTTGAGACGATCGCCGGGAATGTATTCGCGCATGTAATACTTTTCTTCTTCGGAGATCTGATGGCGACGCGAGGCTTCCTCGCTGAACATGGTCTGAAACTTGATGGGTGTTTTTTCCGGAAACAGCGGCGGCAGCACCAGCAAATCGCGAAACTCCTCGTCGCCGATGCGGTGGCGCGTCAGACCGAACACATCGCGCAGAGCCAGGCGTCCGCCCAGGTGAACATTGCCGCAGGCGGGAAACCAGAGCGGCGCTTCCAGTTCGGTCGCGCTCGTATTACCCTGCGCCGCGTCCGCGCCGACGGCCTCCACACGAACACAAAGCTTCGCCGCGCGCCCCACCGGCATCGAACCGCGTAAGAGATAATGCAGGCGAAAAAAGAACGGCGCCCGTCCGCCCCCGGCCGTGAAAACCTGGCGGATCTTCGGCATACGCGCGACCAGCGCGCGGTTCGCGTCCCAGCTCACCTGGACGTGTCGCAGACGAAAGGCCTGGACGCGCCCCCAGACCACCAGGGCGAGCAGAGCGCTGAGCCCCAGCAGCGAAAACCAGAGCGCGAAACCGTTGCGGTCCGCGAAGGATCGGCCCAGCAGGAAAAACGAAACGACGAACAACACGCAGCCGGGAAACGTCAGCGGAAAATAAAAATCGACGAAGGCGAACGCCGCCTTCCAGAAGGACGGGCCCGGTCGCCCCGCCGTTGTTTCGGATGCGGAAGCGGCCGGACTCATCTCAAACCCGAACTTCCTGTAATACGTGCGCGAGAATCGTTTCGGGCGTGGTGGACGCGTCTTCCAGTTCAAGCCGGTGCGACATGGCCGGATAACAAATCTCTTTGATGATATCTTTATCGATATAATCGCGGCCGCGCACCAGCGCGAGGGCCCGGGCCATGCGCAGGAGGTTGATGCCGGCGCGCGGCGAAGCGCCCGTGAGCACGCCCGGAAACCCGCGCGTCTTGCGCACCAGGCTCACGATGTACTCGACCACTTCCTGTTTGGCGGAAACCGAATCGACCAGACGCTGCCAGGCGAGCAACTCCGAGGCCTCCACCACCGGACGAAAACCTTTCCAGCCGTGATCGGTCCCATGCTGGAGCACGATGCCCACTTCCGCGGCCTGGTCCGGATAACCGAGTGATACGCGAATCATGAAACGGTCCAGTTGCGGAGCGGGCAGCGGAAACAGATGCGCCCCGCGCAGGTTCATCGTGGCGATGATAAAAAACGGATCTGGCAGTTCGTACGTCACGCCTTCGATCGTGATCATCTGTTCTTCCATGGCCTGGAAAAAACTTCCCTGGGTCTTGGGCGTGAGCAGGTTGATTTCATCGCACAGAACGAAATGCGCGAAAATCGGACCGCGATTGAATGTGCCGCGGCCGCCGACTTCATATCGATTAAAACCGACGATGTCCTGGGGCAGCAGATCGACAGTACACTGGATCCGGTTGAAGCTGTCCACGTTGATCCCTTCGCGAGTCGCTTTGAATCCTTCCCAGTTGATCGAACCGGCCAGGGCCCTGGCCAGCGAGGTTTTGCCCACCCCGTGGGTATCGGCCAGGATCACGTGCCCTCCGGCGACCTTGGCGGCCACGATGTATTCGAGTTTGGGTAAATCGATGGTTATGACCGACCGAATATTTTCGATCAGGCGGGTGATTCCCTCCCGGGCGGCCTGAAAATAGGCCGGGTCCTGGACGCTGGCGGGGACTTCCTGGGTTTTCCGAAAGAGCATAAGAATTAGTTTTTAGACGGCCGCATCAGGGCAACTGTTTCCTTTTTTCCCGGGCCTTTTTTGCGCGTTCCTGTGCCTGATAAGATTTCATGCGGCCCTGGAATTCCGCCAGGGCTTCCTCGAATTCGAGGAGCGAGCGCACCCGCGTGTGGGGGTTGAGCGTCGGGTCACTGCCCACGGAAAGCAGGGAATCGAGTTCGGTTAAAAGCGAGCGTTTCAGGCCCTCTGACAGGCGGGAACGCAACAAACGCTCAAGGTCCGGGTCCGCGTGGACCAGCACATGGGCCAGGGTGTTCGGGCTGTTGCGCACGATCATCTGATCCAGGGCGAAGGGCTCCCAGCGGGTCAAATCTCCCGGCTCGGGCAGGCGCTCACCCACTGTTTCGACCCCCTCCTCCGGCGCTGCGCGGATCGTCCCGTTCACAGCCGGAGTCGCCAGAGCCACGAAAAGTTCCCGCCCCGGGCCCTGGACCGGCTCGGCTTTCTGGAAAAACGTGGCCAGTTCGCCCGCCCCGTGCACCGCGCCGGAAAGGGCCAGTTCGCTCATGCGCAAGAGACCGGTGATTTTCAAATCACCCTCTTTCGTTTTCTGGCGCGTCAGGAAGGGCTCGGTGCTGATCATCACCGAAACCCCCGGCGCTTCCAGGCGGTAGAGGCCCTGGTTGGTCTTGGTCAACGCCCAGCGCGCGGTTTTTTTCACCGGTCCGGGTTCTGAGCGCCTTGTAACCAGCCACCGGTCAAGCTTCGCCCGAATGGCGGCCAGTCGCTCATTGAGGCGCGTGTCCAGCTCACCGGCGGGCGTGGTCGCGCGGCGCCGACGTCTTCTTCTATTAAAGAGGCTCTCCAGGAACTTCCACATGCCCCCAGTCTGGGGTCGGCTCTCAAAAGGTCCAGGAATTTTAAGCCCAGGCTCCGCGCCTTGAACCCGCCGGCGCGACTCTGCCCGGCCCGCCTCGCGCTCATTCACGCAAGAATTGTCGCCGTAAGGACGACTCCCGGCGTCTTGTAGATAAAAAAATGTAGGAACTCCCACATCTTTTTGACCGCTCATTCACCATCCGCCGGCCGGATATCTTCGATGTTCAAATACCAGGCCTCGAACTCCTCTTCCACGCGACCGGTTAGCAGATATGGCCGCCGGTGCGAAAGCCGCGGGGCCAGGCGCCGATGGGTCTCGGGAAAGAGCACGGTTTCGAAGAGCATGTCCTCGTCCTCGAACGAGAGAAACTTCATCAGCTCTTCGGTGCGCGTGAGCAGAGTGCGCGAAGTCACGAGGATCCCCACGGTCCGCACCCGTCGCCCCACGAATTCACCGAGCCGGGCCGCGGGCACGAGGTCCCGGGGCAGGTTCAACCTGCGGCGAAAAAATTCCATCGGATGACAGGAGAGTATAAAACCGAACGCCTCGATCTCGCGCGCGAGCCTGCGCTCCGGCGAATCGTCGCGCTGCTTCCCGAAAACGATTCTGTTCCCCGGGA
>CAZVZS010000012.1:86649-100936 GCA_964631535.1 uncultured Leptospiraceae bacterium
CAATTCAGTCTGCCGTGCGGCGGGGAGCGACGCGCGCGCCCCCCCACCGCGCCGGGGGCCGGGTTCATCGACGGCGTATTTCCGCGCCAGGAAGAGTAACTGCGGCGGGTTGTAGGGCTCCAGGCCCGCGAAACACCCGGCGCTGATCAGCAGGGCCACGGACCGGCTCGAAATTCGCGTACGCTCTATAAAATTAACGATCCCGCGAAACGGACCGCGCGCGCGACGTTCTTCCATGAAACGTTTTAGATCGACGGCGGGCAGACCGCGGATTTCCATGAACCCCGCGCGAATCGTCTCACCGCGCCCCGTGTACGCGATTTCGCTTTCGTTGATTTGCGGCGGCAGAACGCGCAGACCGAGCCGGCGCGCTTCGGCGATGTACGCGGGCGGACTGTAAAAACCGCCGCGGTTAGAAATGACCGCGGCCATGAACTCGGCCGGGTAGTGCGCCTTGAGAAAACAGGCCTTGTAGCTGAGCAGGGCATAGCTGGCCGAGTGGGGTTTACAGAACGAATATCCGCCGAAACTTTCGATCATTTCCCAGACCTGGTCCGCTTTCGAGGATCGCACGCCGCGCCGCGCCAGGTTTTTGTAAAAAAGCTGCTTGAGCTCGAGCAAGCGCGCGCGTTTACTTTTTTTCGACACGATCCGGCGCAGCTCCTCGCCCTGCCCCACGCTGAAATCCGCCGCGGCGACGACGATGCGCGTGATGTCCTCCTGGTAGGTCATGATGCCGTACGTTTCCCCCAGGATTTCGCCCATCTCCGGCAGGATCGGATCGTACGCCTTGCCTTTCAGGCGCGCGATGTACTCGCGAATGAAACGATTGGCCGCCGGACGCACGAGCGATGAATGTATGACGAGGTGTTCGTAGTCACCGCGTCCGGTCTTGCGCTGGAGCTGGCGCATGGCCGGACTCTCCACGTAAAATACCCCGATCGTATCGCCCCGGGCCATGAGCCCGCGCGTCTTTTCGTCGTCGATCGGATTGAACGTTTCGTAACGAATGTCGACGCCGTGGTGGGCCTTCACGGCGGCCAGACAGTCGCGTACGACGGCCAGCGAACGATTGCCGAGCACGTCGATTTTTACCAGGCCGTAGTCCTCGGTCTGTTCCTTTTCCCACTGGATCATGGGAAAACCCTTCGTAGAAGGTTCCACCGGGACATGCCGCGTGATCGGTTCCGGCGCGATGACCACTCCGCCGCAGTGCAGACCCAGGAAACGCGGAGTGCCGTTCAGTCGCGCGCCGGATTGAAAGACCGCGCTCCATTCGCCTGCGTCACTCTCCGGCGCGTTTTCGCGAAATACGGCGGTACCGGCACTCTCGACGCGGTACTGCGTGTGGATGGCGGACGTGACCCGGGCGGTCTCGCGCTCCGGCAATCCACGCGTCTTCGCCGCCTCGCGCACGGAGGAACGATGGCTGAAGGTGATATGATTGGCCACCATGGCCGCCCGGTCGCCGTATTTATTCAGGATGTACGCGGTGACGTCGTCCTTTTCGTCCCAGCAAAAATCGATGTCGATGTCGGGCGGGTCCGGGCGCTCTTCGTTGAGAAATCGCTCGAAAAACAGATTGTGTCGCACCGGATCGACGTGGGTGATGAACAACAGAAAACTCACGAGCGAAGCCGCGCCCGAACCGCGCCCGCACGTATAGCGCGCGCGCCGCACGATATCGCGCACGACCAGGAAATACGCGGCGAAGCCGAGGCGTTCGATGACGGCCAGTTCCCGCTCCAGTCGCTCGCGCACGGTCCGCTCCAGATCCGGGTCCTCGCTCAGGCGCGGATAGCGCAGCGGGAGAGCGCGCTCGCAGAACAGACGCAGACGACGGGGCGCCTCCGTACCGCGTTGTGGAAAAATCACGCGCCCGTACGCGAATTCAAACGCGGCCTCACGGGCGACGATCTCCGCGCCGGTTAGCGCCTCGGCCAGGATCCCGCCGAAGCGCAACTCGATTTCCTGAGTCGGGCGCCACCATGCCTCCGGCGAGCGGCATTCGTGTTCGCTTAGCGCTTCGATTTTTTTGTTGTGATACACCGCGCGCAGGAGACGGTGCTGCTGAAAATCCTCCGGACGCGCGAAATACACCGGATGAATGAGCACGGGACGGCGGCCGGTTTCGCGCGCGAAGAGGTAGTCGTAGTAGTACCCTTTCTTGAGCACGTTGATTTCCGCGCACACATGCGCCCCCCCCGCCGCCAGGAGTTCACGGTCGGCGGTGATCAGAAAGAAGTCCGCGGCCGCTTCGTCCGCGAGGCCCCCGCCTTCACGCAGCGCGGTGCGCAAACAGAAATCGTCCGCAGCGTGCAGGCGCGAAATCAAATCGCAGATGCGCGCGTAGCCGTCCTGGTTGCGGGCCAGGCACAGCGCGCTCTGGTTGTTTTTCTCAAGGCGCGCGCCGATAAGCGGCGTGAGGCCCGCACGCTTGCACAGTCCCAGAAAATGAATGAGGCCGTAGAAGCCATTCGTATCACAGAGCGCGAGCAGCTCGTCTCCCCTGGCACGCGCCTGTGCGACCAGCGTCTCCAGCGGGATCGTTCCCTCCGAAAGCGAATACCGCGAATGTTGTTCCAGAAATACGAATGCCATGAAGCCGGCCGCTGCAGAATTTTACGCGCCAGCCGAAATACATTTCTTTGTTTGCTATACATACGATTGCTTTTTGCTGCGCCCCCGCCGGATCGCGCAAGAATCGAAATTTTTTCGCGCCGCCGGTAATCCCGCGCAACAAAACGCGGCGACTCTGCATCCTGTTCACGGCGAGCCGCGTCGCCTGGGCCCCATCAACGCGCGGCCGTGACCGTACGCGGAACCGGGGACACGCGATTGAAACATTGTTACGAACCGTCCGGAGCGCGCCTGGGGGTCGGAGATCAGGAAAGCGGGTTTCAAGAAATGATTGCCGAATCACCGCACGCGATTTTTGATCCAACCAGAGGCCCCATCCATGAACCTGAATGAACGTATCGCCGCCGTCTTCCCGGCACCCGGACAGATTCCTCCCGAACACGATATCCCCGTGCCGCTGGAACAGAACCGGTATCTCACGGGCGGCGAATTGCGCGCCTGGTCAGGCCCGATGCAGGACATTTTTTCGCCAATTTTTGTAAATAATAACGGAACTGCGAAACAGAAACTCGTTGGCCGGGCGCCGGAACTGGACCGACAGACAGCCCTGGCCGCGCTGGACGCGGCCGTGGCGGCGTACAGCCAGGGCAACGGGAAGTGGCCCACCATGGCGGTCGCGGACCGGATTCGCCACATCGAACTCTTCACCAAAAAGATGCTGAGCCGCCGCGACGACGTCGTGCGTTACATCATGTGGGAGATCGGCAAGTCCCTGGACGATTCGCGCAAGGAATTCGATCGCACGGTCAAGTACATCGAGGATACGGTGGCCGCACTCAAGGAACAGGACCGCAGCGCGTCGCGTTTTATCATCGAGCAGGGCATCATCGGCCAGATTCGCCGCTCGCCGCTCGGCGTCGTGCTCTGCATGGGTCCGTACAATTATCCGCTGAACGAAACGTTCGCGACGCTCATCCCCGCGCTCATCATGGGCAATACCTGCGTGTTCAAACCGCCCAAAATGGGCGTGCTCCTGTACGAACCGCTGCTGGAAGCCTTCCGCGACAGTTTTCCGCCCGGCGTGCTCAATACGGTCTACGGGGACGGCGAAGAAGTCATCGCGCCGATCATGGCCTCCGGTCACATCGACGTGCTGGCGTTCATCGGATCGAGTCGTGTGGCCGATCTATTAAAAAAAACCCACCCGCATCCGCACCGACTGCGCGGGGTGCTCGGCATGGGCGCGAAAAACGCCGGCATCGTCTTACCGGACGCGAACATCGACGAGGCGGTCAAGGAATGTCTGCTCGGTTCCCTTTCTTATAACGGACAACGCTGCACGGCGCTCAAGATCCTCTTCGTTCATACGAGCGTCGTTGACGCGTTTCTAAAAAAATATGTCGAAGGACTTGAAAAAATGCCCTTCGGCATGCCCTGGGAAGATAAGGTCAAGATCACGCCATTGCCCGAACCGGGCAAAAGCGAGTACCTGCGCGGGCTGGTGGAGGACGCGCGCGCGCACGGCGCGAAGGTGATCAACCCGGAAGGCGGCACGTTCAATCAAAGTTTGTATTATCCCGCCGTGCTCTGCCCCGTGAACGATCGGATGCGCGTTTACCACGAGGAACAGTTCGGCCCGGTCGTTCCGGTCGTGCCGTTTGACGAACTCGAGCTGCCCATCCAGTACATTCGCGATTCGCATTTCGGTCAACAGGTGAGCATTTTCGGGACGGACGCGAATGTGCTTTCGGTCCTGGTGGACCCCATGGTCAATCAGGTGAGCCGCGTGAATTTGAACAGCCAGTGCCAGCGCGGACCGGATACGTTCCCGTTCACCGGCCGCAAGGGTTCCGCGGAGGGCACGCTTTCGGTTTCGGACGCCCTGCGTCAATTTTCGATTCGGACCCTGGTGGCCGCGAACGAAAACGACACCAACAAAGCGATCTTAACCGAAATTTTGCGGGATCATAAGTCGAATTTTCTTTCGACGGATTTTATTTTTTAGGCGCGTCGGGCGGCAGCAAACCGGCGGACCTGAGTTCAGGGGTCGTAAGTCCGGTTGCTTTTTCGACGAAAGCAAGTTCGAGGCCCGCCTGAATCAAATTTCGCGCGACTTCGATCTTACCTTCGAGTTTGCCCTCAAGCTTCCCTTTCTCCAGGCCTTCCTGAATCAGACGTTCCGCTGTTGTCATGGCTGCTTCCTCCTTTTCCAGGGAAACGTATTTCGCGACCAACTTTCCCAGGCGAGCGGGTTCAATTTCCTGGGCGCGATAAATGTATTCCAGTACTTTTTTGAGAAACTGTAAATTGTCCGTTTCGAAAAATAGTTCCCGGAATTCAGTAAAATAGGCGGCGACCGCGGCGTCCTCCTGAAAATCCTGGATGGTCACGAGAATTCGCAAAAAAGCCCGGAAGACGAGCGATGCGCGCAGGCTTGAAAAATCCAGCAGCCCCACATCCAGGAAAACGTAGCCAAAATCAAGCAGAAAGGATTTTAGCGCGAGTCGCGCTGCCGGGGACATCTGAAAACTTTCCGAGAACCGTCCGGGCAGTTCCCAGCGCCGCTGACCGTGGTACAGGACAACCGGCAGGACCGGACTCAAATCCGCGCCTTCGGCGATCTGGCGATCCAGGATGCGGTTAATGTACCCGCGCAGCTGGTGGAGCAATTGCGCGTCCGGGTGCGATTTGTGTTCCAGCAGCAAGTAGATCTTTTGCTCGCCCCCGTCGGTACGGCACGCGGAAAACAACAAATCACTCTGCGTCGCCCTGAGAGATTCATCAATAAAGGAACCCGGCACGACTTCGATCGTTTCCAGACGTAAAAGACCCGCGATCTCGGGCGCCAGCAGAACGGTAAAAAACTCCCGCGCGAATGCGGGCTGGCTGAGCGTATCGATCACAAAATTCGAATGAATCGGCCCGATCATTCCGAATAAGGGAAAAATGCGTACCGGCGTTGCGCCTTATTTTGCGCGAATTTTCAGGCCGAACTGACGTTTGATTTCCAGAAGGGCTTCCGCGTTGCCGAGCGCGTCGTCCACGGGATGATGTGTGTGCGCGGTGCGTCGGAGGTGCTTAAAATTCTGGAACATATCGCGCACCACGCCTTTGTACAGAGAACCGAGATTGGTGGAGCTGATGCCGAAGGGATTGCGGCCGGTAAAATGAATGAAGTACCAGCAGACGAACATCCAGTCGAACGCGTTGTCCGAAACGAAATGCGGACGACCGCGACTGTTCTCGACGGCCCAGCCCTCGAATCGTTCGAGGACCGCGCGCGGCTCTTCGAAGCCGAGGGTTTCCTCGCGCGTATGGCCGGTCACGCCCAGATGCCCGGGCTCGTAACGATCCGAAATCGGTTTTAGTTGTCCGTAAAACGTGCGACCGAGGCCTGGTTCCACCAGAACGGCACCGAGCGAAACCATGGAAAAATCCCCCGGGATCGGTCCATCCGCTTCCACATCGACCATGATCAGCGACATTCGGCAGCATCGCAAACAGGGCCAGTTTTTTCAACCGATCGCCATCGTTTCATAACCGGATCAAGCCGCGCGCGCCATTTCGATTAAGATCACATGGGCCTGGCCCTCCGGTACGATCCGCAGCGTTTCTTCCTGCGCGGTCAGAGCGTCTCTGGTTTCCAGAACCTGTCCGTTGATCTGAGCCCGCCCTTCGATCAAAACGAGATACGCCTGGCGCCCGGCGTCCAGCGCGAATTCGATTTCGCGGTCGGTTTCGGTCACGTAAAAGTTCGCGTCCTGATTCAATTCGACCGGCGCCCCGCCCCCGCGCGACGATACGAGATGCAACCAGCGGTGGCGCCGTTCTTCCGGCGCGAAATGCGCCTCCCCGTAAGCCGGTTTGTGGTTCGCGCGGTCTGGAAGGATCCATATTTGTAAAAACCGCAGGGGCGTCTCGCCCGGATTGTATTCGGAATGGGTGATGCCCGTGCCCGCGCTCAGGTACTGGACATTGCCCCGGCCCAGCGAGCGTTCATGGCCCATGCTGTCTTTGTGCGTGAGGCAGCCCTCCACGACGTACGTGACGATTTCCATATCACGATGCGGATGCGTTCCGAAACCGGTTCCGGGCGCCACGATGTCATCATTCAACACGCGCAGTACCCCAAAATGCACATTGGCCGGATTATAATACTCGGCGAACGAAAAATGAAAGCGGCTCTTCAACCAGCCATGATCGGCCAGAAAAAGATTTCGCGCCTCTACGATCTCTGTCATATGCCCACAAAAAAACGAATCGCCTGAAAACGTCCGCTCGATTTTTCGATCACAACAGATGCGCCGCGCGACGAATCGCCACGGGGCCGAAGCGCCGGCGAATCCCGTCGCAGGCGGTGGATAGCGCGAGTTCACGGTTCCCGGTCGCGTACAGATCGTACTGCCACCAGGCCGCTGTAAACGCGCTGAACGCGAGCGTGATCTTCTTGATGGCGATGCGCCGGGCCAGAGCCTGCTCCAGCCAGGGTTGCAGCACTCCGGCCAGAGCGCCGGTCAGATTCGTGACCCGCGTGAGTTTGCGCTCCCGCCGCAGACGATAATCGTCCTGGTAGACGACTTCGAGCGCCGCGTGTCCGGGGAAGACCGAACGTTCGCGCAGCCGTCCGGCCAGTCGGTCCAGCAGTTCCGAAAAACGGGCGCGCGCCAGGCGGTCCGAATTGTCCAGCCGCGTGGTAACTTCGATTTCGTCCCGCACCTGGTCGAGCGCCCGTTCCGGAACCAGTTCACGCGCGCCCAGGCCGCGCGCGTACTCGTAGAGCAAACGACCGCGCGCCCCGAACACGCGCAGGAGATCCGCGGACGAAAAACCCGCGAGGTCTCCGATCGTGCGAACATTGTAAGCCGTGTACAATTCCTCTTTCAAACGCGAGGGCAGCGGCAGGAGCAGCACGCTCAGGGGCGTGAAGAAGTTCGCCTCCTGGTCCGGGGCGATGTCCAGCACCGCGCCCGGTGACGCGCGGCGCGCGGCAAGGTACGCGATGAGCGTATTGGAACCGAGCCCGATGCGCGCCGAAAAACCGAACCAGCGGCGCAGGTGGTCCCGTACGGTCCCGGCGGCGCGCGCGGCGTCACGGTCATCCGAAAGATCGAGAAAAAAATGTCCAGGCCGGTCACTCTGGATCACGGGGCTGAATTCCGCGAACACCAGGCGCGCGCGCCGGTCCATATCAAACAGTAAATCGTCGACGGCCGGCAGAATCTCCGGCACAACCCGGCCCGCGCCGGGGATCTCCAGCGGCAGCGCGCGGCGCAGGTGGCCCAGGCTGCGCCCGCAGAGTCCGCGCACGGGCAGGTTGTGCGTGTCCAGGACCTGCGCGCGGTCGCCCTCGCCCGTGCTGACGACGAAAGCCGCGCGCCGGAGAGCCGGACGACCGATCAGCACCGACTCCGCGAAAAAATGCGGCAACGCGACGAACACGATGCGCGGATACGCGAAACTCATGCGAACACCTGCATATGATTGCTTAAAATAAAGATAGATATCGAAGTGGAATGTGAAGCGGAGCGGAAAGTGAAGCAAGCGGAAAACGGCGCGGCGCGGCGCGCGGACGGGAAAAAAAAATGAAAATGTTGAAGGGCCCCGGCGTATTCCGGGGCGATAGGCGCTCAGGCGGAAAATTCTTTGAGGTCTTTCATGTGCTTAAAACCGGGGCGACGCAGATGAATACAGTCGCTCACGGACATGGTGTGCCGCACCCCCTGGTGAAAAAACTCGACGCGCGTGAAGTCGCTGTTTTTGAGAACATCGAGTAATTGATCGTCCGAGAGTTTATCGAAATGGTATTCGGTCATGGGCGGACGCATGCGTTTCATGACAGCCATGATCGCGCGCGCGGACCGGGTGTATATCCAATTTTACGGGAGCAAGGTTGAGACCCGGTCCGGAAACCGGCGCGACGAATCCCGCGTATTTACCGGGCCGGAACGTCACAGCCGCGCGCGCCGAGCACGACGCCTTCCGGACTCAGGGCCACCCCGATCCCCAGACCGATGGAACGCAGCCGGTCGGCGCAGTCGTGCACATCGTCACGCAGGTACACCTTCCCGGTTTCGATGGGCACGGTGCTTTCAAAAACACGCCCTTGAATGAGGAGATTCTGGATCAGCCGGGCCGGCGCCGCTTCGTCCGGGCTGCCGCTGAGACTGGCGATTAAGAGCGATTCGACCAGCGCGTCATCCAGTACGGCCCGGGCCTGAGCGGCCGAGTATTCACGCGAGCCGGGGATACCAAGAAAAGCACAGGCCGGGCCGAACGCCGGCAGGCCCGCGCAGAGCGCGGCCACGAGCACCGCGCGCGGGAGGTATGCACCGGAACGCCGGATCACTTCATTTTGTATTTGCGTTTGAAACGATCGACACGGCCGGCCGAGTCGATCAGCTTCTGTTTGCCGGAGTAAAACGGATGGCAATTCGCGCAAATTTCGACGTTCATATCACCGCGGGTGGAGCGGGTGGTGTACTTCGTGCCGCACACGCAGGTGATGACCGCCGCTTTGTATTCAGGATGGATGCCCGCTTTCATAAACGCCTCTTATTCTGTCCCGGGAAAGCGCCCCCGCGGGACCCTTTTCGTTTTTAGACAGGAAAAGCCAGAAAAGGTTACAGTGACCTCCCGTCAAGCTTTTTAGCCCCGGGTGCCCGGGGAACCCTTAGCTCATGCCCCCGCTGGGGACGTTCATGCTGGCCAGGAAATCCTCGTTGGTTTTCGTGTTTTTCATACGTTCCAGCAGGAGTTCCATGGCTTCCGTCGTGGACATGGGGCTGAGTACTTTACGCAGCACGAAGACCTTGGCGCGGACCGCGTCGTCGAGGAGGAGTTCCTCTTTGCGAGTGCCGGATTTATTGATATCGATGGCCGGGAACACACGTTTGTCGGCCAGGCGGCGATCCAGATGAATTTCCATATTGCCGGTGCCCTTGAATTCCTCGAAGATCACTTCGTCCATGCGCGATCCCGTATCCACCAGGGCCGTGGCGATGATGGTCAGGGAGCCGCCGCTTTCGATGTTGCGCGCGGCGCCGAAAAAACGTTTCGGTTTGTGCAGGGCGTTCGAATCGACCCCGCCCGACAGAATCTTGCCGGAGGTGGGCACAACCTGGTTGTAGGCCCGCGCCAGGCGCGTGATCGAATCAAGCAGGATGACGACATCGCGGCCGTGTTCGACTTCGCGTTTGGCCTTTTCGATGACCATCTCGGCCACGGCCACATGGCGCTGGGCCGGTTCGTCGAAGGTGGAGCTGACGACTTCGCCGCGTACGTTGCGCGCCATGTCGGTCACCTCTTCGGGGCGTTCGTCGATGAGCAGCACCATCAGCACGACTTCCGGGTGGTTGTGCGTGATCGCGTTGGCGATGTTCTGCATCAGAATCGTTTTCCCGGTGCGTGGCGGGGCCACGATGAGGCCGCGCTGGCCTTTGCCGATAGGGGTCATGAGATCGATGATGCGCGTGTCCATCTGGCCCGGGTTCCATTCCATCATCAGGCGATTGTCAGGATACAGAGGCGTGAGGTTGTCGAATAAAATGCGACGATGCGCGGAATCGGGGTCTTCCCCGTTGACCGTGTCCACGCGCAGCATGGCGAAAAATCGTTCGGATTCTTTCGGCGGGCGAATCTGGCCGCTGATCGTATCCCCGGTGCGCAGACCAAAGAGGCGAATCTGCGAGGGTGAAACGTAAATATCGTCCGGACCCGGCAGGTAGTTGTAGTCGGTCGATCGCAAGAAGCCGTAGCCTTCCTGCAATTTTTCCAGAGTCCCGGCGGCGAAAACCACACCGTTGCGTTCGGCCTGCTTCTGTAAAATGGCGAAGATCAAATTCTGCCGCTTCTGCCCCGTTGAAAATTCCACCCCGAGGGTTTCGGCAAGCTCGGTGACATCCTCGATGGGTTTGCGCTTGAGTTCGGTCAGATCGATCGGATTGGGCGGTGGCTCGTTGCTGTAATTATTGGGTGCGGCGGGCGCTTTCCCGCGATTTCCGCGGCGACCGTTGCGATCGCCCGACTCTTCCGATTCATCGTCGTATTCGACAGCGGTATCTCGGACTTTATCCCTGGATTTTCTAACAGGCATGGTAACTCCCTGAATGGTAAAGTAAATATTTGAGCGAAGCTCTGGTGATTTAAGAAACAGCGATCAAGAATTCTGAATGTGGAACGTTATTTTCGCACCGACCGAAGATCTGAGTCACGAACCGAACACTTCTGGATATGCCGTCATCCGAGGACCCGAATATTAAAACGGTAAGACAACCGGCATAGGTGGAATGGTACAGGCAAAATATTCTCAGGAAATAATTTCGACAAGAATTTTTTGTAACAACCTGATTTTCTACGAACTGGCGCCACCGGCGCCGGAACTCTAAGAGTTCCGGCACAGGTCCGGAAATCGCTCGCAATCGGCTCCGGTCCCGCTGGTCCTCGCCGATTGGCCATACATCCTGTATGGCCGAGTTCATCTCAAAACAAGTTTTGAGATGAACTCTTAGCCTTCGAGGCCGCGGATTCTTAAAATTTTACGTAACTGCGCGGATTCACGAGCCGTCCGTTCAGAATAATTTCAAAATGAAGATGCGGGCCGGTACTGAAACCCGTGTTTCCCGACACGGCGATACTTTCGCCCTTGCCGACGTTCTGTCCCGAGCGCACCCGCACCTGCGAAAGATGCGCGTACAGGGTTTTCCAGCCACCGCCGTGATCGATTACGATCGCCTTCCCGTACGATCCCATGTAACCGGCGAATTTGACGGTCCCATCGCGCGCGGCGCGCACGGGCGCGTAACGCATCCCGATATCGATCCCGGTATGCATCTGCGATCCCAGGCCCGTGATTGGATGCGGACGATACCCGAATCCGGAAGTGATTCGTCCGAAGCCGGGGTTGAGCCAGCTTGGCAGGGCCGGTTTGGGCGGTTCAGGAATTTTCGCGTCAGGCAAAAACACCCGGTCTCCGGTTTCCAGCAGGTCCAGATCGTTCAGGTCCGGATTTTCCAGAGCGACGGCCGCCAGCGAAACGCTGTATTTATCGGCGACCGCGGCCATGGTATCCCCCGTCTGCATTTTATAAAGCAAACCGGGCCGGTCCGGAATCTGCAACTTCTGGCCCACCCGAATCACCGAGCCGTCTTTCAAACCGGAGGTGGCGTAAATCAAACGCGGCGGCACCTTGTGGGCCGTGGCGATGCGGGTAATCGTATCGCCGTTTTTAACAGTATAAGTAATGACTTTGCTTTTTTTACCGTCTCCTCTGGTGACGGTTTCGACGGGGCTGACTTCAAGGATTCGCGATTTGAGTTCTTCCGATTTTTCTTCCAGTTCAATGGGGGTCAGGCTGGCTTCCAGTTGTTCCAGGTCTTCCGGATCGATGGAATCGGCGGTACCGGCATTGGTCATGAGGCTGACGGCCCCGAAAAAAAACAGACCCATGAACAGAACCGACGCGCCCTGCATCCGGTACTTCTTTCGGCCCAGCTCCAGTTTGCGGACAATCGGATGATTTTTCCCCGGAACGCTGTAAAGGAAGGTCCCCCCCCCGAGGTACATGATCGAAAAACGACCCTTCATATTGAAGAGACGGTACCCCGTACGATTTCTGAACCTGCGATTATACATTGGGGTCTGACTTAAGAAACGCTGCGTTCGGCCTGGTCCGGCTTACTTCAATTTTCGGCCGAAGGAGGAGCGCTGACCGATAAAAATCCTCGTCAAGGGAGGGCTAACGGCCGGCAAAAAAGCTCAGCGGTTCTTGTGCCCTGCACAGTTTTTTTTTTACTGCCCGCCCTTGCAATGGTTTTTTGGCGCGGTCAATAAAAATTTTGCCGTAAAATTGCGCAAAACTAACACTTACGGAACTAAAATTGCTCATTCGGGCCTGGACTGCAAGCGTTCCGGAAGCAAAACCACGCCAACCAGCGCGGCCGGAGTCAGGGTTTACTGTTCGGCCAGCTTCAGGCCACCGTACGATTCCTCGATGACCTTTTTGATGTCTTTTTTCTGGCCGCCGGTGATGGTAATATTGCCCTTGGCCACGACGCCCGGCATGATATACAACACCGGGGAAACAATATCCCCCAGCAGCTTACCGGTTTCTTCCAGGCGCACTTCGTTCTCAGCCTTGATATTGCCGATCATGGTCCCCGAAACGGCTACGGATTTGGCGCTGATGTTGGTTTTGACCTTACCGGTATCACCGATATAAAGCGACTCTTCGGTTTTGATCTCCCCCTCAAACTTGCCTTCGATCCGTAAGGAACCGGCAATGTAAAACTTGCCCTCAAAAATCGATCCGGGCCCGATTACGCTGTTCAGGGTATCTCTGCCGCTCTGTGCCATGTCTCAAACAGTTCCGGGCGCAAACGCAAATTTGGCAAGTCAATTTCCCGATTTTACACGCCACGAGCGATTTTAGCGATGGTTGTGCCAGCCGGGACCCCTGTTGTAGGAACTCCAACCTTACAGGACCACGCTGGTCCCCCTCAAGGTTCCTAACGTTCAAAATTGGGCGGGAGCAGCGGGTCGCGCAGGCGGCCGTCGGCCAGGGTGAGATTCACCAGACGGATATTGCCGCGCGCCCGGGTGGACTGCTCCCCCGTGCCGCGGGTGATGATTTCGCGATAGAGGTCAAGGGACGCGTCGAATTTGCGATCCCGCAGGGCGACCACGGCCAGGCGTTCCAGTATCCCGGGCAGATTCATGGCCTCGAGACGCACCCGTAGAAAGGCGCTTTTTTCGGCGACCTCCGGCAGCGAGATCCGCAGCAGACGATAGTATTCGGTCTGGAGAGTCTGGTCTTCCTTACCCAGTAACTGTTTTTTGACTTCGTCGATTTGCTGACGCACGGCGATTTCCTCAGCGCGGGTCTTTTTGAAATCCCCCTCGATCGCGTAAAACTCCTGGCGCGCGCGCGCCAGATGGGCCTCTTCGGCCGACCAGCGTTGCAGCCGCCGCGAGATGGCAGCCAGATTGCCGTGAATCCGGTAACGCGTCGTTTGTAGCTCCGCTTTCTTCCCGTAACCGAGCGAGTCGAGATCGATGGTCGCGGTATCGCGCAAAAATCCTGTGTACAGATCGCGCGCGGCCGGAAAATTACCGACGCGTTCGAAGTATAAATCGGCCAGGGAGAGCCGCGTTTCACGACTGATGGGACTGTTCGGCTCGATGGCGAGGTACGCCTCGTAGGCTTTCGTGGCGTTGATGTAATTTTTCGTGTCAGTAAAGAGCCCGCCCAGGCGCAGATAGTGATCGGGAAATTTCTTCGGAACGGGACTGGTTTTTTTGGCCAGTTCGATGTACCGTTCGGTAAAAGCGATAGCGCGCTGTTTTTCGCGGCTGTTCTGGTACTCTTCCGATAGCAGGGAAATGTACTCCAGATTCTCCGGATCGAGCTTATGCGCGAGTTCCAGGAAAATCGCGTACCCGACGAAATTCCGAAAGGCCGTTCGTTCTTCGCCGAGTTGATCGCCCAGGCCGCGGTAAAAACTGGACCGGTTCAGGATGCGCGCCACCTGTTTGTTTTCGGTCTCGATGCGTTTGACGAGCACGGCCATCCGGTACGCGAGATCCCCGTCGCGCTGTGCCTTGTCCTGGTGATACTTCCGGTAACTGCCGAGTCGAATTTCCTCAAGGCGATTTTCCAGAGACCGCGACTGTCGTCCCAGGTTTTCGGCGGTGGCGGCGGCCGCGCCGACGT
>CAZVZS010000012.1:100977-111737 GCA_964631535.1 uncultured Leptospiraceae bacterium
GGGCCCGGGCCACGTCCACGAACTTCACCGCCTCGCGTTCCTGGATTTTGAGGTTCTGGTATTCGCGCATCAGACTCTGAAAACGCAGCGCGTCGTTTTTGATCGCCGGGTCGCGTTCTTCCTGGATGCGGTCGGGCTGCGCGAATCCGCGCAGCATCAACATGTACCGTTCTTCGCGTTCGGCGGGCGTATTCAGTTCGCGCCAGGGTTGTTCGAAATTCGTGTACCGGAACGCCATCGTGTACTCCGAGAGCGCGCGGTACGGCTGGTCGAGGGCCTCGTACGCCTGGCCCAGCAGGCGGTGCAGGGTGTGCATGTACGGCGACTGGCCGAGGAAGTGTATCTTGCCGAATTTTTCGTTCTGTAACAGCGTAATGAGTCGCAGGGTATTCGTGTCGATCTGCGCGGGCCGTACCGGCGCGGTACGGCGTTCGTCGAGAATTCGTTTTTCTTCTATAAACTGGGTCGTGTACGCGCCGATCTCGCGCGAGAGCAATTGCACCAGCACCTGGTAATCCGGATCGGGATTTCGTAATTCCTGTTCGGCGCGGGCGATATTATCCGGGTTGATGACCTCGAACGGTTTTTTGTACAGGCGGGTATCCGGAGCCGCCGGATCTCCGCCCGGGATGGGCGCCGGCTGCCCCAGGAGCGTGCCCGCGAGCGCGAGGCTGCCCAGGCAGGCCACGCTGATTTTGTTAATGGCCCGCTGCATCCCTCTTGAATATCGGTCAGATCCAAAATGCCTGAATATCAGGCCGGGCCCGCCGCCCTCACCGCTCATCGGGTGACAGCGCGCCAATCTGGAACACCCCCGGGAAAAGCGGGCGCGCTCCGGACGCGATTTCTGGATCGTGCAGGGTCAGGAGCTCCGTCCCCCGCGCGGTTTCCTTCTTTATATATAACAAAAAACGGCGATTGGCCGGCGCTGAAAAAGCGGACCGGGCGGGCAGGCCGCGCCCCGCCAGACACGGCCGGGCCAGGTAACACTCGTCGCCGGAAATCAGGTAGCTTCGCTCCGGACCGGCCAGGAGCACGGCCTGGGAATCGGGCGTATGCCCGCCCGCGAACAATAGCTCTACCCGCCAGCCGGACGCTTCCAGCACCCGCGTCGGTGGTCCGGCCCGGGCGGGCAGTTCCACCAGTCGCCCGGCGTTCCGAAGCGCCTCAAACCTGGACCGCCCGCCCGCCGGTCCGTGGCGCGAACCCAGCACGCTCCGGCCGGTCTGGCGCGACCAGACGCGGGCACGCCCGAACCGGTCGAAGTGGTCCGCGTGATCAAAATGACCGTGGGTCAGTAAAACGTCGCTCACGCGCCCGGGGGCGATGCCCGCCCGCGCGAGGAGGTCCAGCGGGGCGCGCAGATCCCGCAGGCCGAACAGTCGCGCGCGTTTTTCGTCGACGAACCCGGTATCGATCAAAACCACGCGCTCACCCAGATCAAGCGCGTAAAAATACCAGGCGAAGGGGATGCGCTCGTTCGACGCCGGGCCCGGCCGGTCCAGCGCGAAGGCCGCGGGGAAATCGCTCGTTCCGTACTGAAACAGGAGCAAGCGCGGCCCGAGCCCTGTCGGCGCTGGACCTGGTTCCGAAGCGGGAGCGGCTGTCGCCGGACAGGGCGCAAGGCAAAGCCCGGCCCAAAACAAGATTTGACTTAATCGGCCCGTCCCGGCGCAGTTCACGTCGCGTATGGAAGAATCCGGCGTGGACATTGAAAATCTCCGCAAGATCGCGGATTCACTGGAAATTGGCCGCGTCCAGCGTCATATTTTCCTGTGCTGCGATCAAACGAAACCGAAATGTTGCGGGCGGGACGAGTCCCTGGCGGCCTGGGAATTTCTGAAAAATCGTCTACGCGATCTGGGCCTGAGCGAGGCCGGCGGCGTGTATCGGACGAAGGCCAATTGCCTGCGCATCTGCCAGGGCGGACCGATCGCGGTGGTGTACCCGGAAGGCACCTGGTACCATAGCTGCACGCCACCCGTACTCGAAACCATCATCCAGGAACATCTCATCCAGGGCCGGCCTGTGGCCGCGTATACGATTACCGCGCGCCCCCTGCCGGCCGATCCGGAGCGGTGAACGTAACATGCTCGAACCGGTCGCCACCAATTCAGTTCAGGAACTCATCGCGTTGCTGGAAGGACTCGCCGCCGACCCGCGTCGCCTGGCGGAACTGAACGCGGACGAACGCCTGGCTTTGATGGCGGCGGCCGGACGGATCGCGCGCCCGGACGAAGACGAAACACGGCGGCGACGGCAGGCGCGTCGCCATAAAAAACGCGAACAGGTGCTGGGCGCCGAACGTGCCGCCCGCGCCGCGACCGGCATTCGCGTGGCGCGCCAGGCGGACGTCTTCCAGGCGCCCGCGCGACTTGAGTTGCCCGATTCGTCGCGCGCTGACGCGGACACGCCCGAACTGGGCTCCCCCCGGCGCTGTTACGTCTGCGACTGCGAATTCACGCGCCTGCATTTTTTTTACGACGCGCTCTGCCGCGACTGCGGCGATTTTAATTACCGCAAACGTTTTCAGAGCGCGCCCCTGCACGGTCGCACGGCCCTGATCACCGGTTCGCGTCTGAAGATCGGCTACCAGGCCACCCTGCTCCTGCTGCGCGCGGGGGCCCGCGTCATCGCCACGACGCGTTTTCCCGTAGACTCGGCCTTACGTTTTTCACGCGAAAACGATTTCAACGACTGGAAGGATCGCCTGATGGTCTACGGCCTGGACCTGCGCCACACGCCAAGCGTGGAATTATTCGCCTCCCTGATCGAGGAGTCCTACGATCGGCTGGACATTTTGATCAACAACGCCGCGCAGACCGTGCGTCGGCCGCCGGGCTTTTACGCGCACTTAATGGCGAATGAAACCCGTCCGTTCGAAGAGTTGCCGGCCGCGGCGCGCGCGCTCCTGCGCGAACACGCAACGAATCTGCGGCGGCTCGAACAGGCCGACACCGGCCTCCTGCGCCAGATCGACACGGACCTGTCCTGGCACGCGCGCATTCCCGGCATCGGCCTGCGCTCATCGGCCGCGCTTTCGCAAATTCCGTACCGGCACGACTCACTCCTGCCCGTGGAAGAAACGTTTCCGGCCGGCGAGCTGGACGCCGATCTGCAACAGGTGGATTTACGGGAGGTGAACTCCTGGCGTTTGCGCCTGGGCGAAATCGAAACGGCCGAGATGCTGGAATTGCAACTCGTCAACGCCGTGGCGCCGTTCGTGCTCTGCAACCGTTTCGCGAACATGATGCGCCGCGACCGAACAGGCGAAAAACATATCGTCAACGTCTCCGCCATGGAAGGCAAATTTTACCGCTTCAAAAAACCCGATCGCCATCCGCACACGAACATGGCCAAGGCCGCGCTCAACATGCTCACGCACACCGCGGCCGCGGGTCTCGCGCGCGACGGGATTTTCATGAACGCGGTTGACACGGGCTGGGTCACGGACGAGGACCCGGTGACTCTGGCCCGGTTCAAGCGGGAACACCACGACTTCGAGCCGCCGCTCGACATCGTCGACGGCGCCGCGCGCGTGTGCGATCCGTTCTTCGACGGACTTCTCACCGGCCGGCATCAGTTCGGAAAATTTTTGAAAGACTATCACCCGATCGACTGGTAGGTTGCGTGGGCGGATTTAATCGCCTCTTTGCACCGCGCCCCGCGGAGGCCGCCAGTTTTTCTTGGAAATTTTTGTAGGCGAATAAAACCCGTCCTGCATTCAAGACCGATGCGAACGACTCCCACCGGTCCCCGACGTTCCGGCGTGTACGAACGAATGTTCGCGCGCCTGTACGATCCGTTCATGGAACGCGCGGAAAAGGTGGTTCTGCATCGCCGCCGGCGCGCTTTGATCGCGCCCCTGCGTGATACGATTCTGGAAATCGGCGCAGGCACGGGAGTGAACTTCGGCCTCTACCACAAGGACACCCGCGTCCTGGCCGCGGAGCCGGCGCCGGCCATGCGCGCGCGCGCCGCCGCCGTTCTTGCCGCGGCCGCCCCTGGCGGAGCGCGCATCGAACTGCTGCCCTTCGGACTGGGCGATCCGGAGCTGGGAGCGCTCATCGCCCCGGCGAGCGTGGACGCGGTCGTCTGTACTCTGGTACTCTGTACGGTGCCGGACCTCGCGGCGGCGGTGGATTTTATTCGTTCGCGTCTGAAGCGGGGGGGCAGCCTAATATTACTGGAACATGTGCGCGCCCACTCGCGGCCGGGCCAGGCGCTTCAATTCGCTTTAAATCCGTTCTGGAAAAAATTCGCGCTGGGCTGCCATCTCAACCGCGATCCCCGGACCGCCTTTCGCGCGGCGGGGTTCGAACCCGTGGCCGAGGATTCGTTCACGATGACCCTGCCCTTTTACCAGGCGGTGCTCCGCGCGCCGGGAGTGGGCCCTGCCCGTACTCCCGGTCCTCCGTGAAAAATTTGTTCATGCACATCATCGCTTTTGCGGCACACAGGCAGGTCATTCAGGACGTTTGGGTGCGTGGAAGCGCGGCAGATTCAACTACCCGCTTTGCGCAGGGCGGCCACGAGCATCAGGGCCCAGCCCACCATGAGGGCGGTCCCGCCCACCGGGGCGAGCATCCCGAACAGTCGCACTCCGGTCAGGCAGTTGGAGTAGAGGGTCCCGGAAAAAAGGACGATTCCGGCCGCGATGAACCAGCCGGAAAATCGCAGGAGTCGCCCCTGCCCCCATGCCAGCCCGACCAGCACCGCCGCGTGTACCAGGTGGTACTGACCCGCGATTTCCCAGATTTCCATCTGACGCGGCGTAAAACTGGCGGCCAGAGCGTGCGAACCAAAGGCCCCCAGCAGCACGGCCAGAAACCCGAGCACGCCAGCCACGCCCAGCAGCGGCCGGTACGGCCGCGCCGTTGTAATATTTTGCGAATCGTCTTCTTTCATAGTTTTTACTATAGTATTGAATTAATCGGTGACGGCCATCCGCTAAGAGCAGGCTCCTTTTTCCGCAGCCTGCTAAGGAGCAGGAATCCGGGCGACAAATTGTCCCGGCCGGCCAAACCTGGACAAAGCCCGGTTGCGCCCCGCTCTCTGAAATGGAACGAGCCCGGTACGACTGAATCAATCGGGCCCCTCTGGAAATCCACTATGAATCTAACTGGCAGTTTCGAAATTTTTCAGGTCAACGGGCTCAAAGTCCTGTTTCACCGGAATGAAAGTTTCCTGACCAATATCCAGATTCTGACCCGGGTGGGCTCGGCCGCCGAGGAACCGGACGTCCACGGCATGGCGCACATCCTGGAGCATATGTTTTTCAAGGGCAGCCGCAAACGGCCTGGTGGAAACTCGATTTCCAGGGCTGCCAACGACATCGGCGGCAAACTTAACGCGTACACGACCTACGATCATACGGTTTATTATATCACGGTGTTGAACGAAAATTTTCGTCTGGGTCTGGATATTCTGAGCGATATGTACCAGAACCCGCTTTTTCCAGAAGAGGAATTCCGCAAAGAACTCAATCCCATCCTCAGCGAATTTCGCGAGCGCGAGGACGATCCCGATAGTTTTCTGATGGAACGCGCCCTGGCCGCGTACATGGGCATGGATTACCATCCGGTGATCGGCCAGAAAGAGACGATCGAAAACGCGTCCGTGGAAGGGATGTTCGCGTTTAAAAAGCGGTACTACGGCGGCGGTAATACGATGATCGCCGTCATCGGCCGGCTTTCGCGCGAGGAAGTGGAAACGGCCATCCGCGAACAATTCACGGTCGCGACCGAAACCAGCGTACCCCCGCGGAAGCTCTTTCCGTACAGCGGCGGGGAACTGGGGCTCACGAAGGCCGGTATCCAGGAAGCGTACTACCAGCTGTACTACCCCGCCCTCGATCCAGGCCATCCGGATCGGTACAAGCAGGACATCATGTGTTACATGCTCGGCGGCAACGATTCGGCCCTGCTTTTCGAGCGCATCCGCGAGGACCTGGGCATGTCGTGTTACGGAATTTACGCTTACCTCATGCGTTTCGAACCGTTTTCGCTGCTTTCGGTCGTGTGCGGCATCGCCCCGGACGAACTGGACCGGCTGGAAACGGAAGTGAACGGTCAGATCCAGAAAATCTGCGAAACACGTCTGAACGAGGATCAGCTCCAGCGCGCGAAGGCTTCATTGCGGACTTCGATCGCCGCGAAATCCGAAACCAGCGGCGGACTCGGTTCCATGATCAGCGTCGCGGTGTTGCGCGGCGAAACCGAACACCCGGTGGAAAAAGCCCTGGTCGAACTGGACGCGATCACGGTGGACGAGGTACGCGAGGCCGCGGCCCAGACCTTTGGGCACGCGCCGTTCCGGGCCGTGCTCCTGCCGGCCTGAGCGCTCCCATCTTCATGCCCCTGGCCCTGGCACGCCCCGCTCTCCGTCCGCGAACGCGGAGTCGGCGTCGGGGATTTTTTTTCCTGGCCGTAATTCCCCTGGTTGCGTTCATTTTCCTCGCATGCGAAAATGTTGGGACAGAGGAAATTGTCGATCTGGGGGGGACCTGGGAACTGCGCCGCGGCCTGCACCCGGGCGATCATTCGCCCGCGGCTCCCGACGGCTTCCAGCCGATCACTGTCCCCTTCCATTTTTCGAAAGACCCGCGCTTCCAGGACGAACACGGCTGGATCACGTTACGAAAACCCCTGCCCGCCCCGCTGGCTGAACGCCTGGCCCGGGGCGAGAGTATTACGTTTTACAGCGGACTGGTGTCTGACATTTCACGGTTTTATTTGAACGACCGACTCTTCGCCGCGCTCGGCACGGTCGAACCGTACGCGTCCGGTCTCTACCGCTACGTGCTCGCGCCCCTGCCCGCGCACGCCTCCCTGCCCGCGCAGGAATCTACGGGCGCGCCGGACCGGGCCGCGGCTCCGCCGACCCTCTTCGTGGCGTTGCGCAGTCCGGGCGACCGGCCCCTGCATCTGGAAGGACCGGACCTGTACGCGGGCCCTACGAACGCGGTTTATTTTCGCTTCTATCGCCGGGAACTCCTCCTGCTCGTGATGGTGGGAGTCCTGGCCGTGGTGGCCCTGTATCATTTCCTGCTCGGCCTGCGCCTGCCGGAAGAGCGGCACAATCTGTATTTCGCCCTGTTTTCGCTGTGCGTGGGCGCCTGGTTGTTTTTTCGCTCCGGATACCGTGATTTCGTTTTTGGCGAAGAAGTAATATTACGGGTGCGCGTGGAATATACGGTATTGTTTTTTATCGGGCCGTGTATCCTTTTATTTCTGCGCGAACTCTTCGACCGCGCCGTTTCGAAAATGGCCATGCTCGCCTTTGCCATCGCCACGCCGTTGACGGCCCTGACCTGGCTTTTTTCCTACCCGACCATGCGCCTGGCCTTACGCATCTGGCAGATCGTCGCGCTGGTGCTCATTGTTTATATGGTTTTTTCGATCGTGCGCGCCATTCTCCGCCGCAATCCGGACGCGTACCGGATGGCGGGAGGGGTCCTCGCCATGCTCGGTCTGGGTGTGTACGATATCCTGGCCGGCCTCCTGGAATTTCCGCAGATCGCCCTGACGCGCTACAGCATGCCTTTTTTGGTTCTGAGCACGACCGTGCTCCTGACGCACCGCTTCGTTCGCATGTACCGGCGCGTGCGCGAACTGAACGAAAATCTTGAGTCGACGGTTTCGCGGCGCACGGCCGAGTTGCGCACGGCCATGGAACGCCGATGACGGCGGTAGTCGGTATGGCCGAACTCCTCGGCGAATCGGACCTGCCCGAGGACGAACGCCAGTACGTGGCCACGCTTCGCAACGCCTCGCGCAATCTTCTGGTGTTGATCGACGATATTCTCGACGTTTCGCGCATCGAGGCGGGGCGTCTCGAACTGGAACACGTCGAATTCGAACTGGAGCAGACCGTCGCCGACGCGGCGGAAATTTTCCTGGGTGTGGCCTTACATAAAGGCCTGGTGATCAGCACGCGCGTCGACCCGACGCTCCCGGGCTGGCTTCTCGGCGATCCCGGTCGTCTGCGACAGATTCTGGTGAATCTGATCGGCAACGCGGTGAAGTTTACCGAACGAGGCGAAATCGCCGTGCGGGTCGTTCCGGCCGCGCCGGAAATCGTGCGCGATCTAACGCCTCCGCGCCCTGAGCCCGGCGTCTTCGTCGATCTGGCCGTGCGCGATACGGGGATCGGCATCCCCCCTGAAAAATGGGAAACCATCTTTGAAAAATTTTCGCAGAGTGACACATCGATTACGCGCAAATTCGGCGGAACCGGCCTGGGGCTGTCCATCTCCAGCAACCTGAGTCGTATGATGGGCGGACGCATCCGCGTGGAGAGCATTCCGGGAACGGGCAGCACCTTTACCTGCACGGTGTGGCTGAGTCTCGCGGCCGGGGGCACGTCCAGGCCCGCGCTGGAAACGGGGGGCCCCGCACGCCTGCCGGAGCGGCCGCGAATTCTCCTGGTGGAAGATAACCCGGACAACCGGATGCTCTTCCAGGCAATGTTCAAGAACTCCGGGTTTGAGATTCGCACCACGGAAAACGGGGAAGAGGCCATCGCGGCCTTCCAGGCGGCCCCCTGCGATATCATCTTCATCGACATTCAGATGCCCGTGCTCGACGGCCTGAGCGCCACCCGTCGCATTCGCGCCCTGGAGGCTGAACTCCAGGCGCGGGATCCGGGCCGACGTCCGGTGCCGATCATCGCCCTCTCGGCCGGGGCGCATGAGTCCGAAAAAATTCAGTCCCTGGCCGCCGGCTGCGACGATCACATCGTCAAACCCTTCGCGAAAAAAAATATTCTGGCCGCGCTCGAAAAGTTTCTGGGACAAGATGCTTGACCGGGGCGACGCTCCAGGCCACAGGTTGTTCGTGCCAGCACCAAAGAATCAGAAATCCCCCGCTCCGACCGCCGTACCGTTCCGGGAAATTTTCAAATGGGGGGACCCCGCCCACGAGGAAATCCTGCCGGAGCACGCCATCGAATTTTTGCGAAAAAATTTTCCGGCAGACATTCTCCGTCTGGCGCCCGCCGAGAAATTCCTCGCCGGGTACGAACCCGTTAAAATCGCCCGAAAGAGCGCGCTGAGTTCCGCCAGCCTGGAATCCTTACGAAAGCTGGTGGGCGCCACCAACGTCACCGTGGACGACACGGACCGCGCGCGCCATTCGGCCGGGAAATTTTTTACCGAACTGCTCGATTTGCGTCTGGGCCGCGTTCCGAACCCGCCGGACGCGGTGGTCTATCCGCGTAACGAAAAAGACGTCATCCAGGTCATCCAGTTCTGCCAGTCGAAACAGATCCCGATCATTCCGTTCGGGGCCGGATCCTCGGTGACGCGCGGACTGGCAGCGCCGAAGGGCGGGATCGCGCTCGACCTGACCCGTCAGATGCACCGGGTCATTCGCCTGAATGAAATGAACGACTCCGTCACGGTGGAACCGGGCATCCTGGGGCCGGACCTGGAACAGTATCTGAACGAACGCGGTTATACCTGCGGTCATTTTCCGCAGTCCTTCGAGTACTCCACCGTCGGCGGCTGGGTGGCCGCGCGCGGCGCGGGCCAGGCCTCCACCGGATACGGAACCATGGCCGATATGGTGCTCGGCCAGCGAATGGTCACCCCCGCGGGGACCCTGGAAACGAAAGATTATCCCTGCTCTTCGCTCGGGCCGGATCTGGACCAGCTCATCACCGGCTCGGAAGGCGCGCTGGGCGTTATCACCGAAGTCACGATGAAAGTTCACCGATTCAATCCCGAGAATCGCGTGCTGGCCTCGTTCATGTTCCCGGATTTCGAATCGGGCGTGAGCGCCATGCGCGAGATCATGCAGGGCCAGTTCGGTCGCCCGCATTTTTTTCGCCTCCAGGATCCGGAGGAAACCGAAATCGCGTTCCAGATGGCGGGCCTCTCCGGTGGCAACGCGGATCGTTTGTTACGTTTGCTCGGATACAGACCGATGGAACGCGCACTCATGCACGTGCTCGTGGAGGGGGACCGGGATTACGCGAAATTCGTAGCGCGCAAAGTGAAAAAAATCGCGAAACGTTACGGGGCCTTTTCTACCGGGGCCGGTCCCGTCAAAAAATGGCTGGAGCAACGTTACTCCAGCGCGTACCTGCGCGATCCACTCATGGACGCGGGCATCGCCATTGATACCCTGGAAACCGCGGTCACCTGGGAAAACCTGCTCACCCTCTGGACCGCGGCGCGCGCGTACATCAAGAAGCGACCGAATACCTTCTGCCTTGCGCATATTTCGCATGTGTACGAAAACGGGGCCATGCTGTACTTTATTTTTATGACACCGCTCAAACCCTGCGTGGCCGGTAACAGTAAATCGGAAGCCGCGATGATCGACGATTTTGTACGGTTCCATACGGGCCTCATCGAAACCTTCCACGCGAACCACGGATCCTTATCGCACCACCACGGCATCGGACGGCTGATGACTCCCTGGTACGCGTCCGAAATCGGCGAAGGTTCGCACGCGCTGCTCGGTGCGATCAAAAAAAACCTGGACCCGAAGGGTATCATGAACCCGGGCGCCCTCGGTCTGGAGTAAGACCCATTCTCGGAGTCCGCCCCCTCACTCCGGCCCAGGCCGCCCGGGCTCTGTCGGACGGCGAAATCCTGATTCTGCCGACTGAGACCGTCTACGGCCTGGCCGCTGACGCGCGCAACGCGACGGCTATCCAGCGTCTGTTCATCGCCAAAGGCCGCGCGCCGGACCAACCGATCGCCTCCCTGGTTCCGTCCGCACTGCGTGCCTTCGCCCTCTGTCCGCCGCCCC
>CAZVZS010000013.1:0-31050 GCA_964631535.1 uncultured Leptospiraceae bacterium
TGCTCGCCGATTGGGGCTACCTCCTGTAGCCCCCGCCCCCATCTCAAAACAGGTTTTGAGATGGGGGCTAAACGGCGAATCGATCCAGCAATTTGCGCAGGGCGCCCGACCGGCGCGAAAGCGTTTCCGCCAGGCCGAAGATATTACGACCGCCGGCGGTTACGTTCAAAGAGGATTCGACCAGGGACTGGACACTTTCGCGAATATTGCCGGCCGAGGCGGTCTGTTCCACGGCGGCCTTATCGATCTCGTTAAAAAATTGACTTAAATCGGCAATGTTGCGCGAGATCCGGGCCGAGTTACCGGTCTGGCTGAAAATGTCCCCGCGAATTTCCCCGACGATGTCGTTCATCCGGTTGATTTCGCCCGTGATTTCCCCGAAGATCCGCGCCGCGCCTTCCACTCGCTCCGTTCCCCCGCGCACGTCACGGGTGGTGGTCAGGATCAGAGTCTGGATTTCGTGCACGCTCCCCAGGGTTCGGTCGGCCAGGCGCGAAATTTCATCGGCTACGACCGCGAAGCCCCGGCCCGAATCGCCGGCCCGGGCGGCCTCGATGGCGGCGTTCAAAGACAATAAATTGGTCCGGTCCGAGATATCCGTAATCAGTTCAACAATTTCGCCAATTCGCTGCGAATTCTCCTCGATGGCGCGCATGGAGGCGATGACCTCATTCATGCGTTCGGCGCCCTGCCCCGCCGTTTCGGAGGTGGTCTGAGAGAGTTCCCCCAGACGTTGCGTACTGGCGTTGATTTTGGCGATGGACGTGCTCAGAACTTCAGTATGAAAACTAACCCCGGTCAACCGTTCCCCGGCGTTTTTCACGAGACCGGTGATGTTCTCCGCGAAGGTTGCCATCTGCGCGGCCACGCAGGACAGATCCCTGGTCGAATGTTCCTGGCTGGCGACGGTTTGATCGAAATTCCGGGCAACGGTCTGAAAAGTCTCAGCGAGCGACAGCGACTCACTTGCCGCGCTCCGCGTCTCAAGAATAATGCCACGCAGCGAAACCCGCATGGTCTCCAGGACCTCCAGCAGGTCGCCCAGTTCGTCGCGCATTCGCGATTCCACGGCCTGGCTCAGATCGCCCTGCTCGATCCGCGCAACCGTCGTCCGGGCCAGGTTCAACGGTTGGGACAGCGACTGCACGATGGCGACCGAGATCAAAGTTCCGATCAAAAAAAACGCCACACAGAGCGCGATGATGGAGTACAGAGTGAGGTGATTGATTCGAATGGCCCGCGCCGCCTCCGCGAACGTACTGTCCTTCTGGCTGGCGATAATTTCTTTGATTCGCTGGCGAATCTCTTCGATGCCAGGATTGATCCCCCGCACGAACAGGATGCGTGCCGCCCCGGAATCGTGATCGCGGCTGTCCAGGAACCGCAGGGTAAGCCCGTTCAATTCCCGGATGGAATCCCCCGCTGATTGAGTGTCCAGCCTGGCTTCGTCCCCCTGGCCCGCCTCTTCGATCCGCGCCAGGATCTTCGCGAATCGATCGCCGCTGCCCTGGATCTGTTCGCGTTTCTGTTTGATGACGAGTTGATCGTCGGTCGCGAGAATCGTGCTGCACGCCGATTCCAGAAGAGCCAGTTCGTCCAGAAACTCGTACAGTAACTGGTTGACCAGATACGAACGCCCCAGCGTTCGTTCGAGCACGCGCGATGAGTAAAACAGACTGAAAATCGAAATCCCCGCGGTCAGAAATACGAGCAAAAGCAAAAACGCAAAGCCGAAAGCAAGGCGTGTGCGGATCTTAAACCGGAAAATATATTCTCCGCCGATCCGGGGAAGGCGCCAGGGCCTGTCGCTTTGCTCGGCGGAGTTCAATTCGAAAATGCTCACTCGACCACGATCTTCATCTTCATACTCGGATGAATCGCGCAACGCACTTCCACGGTTCCTCTTTGTTCGAAAACCACCTTGCGGGTTTCGCCTTTTTTATAAGACCCCAGATCGAAAACTTTCGTGGGCGAAAGCGAATAGACATTGTGAAAAAAATCGTCCTGATTGGGAAAGGACACGATATCGCCCATTTTAATCTTGAGTTCGCTTTTTGAAAATGCGCGCCCCTGCTGCGCCACGACGTATTCCTGCGCGGCGTTGATCCCGATTCCCGCCGCCAGCGCGAATCCCGCCAGAGCGGCGACCGTACCTTTTTTTATTCGAACCTTCATACGAACCTCCAGTTTTATTTCAGGGAAGAGCTGGAATCGTGATCGCGAAATCATCGCCGCTCAGAGACAGCAGAAAATCGACCAGATCGCGTTTCTCCTGGCGACTGAATCCGAGCGGCTCCATATTCGGATCGAGGTTCAGCGGGCTGTCGCCACCCCGGTCATAATGTTCGATGACTTCTTCCAGAGTCGCGTACATCCCGTTGTGCATATAGGGCGCGGTTTTCGCCACATCCCGCAACTGCGGAGTTTTGAAGGCGCCCAGATTGATTTTGATCGGCGTCACCGTGTACCGACCCGGGTCCTGGGACAGGACGCCGATGTTATGAAAGCCGTTATCCGTAAAATCCGGCTCCGCATGACAGGCGACGCATTTCGCCTTTTTCGTAAATAATTCATATCCTCGCGCGGCCGAATCGGACAGGGCCGTGTTATCCCCGCTTTTCCAGCGATCGAAGGCGGTATTGCGACTGACGACCGTACGTTCAAACGCGGCGATGGCCTGTACCGCGGTTTCGATCGTAAGGGGGGCCCCGGGGAACGCTTTTTCGAAATAGGGCCGGTATCCGATTTGAACCAGTTCCGTCACCATTAGACTCAAGTCCTGGTTCATTTCCAGCGGGGAGGACATCGGACCTTTTGCCTGTTCCTCGAGGGATTCGACCCGTCCGTCCCAGAACTGGGTGGTGAACCTGGCCGCGTTCAGAATGGTCGGGGTGTTCCGTGAGAGCGGGCGCATTTCATGACCGAGGCCCAGTTTCCGTCGATCCGTCCACCCCAGGGCCGGGTTATGGCAACTGGCGCAACTGAGCATATTGGATCCGGAGAGCCGCGGTTCGAAAAACAACATGCGCCCCAGTTGAACGACCTGGTCCACACGTTCGCCGCCGGCCTCCTTTTTCGTCCCGTCCGGGGAAAGGGCACTCCCCGCCCCGTTGCAGAACCAGAAACCGGAGAAGAGCACCGGAAGTGTCAGGTTCCTTAATAAAAGAGTGCCCATATCCGGCTGGATTGGATGCCAATTGCGCAATTTGTAAAGATAATTTAACAACCGTGCAAATAAAAAAACGGCCCGGGAAGCGTTCGCTCCACCGGGCCGTCTGGCGTCAACGGCGCGGACGCCGTCGGATGCCGGGGCGATCTTACATCATGCCGCCCATGCCACCCATTCCGCCCATGCCACCGCCGGGCATGCCACCGGCGTCTTTGTCCTTATCGGGCAAATCGGTGATGGACACCTCGGTCGTGAGCACCATCCCGCCGATCGAAGCGGCGTTCTGTAAAGCGCTGCGGACCACTTTGGCCGGATCCAGAATGCCCGCTTTCGCGAGGTCTTCCCAGACCAGGGTGGCGGCGTTGAAGCCGACGCCTTCCGGTTGTGAAAGAGCCTGTTGAACGACCAGACTACCTTCCAGACCGGCGTTGTTGGCGATCATGCGCAGCGGCCATTCGAGCGCGCGGAAAATGATCCGGGCGCCGGTGGCTTCGTCGCCTTCCAGCTTGAGACCTTCGATCGTGTCGCGCGCGCGCAGGAGCGTCAGTCCGCCCCCGGGAACGATACCTTCTTCCACCGCGGAACGCGTGGCCGAAAGCGCGTCTTCCACGCGGGCTTTCTTTTCTTTCATTTCGACTTCGGTCGCGGCGCCAACATAGATGACGGCAACCCCGCCGGAAAGTTTCGCCAGACGTTCCTGGAGTTTTTCGCGGTCGTAATCGCTGGTGGTGTCTTCCACCTGTTTTTTGATCTGGCTGATGCGGCCTTTGATATCGGACTCTTTGCCCGCGCCTTCAATGATCGTGGTGTTTTCTTTATCCACCATGATTTTGTTGGCCGTGCCCAGTTGCGATACTTCGGCGTTTTCCAGTTTCAGTCCCAGGTCTTCCGAGATCACCTGTCCGCCGGTCAGGATCGCGATGTCTTCCAGCATGGCCTTGCGGCGATCACCGAAGCCGGGCGCTTTAACGGCGCAGACTTTGATGGTCTTGCGGAGGTTGTTCACCACCAGGGTGGCCAGCGCTTCGCCTTCCACTTCTTCCGAAATGATCAGCACGGGGCGGCCCGATTGCGCGACTTTTTCCAGGATCGGCAGCAGTTCGCGCATATTGGAAATTTTCTTTTCGTGGATCAGGATGTACGGATGTTCCAGAGTGGCGGTCATCGCTTCCGGATCGGTCACGAAATATGGCGACTGGTAGCCGCGATCGAACTGCATCCCTTCGACGACTTCCATGTAGGTGTCGATGCCTTTGGCTTCTTCCACCGTGATGACGCCGTCGTTGCCGACTTTTTCCATCGCGTCGGCGATCAGTTCGCCGATTTCTTTGTCATTGTTGGCGGAGATGGAAGCGACGGCCGCGATATCGGTTTTGTTGGTCCCGATTTTTTTGGCCTTCTTTTTTACTTCCGCTACGACGACCGCGACGGCTTTGTCGATCCCGCGTTTGAGCGACATCGGGTTCGCGCCAGCGGTGACGTTTTTGATGCCTTCGTTCACGATCGCCTGGGCGAGAACCGTGGCCGTGGTGGTACCGTCTCCCGCGACGTCATTGGTTTTGGTGGCCACTTCGCGCGCCATCTGGGCGCCCATGTTTTCGAAGGGGTCTTCCAGTTCGATTTCTTTGGCCACGGTCACCCCGTCTTTGGTGATGGTGGGCGCGCCAAATTTTTTGTCGATCACCACGTTCCGGCCCCGGGGTCCCAGGGTGGTTCGAACGGCGTTCGCCAGTTTGTTTACGCCGGCGGCCAGATGGTGCCGGGACTCTTCGTTAAATTCCAGTTGTTTCGCCATGTTAAGCTCCTCAGCCGATGATCGCGAGAATGTCGCTTTCGCGAATGATCAGCATGTCTTCTCCGTTCTGTTTGATTTCCGTTCCGGAATATTTGCCGTACAGGACCTTATCGCCGACTTTCACTTCCGGCGCGATGGTCTTGCCATTTTCCGACCGGCCTGGCCCTACAGCCTGAACTGTCCCCTCCTGGGGTTTTTCTTTGGCGGTATCCGGTACGTAAAGTGACCCGACTTTGTCCTCAGCCTTGTCAAGGGGGCGAACCACAACGCGGTCGCCCAGGGGTTTAATAGCCATTGCTATTTTCCTCCATAATTAGGTTTATTTCAAACTATCATTAAAACCCGCCATGAGGACGGGTTCTTAGCAATCATTGACCATGACTGCCAGTAATTCAGGAATTTAAAGCACAAAAATTAAAAAGGCGAGAATTTTGCTAAAAAATTAGCAAAAAACAGATAGGACTGCCAGAATCGATCGCTGAGGGTGAAAAAACCAGGGTTGGCGCGGTCGCCGGCCTTCTCAGCCGGCCTGCTTTAAACTACGCCCGTGTTCGCGGCGACCAACCAGATAGTAGAGTACGGGAACCAGGAGCAGTGTCAAAAACGTTGCCACCGCCAGGCCCCAGGCAAAGGAAAGGGCCATCGGCACCAGGAAGGGATCGTAGCCCCCAATGCCGTAGGCCGTCGGCAAGAGTCCCAGGACCGTGGTGATCGTGGTCAGGAGCACCGCCCGCAGCCTGGTGGAAGTGGCCTCCACCACGAGATCCAGCAGCGAATCGCCGGGGCGCTCCGCCGAAAGCTGGTTGGCGTAGTCCACGAGCACGATTGAATCGTTCACCACCACCCCGGACAGGCCGACCACGCCCATGATCGCCAGAAAGCTCAGCGGTTCGTTATGCAGAATAAAAGCGAAGATCACCCCGATGAAAGAGAACGGAATCGCCGCCAGGATGATCAACGGTTTTAACATGGAACGGAACATGGAGGCCAGCAGCATAAAGTTGATGATAAAACCGACCAGAAAAGAATAACCGAGGGACGAAACCGACTCCTGGGTGTCCTGGAACTCCCCGCCCGGCTTCACCGTCGCACCGGGATAGCGCTTCGGAAAATCGGCCGTTTCCTGCGCCAGGCGCGTGTTCACTTCCTGGGACGTAATGATCCGGTCGTCCACGTCCCCACCCACGGTAATCAAACGTTGCCCGTTAAAATGTTGAATGGAGGTGATCCCGATCGTCTGTTCAAAACGCGCCAGAGTCGAAACGGGCACGAGATTGCCGCGCTGATTCGTGACGAAAATTTTACGGAGCGTTTCTTTCGATTGGGTGTACGGCTCCGCGAACCGGATGCGCACGTCCACTTCCTCATTCGCCCGGCGAATTGAGGTGGCGACGATCCCCTCGAACGCGGTGTTGACCGCCGTCGCGATGCGGGCCACCGAAACCCCCGCCTGCGCGGCGAGTCGTTCGTCCACGTACAGCCGAATTTCGTTTTTGCCTTCCTCTGAATCGGTCCCGATATCCCGCACGCCCGGGATTTTACTCAAGTAGACGATGTACTCGTCCGCCAGTTTTCGCAAAACGCTCAGATCGTCGCCCATGATACGAATCGCGATCGGTTTGCCCACCGGCGGACCGCCCGCCAGTTGTTCGAATTCGAGCGTATGCAGGCGGCCGGCGAGGTCCGCGAACTCGGGCGGCGGCGGGGTCGGTTCGATATTCAGCGGTGTTTTAATTTTCGCGAGGGTGTCCGGATTGAGCAAATACGCCGTACGGTTGCGAATCTCCCGCATGATCAGATCGGACTTGCGCTCGCGATCCTGCTGTGGCGTGAGATACACCATGACCTGCCCGTACTGCGAACCCCGGCGTGTAAACGGGTCGTTGTTGTCCTTCTGGATGATCCCCACGCGACCGGCCACCCGATCGAGTTCCTCTTTCGGCAGACGCAGAGCTTCGTATTCGACGGCCTGCAAGAACTTGCGCGTTTCGTCCTTCGTCAGACCCGAGGGTCCGGTAATGCGAACCTGGAAGGTATCGATGGCCGCGGGAAACAGTTTAAATTTGCCGACGACCAGCCAGAGCGCGAAGGAAAACACGAGCACCCCGATGAACGTAAACACGACCGTCCAGGGCCGCGCGAGAGCCGCGCGTAAAAACGGTTCGAACTTCGTCACCCGGAATTGCCTGAACCAGTGGCTTTCGTCTTTGATCGCCCCGGCCACCGATCGCCCGGCCTGGATATCGTGGATGTGGGACGGCAGAATAAAAAACGCCTCAAAAATTGAAACGGACAGGGCCAGAATCACCACCAGGGGAATGGCCACGAGAAACTTGCCGAAGATCCCGGTGGCGAACAGGAGGGGCGCGAACGAAAAAACCGTCGTTAAAACCGCCGCCAGCACCGGCATGGCCACCTCCGTCGTACCCTGCACCACGGCGATGCCGATCGGCACGCCCAGCTCCAGATGACGGTAGATGTTATCGCACACGACGATGGCGTCGTCCACGAGCATACCCACCACGATGATCAGACCGAACATCGAAATCAGATTCAGGGTAACGCCCAGAAACGGCAGAATGATGAAGGTTCCCGCCACCGCGAAGGGAATGCCGAGAGCGGTCATGACCGCGGGCCGCCAGCCCATGAACGCGAACAGCGAAATAAACACCAGAACGAAACCCTGCAGGCCGTTGGAGATGAGTACGTTCAGACGCCGTTTAATAAAAAAAGACAGATCGTTGAGATAATCGAAGGTTACGCCCGGATGTTTCGCGGTATACTCCGCCATCACGGCTTTGGCCGCGTCCACCACCGTAATCGCGTCCGCGCTGGAGCGTTTGACCACGGTGTAATTCAGGCTTTCTTTGCCCCCGGCGTGTTCGATGGTGTCCGGTTTGGCGACCGTCTCCACGACCGTGGCCACGTCGCTCACGCGAATGGCCTGGCCGACGTCATTCGAACGAACAAACACTGCGCCCACTTCGGCCGCCGTCTCGAACGCGCCCATGGTACGAATGCTGGTTTCGGTCCCGGTCTGCTCGATGTTCCCGCCCGGGGCGTTCAGGTTTTTTTCCACGAGCGCCAGGGCCAGCAGTTCGGTGCCGACCTCGTACTTCCGTAACAGGCCCGGGTCCACATTGACCTGGATTTCGGTATCACGCCAGCCCCGCCGCGCGACGCGCGCCACCCCGGGAATCGCCTCCAGCGCTTTTTCGTAACGCCGCCCGAGTTCACGAAATTCCTCGACGCTCATGGTCCGACCTTCGGCGTCCGGCTTCAGGGTCATCGTCATTTCGATGACCGGCTGGCGTGAAGACGTTGCTTCGATCACCATGGGTTTTTCGGCTTCTTCCGGCAGATCATCGGCCCGGTCCACCGCCGCGCGCAGATCGTCCACGACCTGCGATGTATCGTCCGCGTCCGGATCGATGACCACCACGATGGCGGAACGGTTTTCAATCGAGGACGAACGGTATTCCTTGATCCCGTCCACCTCTTTGATACTTTCCTCAATGGGAATCGTAATCAGTTTTTCGACTTCCTCGGGCGAGGCGCCTGGATACACCGTGGTGATGGTGGCCAGATCGAAGTTGACATTGGGAAAAGCCTCACGCTGGGCCCGGAACATCGAAACGAATCCCCAGCCCAGCAGGAAGACGGTCAGAATGTGAATGAAAATACCGCGATCGACAAAAAACTCAATGATTTGTTTCATAGGGGCGCCGGGGGACCCTCCCTGCGCCAGGTGCGCGAAAAAACTGGAAACCGCCTACCAAAAATGCGGAATGGCTTCCTCATTTTTACGGATTTTTACGATTCGATGCCGGCCTGTGTATAGTTCCGGGGCGCATGATATTTTCGTTTCATGCCCAATTCGCCCTAACAGGTTGCTGAAAAAGTCCCTCCCTGGACTTTTTCAGCTGTCGCATCGGCGAACTAAATTCGCCGATGCTCGCAAACCGGTGTTTCACGCGGTTTCACGAAACACCGGTATTGGCGATACATCCTGTATCGCATAGCAGGGCACTTTTTCAGCACCCTGCTAATTCATACCCGTAAAATCGATCATGCGATTAAACTCCGAGCGCGCGATATGTGTTTTGCGACCGGGCGAAAGTCCGCGGGCTTCCCACCATTCCTTCTTCGCGTTGCGCTCGTTGGTTTCCCGGGCGAGGCGCTCCCAGACCGCCATGGGCAACTCGCTCTGTGAACCATCGCCCGTTTCGCTCAGGAACTCCAGGTAACCTTCCAGAATATTCAGCACCAGCGGCAGGTGATTGCCGAGGAATCGAAATAACTCCGCCAGGGTCTGATTACCGGCTTCCCGCGCGTAGAACGCGGCGATTCCGAAGTAGCGCGCCGGCACGGAAATTTCCAGAGACCCGCGGGCATGTTCCCCGCCAAGGGCGATTTCCAGAGTGAGGAACTCCGCGTTGATCCGGGAGCTGGTGACCAGAGGCGCGTTCTGGCCGATGAACGGTGCGTGTTTACGAATGAGTTGATCGGCGGCGGTGGGATCCTCCCAGAGCAGATCCTGAATCATGGTCTGGTATACCTGATCCAGCCGACGGGCGATCATACCGGCCAGATAGACGGCCTGTTCGCCAGAAAGCGGGCTGCCTTTACCGGAACATAAAAAACGTTCCAGGTTCAGAATGTGAATGCGATAGGTCTCTTTCCAGTGACCCCTGCGAATCTGGTTCATCTCAATTCTCCACTATTAAAGAAATGATTCGAGCGCTCCGTTCGCTATTTTTTTATATACCTGTTAGACTCCGTACTTCTGATATTGTTTACCGGATTCGACGCACCGGCCGGGTTTTTTTCAGAGCGCGTTCCGGAACTGGCGCGCTCACGTATTAAATGTCGCCGATTCGAGCCCCGCGATCAAATGAAAAAATTCAAAATAGCGCGATTTTAGCGCAAATTTCGATTAGAAACTCCCTGGCACTGACCGGGTCTGATTGCTAAACTTTTTGAAATAAGTCCGCGCGGGCGATATAATAGTCGAGCGTTAGAAACGAATGCCCACAGAGCCACATTTCGTGGCGGGCCAGGATGGTCGCCCCGGCCAGGGGACCAGGACGCGGAACCGGGCAGTCCGCGTGTCCGGCGGGCCAGACCTGAATCGTCTCGTTCAGCGGCAGCCGCACGGGAAAGGCCGCTGTCACCAGGTACACGCCTTCATCGCAGACCGGACCCGCCGCGCCGCGCTTCCTCCGCGTGATGCGCAAGTTCTTCGATTTCCTCCAGCCGCAGGACGCTCGTTAAATTCGCGCCGGGCAGGGGGAACGCGATGTTCATATACGTTTCGCCCGCATGGCGATACGACGCGTACGTGGCCACGTAGAGCGGACGACCGGTTTCCCGGTAACAGCGCGTCCAGGCGCGCACATTTTCACGCCCGTCACGTTCGTCGCGCACGGCTTCAATGCGCGAATCCATCTGGCGTTCGGAACCGTCCGCCAGCGGAAAATTCATCTGCCCTAAATACGCGCTGATCGTTTTGTAAATTCGCCCGGCCAGGCGAAAGGGGCTCCGCCAGTGCGGGACGACGACCAGTTCGAATTCGCCGGTTCTTTCGTAAAAAGCGCGCACATCCGCGTCGAGGCGAAAAGGATCCAGGCCGGGGTGGCGGTACACTTCCAGATCGTCCACCAGGCCGCGCGGGGCCGGATGGCGCCTGGCGAGCAGGTCCGCCCGCCGTAAAAAATCCGGACCGATGCGGCCGCGCGCGCGCAGGCGCGAAAACGGAATCCCGACCGGGGGCAGACCGGAGGACGCGGGCGCGAGCGTATGCGCGAGAACGGCCAGAAACACCGCGCAGGCGTTGACGAGGCCGTGCGGCAGCACCATCGCCTGGATTACCACGACCGGACGACCGGTGAACTCGCTGTACGCGAACACCATGGCGAGCACCATCGTCCAGAGCAAAGCCGCTGACGAAAGCGACAGCAGCGCCGCGGAGACGATTGTGATCCCCCGCCCGGGGGGCCGCGAACCGTCTGATTTCGCCAAATTTACAATAATAGCGGATACAAGCGCAATCTGAACGAAGGCCAGACCCACGGTACCCGCGGCGAACAGGGTCGCCGCCGCGAATTCCAGCGGGGGCGAAAGGCTGATCCCCAGCGCGACGAGCATGGGTCCCAGGACCAGGACCACGGCCACCGCCGGATACAAAATCGCCTGGCGCCCGCCGCAACCCCGCCCGCACGCCCGCAGGCGACGACCGGCCAGACCGAGGAGCACCGGAACCGAAAGGCCCGCGAAGGAAAAATGCACCGCGGTCAGGAGCACGATTACGGCCGGAAAATCGAGCGGCCGCAGGCCCGCGCGGTCGAAGAACAACCAGACCCCGCTCACAGCCGCGTACACGAATCCCGCGTCGATCGCCGTTTCCGAAAGGCGAAAAGAGCCAATCGGACCGCGTCCGCGCGCGAGAAAGCGCAGGCCTCCATAGAGCGCGAGCAGGAAACAGACCCCGGCGTACGGCAGGGCGAGGACAACCCGCCAGAGACCGGCCGGGACCATGCCCGTATACGGCGAAGCCATCACCGCGAGGGGCGCGGCCGGGGCCCAGAGCACCAGCGCGACGATCAGGAGCCGCGGCGAACGGCCGGTCCGGTTCGGTTCGTCCAGCAGGCCGATCAGAAGCGGCACGAGCACCAGCATCGCGAAATCGAGAATAATTTCGATTCGAACGAAAACGCTCCCCACGGCACCGCCGCTCAGGGCCAGGCCGACCGGTACCGTCCACGCCGCGGCGCCGATCGTCGCCAGAATATTCGCGGACGCGCGCACCGCTCAGGCCGGCACCGGGCGCGTTGAAAGTCGTTCCAGTTCCCGGTCCATGACGGCGAACCAGAGCGGCGGCACGAAGGCCAGTAAAACCATGGCCGGGTATCCCGCCGGGTAGGTGGGCACGTCGGCGAAAGAACGCAGCACCTGGTACTTGCGCCCCGCGAACGCGTGGTGGTCCGAATGGCGCGGCAGGTTGAACAGAAACAAACGGCCGACAGGGTGATCGGAATTCCAGGAATGGACCGGTCGCACCGGCTCGTACCGGCCGGGGGCGATCTCGCGACGCATGAGGCCGTAGTGTTCGATGTAATTTACAGTTTCAAGCAAAAGAACACCGATCACCGCCGCGCAGGCGAAGGCCAGGGCCGCCGGCGCCCCGAACAAAAATCCCAGGCCGCTGACGAAGGCGACCTGAATTAGCGCATAGGCGATCATACGATTGGCCGGCGAAAACGCGCGGCGTCCTTTTTTTCGCAGACGTTCCGCCTCGAGCTTCCAGGCCGAAACAAAACTCATGCAGACCGAGCGCAGCCAGAACGCGTACAGGGTTTCACCCCGGCGCGAGGTGGCCGGGTCGCGCGGCGTCGATACGTGCGTGTGATGCCCGCGGTTGTGCTCCACGAAAAAATGCATGTACAGCGAGCTGAGCAAAGCCGCCTGCGCCAGAAATTTTTCCAGCGGCCGCGACCGGTGCCCGAGTTCGTGGCCGACGTTGATGCCAAAAAGGCCACAGCACAAACCCATGCTGAAGATCATACCCGCGATTTCCAGCGGCGAATACGCGCGCGTCTCGAGCAAATGACACAACGCGAAAATAAACACGAATTGTAACACGACGGTTCCGTACAGCAGGTAGTCGAACCAGGGCCTGGCGCGCGCGTCCGCCTCCGCCGCCTCATCCGCGTTCGCCCTATCAGGAGGAAGCATCCATTCGAAAAACGGCACCGCCACGAATACGATGAACGGGGTGAGCAACACGAGCGGGCCGCCGAAAAAAAAGCCCGCCGCCGTCGTCAGAAACGGCAGGTATGCCAGGGCGTATTGATAGGCCGGCAGGCGCCGAAGGGGTTCGTGCTGGAAAGTGGCTGATGGGTTCATGTCGGAGACTCTGGCGACGCTCCCGCTTTTTCCAGGTTGACCGCGCCTCACCGCCCGCGTCTACCCCGAATTGCCTCCGTCCTGCCCCGACCGCACAAAATCGGTTGCGGCCTGGATGGTGGCGGATTTGACTGGGTCTGTACAACGGCCCAAAAAATAATCTCCGGCTGTAACATTCGAACTCATCGCGAAGTCAAATAGACTGCCCCCTGACGAGGAACAATTCGTGCAACCATTCATCGCCCCCGGTTTTAACCTCCCCCTGGCCTGGACCGTGGACCTGCTCCATCCGGTCGTGCTCAAGGGCATGTACAATATCGACGAAATCGTCGTCTCGAACGCGGATCGCCAGATGTTGCGCTCGGTCCGGGACGATCGTTTACTTTTTTTTACCAATCATCCCTCCACCGCCGAGCCGCCCATCGTCTGGGCCGTCGGCAATATGATGGGCGCGCGTTTTCGTTACATGGCTTCGCGCCAGGTGTTCGACTGGGGCTACGGTTTCGTCGGCCAGGCCATCGCCTCCCTGGGCGCGTATTCCGTGATCGCCGGCACCCAGGATCGCTCATCGTTGAGAATGTCGCGCAAGATCATGGCGAAACGAGGCGGCAAACTGGTGTTGTTCCCCGAAGGCGAACCCACCAGCGGCGAAAACGACAGCCTCATGCCCTTCCAGGCCGGCGCCGCGCAACTCAGCTTCTGGGCCCTCGACGACGCGCGCAAAACCGATCCCGGGGCCGACGTCACGATTCTGGAAGGATTCATCAAGTACGTCATCCAGGCTTCGCGCGGCGAAATCATCCTGAATCTGGAAACCGCGCTGGCGGAACTGGAGGCGAAGCTGGGCGTCGATCCGGGTCGGCGCAATTTGCTGCGGCGTTACCTGCACTTCGGCAGGGTGCTGCTGGAAAAAGCCGAGGCCGATTATCACATTCCAGTGGCATCGCAATCGGATTTCGATTATCGGATCGGCCGGGTCCGGCACGCGATTCTCGATAACGTGGCCGAAAAACTCGCGCTCAAAACCTACGATCAAAAAGCGGACGCGATCACGAAACTGCGACAGATCTGGGCCGTCGTGGAGATGCTCATGATCAATTACGACGACCCCACCCTGCCCCGCGCCACCCAGGAGGTCGTGGAATGGGCCCACGGCGAATGCGTGAAAGCCTTCGACATGATCGTCATCAAGAAGGACTATCTGCTCAGCAATCCCACCGCGGAACGTTTTTTCGAATGGCTCGCCAGGTTCGAGTCCTACGTGCTCGGTAAAAAGCCGCGCGCCCTGGGCGGGGTGCCCACACCGCTGCCGCGCAAGGCCCATGTCAGCTTCACGCGCCCATTCAAACTTTCCGAATATTACACGGACGAAAAACGCAAACGAAAAAAAGCCGTCGAAACGATGACGAAACGTCTGTACGACGAGATGAACGGACTCTTGAAAGCGTCCGCTTCGCTTACGAAGCCGCTGGTCGAACCGGAAAACCTGGGGGACGATGTGTGAATGCTCGTGCCAGAGCGCGCCCGTAAGCGCGAACCGGCCGCTCCTCAGGCGCGGACAAGATCCCAGGCGGTCCGGTCGCATAGATCGAGGGTTACCGCATCGAGTTCGAACGTTCCCGTTCGCGCGGCCCCGACCACACCAATCAACGCGCCCAGCAAAAGGGACAGAATCGCCTCCGGTTTCCCGGCCTTGAGCAGAGCCTGCTCCTGGCCCTCGCGGATCAGAGTCAGCACAAAGTCGTCGAAACGATCGGGGCTTGCCTGACTGCCCTCGTCGAGATACCCGATATGATTGCGCACGTCGATGTACGCGAGCTCACGGGGATGCCGGCGCGCGAAATCGAGCATGGCCGCGACCAGCGCGCCGAATCGCAGGCGAAACGGGGACCGCTCCGGAATAGCCGCCAGTACCTCCTCGGTGAATCGTTCGCACCAGTGGCGATACAGCTGATTGGCCAGATCTTCCTTACTCTTGAAGTGCAGGTACAGGGTCCCGGCGGCGACCCCGGCCGCGTCCGCCACGTCCTGCATACGCATGGCGCCGAAGCCGCGGTCCAGCAGCAGCGAAAGGGCGGCGGCCATGATCAAATCGCGTTTGCCGCCCTCGACGGGTGATTCCTGATTTACGGTCTGGCCCGGCACGGTCCCACCCTCCCCCGGTCGATTTCTTTGAAAAGCAAATCCAGCGTACCGAATTTACATGAATTGAAGTTCATACAATTTACGAAAAAAACACCCAGAATAGCCGATTTTCCTACTTTTTAGTTAATTTTTTAGTTTTTTGTTGACATAAAGGCTTTTTTTCATCATTATGAATGAGTATTCATTCATAATGCACTCTGAATAGGGGAAAACCATGCTTAAACCAGTTATCGTCCTCCTCCTGTGTTTCGTTCCACTGGCCGGATGCGGCAGTCCGGAAATTCAGCGACCGCCCACTTCCGAGGGTCCGGCCTGGCTGGTCGGGTTTGATGACGTGGTCCAGGTGGCGGTCATCACGCCGGATGTCGACGGAACGATTCGGGACCTGAGAAGGGCCCTCGGCGCCGGATCCTTCAAGGTCGTGAACATGCAGGGGCCTGAACTTTTCAACGCGAAGTACAACGGGAGCCCCGAGGACTGGCGCATGACACTCGGCATCTCCTGGATCGGAAACATGCAGATCGAAGTGATTCAACCGACCGCGGGTAAAAACCTGTTTCGCGACTATCTGGAAAGTCGCGGGGGCCGGGCCGGCGTTCAGCACGTCTTCCTCGCCCGGAAAAGTTTTTCGTATGCTGAAGCGATTGAATCTTTTGGGAAAGCGAATATTTCCTGGAAGCAGGAGGCTCAGGTAAACAGCAGCGGCCGGCTCGGATTTCTGCCCATGCCCGCTCTGCCAGGCTTCCTGGCTGAAAAATACGCCGCGCGCTTTGGTTACACCGGCTCCATCGAGTCGCTCAAGGTTGATGTGGAAATGGCCGAGTTTCCGCCCGGCGTGTCCCACCGCCTGGCCCTCCGCGCCGCCGTCCCCACTCGGTGGATCCCCGACGACGATGCCGATCATTTTGAAATTCCAACCGCCGACGCCGTACTTCGTGACATCGATTCGGTGTACGTGTTCGGTCGCGATTTGAACGCGCTCGTGTCCGCGTACAGCAGGCTGACCGACCGTAAACCAACGATCGAAGCGTACAGTGACGATCAACTTCCCGGCAAAGGGCGACTGGCACGCATCAATCTCTCCACCACTTCCATCATTCTGACGGAACCCGCGTCGGGCGAGTTACGCGACCTGCTCGCTTCGCCGGGGGAAGGGGTCGCCCTCCTGCGCGGCAGACCCGCCGGCGACCTGAAGCAGACGAGTGCGGCTCTCGCGGGGCGCGGCTGGACCGTTCTCCACAAAACGCTCCAGGCAGCGACGGGTCAGTATGAAGCCATCCTCGCGACCCACCCCGGCGTACCCTTCGCGCTCTGGGTGCATGCTTCCCGGGAATGATTGGACGGCTCGTGCCGGACTGAATCTTTTATTCAGTTCGGCCGTGTTCGATCAAAATTTAATGTTCAGGCTGGCGGGGAAACGCAAATCCAGACCGGAAACGGAATCCATCGCGCGCCTGAATCCGTACAGGCCGGCAGTTAAATTTTCAGTTTCCAGAATGTACACCGCCCTGACTGACGCTCAATACTCCGCGTCGGCCGGGTCAAACACCTCATCGAACTTCGAATAGTCGCCGCCCAGAGCGGCTGTCTCGAACAGGCGCGCGACCAGGTCCCTGTGCTCGCGCGCGCTTTCCGAACGCCAGATGTCGTGGCCGGCGGGCAGGGACAGAAAAAAACGCGGTCGGGACGCGGCCGCGTACACCGCGCGCGCGCCGTCGTAGCTCGCCGTCCGGTCCTCTGTGCCCTGTAAAACGAAAAGCGGAATTTTCTTGAGCACGCCGGGCCCCGCGCCGACCGCGTGCTCCGGGTGGTAATCGTCCACGAACACGGACAGGGCCGCGTTGAACGGAAACACGCAACCGTAGCGCTCCCGGTAGGCCTGCCGCGCGAAGGCGGAGTACGAAGGATAAGTGCCCTCCAGGGCCACGGCGGCCAGATTGCGCTGGCTGCGCATGAACGGGGCCGCGCGCAGGGCCACGAGTCCCCCGGTGCCCTGGCCGTAGACGATCAATTTCGCCTTATTTTTTTCCGCGAAATCATGCGCGAAATCGAGCACCATACGCGCGTCGGCGTCCAGCCGGCGCGGATCGGGGCTGCCCCCGGACTGCCCGGTGCCGCGCGGATCGAAGGTCAACAGACCGAAGCCGCGCCCGGCAAGCCAGGCCAGCGACTGAAACGCGTCGTTCTGGCTCCGGCCCTCATCCTGGAATTGGACGATCACGGCCTTCGGGTTGTTCACCGGTATATAACGCGCGTAGAGATTCAACCCATCCGCCGTCTGCAGCGGGTACGATCGAAACGTGAGGTTGAGCTGTTCGGGCGATCCGGAGCCTGGCGGAGCCGACCGGAACGGCGGCGCCAGGCAGGCGACCGGTGCCGGTACGGCCAGGGCCATGCTCGCGAATGCGGCGAATGCGGCGCAGGTGTTTCTCATTCCAGATTCCCGTCCCTCGTGATTGATTCGAAGTTGACCCTGCGAAACAGCCCCGCGTACGACGCGGGAGCGGGCGCGGACTGGTTGATGTACGCGAGCGCACGACCGCCCGGGACGCGCGTGCCGGCCAGGTACGCGAGGAAATCCCCGTCGGTAGGGTACGAATCGCCGAAGCCGGCCAGGGGCACGACGTCCCGACCCGGATTAATTTCGCTTAAACGTTCAATATATAATTTCACGCGCCGCGTTTTGCCTTCGGCGAAATTTACCGGCTCGACGATGGTATCGGTGACCAGGCCGTCCACGACGGCCACTTCAATGCCCGAGACGAAACGGGGATCGAAAGACAACGACTCCCCGGCGGCGGTGACAAAAAAATCCGGGCTGGCCGAAATCAGGGACTGGTGTACGTTTTCGCGCTGGAGCGCGCGAACCAGAGCCACGGCGTGTTGAAAAAAATAAAAGCGGTATTCGCGGTCGAATCGTTCGCGCGCGAGCGAACGCAGGGCATCGACCGGCGCGCCGCGAAACAGTTTCGGTAAAAACGTATAGGCCACGTACCGGCCCTCTTCGCGTTCCAGGCGTTCGTATTCCGACCAGAACCGCTCGAAGGCGCCCGGCCCGCGAAAATCGGGCGCGTAACCCGCTTCGATGCCCAGTTGCAAGAGGCCCGGGAAAACCGTGCGGCCGTCGGCCCTGAGGCCTTCGCTCATGTCGCCCTTGAGGATCGTGCCGTCGAAATCCCAGAACACGCAGAAAAGCGGGGCCGGCCCGGCCGGGTCCAGTTCGGCCAGGGCCCGGTCGCGCGCAGCCAGGATTTCGCGCAGCAGCTCCGCGGCCCTGGTTTCGTGCGCCAGTTCGTTCACCGGAAGTTTTTCCAGAACAGCGCCACTCAGCGCGGGGCGACGGTTACCGGAATCCCGTCCAGCACGGCGTTGCCCGAAAGTTCGTCCACGGCCGATTCGTCTGAAAGGATATTCGTATTCACTCCGGCGAATTTCGCCGCCACGCGCAGGCCCGTGTCCGCGCCCTGCCCCCAGCCATGCGGTAGCGAAACCACGCCCCGCATCACTTCCCCGGTTACGAGCACCCCGGCTTCCACGCGGCCCACCTTTGACTCCACCGCGGCCGTCTGCCCTGTGGCCAGGCCGAGGCGGCGCGCGTCGTCCGGGTGCACCCAGAGGGCGCAACGATCCGCGCCTTTCGCGAGGCGTTCGATATTGTGCATCCAGGAGTTGTTCGATTTGATGTGCCGCCGCCCGACGAGCACGAAGGGCGGACGCGGACGATTCAGTTCGCGCCGCAGACGTTCCCAGTCTTTCACGATTGGCGCGCTCGTAAGTTCGACTTTTCCCGACGCGGTGCGCAGGACTTCGGGAACGCGCGGCTCCATGGGTCCAAGGTCGATGCCGTGCGGGGCCGCGCGTACTTTCGCGAGCGAAAGGCCGTCCGCGTTCCGGCCGAAACCTTCGCCGTACGGTCCCGCGCGCAAAAGATAATCGAGGATCCGGTCCGGGCCGCGCGCGCCGTCCAGACGGTCGATGATTTCATCCGTGCTGAGACCGGCGGGCGGCTCCCCGAGGGCCTGGATCCAGCCGGCCATGGCGCGCCGGTCGAGGGCCTCCAGATCGCAGTGGGGGCCGCCCCCCGAGACGATGCTGGACAGAGTCAGCATAATTTCCCATTCATAGGGTTGTTCTGGATTTTTCGCGAAAATGGCCGGGGAAAAATGGCCCGCGTTGCGCACGGTAAACCCGGCGAAGATCCAGTCGTAATGGCTGTCCTCCAGCGGCGAAAGACCGGGCAGGATCACGTGCGCGTGCCGGGCGGTCTGTGTGCGGTAGATGTCCAGGCTCACCAGGAAATCGAGCGACTCGAACGCGGCCGCGAGACGACGCGAATTGGGCGTGCTCACCAGGGGATTGCCCGCGATCGTAAACAGGGCGCGCAGTTGACCGGGGCCGGGGGTCTCAATTTCGTCCGCGAGCGTCGAAACCGGCATTTCGCCAAAAATGCGCGGCAGCCCGCGCACGCGCGAAACATGCCGTCCGATGGTGACGCCCTTCGATTTCCCGGTGGACGGTTTCGTATTGGGCACGGCCGCGAGCGGCCTGGGAAACATGATCCCGCCGGGCCGGTCGAGGTTACCGGTGAGGATGTTGACGATTTCGATGAGCCAGCTCGCCAGAGTTCCGAACTCCTGGGTGCAGGTGCCGATGCGACCGTACACCGCGGCGGACGGGGCCGCGGACAACTCGCGCGCGATGCGGCGAATATCGCCCGCCGCGATTCCGCAGCGTTCGCTCACCACTTCGGGCGAAAAACCCCGCACCATGGCGCGAACTTCGTCCAGCCCGGCAAGATGCTCAGCCACCGCGCCAGGATTCGCGAGATTTTCGTCAAAAAGCGTATGGGCCAGGGCCGCGAGAAAATACGCGTCCGTGCCCGGCACGATAAACAGATGTTCATCGGCGTTTTTCGCGGTGATGGAGACACGCGGATCGACCACGACCAGCCGGCCGCCGCGCGCCTGGAGTGCCCGTACGCGGCCGGGGAGGTCCGGCGCGGTCAACAACGATCCGTTCGATACGAAGGGATTCGCGCCCAGCACCAGCCAGTAGTGCGTGCGATCGATGTCCGGGAGCGGCACCGAGTTGGCCCCGCCGTAGAGCAGGGCACAGGCCACCTGCTTGGGCAACTGGTCCACACTGCTCGCGGAAAAAATATTGCGCGTGCGCAGGGCGGTTCCGAAAAGGCCCGTGTAAAAATACAACGACGGATTGTGCACGTTCGGGTTGCCGAAGTACACGCCGAGCGCTTCGCGCCCGTGTTCGGCCACGACACGACGAATGTTCTCGTCGATGTACTCGAACGCCGCGGGCCAGGACACTTCCTCCCAGCGCGGGTCGGCCACGGAACCACGGCGAATCAGCGGCCGACGCAGGCGGTCCGGATCGTGGTGCAGGTCCCCCAGGGCGAGGCCCTTGGTACAGAGAAATCCTTTGCTGAGTACGTCGTTCTGATCGCCCCGGACCTGAACGACGCGTTCGCCTTCCGTCTGAATTTCCAGTCCACAGGTAGCTTCACAGAAGGGGCAGGTGCGATAGTGGGTTTTCAGGTCGTTCATCGGCCGAACATAAGGGGCCGCCGGATATCTGTCCATCACAACAGCGCGTGCCTGGCCTTAGCCCGAATTACGTATGAAACGAAACTATGATGCGCCCCACCGGCATTCGCAGGCCGGGGCTGTCCTGTCCAGGCTCCTATCGATCGTGGTCCAGTAATGCCCCGGCGCCGTGCAGGACGCGCGCGGAGACCACCGTCCCGGCCGGAAGCCGTTCGGTGCCGGGCGGAATCAGCACGAGCGCGTTCGCCAGGGCCAGAGGAGCCAGGCCGTGCGATCCCTGAAAGGCGAACGGATCCGCGTAGAATCGGTCGCCCCGGCGCGCGAGCCTGGCGCGCAAATACGAAAGCCGGTCCGGGGCCGGTTTCACGGCCTGTTCCAATCGCGCGGCGACGGTGGGCGTTCTCAGGACGCGGCGACCGAGCATTTTGCGCAGGGCCGGCCGAATGAATTCCTCAAAAACGACGAAGGCCGAAGCCGGGTTGCCGGGCAGACCGAAAACGTAGCGGAGGCCGGGGCCGGGGCCGGCACCGGTTCCGAAATAAAACGGCTTGCCCGGTTTGATGGCCACGCGCCAGAAAATTTCGCGTATTCCAACCGTTTTCAATTCCTCGCGCACAAAATCCCGGTCCCCCACCGAAACACCGCCGCTGACCAGGACCACGTCGGCCTCCGCCAGCGCGCCTTCCAGAGTCGCGCGTAAAACCGCCCGTTCGTCGCGCGGCGGGACCAGAACCCGTGCGGGGACCCCGTCCCGGGCCAGAAGGGCCTGGAGCATGGTCCCGTTCGATTCGTAGATCTGCCCCGGGCCCCGCTCCGATCCGGGCGGGACCAGTTCGCTCCCGGTGGGCACGATCAACACCCCCGGTGGAGGGGTTACCGGCACGCGCGCGAAGCCGAGCGAGGCCAGCAGGGCCAGCGAACCCGGGCCCAGGCGTTCGCCCGCGTCCAGCACCGGCGTACCCGCCCGCACGTCCTCCCCCGCGCGGCGCACATGATCCCCGGCCGCGACTGTTTCGCTAAAAATTATTTCATACTCAGATACGCGAATTTTCTCTTTCGGAACGACCGCGTCCGCGCCAGGCGGAAGCGGTGCTCCGGTGGTGATCAGGGCACAGGTGCCGGGGGAAAGCGGCGCGCGGCCCGCGTCACCGGCGAAGACCTGACCCCGCAGCGGGAGGCGCATGGGCATGGCGGGCCTGGCGCCGACCAGATCTGCCGCGCGCACGGCGTAACCGTCCATGGCCGAGTTGTCAAAGCCGGGCAGATCGATGGGCGCGGAAAGGGATTCGGCCAGCACCAGGCCGCGCGCGTCCGCCAGCGCGAACGCCTCAGGGGGAAGGGGAACGACCGTTTCCAGAATCAAACCGAGCGCGCGCTCCGCGGCAAGCATGACCGCAGACTCCGGCGGGCAGGTCGCGCTGTCAAGGCAAGCGGCAGCGGCGCGACCGGAGTCAGGGAACGCGCGCGAAAAAGGGCCGCCAGACACTGCGCTCCGATCAGGAACGACGCCGACCGGCCAGGGCGGCGCGTAATTTCGTCGCCCGCGAATGATCCGGTTCGATCACGAAGATTTCCTCAAGGAGTTTCGCGGCGCGCGCGGAATTGCCCATCCGGGCGTACACTTCGGCCAGGTTCACGAGGTTACGCAGGAGCGTGGGCGCGCGCAGGCGCACGCGCTCGCCCAGGTCCGCCGCTTCCGGATAGTTGCGGTGCTGGCGCGCGATGTAACTCGCGAAATAAATCACTTCGGTATCGAAGGGCGAACGGGCGATGTATTCGCGCACGTGGGGCGCCGCCGCGTCGTACGCGCGCTGTTTCATGTACAGGCGCACCAGGGCTTTGAGCGCGCGCCGGTGGGCGGGGATCAGGTCCAGGGCTTTTTTCAGTTCGGCCTCCGCTTCCGGCAGATGCCGCTGGCCGGCCAGCTTCTGCGCCCGGGCCAGGATTTCCTCCACCTCGCTTTCGCGCGCGTCGGGGGCGGAATACGTATTTTCCATGTATGAAATACGAACAAGCGAAAAGTCGTCCGAGAACTCGCCGGCCTCGCGCAGACGGCGGTAGATCGCGTCGAGCGCCCCGTTCGATCGTTCCACCGCGGACAGAAACAGGGTTTCGTCCTCGTTGATGACCCGCCGGTCGCCCTTGCGTTCCAGGACCAGATCGTCCCGCCCGTCCGAGCCGGCCAGTAACACGTCCCCCGGCTGCAGACGCAAGGTCTGGATCAGAATTTGATTGTCGAGATCGGTGATCCCGAGTTTACGAAAAATCGTGTGGCGGTCGTCGATGAAACTCGCCTTTCCGTCGCGATACAGCACCGTGTACGGGTGTTCCGCGTTCACGAAATACAACAGGCCCGCCCCGTCGTCCACCAGGCCCATGACCATCGACACCAGCATCGACCCGTCGAAACTCTCGAACACTTTTTGTAATTCCACGAACGCGTTTTTGAGCCAGCGTTCCGGGTACTGGTCGCGCATGGCGGACGAAAGATGCGTGCGTTCGATGATCGATTCGAACACGGCGCCCAGCACGAGGGCTCCACCGGCGCCCTGGATGGACTTGCCCATGGCGTCCGCGTTCAGGAACACGGTGCAGGGTCGTTCTTTCAAATAAATCGTGTGGGCGCTGCAGATGTCGCCGCCGATCTCCTCGCGCCAGTGGCGAAATTCGAACTTCTTCATCTGTTCGATCAAAAAGTCCACGCGAATCGTTTCACTCTGTACGTTGTTCGCGGCGAGCGGTTTGAGAATCAACGATGTCAGAAAGTAATCGCCGTCCTGACGCTCTTTGAGTTCCTGCACGGTCTCCAGGGTACGCTGTAATTCGCGGGTGCGTTCGGCCACCTTGTCTTCCAGGTCCCCCGCGTAGCGCTGGAGTTCGTCGCGCGCCACCCGGATCGATTCGACCATCCCGTTGAACGAGCGGGTGAGAAATCCGATCTCGTCCTCGGTGCGGACGGGAACGTTGACGGTTAAATCGCCTTTGTTCACGCGGTGCACCGAACGAACCAGGGTGCGCAGCGGCGTGACCAGGGTTCCCTGGAAAAAGAATCGAAAACAGAGGATCGTCAGAATCGCCCCGCCGAGGACGAAGAGCAATTTTACTCCCAGCGGATGGACCCAGCGCCGATACGAACGATAATCGTAACCGGCTTCGTACACCACACCGGCCCGTTCGTCGTAGTTTAAAAAGCTCACGAAATGCCGGCTGCCGTCGCCCAGGGCGCGAAACCGCGTGACCCCGGGCGGTTGAAAGGGAGCCAGATAGCGCAACAGGGCCTGGCGGAGTGCCGCGCCTTCCAGATTCGGATGTGTGGCCAGAAATTCGCCAAAAACGCGCGCGAACGGTTCGAGGTTTCCGTCCAGTCCCGCGAGCGATTGTTTAAACGAAGCGCGAACATCCCCCGGCGGCAGCCTGCGCAGTTTATTCGCGCGGTACAGCAGCGGACGCTCCAGCTTCGCGGCGGCCGCCAGGAGATCGACCGGTGCGCGTATTTCCGGCCCCGCCGCGTTTTCGCGAAGCCAGGCCGCGTACCCCGCGAACTCCGCCGGGCTGTCCGCCAGCAGCGCGTCCAGGCTGGCGGGGAAGGCCGCGGGATCGAGCGCGGCGATGCGCGCGTACAGGGCCGCGTTTTCGTATTCCGGCGCGTACGTGTTGAAATCGGGAACGGACGCGTCCGCGCCGCGCAGGAGTTGCGTTTGCGTTGAACGCGTGTCATATCGCAGCAGGTATTCCAGATCCTCCGGAACCGCGTCATGGTCGGCGACGAGGCGCCCCGTGCGTTCTTTTTGCAAGAGCGCATAGGCCTGTTCGCGGTCGCTGAAGATCGCGAAAGCGATCACGACGAACATCACCAGGAAGACGACGAGCGAAACGCCCACGATCTTGGCCATGAAGGTCGTACGTTCGTTTGAATTGTTAATATATAAAATAAATATAAAAAAATAACCGGTCACGGACAACAGCGTGATGAAAGTCTGATGAAATTCCCGTGCCATCAACCCGTCCCTACTCATGACATTCGTGATGCCAGGCAACACCATCGAAACGGCGATCGCCAGCAGAATAAAAAAAACAGGCAGGCGCTGCCCGCTCGCTCCGGTCACGATTTGCGCGACACCGACGACCAGCGTGTGAATGATGTACACGAACATGATCGCGCCCACCAGCGCGCTCAGACGGTCCGCGTCGAAATCGTAAAAGTGCCCGGAAAATTCGTACACGACCGCGGCGCCGGCGGTGGCCTGAATAAAATACGCGGTGATCGCCGCCAGGCCGAGGTACTGAATGATGAACATGATCCGTGCCACACGCGGGGCCAGCGGACGCGGAAACTGATACAGAAACTGGCCGTAATGCGTGAAGCACAGATACACGGCCGGCACGGTCATCCAGCGATGATACGCGGCGTAGGGATGATACACGATGGTCGCGGGGATATACGGGATGGCGAGCATGGCCGCGAAGAGAAACGCGAGTCCCAGATGCAGGGTGGCCCGCGATTTTTCCGGCACCGCGAGGAGGAAAATACCCGCCAGCAGGAAAAAGGTAACCCCGCTGAGCGTTCCGACACCGTAAAAATTAAGAAAGATTATGTCCTGCATACGAGCCCGCGCTCAGAGTAGCGGGAATACTGCGCGAAATCAATCAAAACCGCCGCCCGGTGTGAAATTTTTCCGGTTCCGGAACACATTAATTAGGTTTACGACCCACCCCGCCCGCGCCAGGTTTATCTGGAGTTGCACCATGGCCCCCTCCAGATTTAAACGCCGATTCCTGCTTCCCCTCCTGTGCGCCCTGACGGCCTTTCTGGCCGGTTCCGCCGGGTGCGGGCAGATCACCACGCCGGGCAAAACCCCGGGCGATGCCTGTATCCTGCAGGGCCTGGCGTGCAGCGCCATCCCGCGCCGGCCCTGCGAAAACGCGGCCCGCGGCCTGTACCAGCCCTTCACCTGTCAGTCGATCGGGTACACCAGCGGGCCCTGCGGACGCGACGCCTTCGGCCAGATCTTCGCGCAAACGGACCGGGATTGCCGTCGCATCCGCGCCATCCGGGAGGGGATTTAGCCCGGAGAGCCCGGGTCAGGAGCCCGACGGAATTCGGCGGGGATTTCGCCGCTCAAGCGTTCTTTGAGACGCAGGACGCGCGGGTGTTCGGGTCGGATTTCCTGGAGCGACGCGAAGGCCGCGAGAGCTTTTTCGAAGTTCAACAATTTCAACTGGACCAGCACGGACAGATACAGGGCGGCTGGAAACTCCGGCCGCAGCGAAAGCGCTTTTTTCAAAAACTCGCTGGCCTGTAAATGATTGTTCTGGTGGTACGCGCATTCGGCGAGAATCCGGTACGCGTCCGCGTTATACGGTTTCATTCGATTGTAACGAAACAAAAACTCCATCGCCTCGCGAAATCGTCGCGCGCGGGTGAGGTAACGCCCGAGTATCAACAGGGTCGACGGATGCTGCGGAAAAATCGCGATCGCGTCTTCCAGCGCCTGGCAGGCCTGGACCATGTCGCCCGCGTGATAAAAACGCCGGCCCTGGCGCAACAACTCGTCGAACTCCGCCAGGCGATTCGATAACGAAACGACCACGATCGTCACGTCGTCTTTCGGGTCCGCGCCGAGGATATGCTTGCGATACACTTCGCCCAGATGATCGCAGGCTTCGTCCGCGGACTGGCCCATCGTTTCCAGCACCGCGGCGCGAACGGCGGGTTCGCCGAGCATATGACCGTCGCGGTCCGTCGCTTCCGTGAGTCCGTCCGTGAACATAAACAATTTATCGCCCGGTTCCAGAATGGTGGCCCCATCGCGAAAGCGCGACTTCGCGTCCGGGAACATGCCGAGGATGATTCCCTCCGAAGCCAGTTCCTCCACCTCCCCCGTGCGCGCGCGCAACAGGAGCGGAGCGGGAATCCCGGCCCGGCTGTACGTGAGGTGGTACTCCGAATCGATGATCATAAAAAACGCGGCGACGAACCCTTCCCCGCGCACGTAATCGAGCAAGTCACGATTGACGGCGGCGAACACCTCGGAGGGAGAATCGAGCCGGTGGTTGTGAAACGAAAGCCTCGCGATCGCGCTGATCAGAGCGGCGGGCACCCCGTGGCCGGACACATCGCACACGAGGAAGCCGAGTTTGTTGCTACCGAGCGTGAAATAATCGTAAAAATCGCCCGAGACCTCGCGCAGGGGCAGAAAACGCGCGCGGAATTGCAGTCCTTTCCAGGCGGGCACGTTTTCGGGAACGAATCCTTTCTGGATGTTGCGGGCGATGTCCAGTTCGCGCTGGTTGGAAAGGATTTTCCGTTCCAGTTCGTCGTTGGCCATGTTCAGGTATTCCACGGCCGTCAGCAGTTCGCGTTGTTCTTGCAGCAGATTCGCCGTACGTGATTTCACCTGTTCGGCCCAGGCGGGGTCCGCGGTTTCTGTCGCGGTGGCCGCGCGGTGCGCGCTCACGACCTGGTCCAGGGAACCGTGGAAGAGGCGCAGTACCAAAAAATTATTAGCCGCGCTTTCGCGGAACCGCTTGAGCGCGGTACTGGAAAGCGCGAGATCGTAGTCGCCGATCCGGTACGTGAATAACAGGGCCTTCATGTACCCCCAGAGGAAAAGAATATCCACCGGGGACTCCCCAAAGGGCGGGTGAAAATAAACCGGAAATTCCAGCGCCTGTCCGCCCTCCGCCACGCGAACGCCGACGCTCAGGTGCGTGCAGACCAGGGCCACAAAGGCCGGCAGGCGAAAGCAGAGTTCCTTCATGGAATCGCTGGCGGGCCGCAGACGGGCGACCGTTTCCAGAGCGGAAAACACATCGAAACCAGTTTCTTCCAGCAAGAGATACGCGCGCTCGTTCGAGCCGAGTGTTTCGAGAATCGCGCGCTCCTCGGTGGCCGGCAACCAGCGCGGTCCGTGCACGGTGCGACAGATTTCCTGACGCGTTTCAGAAAGTGTGGCGATCTGCCGGTCCAGTTCCGCACGCGTAATCCGTGCGGCCAGTTTCGACAAAAACACCCGCAGGCGCAGCGGATGCACGTCGCCCTCCCGGAAATGGCCGGCGGACGATTCGTCGGATAATAGAGTTGTCGCCAAATTATAAAACTCTATTTGCCCGCGGGGAGGCGGGCTTTTTCGCGTTAGCGAATGCGAGCGGTCGCGGGTTTCCCGCGACCGCGACGTCGCCGAATCGCCACGGATGGTGATTCGGCGAAAACTCTAATAGATTCGAAGGTGTCATGCGCCGCGTTCGGCCCTTATTTCCAGCGTAGAAGGGTATCGAGCAGCAGTTGGGGAGCCAGCGCGGCGGTGAACCTGGCCAGCATTCCCGCCGGGCCCACCTGGTAACGCAGGAGCGGTCGCGAAGCCTCACAGGCCTCGTAAATGACGCGCGCGCAGTCCTCAGGAGTGGAGGCCCAGTCACGACCCAGGCTGACGATTTTTTCACTCAGGCGATACAGCGGCGCGTACGGCGAGCCGGGGTCCACCGGAGAGCGCCGCATATTTTGATCGAAGGACGTGCGCACCGGTCCCGGTTCGATCAGCGCCACATGCACGCCGAACGTGGCCACTTCGTAGCGCAGTGCCTCCGAAAAACCTTCCAGCGCGAACTTCGACGCGTTGTAAGCCGACATCAGCGGCGCGGCCACGCGGCCGAACCCGGACGAAATCTGAATGATGCGACCGCGCCCGGTCTGACGCATGACGGGCAGGAATTCGCGGGTCATGGCGACCGCCCCGAAAAAATTCGTTTCCATTTGCGCGCGGATTTCTTCCATAGAAATATCTTCGAGCGCCCCCGAAACACCGAAGCCTGCGTTGTTGATCAGGCAGATTTCGGGCGAATTGTCCTCGTAGATACGCTGCGCCTCACGGTCCAGGATTTCAGAACGCACGGCGACCATGCGCGCGCTGTCGGTCACGTCGAGGTGCAGAGCGCTGACCCTGTGCGAAAGCGAACGTTCCGTGACGGTGTCCTCCAGCCCGCCCAGCGATTCGACCCGGCGTACGAGCGCGTACACGCGGTATCCTTTCTCCGCCAGGAGCAGCGTGGTTGCAAGGCCGATCCCCGACCCGGCTCCCGTGATGATCGCGATTTTTTTATATTTGAGATATGTGGAATCAGTCATAGAAACAACCTCTCCGCGTCCTTACCGGAACGCAGCTTATACCCGAGCGCTTTTTTTTCGAGCGCCTCGGCGTCCTGAACGATGATACAATTTTTCTGAAAGACAATATTTTCGTCGGCCAGGATGTCCGCGATCGATTCCTGTTTGACACGCAAGAGGCCGCACATGCGCGAAAGGTCGGCCAGGGAAAACGAAAACTTCACGGCCACGTTTCCGGTGCGGCGCATCTGCCTGGTCTGCGACAATAAAAAAAAATACAACCGCGCCACCGGAACTTTCACTTTCAAGATGGCGATGCGCTGGTGCGAGAACCAGATCCGCCGCGCGAGCGATTCGAACATCTTCTGTAAAACGGCTTCCCCCGCTTCGTCCATGAACGTATCACGACTGAGACGCACGACCTCGGTGCGTTCTTTCGCGACCGCGGACGCCGCGTACGGTTTATTTTCCAGCAGGGATTGTTCTCCCACGATTTCGCCCGGACCGAGCACGGCCAGAACGAATTCGTGGCCCTGGACGAGTTTGAATACTTTGACGCTGCCGGCCTTGATTACGTACGCGTAATGACCCGGTTCGTTTTCCACCAGAAGAATCCCTTCCGGCGGGATCGAATAATTATTATTTTCCTGGTCCGGGAACTTTTCGTTCGCGTACTGTTCGGCCCAAATTTTGCGCGCTGCCTCAAGGTACTGCTCGCCCGGCGAACCAGGATTGTTTTCCACCCAGAGGATGAATTGCCGCAGCGCGTACGCGGCCAGGCGGGGTTGTTGTAAGTTCGCGTAGGTCTGGTGGTCCAGGAAAAGTTTTTCGGGCGTGTTGTCCCAGGAACTGGTGGGATTCAAATTGGCGATGTGTTTATCCAGGGCCTTCAGCTCGCGCGAATACAGGGCGAGCATCTTCAGACAGATTTCCCGGTTGCGGTGCAGATACTGACCGAGCAGTTCCACCGGCACGCGGATCAGGACCGATTCGGTGCGCGCCTGGATCGTACCCAGATGGCGACCGACGGTCAGGGCCGAAACCAGACCGAAGGTGTCCCCCGGTTCGAACCTGGTGAGTTCTTTGTCCGTAAAACTCGTGCCGGAGTGAACCGTCAGCAGGCCTTCCTTCACGATATAAAAAAAACCCGGGTTGGGTGAATCCTGCACGAAGACCGCGGAGCCGGGTTGAAACCGTACCATTTTGATCTCCAGCCGATCTGACACAGCCGACAGGGTGGGACCCGGCGCCCTGCTGTCACCGAATTTTCATTGTCCGCGTATTGATTTTCGCCCGGGTCCGCTTTCCGGCGCGGTCGGGCTTGACCGGCGATGGCCGGTCGATTTTACTCGGTGCGTTTATGCAGGGTCCCTACCGGCCGAATCCGAACGCGTACGCCACAAGTCCCTTCCCGCTTCATACGATGCCGCCGGGGATTCCGTTTATCATCGCCAATGAGGCGGCCGAACGTTTCAGTTATTACGGCATGCGCGCGATTCTGGTCGTGTTCATGACCCGTTTTCTCGCCGACGCGGCGGGAGCGCCCGCGCCCATGAGCGAGGAAAACGCCCGTGCCTGGTATCATGTTTTCAGCACGGCGGTTTATTTCTGCCCGCTCTTCGGGGCCCTGCTGGCGGACGTGTGGCTCGGCAAGTACCGCACCATCATGCTTCTGTCCGTGGTGTACTGCCAGGGCCATCTCGCCCTCGCGCTGGACGAAACCCGGGCGGGCCTGGCCGTCGGCCTCGCCCTGATCGCCATCGGCTCGGGCGGGATCAAGCCCTGCGTGAGCGCGCACGTGGGCGACCAGTTCGGCCCGACCAACGAACATCTGCTTTCGCGCGTATTCGCCTGGTTTTATTTTTCGATTAACATGGGCGCACTGATCTCCTCCCTGCTCACGCCCCTCCTGCTCGAATCGTTCGGGCCACACCTGGCCTTCGGTCTGCCTGGAGCCCTGATGCTCTCTGCCACCATCGTCTTCCGCGCGGGACGCCACCGCTTCGTCCACATCCCGGCCGGCGGCCGCGAATTTCTACGCGAACTCCGGGACCGCGACACTTTGCGACTGCTGGGCGCGCTCGCGGTCCTGTACGTTTTTATTGTGCCCTTCTGGTCGCTCTTCGAGCAGACCGCCTCCGCCTGGGTGCTCCAGGCCGCGCGGCTGGATCTGGAGGTGGCGGGCCTCACGTTTTACCCGGCGCAAATCCAGGCGGCCAATCCCGTGCTGGTGCTGCTGTTCATCCCGCTCTTTTCGTACGGCGTCTATCCCCTGCTCGCGCGCTGGTTCGAACCGGGTCCCCTGCGACGCGTCGCGCTGGGCCTCGCGCTCGCGGCGGCGCCGTTTTTTCTGCTCGGCTGGCTCCAGGAC
>CAZVZS010000013.1:31060-62145 GCA_964631535.1 uncultured Leptospiraceae bacterium
TCACGGCGGCGGAAGTGCTGGTTTCGATTACGACGCTTGAATTCGCTTACACCCAGGCCAGACCGAAACTGAAAGCGCTCGTGATGGTTTACTATCTCGGTTCGATCTCACTGGGCAATCTGTTCACGGCCACGGTCAATTTTCTGATCCAGAACGAGGACGGAACCAGCAAGCTGTCCGGGAGCGCCTATTATTATTTCTTCGCCATGGTCATGAGCGCGACGGCCCTGGTCTTCCTGTTCGCCATGCGATTTTACCGGGTGCGCCGGTACATCCAGGGAGCCGAGATGGCCGCGCCCGCGCCCTGAATCTGCCCGGGACAACGGCTCCGGGGGCGGCCACGCCGGGGAAAAATCAGCACCTCCAGGGCCACGCTCAACCAGAAAAGTTGCTGCCGAATTTCGATAAATTTACATTCTGTGCATGTTCACCGGTTTCAAAGCCCCCCAGGTCGGGAAAACTGGCCGGGCAGTACATATGTCCAATTCCGGGGACACGCTCAAAAAAAAATTTCTCGGGTAGCTTTATGAATTCTTCCGTATCGTCTTTAGGTTTCATTGAAAAGCAGGTATACAAATACCTGACCCGTCAGGGTGGTCGCGGACTTCGAATTGTCGCGCCCAGCGGAACCAGAGTATTCGGGGACCCGGGCGACATCGCCGCCGAGATGGTCGTAAAGGATCCAGAATGGTTCCGCCATCTGGTTCTGGGCGGTGACATCGGCCTCGGCGAAGGTTACATGCACGAACTCTGGGACTCGCCCGACGTTGAGGCCGTCATTCGCTGGTTTTCCCAGAACGCGGACCCCGGTCACTCCACTCAGTCCACCATCGAGAAATTCGTGGCGCACGTCGTGATCAGGATTTTCACCTTCCACGATAAACTGCGGCAGATCCTCCGGCCGAACAATAAACGCCTGGCCCGGCGCAACATCGCCGAACATTACGATTTATCGAACGAGTTTTTTTCGCTCTGGCTGGACGAAAGTATGACCTACTCTTCGGCTCTGTTTCGTTCGCCCGAGGACGATCTTTCGCGCGCGCAGGCGAACAAATTCGACGCCCTCTGTCGTCGCCTTGATCTGAAAAAAGAAGACCACGTCCTCGAAGTCGGCTGCGGCTGGGGCGCCTTCGCTCTGCACGCAGCGCAGAACTACGGCTGCCGCGTGACCGGGATTACGATCTCGCAAAAGCAGTACGAACTGGCGCGTGAACGGGTGCGGCACGCCGGCCTGGAAGACCGGATCGAAATTCGCCTCCAGGATTATCGCGATGTCCGCGGTCAGTTCGACAAAATCGTCTCGATTGAAATGGTCGAGGCCCTGGGCTTCCGGTACTTTGACACCTTCTTCGGTCAGATGAACCGACTGCTGGCACCGCGCGGCGTTCTGGGCATTCAGTGTATCACGATCCCGGATCGTATTTTCGATCGGTATCGCAAGAGTACCGACTGGATTCAGAAATATATTTTTCCCGGCGGCCTTTTACTGTCCGTGTACGAAGTAATTCGCTCGCTGAAACGTACGGGGGACCTGGTCCTCTTCCACCAGGAAAGTTTCGGTCCGCATTACGGACGCACCCTGCGACTCTGGCGGGAAACCTTCGATCGCCGGCTGGATGAAATTCGCAAACTCGGTTTCGACGAAATCTTCCTGCGGCGCTGGCGTTATTATCTGGCCTGCTGCGAAGCCGTATTTTCCGCCCGAAAACTGAACGTTGTGCATCTGATTTTTTCGCGTTCGCAGAATCCCAATCTGGCGTACACCGCGGAAGAAGCGCTCCGAACCGTATCCTGACCGGCCGGGCCCGCGTTTCTATCCGGGCCGCCCCGGGAACGTCGCCAGGCGATGACCCGGCGAAAATTTCAGGAAACCGTCGCTCGAAAGGAAAAAAGCCTTGCCTGGAACGGGGAAGGCGACACAACTTCCCCATGAGTGGTGTGTATGTTCGCTGGTTTGATACGGTCGGTGTAAAAGACGTCCCCCTGGTGGGCGGAAAAAATTCCTCGCTGGGGGAAATGATCCAGAATCTGAAGGCCGCGGGCATCCGGGTCCCCAATGGCTTCGCCACCACGGCGGACGCCTACCGCGAGTTCGTGCGCGCCAATCAGCTCCACGATCGAATTCATGAACAAATCGAACTGTTAAAACAGGAAAAGATCACGCTGGAAAAATGCGGGCGCACGATTCGCGGGTTTTTCCTGCATACTGCCTTCCCCCCGCAACTGGAAGAGGAAATCTGTTCTTATTATAGAGATCTCAGTCAGAAATATAATATGGAAGAAGCCGATGTGGCCGTGCGCTCCAGCGCCACCGCGGAGGATCTGCCGGACGCCAGCTTCGCGGGTCAGCAGGAAACGATCCTGAACGTGGTGGGAGAAGCGGAAATCCTGCATGCCTGCCGTACCTGTTACGCCTCACTTTTTACGGACCGCGCCATCTCCTACCGCGACCACACCGGCTATGACCACATGTCCGTCGCGCTTTCGATCGGGATCCAAAAAATGGCCCGTTCGGACCTGGCCGGATCGGGGGTCATGTTCTCCATTGATACCGAAACCGGTTTTCCGAACGCGGTGGTCATCAACGCCACCTGGGGCATCGGCGAAAACATCGTCCAGGGCCTGGTGACTCCGGACGAATACCAGGTGTTCAAGCCCACGCTGGACAATCCGAATCTGCGCCCCATCATTTACAAGGAACTCGGAGCCAAGGAACAGAAGCTGGTCTACAACCCCCACGGGGCCCGGCAATCCACCCGGAACGTGGAGTGTACACCCCGCGAAAAAAATTCGTACGTCCTCTCCGATGACGATATTTTGCAACTGGCGCGCTGGGCCGCCCTGATCGAAAAACACTACGGCCGCCCCATGGACATGGAGTGGGCCAAGGACGGTCAGTCGGGCGAACTCTTCATCGTGCAGGCCCGGCCCGAAACCGTAATGTCCCGCCGAGGTGCTGGCGAATTCAAGACCTACGAACTGAAAGAAAAAAGCAAGGTGCTCTGTGAGGGCATCCCCGTCGGCGAAAAAATTTCCGTCGGCGTCGCGCGGGTTCTGAAAAACCCGGAGGACATGGATAAATTCCAGGACGGTGAAATTCTCGTGACCGAAGTCACGGACCCCAACTGGGTCCCGGTCATGCGCCGCGCGGGCGGGATCATCACCGATCACGGCGGTCGCACCAGCCACGCGGCCATCATTTCGCGCGAACTGGGCCTGCCGGCCGTGGTGGGCGCGGAAAACGCCACGCAAAAAATCCAGGATGGACAGGTGATCACCCTCTCCTGCGCGGAAGGAGACCGGGGCCGAATCTACGAAGGTAAGCTGGCCTTTGAGGAAAAAATCCTGAACCTGGCGGACGTGCCTGAAACCAAAACCGAAATCAAACTCAATATCGCCTCACCCTCCGCGGCGTTTCAGTGGTGGCGCCTGCCGGCCCACGGGATTGGCCTGGCGCGCATGGAGTTTATCATCGCCAACGTGATCAAGATTCATCCGCGCGCGCTGATGGCGTATCCGGATCTGGAAGACGCGCAGGTGGTGAAGACGATCGCTCAGATGACGCAGGGGTACGAACCGAAGACCGAGTACTTCGTGGATAAGTTGGCCCAGGGCATCGCGCGCATCGCCGCGTCGCGTTACCCGCATTCCGTGATCGTGCGCATGAGCGATTTCAAGTCCAACGAATACGCGGACCTGATCGGCGGGCGCCAGTTCGAACCGCACGAGGAAAACCCGATGATCGGCTTTCGCGGGGCATCGCGTTACTACAGCAAGGAATACCGCGAGGGTTTCGATCTCGAATGCCGCGCCATCAAAAAAGTGCGCGAGGTAATGGGCCTTACCAATCTCTGGATCATGATTCCTTTCTGTCGGACCCTGACCGAGGCCGATAAGGTCCTGGAAGTCCTGGCCGAAAACGGATTGCGGCGCGGAGATAAAGACTTCAAAGTGTACGTCATGTGCGAAATCCCCGCCAACGTGATCCTCGCCAGCGAATTCGCGGACCGGTTCGACGGTTTTTCGATCGGTTCCAACGACCTGACGCAGTTGACCCTCGGGGTGGACCGGGACTCTACCCAGCTGGCCTACCTCTTCGACGAACGCAACGAAGCGGTGAAACGTTCGATCGCGACCGTAATCGAAAAAGCGCACGCGAAAGGTCGCCACGTCGGCATCTGCGGCCAGGGCCCCAGCGATTACCCGGATTTCGCCGAATACCTGGTGGAACTGGGTATCGATTCGATTTCACTGAACCCGGATACGGTGATCGAAACCAAAACGCGCATCGCCAAACTCGAACAGAAACTGGGCCGCTGAAAAACGCCGGCGTCCCGGATCCCGGGTTATACGTTCATCTCAAAACCAATCGCCGGAATCCGGTCCGGCGATTATTTTCTAATTATGTCCGAAGCCGCCGCCACCAATCGGTCCCCGGGCTCCCGCCTTCAGCGCTGGAAACACTACGATTTCGGCGCCTGTATTCCGTACTACGATGAAGAGCTGGATCTGATGCATTCAAAAGCCCACCTGGCCGCCGTTAATTTTTTACTCCCGATTTTTTCGTACATCGCCCGCCTGCTCGGCCTGGCATGTCTGTCAGACAATCCGATCTGGTACATCGATCCGGCTACCGAACATCAGAAGGCCTTCGCCGGAGACCTGGTTTTCGCGCGTCCAGGCGAAATTGACCGGGAAACGGCCGAGGATCTGGCGCTGGTCATGGAAATCGTATCCACCAACGACCCGCGCAAAGAAAAAAAGGACACGATCTTTCATAAATCGCTGAACGAATTCAATCAGGTTCCCGAATTCGTCCTGTATTTTCCGGATCAGGACGACAAACGTTCCATTGAATGGTATCGCCTGATTGAAAACCGTTACCGGCAGATCACCCCTGACCAGGATGGACGGCTCACCTCCGTGGCCGTTCCCGGTCTCACTTTGCAGGTGCTGCCTCCGGACGCGTGGGCGGACGGTCATAAAGTCAGGGTGCTTTTCGACGGCCAGGAAATCCTCGACTTCGCCAGCGAACACGAAGCCCGGCTGCGCGAGCGCGAGGCCCGACTCAAGGCCGAGGAGGAACTGCGGCAGCTCCGCGCGAAACCGGGCGAGGGATCGTGAGCACGGACGAAGATGGGTTGTCTCCCGGCTAACGCGCTGAATCAACGCAAGGTCTTAAGCAAAGCGCGAACTTCTTCTTCGGCCGCAAGCACCGCCGGATTGTGTCTGTATTTTTCGAGCAGGCGACCGTGCTCGGCCCGTTCTTCCGCCAGGATATTCGTGTATTCTTCCCTGAGTTTTAACACCTCCGGGGTCGGCGTGCGGTATTTTTTCGTCAAATCCGGGTATTTCCTGTGAATCGAGCGAATTTCGGACAGGTACGCCACCGTCTGGTTTCCCTGGAACCGAATGATACCCGCGGCTGTCTCCGGGTCCTTCGCGGCGGCCATTTCTGTCGTGACCTTCCGTGAGACCGCCATCATCCGGCGCATGGCCGCGTTCAGTTCGTCGATGTCCTTATTTTGATTCGCGACGCCACAACCGATCGCAAGGACCAGCCCCGCGGCGAACGTCAGCAGCGGAGCCAGGGCGCCCGGCGCGCGCGAAAGCGGAGCCGACGGTAAGTACCCGCGCCCGCTCGCGATCGCTAAATTTTTTATAGTATTTTGTTTCATACAATCACTCCCTGTGGGAAATGACAGGCCGGGAGTTTTCACCCCCGGCCCGCTTTTTAGAGCCCATCTCAAAACCTGTTTTGAGATGAACTCTTAGCAGGGTGCTGAAAAAGTGCCCTGCTATGCGCTACAGGAGGTAGCGCCAAAACCGGCGTTTCGCGAAACAGCTTGAAACGCCGGTTTTGCGAGCATCGGCGAATTTAGTTCGCCGATGCGACTGCTGAAAAAGTCCATGGAGGGACTTTTTCAGCACCCTGTTAGTAACTCGCCCCGGCTCAACGCCGACCGACGAATTCGTACACATAGTGGCTGTTCTGTTTATCCAGCCATTTTTCCAGGAGATGGTAGGTTCGTTTCCAGATCCACACCGTCTTCTGCACGTTGAAGAGCTTGAAACGGATCCGTCGTCCGCGAACGATCTCGTGGGTTAGATTTCCAAACGATGGGTGCACCAGATACGTTCCGTCCCCGTACTGCTGGTAGATCTGCGCATTGGTGACCGCGCTGCTTTCCTCGCGGTTGCTCGCGCCGAGGAACGTCAGATAATGACGACCGGTCCAGGCGGGACCCTGCGATCCCGGGTTGAACCAGGGATAGTTGGGCGCCCATGTCGGCGAACTCGACCAGGGATTGGCCGAATCCCCGGGATCATACGAATGATCCGCGGCCGACTGTAACATGGAGTAGTGATTTCCGTAACGCTTGCGTACGTCGAAGTCGCTACCCGGCAGGGTCGAGAAGACGGGCAGGATCATCCCGGTGGCCGTCACGTACGGAATACAGGCGCCGCCCAGATAATTCCCGCCCGGCGCGGGGGCTTTCAGGTTGCGGTGGCTGAACCAGTACTTCGCTCCGCGCGTGAAGACGACACCCATGTCAAACGACTTTATGAGGCTGGTAACCACCACGCCACTCGGAGCGATGAAGCCCGGAAGGACCGGATTCGGGTTGCCGCACGAAGAGTTCATACTCACCACCCCGTCGTCAAGGCCGGGCAGCAGCGGCTTGGTGATGCCCATCGCGTAGTTCCCGTGCGGATGACCGCCCGCGACCGTTACGGTGGGAACCGGAGAAGTATCCACCCACTGACCCCAGACCCCCTGCGCGACCAGCGGCATTAAATCGCGCAGAATCGAGTTGACCACAAAGCCGGTATTCAGACCGCAACTCCCGGTGACGTCCCACCAGTCATCCAGAACCTGGCAGATGAGATTCGGAACGAGGGTCGCCGCCACGAAGGCCGTGCCGGCCGCCACCGCAACCGTAGCCAGGCGACTGCCGGAGATAGCGCCTTCCAGCGCCACATGCAAACGAATTCGATTGACGATCTGCTGGCCGCCCTGTCCGAAAAATCCGGTGCTCGCGAGCGAAAGCGCGCTCGGCACAACCAGGCCTCCCGTCGAGTGGCTGATTACGACGCAACCATTCGAACAAAAGGGACGGGTCATGCGTACCGGGCCCGCGTAGTTCGGGTGCATCGGGGATGTCGGCGGCGTCACGACATTCGTGTTACTGGCGATGGCCAGTTGCACCTGGGTAAGAAACGCGTGCTGGCCGTACTCGAGCGTCTGATTGGAGGACCAGGCGACGATCATGTACCGATTGTTCTTGGACGAGTAAACGGGCGCCGTATCGCCCGGTTTCCACTGCCAGCCGGCGCTGGGGCTCGCGTGGTCCAGGGGATCGAAGAGATTCTCGCGAATATGCAAATCCCAGTACTCTTCGGCGTAAGTGCGGAAGTAACCGCCCGCGTTCAGGTACTCGGAGCTACCGCCCGGCCAGAGCTGGTGCGCGGGAGAATAATTACCCATCCAGTTCTTGAGGTGGCCCAGCGCCAGGCCGTGGACGTAAATGACGTCGCGTCCTTCGAAGGGTTGTCCTGATTGCAAAAAACGTTCGTCGTCGCATTCGACGTTTGTGGTGGTGGTCGTCGGCGGAGCGCCTTTGGCCAGGGCCGGTTCCACGGTCGTGATGGAACAACCGGTATTCAGCGGCAGCGCAGCGATCTGACCCACCGCCGGCAGCGGATTTAAATTGAGCGATTTGACAAGGGTCTTGCCGGTGTTATCCTCGAAGTCTCCCAGAAAGTCGTCCCCGTCGATCTCGTCCTGCGTCGGCACTGGATCGGCCGGTGGTGGGTCCCCCGCCGATCGAAGGATCGCAGGGCAGATCCGGATAAAACGCGTCGGTGGTCGTATCAAGGCCGGGATAGAGCACGGAGATCAGGCCATTGTCCTGGTCGACGTCTTCCGGCCCTTCGATATCCGTGGCGCCGGGCGGCAGAATCGGCGTTGGGATCTGGCCCGCTCCGCCGGAACTCATTACCGCGGCTTCATCGCAGTCCGGATCGCCGGCTGTCGGGCCGCCGGAACCGGGATTGGTACAGGCCGCCCCCGCGCATCCGATCAGAAACGCCGCGCAGGCCATCCGAACGAAATCGAAATGTTCTTTTCTCAACATGAACTTACTCCTTCCCCGCCGCGGACCCATGCGGCCCGCGTCGGTTAGTTTATTTTTTTTATAATTTAGAACGCGCTCAGGAAAAACTCAGTGACGCGAGACGAATTCGTAGGCGAAGTTCGCGCTCTGTTTGTGTTCCCACTTATCCAGTACGTGATAGGTACGTTTCCAGATCCAGCGGGAGACCCAGTTTCCGAAGATTTTGAACGCGATCTTACGCCCGCGTACGATTTCGCGCGTCTGGTATCCGAACGAGGGATGCACCAGGTAACTGCCGTCCGCGAACTGCTGGTAGATGGCCGCGTTCGTCACGGCGCTCGTTTCTTCCTGACTGGCCACCCCGATGTAGGTGCGGTACTCGCGGATGTTGCCGGCGGGAGCGCTCTGCGTGCTCGGGAAGGGATTACTGCTGTTACCCGACCCGCCGTTACTGCCGTTGTAGGAATGTTCGGCGCCGGACTGCACGAACGAAAAATGGTTATTGTACCGTTTACGCGAATCGTACAACGGAGACCCGCTCATCGAAAGCAGCACCGGCATGACCATCCCGGTCGCATCGAGGTAGGGTGTGCAGGGACCGGCCAGGTAACCGACCGGCGTGAGCGCCAGGCGATTGTGAGCGTTGTACCAGAGCTTCGCGGCCCTCGGAAAAGGAAGGCCCATATTGAACGCTTTGATCTGGCTGGTCGGAATAAACCCGCTGGGCGCCAGGAGGCCGGGCTGCACATTCAACGGGTTCCCGCAGGCCGAATTCATCGTTACGACACCGTCGTCCAGTCCTGGCAGAAGCATCCCCGTGGCAACGTACGTTCCGGTGGGATGTGACCCGGGAATCGCAACCGTTTTCACCGGTGAGGCCTCCACGACCGGGCCCCAGACTCCCTGTGAAACGGCCGGGATGAGGTCGCGCAGGATACTGTTGTTCACGAACGCGAGTGGAAACGCCGTGGCGTTCGGTAGATTGAGGAGATCGTTGAGCGCCTGGCAGATCAGCGAAGGTACCGCCATGGCCACCGACACGGCGTTCGCCGCGGCCAGAGCAACCGTCGCCAGACGGCTCCCCGATTGGGCCCCGGCCAGGGAAACATGCACCCGGATTTTATTTACGATCTGCTGGCCGCCGGTGCCGTAAAATCCCGTGTTCGCCAGCGAAAGCGCCGCCGGTACGATGAGCCCCGCCGTGGAGTGCGTGATGACGATACAGCCGTTCGAACAGAACGGCCGCACCATGGCGGGCGATCCCGTGAACGAAGGCGACATGGGCGAGGTCGGTGGCGTGATCACGTTCGTGTTGTAAGCGATCGCGCGCTGGACCTGGTCCAGGAAAGCGTGCATCGCGTATTCGAGCGTTTGATTGGAAGACCAGGCTACGATCAGATACCGATTGGACTTGGGGATGTACACAGGCGAACTATCGCTCGAAGTCCACTGCCAGCCACCGTTCGGATTGGCAGGATTGACCGGATCAAAGAGGTGTTCCTGGATATGCGGGGCCCAATAGTCCTCCGCGAAATTCCGGTAGTAGGTACTCGCATTCAAAAACTCGGACGAATCGGCGGGCCAGTTGCGCAAAGATCCGTGATCATAGCCGTTGGCAAGGGCCGAAATCCGCGCCGTTAAATGTTCGAACGCGAGACCGTGAACATAGATGATATCCCGCCCTTCGAACGGCTGACCGGATTGCAGAAAGCCCGGGTCGTCGCATTCCACGTTCGTGGTGACCTGGGTCGGCGGAGCGCCTTTGATGAAACTCATCTGCGTCGTCGTGATCGTGCAGCCCGTGTTCGGCGGCAGATTTGGGATCTGGCCGACGGCGGGCAGCGGATTCAGCGTCAGGTTCGTGACCAGGGTTTTCCCGTAGTTGTCTTCGTAATCGGCCAGGAAATCTTCCGCTTCGGTTTCATCCGCGGTCGGAGCGGGCACCGTCGGGGGTGGATCACCGCCGATGGACGGATCGCAGGGCAGGTCCGGGTAAAACTCGTCCGTGGTCGTGTCCAGGCCCGGATACAGCAGTGAGATCAGGCCATTATCCTGGTCGACATCCTCGACCGGTTGAACATCGGATGTTCCGTTCGGAAAAATCGGAGTCGGCAACTGCCCCGGCCCGCCGGCCGTCATATCGATCCCCTGATCACAATTCGGATCGCTTGAACCTGGATCACCGGAGTTGCCGGGCCCGCCATTGCCGACGCAGTAGGTCGCGCCCAGCAGAAAAGCGACTCCCAGGGTTATTACTCCAGGACTAATCACGGTTCGAAACGTTCGTGGCCCGTGTCCGGAGCGTTCCCCCCGTACACTCAGTATGGTTTTTTTAGTTTTTGAAAACATGACACCCTTCCCTCGATAAAAAATTTTAGTTTTTCATCAAGAGCGAAGGGAGCAAGTTCCGTACCAGGGTCGATGCGATTATGTTTTTCGCGACCGGCGCGCGGCTCCGGCCTGAAATGCCGAGATTCGCCAGATTGCGGCAATCCAGAGGCAGAGGTCGAAAAACGCCAGAAGTAAAAAAAGTTTATGATCCCGCTGCCAGGGACGGGAAACGAGGGCTGTCGGAAAACTGACAGCGCCATTTAATTCCACTGTCGAAAAACTGACACCGGTGAGGCCCGCCGGAAGTGCCCAGAACGCGGGTGTCAGGTTTTTGACAGTATCCGCGCCGTCAATCCCGGCAGTTTGATCGCGGCCTGTGACTGAGATGCGAACAGGAACACCGCGCGGCTCATTCCGCGCGCGGTCGCGCGCAAAAAAAAGACCTGGAATACGAAATTGCTTGCTTCTGTTTGGCGCGCTTACCCCCTTGCGCTGATGTTACCCGGGCTCATCGTATCCATCGCCGCGTTTTTGCCCCCGCTGGGAGTAATCGTAATATTCCTATATAATTTCGCCTGGGCCAGGCGTTCCCCCGCGCGTCTTCCGTTCGTGGCGCTTTCGGCCAGCACCATTGCCTGGCTCGTCATCGATTGTACCCTTACGTATCGAAACGGTTTTAAGAGCGGGGACCCGGACCTTCTGGTTACCCCCATCGTGTACGGCCTCGGTGGACTCTCGTTCGTTTTCGGCCAGCGCTGGGTCGGGATTCGTTTTCGGATGCTCCGTTCCGCGTTTTTGCTGAGCTTCGGGTTCTCGTTGCTCCTGATCTACGGCTGCACCCTGGCGGGCACGATCACCGGGGTCGCCTGCCTCTGGCGGCCGACCCTCGGATTAATTGGACTGGGAGCCGGGTTCTGCGTGGCCGCCAATCCCATCATTTATATGAAACGGATCATGGGCCGGGCGCTGTTGTATTTCGGCAGTACGGTCCTCGTGGCCGCCCTGGCGGCCTGGATGGCGCGCACGGCCGGATACGTGATCAGCACCTACTTCGTTTACCTGGGCGCCATCTGCGTTCTGACCTTCGTGGGCATCCTGCATGTGGTGTACCTGAAAGTACCGCTCACGTTTCTCTTCTATAGAAACGTACACCGCAATCTCAGAACCTTATCGCGCTACATCCAGGAGTTGCAGGGCATGGAGGACGTCGGCGAAAGCCAGGAATCTCTGCTCGAGATCATCTTACAGAACATGTTTCGCGTGCTCGCCTTCGAACGTAGCTTTCTGGTGACCGCCGACCGCGCGCGCAACCCCTGCATCCGCCACTTCGGCCCGCCTTCCCCCCGGCTGCGCACCGAACAGATCCGGGACAGGGTTCCGTTTTTGCGCGTCAAGCTGCCCCGGGCGTTCGCCGATGAAATTGATCGGATTTTTCTACTGGAAGAAGGTTTCGATCCGCCTTTCGCCGGGGCCCTGGCGGCCGGTTCGCCGATCGCGCGCAGGTACGGACGGATCATCCAGCGCCTGCGCGAAAACATCAAGGGCTTCCAGGCGGAAGGGTATTGCGTGTTCATTCCGCTCATTTTCCAGTCAGAGGTCTGGGGTATTATTTTTCTCGGCCCGAAGTCGGACGGATTGCCGTACTTCAGCGGCGAAATTACGATGCTGGAAAATGCCCGCCCGGCTTTCGCCATGGCCCTGCGCAACAACGCCGTCATCGATGAACTTAAGGCGATCAGCGCGCGCGGAACCTGGGACCCGGCCCGGCGCGTCGCCGCTTCCGGTCTGCAACCACATACGGCGCAAAAAATCCGTCTGGGCAGCGGGTCGTTAATCTTCGCCAGCGACGATTTCGCGAGCATCGTGGAAAAGGCGCGTCAGATCGCCGTGCTGGACCTGCCCACTCTGATCCAGGGCGAAACCGGAACGGGCAAGGAACTTTTCGCACGGCTTCTGCACCACGAAGGAACCGGCGAAGAGAAACCGTACGTGGCGGTGAACTGCGCGGCCATCCCCGTCGCGCTCTGGGAGTCGCAGGTGTTCGGCCACGCGCGCGGGTCTTTCAGCGGTGCCACCGGCGATCACGCCGGTTTCATCGAACAGGCCGGCGACGGAGTTTTATTTTTCGACGAAATCGGCGAAATGCCCATGGACATCCAGCCGAAGATTCTGCGACTCATCCAGGAACGTACGTACCAGCCGATCGGGGCGCGCAAGCCGCTGCGCGCCGCCTGTCGCCTCGTCTTCGCGACGCATCGCGATTTGAAAGCGATGGTGGGCGCCGGCCAATTTCGAGAAGACCTTTATTACCGGATCAGCGTCAATCGGATTCAATTGCCGCCTCTGCGCGAACGGCGCAAGGAAATCCCGGCGCTGGTGGAACACCTGCTTGACAGATACGCCGCGGCCCTGCACCTTGAACGCAAGGACTTCGCGGAAGATGCCCTGGAAAACCTTCTGGCGTACGCCTGGCCGGGAAATATTCGCGAACTGGAAAACTGCGTCATTCGCTCCCTCGCGGAGGCGAAAGGAACGGTGATCCAGAAATCGGACCTGCCCGCGGAATTTCAGGCCCCGCGCGGACGAACATCGGGTCGGGGACGGGCGCGGAGCATGTTTCCCCACGAACCGGCATCGCTTGATTTTGAGGGTCTCATGCGCGATTACGCGCGTGAACTCGTTTCGTATACGCTCAAGGCCAGCAAGGGCAATCGTTCCCGGGCCGCGGCCATGTTGCGCATAACGCGGGGCAAATTGCTCTATAAGATGAACGAACTTGGCCTGCGTTAAATCGCCGCCAGGCATGGCCGGGAGTTCATGCCAGGCGGCCTGTCTGAGATCGGTTCGAAGTCGTAATTTTTGTTATTCGGGATCGTAAGAATTTCGTCTAATCCGGTAAATGATGAACGCTTCCCAGGCCGGTGTATATGAACGACTTGTCTGGCTTTACAACAACGGCTCGTTCAGCCGAAAAGAAGCGATGGCCGCCGCGCACTGGTGTGGCCAGCCTGGCGCCGTCCTGGACGAATTGACGGCGGCGGGCCTGCTGGTCGTCTCTCCCCAGCAGTTGTATCTGGTCGTAACCCCCATTCAACTGCGTATCCTGGAAGAAATCGCGCGTCAGTTTGAGGGCGGTCAGTTCACGCGGGACGACGCGCAAACCGTCGCGCTCTGGACCGGCGGCAGCCCGGCCACCGTGGAACAGCTCATCCAGCGCGGGCGAATCCTTGACCGCGGCCATGATGTATTACAGTTGCAGACCGCGGATGACCTCGTCCCTGATTTGACCGCGGACGAAATTGAACTCGAAGACCCCGTGGACGAACACGTCGATCGCTGAGCCGTTTCGCGAAGAATCGTTCGATTTTATTACTGGCGAATGAGTTCAAGCAGCCGCTCGCCCGAAAAACGCGGTGAACCCGCGCGGGCTTTTTCCGCCTCACGAATTAGTTCGACGATCCGCGCGTTCACCGGCGCTTCCAGGCCCTGCTGCGCGGCAAGGGTCACGATTTCGCCGTTGAGAAAATCGATTTCGGTCGGCCGGCGGGCCTCCAGATCGTCCTGCATGGACGACCGGGCCTTTTCGTCGATGCGAATCATCCGCGAAGCGACTCGTTCGAACAGCCAGTTCGGCAGCGGCAGGATTTTCGGCGCGAGCGATGGCCGCAGGGAATCGAGCGCTCCCGGTTTGATGCCGGCGTGTTTTAACACGCCGAGCGCCTCGTTCATTACGCGCGCGAGCACGAGACGGTAGGGCCGTTGTAATAGTTGTTCGCGCAGGGGCACGCCGGCCAGGGCGTTCACGGCGTTGTTCAGGTTCAGAATCAGTTTGCCCCATTGCAGCGGGAGAATGTCCTCGCGGATCAGGACCTGGAAGCCAGCCGCGCGCAGGGCGTTGGCCACCATATCCAGCCTGACCCGGGCGTTTTCTTTCGCGGGTTTTTCGATTACGAGCGGGCCGGTTGTGCCCTGGTGAAACGTGACGGGCGGGAAGCGTTTTACGTTAAAACTGAAAATCCCCGCGAGGACCGTACGCCCCGGCAGGTGCGTTCGTAAAATTTCCGCGTTACGAATTCCATTTTGAAAACTGATCACCGTGGCCGTGGGCGAGATGACCGGGTGCATGGCCCGGGCCGCCTCGGCGGTGGCCGGCGTTTTCACCGTAACAAGAACGGTGCGACACGGAGCGAGCGCGGACGCGTGTTCCGCGAAATCGATCAATTGCGGGGCGACCTGCTCGGGCCGGCCGTCCATCCGGGATATTTTCAATCCGGACTTGCGCACGTCGGCGCCCAGGGAAGCGCGGCCGACCAGGATCACCTCGTTACTTTTTAATAACAACGAACCGCCCAGGTAACAGCCGATCGATCCGGCGCCCATGATTCCAATCCGCATACTTCGTTCCCGCCCGCGGTCACTGTTCGATTTTTTTCAAAACTGCCCGCAACCACTCCGCGGAGGGAACCTGTTTCCCGTCCGGTAACTTTACGTATTACAACGCGCCCGTCATGGATGATTTCGTCGCCAGATACTCGATAAAATGTTCGGCCGTCTTGATCCGGCCGCCCGCGCGCGAAAGTTTCAATTCCAGATGCGACCGCGCCTCTTTCCCACCGTACGCGGTTCCGTTGCGGATGAACTGCACGCCCGAAGTTTCGACAGCTTCTAAAAGGGCCTGGATTTTTTGTTCTTCGGTGAGCGGTCCCGCGACAAGCGGCGCGAAAAGGGTCAGCGCGCAGAATACGAAAAGCGGGGCGCTGAGCCGCGCGGGAGACCGAAACATGACCAGAAACATACGCCCCGCCAGGGAGCGGTCAACAAAAAACCTGGCGATTTCCCGCGCCAGCGAGCGAGCCGGTAAAGGCGTCAGCCTTTTAAGGCGAGAGCGCGGTCCGCGCGCCAGCGCGGAGGCGCCCCGGAATTCACGCGCACGGGCGATTTATTCGGTTTCTTCGCTCTGCACGGCCATTTCAGGATCGTCGGCCACCCGGTAAAAAATTTTCACGTTATCGTAAGCCATGGCGGGCTGGGTTCCGTTGTATTCGCTCTCGCCCATGCGAATGCGACTGAGCGTGGCCCCGGCGTTGACGAAGGAATTTCCCGCGCGCCGCAGCGTGGTGTCGCGGTAGTAATCGAAGGTGCTGGCGCCCACATCGGCCAGGACGCGTACCGCGATGACGGTGTACCCCGAAGCGTCGGTGATGATGCCCGACTCAAGCTGGTTGGCGGTCGTGTTCAGATCGTAATCCATATTGTACGTATTGTTCGGACTGAACTGAGCCCCGGCATTGCCTTCGCCGAAGTACAGACCGACGCCGACGCCGGTCGTGGCGTCGTTGTCGACCATGGTCGCGCCGTTGCCGATGTTCAGGGAATAACACCAGATGGCCTCGGCGTTGCCGACGATGCGCCAGTCGAACGCGAGTTCGAAATCGCGCGTGAGACTCCCGAGCGGGAAATCGTGCCGCCCGCCGGATTCCCAGATGCCATTGTTCCCGTCCAGTTCCAGCCGGCCGGAAACAATGGCCGGGTCGGCGCTCGCGGCGCTCCATTCCGTCCAGGAACCGCCGAGGGTTGAACTGTCCGCGCGATCGAAAAAATCGGCGAACCAGTATACATTCATCTCGGTGGCGGGCGGGGTTCCGGCGGCGGCGTTTCCATAGTAGAGATAATACGATCCATCGGTCGGTTCGTTCAAATTGGCCGCGAGCGCTTCAGGCAGGCGAAAATCGATTTGTGTGGCCGCCGTATTCCAGTTATACCCGTAGCGGTCCAGTTCGGTCGCGGTCCCGTCCGTCTTCTGCAAATAAACGCGCACGTCATTCCCGCTGGCCAGGGAGACATTCGTGGAACTCGTGCGCGTATCCACAGTCAGCATGACGGTATGATATTGTTCCAGAGCCGTGTGCGCGGTTCCGAATACAATCTTGCGACGGTACTGATACTGGCTGCTGGCCCAGGGTAAAACGCTGGCGACCGAACCTCCGCCGCCGGAGGAGCCGCCGATTAACAGCAGCCCGAGGTAACTGCCATCCGCGTCAAATCGGGCGCAGGCGGCGCTCATAAAAATCACCGCGCAGAGTGTCAGGCGTGTGGTACGCGCTACATTCCAGGTGCCCGGGGTCATACCAGGAATAACAGACGAATGCGGGGGCCTTTGCAAGGGAATTTTTGGGCTCCCCGCAAAATCTCCGGGCATCATCACCTGGCGGTTTTGAGACGGGTTCCAAAAAAATCCTGTACATTCCCCGCCAGGTCTGGAAACTCGTACCGCGATGGAAATCCCCCGTATCGTCTGGAAAGGGCCCGGCTTCACCGTGGGGCTTACCGGCGCGGTCGGCTCCGGGAAGTCCGCCGCCGGCCGCGAATTCGCGCGGTGCGGCGCCCGGTTGCTGGACGCCGATCAGGAAGCCCATGCGGTCCTGCATTCCGCAGCTCTGCGCGACTCGTTGATCGGGGAATTTGGACCGGAAATTATTGGAACGGACGGGGCGATTTCAAGGGAAACCCTGGCGAACATCGTGTTCCGTGACCCGCAGCGGAAACGCGCGCTGGAGGCTCTGATTCATCCCGGAGTTCGGGAACGATACCGGGAAGCTCGCGCCGCGCTGGGGAAGGGCGAAATCCTGGTATACGATGTGCCCCTTTTATTTGAGGCGGGGCTCGAACAGGACTTCGACCTGGTGGTCGTCGTGAGCGCTCCGGAAACGGTTCGGTTCCAGCGGGTGCGAGAACGCAGCAACTGGGACGAGGCCGGTTGGCGGCGCCGGGAAGCCGCCCAAATTCCGCTTTCGGAAAAAGAAAAACGCGCCGATGTGATACTCAGGAACGACCGCGGACTGGAAGAACTGAACGAACAGGTCCGCGAGCTGTATCGGACGATTACGTCGGCAAGACAGCGAGAAGAAGCGCCGTGAAACGAAGAACTTTTTACATCATTAATCTGGATCGAAATCGTATTTTTATCCTGACCGTTTTATTTGTCGGTTTGATCTGCGTAGCCTACGCGACCGGATTTCGTTTCGGTCGGGCGCAGGGACCGGGTGGCGTCGAAGCACTTTCCTACCAGGATCTGATGGGCCTGCCGGCTGAGGATAAATCCGAAAACGCCGGTGACGCTGGCGAATCCGGTATAAATCCAACGGACATCGCCGGCCTGCCGGAAGACCATCCGGTGCGCCAGGATGAACCCGGCCTGGACGCCCAGGTTCAACCGGCACTTCCGGACAACGCGGCCACGATGGGACAACCCGGTGAGACGACCGCTCCCGGTCGTCTGCCGCGCATTGCTCCGGAAGAAGAGCCGGCCGCCCCGGCCCGCAAAGAAAGATCATCCCTGAATTTACAGAAGCGGACCCAGACCGCTCAGGCCGGCCGGAATCGTAAAGAAAGCAGACCGGATTCGAATCCGGCTCAAACTGAACGCCCCCTTCCAGCGAACAGAACCGCTCCCGAAAACACACAGTCCAAAAAATCCATCGGCGACTCCCTGGCCGCGAACAGCCAGACCAGGCTCAAGAACCGCGAGCCCTCGCGACTTTCGTTTGAACGATCACGTTCGACCGCGGCCCAGGATCGGAAAACGGCGGCCGGAAGGGCAGCCGCGGAACCGAAAACAGGACCGGTCGCGACACCCCAGGAATCCGGGAAAAAAACCGTCGCCCTGCGTAACGTGAGCCCCGGCCCCGCGGACCAGAAAAAACTCCAGACTCCGCCTGCCAGCAACCCGGCCGGCGCGGGACCGGACCGGGAATACTCGCTGCAACTCGGGTCGTATTCGGATCGGGATTCAGCGTTTCGACTGGCCGGTTCGCTCAAGCGCCATGGTTTCACACCGTACGTCTACCGATCCGGCGGAAAATTCGCCGTACGGGTTGGGAAAACCGACCGACCACAAAATCTTGAAACGCTGGAAGAACGCCTGCGCGAAAAACGTTACTCGCCCATGCGCATTTCCTACCGACGGCAGGATCGTTAAGTTTTTTATACCCGACTCCGGACCGGAAATTTCAGGGGTTTTATGAAAATTTCGGGCCCGCCAGGGCCCCGTTTTTAAGGGGTTTTTTCTTGTCAGAGAACGCCCTTTTAAATTCCAGTTCTCCTGTGGAGCCGATTGAAAAAGAGGCCATGAACCTGGTCGTCAAATTGATGATCGACCGGCTTCAGGAAACTTACGCGGATTTCATCTCCCAGAAAGAATACCAGAACATTCCCACGTTCTTTCGAGATCACCTGTACGCGCCGCCTAATAAAGAGGCACGTGACCAGGCCCTGGACAGCCTGTACGAAAAGCTCAAATCGGTGACCGGCCCTGAAATGACGGCCAATATCCATAAACTCGTCCAGCTCAATAAACTCACCGACGATCTGGACCTGGACACCGCCCGAACTCTGCTGGCCGGTCCACTGAAAGGGAAGCCGGAGCCGGCCGCGGCCGGCCTGACCCGGTCGGATCTGGAAAAAGCCATCGCCGCGGTCGGCCGTAAAGAAGACCGCCTCGTGCAGGTCACCATGGTGGTCGAATCGCTTCAGTTCTTTTTTTCACTTTCGAAGTTACCGCTCATCAAGCTCGTGCTCGCGCCCATCAAAGTCGCCGCTTCCCTGGTGGGGGCCATGTCCCTGGTGGAAACGATGGAGGCGGGGTACAACCTGAGTCGCGAAATTAAAAAAATGCAACCATTTCTGGACAGTTTCCAGGAACGAGAGACCGACCTGATTCATAAAGTCATTCTGAACGGAAAATAGCCGATGGCCCTGAAACACGATCCCCGCGGGCCCGGCGCGCGCAGAGGCACCGGGAACTCCACCTCCCGCAAGCCGGCGGGCAGTCTTACCCGGGATAATTTCGATCTTTTTTTCAACCGCGAAATCTCCTGGCTCCAGTTCAACTTTCGCGTGCTGGAAGAGGCCTTTCGCAAAGACAACCCGCTGCTCGAACGCCTCAAGTTTTTATCGATAACCGAATCCAACCTGGACGAGTTTTTTATGGTCCGCGTGGCCGGCCTCAAGCAGGTCAGCGCGTCTGAGGTCAATGAAATCCAGATGGACGGCCGCACGCCCGAAGAAACGCTCGAGGTGATTTCGCAGCAGGTGCACCATATGGTGAACCTCCAGTACCGGGCCCTGCGCGAAATCACGACGGGCCTGAAAACGTACGGCCTGGAAATCATCGACGATCACAGCATCCTCAGCAAGGACGATCGCAAATTCGCGAAGGAATTTTTTGAAAAAGAACTGCACCGCATCCTCACGCCCATGGCGATCGACCCGGCCCACCCGTTCCCGCACATCACGAACGGCCGACTGAACCAGGCCATTACGTTACGACGCAAATCGCGCGGAAAAAACGAGTCGGAGTTCATTTACGCGGTCGTGGAGGTCCCGTCCGTCGTGCCGCGTTTCCTGGAACTTCCGCAGCCCAGACCGGGCGGGCCCTTTTCCCGGCGCCTCCTGCCCCTGGAAGAAATTATCAAACTGCACTGCCATGAGTTGTTCACCGGCACCTCGGTCGAAAGTATTCACGGGTTCACCATCACTCGCAACTCGGACATTGAAATCGACGAAGTCGTGTCGGACAATTTACTCTCCACCATCGAAAGCGAATTAAAAAATCGCCGCTGGGGCGAAGCCGTGCGCCTCAACTATCGCTCGGGCATGCCGGATAACGTGCGCGATTTTCTGCGCGCGCAACTCGATTTAAAAGAGATGGAGCTGTACGAACGACCCGGCATCCTCAATCTCAAGGATCTGATGGACGTTTACTTCATGTCCCAGGACATGAAGGAGTTGCTCGACGTTCCGTTTCTGCCGCGCAACGCCGTGAAACTGGAAAGCCCGGATCGTATTTTTTCGACCATTCGCAAGAAAGACATTTTACTGCATCATCCGTACGACTCATTCCAGACCGTCGTGGACATGCTGGTTTTCGCCGCGCAGGACCCCAAGGTCCTGGCCATCAAACAGACCCTGTACCGTACGGGCGGGAACAGCCCGATCGTGAAGGCGCTCATCGAAGCCGCCGAAAACGACAAACAGGTCACCGTGCTCGTGGAGCTGAAGGCCAGGTTCGACGAGGAACGCAACATCCTCTGGGCCAAGGAGATGGAAAAACACGGCATCCACGTGGTCTACGGGCTGGTCGGCCTGAAAATTCACGGGAAGATGCTCCAGATCATCAGGCGCGAAAACGACGGGGTGCGCTCCTACGTACACCTGTCCACCGGCAACTACAACCCGGGTACGGCCAAACTGTACACCGACCTTTCCCTGATCACGGCCGATTCCGAAATCAACCAGGACGTGACCAATCTCTTCCACGCGCTGACGGGTTATTCGGACGTTCCGCGCCTGAACCGCATCGCCGCCGCTCCGGTGAATTTACGCGAAACCCTGACGAAATTGATCGAACGCGAAATCACCAACGCCACCGCCGGCCAGAAGGCCCGCCTGCGCCTGAAGCTGAATTCCCTGGTGGACCCGGATATGATTCTCTTGCTGTACCGGGCCGCGCGGGCCGGCGTTCAAATCGAACTTGGCGTGCGCGGAATTTGCTGCCTGCGTCCGGGACTTGAAGGCGTGAGTAAAAATATCACGGTAATTTCCATCGTCGGGCGTTTTCTGGAACACAGCCGCATTTTTTATTTCGAGAACGGGGGCAACCCCGCGATTTACCTGGGCTCCGCGGACTGGATGCCGCGCAACCTGAACCGGCGCGTGGAAATTATGTTTCCGATTGACGACCCGGATCTGCGCGCCGAGGTGATTCACATCCTGGACCAGACCTTCCAGGACAACCACAACGCGCGCCGCATTCACGCGGACGGTACCTTCACGCGCATCCAGCCGGGAAAAAACGAACCACGATTTTCATCGCAGCGTTTTTTCCGCGAGGAAGCCATGGAAGAATACGCCCAGAAAGTGAAAGCCGAAGAACAACGCCGCAAAACCGCGTTCCAGCCGGTCGTGAACCCGAACAGCTCCGGCCTGCCGCCGCGAGACCCGGACGAGTAGGCCGTGGCCGCCTCCGCGTTCATCCGCAAAATTCGCGCAAAAGTCGGCGACGATCTTTTGTTTCTGCCCTCGGCGGGATGTCTCATTCGTGACGCGGCCGGCCATATTCTGCTCATTCAGGACGCGGAAGTCCACCGCTGGATTTTACCGGGCGGGGCGATCGATCCGGGCGAAGAACCGGCCCAGGCCGCGCGCCGCGAAGCGTACGAAGAAACCGGCCTGGTCGTCGAAATCGAAAACCTGGCAGGTGTCTTCGGCGGGCCGGAGTTCTTCGTACGCTACCCGAACGGCGACAAAGTCCTTTACATCGCCATTGTTTTTTTCGCGAAGGTGACCGGGGGCGAACTGAATCCCCTGGACGGGGAAGCGATGGACTTACGGTACTTTGCCCCGGAAAAAATTTCAGCCCTGCCCATGGGCACCGGGAGCCGCCGAATCGTTGAAACACTGGTTTGCGTAAAACCTGACCGCCTGCCGTTTTACAGCGATCAGGCCAGCGGTCCGTTGCCATTTGAAAAACCCCGCCGGGCCGGTTCCGGGCGGGAAAAAAATTTTTTTCTTGGCGCGGTCGATGTTTGTAAAGAACTCATCTTAAAATCGAGTTCTGTCTGACCCGGCCGGAAATGGAATCCATGGTGCTGTACCACCCGCGCATGATCGCGGTGTTTTTTTTCTGCTGCGCGCTGGTTTTTCCGGTCGCGTCCGCCGCCGCCGTCGAACAGGGGCCGGTCCACCACCTGGAAGCGGCCGCACCCATCTTCGCAGCCATCGGTGTCAAATCCAGCGACCGCAACGAATCCGCCTTCAAGGCGCAGCCATCCATTTTCGCCTGGGAACTCGCCGGCCCGGCCTCTCCCGCTTTTCTCGGCCAGACCACGGTTCAATACGATCCCGACGATTGTGACTCCGGCATGTTCGGACCACAACGTTTCAGTCGCGCCCCTCCCGCTTCCCCCTGAACCCCTGCGGAGTTGTTACTCCAATCAAACGGTACGGGCGGCCCTTCCGTGACCCTTCACCAGGGCTCGCCCGTTTCGCCACCGGTTTTTTTCTGATCGGGCCGGCTTTGCCGGCCGGAGATACATGGCGCGCAAAAAATCCGATCTGACCGGCCGACAGAAGTCCGCCGTTTTCCTGGTCTGCCTCGGGCCCGACGTGGCCTCCACGATTCTCGCCCAGTTGAACGACAGCGAGGTGGAAACGCTCACGTTTGAGATGGCGCGACTCGATAAAGTCGTCCCGGAAACCCGGGAGGAGGTTCTGTACGAATTTAATGAGTTGATGATGGCCCAGGAGTTCATCACCCGCGGCGGACTGGATTACGCGCGCGACGTGCTGGAAAAAGCCCTGGGAACACAGAAAGCCATCGACATCATCAACCGACTCTCATCAGGCATTCAGACCAGACCCTTCGACCTCATGCGCCGCGCCGATCCGGCGAACATTCGCAACTTCATCCAGAACGAACACCCGCAAACGATCGCGTTGCTGCTCTGTTATCTCGATCCCCAGAAGGCCTCACTCATTCTGGGGGCCCTGCCCCATCAGATCCAGGCCGATACGGCGCGACGTATCGCGCAGATGGAACGAGTCTCACCGGAAGTTTTGCGCGAAGTCGAACGGGTCATGGAACGCAAACTATCGGCCATGGCGACCGAGGAATTCGCCACGACGGGCGGCGTGGACGTAGTCGTGGAAGTCCTCAACATGGTCGACCGCGGCACGGAAAAGACGATCATCGAGGCGCTGGAAGAAGAAGACCCCGAACTGGCCGAGGAAATCAAAAAACGAATGTTCGTGTTCGAGGATATCGTGCTGCTCGACGACCGGGCCATCCAGCGCGTCCTGCGCGAGGTCGACACCCAGGAACTGGGCAAGGCTCTCAAATCCGTGGCCGCGGAAGTGCAGGAAAAAATTTTCAAAAACATGTCCAAACGCGCGGCCTCCCTGCTGCGCGAAGACATGGAATTTATGGGCCCGGTGCGCCTGAAAGACGTGGAAGATTGCCAGCAAAAAATCGTGAACGTGATCCGCAAGCTGGAAGACGCGGGCGAAATCGTCGTTTCGCGCGGCGGGTCGGACGAAATGCTGGTGTAAGTGCAAAAAGCTAACCGATCATGGACGGGCCCCTCAGGCTAGCCCCGCTCGCCGTAATTCATCGAGGCTGAGGCCAACCGCGTCGCAAACCGCATCGAACTGATACCCGAGCGCGAGCATACGGCGCGCGGTTTCGACGCGCCCGGAATGCAGGCCTTTTTCGATTCCTTTTTCGATTCCTTTTTCGATTCCTTTCTGTATACCTTCCCGATAACCTTCTTCCTTAATAAGGCCGTAAATCGGTGATTCAATCATAATGTCCCTCCTGCGCAACCATAAGGTGCGCGCCGCGTCCGCGTCTTTCAGTCCGGTCAGGACCGTCAGAGCCGATAAATAATCCGCTCTTCGTTCCGGTGCCTCGCGGGAATCGTACAGAGCTCGTTCCAGCTCCGGCAGCCGGTCCAGCCCGCCTTTCATGAGCGGCACAAACGGCAAAAGTACCGGGCTTCCCGCCAGGAATCGTTCCGCCTCAAGCTCCCACAGTTTAACGAGCCTGAATTGAAATGTCAAGCATTCGTCGACATAACGCCCAGAAGCCCCGGAATGCGGAAGCAGGAGGAGCATGGCGGGCAGAATGCGCCTCCCCGGGAACAGGCGCATATAACGACAGCGGTACTCGACCAGGGCCTGCACTTTTTCCTCCTCCCACCGCGTCTGAATTTCAAGTAATAAAATATCCTCGTCCGGGCCGCGGCTCAGCCGCAGGGCGAAGTCCACGCTGCGAATACTCACCGTTTCGCCGGGAATTTGGTCGAGTATTTCGCTGTCCTCAGCCTCAATCCCGATCAATTCGCGCAAAATCGTCCGACGATCGGCTTCGAGCAACACTTTGGTGACGATGTCGTATCGCACGCGTGGATGATAACACGCAGGTGTGACAGGCACGGCCTCTTAACGCGACTTATCACGCGAATTCGCGAAAACAAGGGATGATGCGTGAAAATAAAACGGGTACGACCGCGCAAAGGCTGGAAAAAAGAAGCTGAAGGAGTTCCTACAATCTACGCGATAAGACAGACTGATCACGAAAATTTTGTAGGAACTCCTTCCGACACGAGAGACCGCGGGGCACGGATGCGCCCACGACTCTATGAACTCTTACAGGCCGCCGAGTCCGCCACCCACGTCGATGGTGATGCCGGTCATGTAACCGGAAAGGTCCGATGCCAGGAAGAGGATGACGCGGGCGATATCGATCGGCAGACCTTTGCGACGCATGGGGATCATGCCCACCATCTGGTCGACGATTTTGTCCGGGATGGCGTCCGTCAGACGGGTTTCGATAAAACCGGGAGCCACGGCGTTAACCCGAATGCCCATGGGCGCCAGCTCCTTACCGATGGCCGCGGTGAAGCCGACGATGCCCGCTTTCGCGGCCGAATAGTTGGCCTGGCCGGGATTGCCAGCGCGCGCGATGGAGGAAAGATTGATGATGGTGCCTTTTTTTTCTTTGCGCATGAATTGAATGGCCGCGTGCGCGCAGTTGTAGGTGCCCGTCAGGTTGACGTCGATGATAAACTGCCACTGTTCGGGTTTCATGCGCAAAAACATCCCGTCTTTGGTGATGCCCGCGTTGTTCACCAGGCAATCGATGCGACCGAATTTATCGATCACCTTTTGCATCATCGCGTCGACCTGTTCGCGGTTGGTGATGTTACACACGACGCCGAGCGTTTCCACGCCCAGCGCGGCGATTTCCGATGCGGCCTGATTGCACACGTCCTGGTCCATGTCCGAGATGACGATTTTCGCGCCCTGCGCGGCGAACAATTCCGCCGTGGCCCGACCGATGCCCCGGCCCGAACCGGTGACGATGACCACCTGGTCTTTGATTTCTTGAAATGAGTATTTTTCCATTGTCCTAAACCCTGTCCGTAAAATAAAAGGCAGGATCATGCGGAGCGGACTGGATCGCAACAAAAACATGGGGGCGGGCCCAGGAAAAAGCACGGGCCCAGCCGTGAAAACCCCGCTCTGAACGGGTGCCGGTTTTACTCAGTAATACGATGCACGACGAAGCCCGAGCGCAGCTTGGGCTCGAACCAGGTTGACTTGGGCGGCATAATCTCGCCCGCGTCCGCCACCTGGATGAGTTCCGCAAGAGAAACGGGCGCCAGGGAAAACGCGACCGCGTACGCCCCGCTGTCCACCAGTCGCTCCAGCTCGGCTTCGCCGCGAATTCCGCCGATGAAACTGATTCGGTCGGACGTACGCGGATCTTCGATGCCGAGCACGGGTCCGAGCAAATGACTCTGCAAGATGGAGACGTCGAGCGACTCGATCAGGCCAGCCCCGGCGAAGGTCGCCTCCCGCGCCACGAGGCCGAACCAGCGGCCGCCGAGAAACATCCGCATCCGGCGCGGCCCCACTCCGGCCCCTTCGCTGATTTCGAATTTCGCCTTAATTTTTTCTAAAAATATTTCCGGCGAATTCCCGTTCAAGGATTTCACCGCGCGATTGTACGGCAGAATGTGGAGCTGCCGGTCCGGGAACGAGACGACCATGAGTCGATTGTACGGTTCATTTCCCGTGCCGGGGCCTTTTATTTCGCGCAGGCGGCGACCGGCCTCACAGCCCGAGGCGGCGCGGTGGTGCCCGTCGGCGATGTACAGGGCGCGCAGATTCGCCGCCAGGGAGCGCAGGGTTTCGATTTCGTCCGCGCCGGCCAGACGATACACGCGGTGGCGCACTCCGTCGTCCGCGGTCACGTCATAGAGCGGAGTCGCCTGATCCGCGTGCCGGTCCATCCACAGGGCGAGTCCCGGTTCTTCCGCGTCGCGGTAGGTCAGAAACACCGGCCCGGTATTGGCGCCGGTTACTTCGATATGCCGCGTGCGGTCGCGCTGTTTATCGGCGCGCGTCAACTCGTGCTTTTTGATCAGGCCCGCGAAATAATCGTCGATCGCGGCGGTGGAAACCAGGCCGGTTTGCTGCCGCGCGCCCATATTTAACCGGTAGATATAAAATGCGCTTTCGGGATCGGCGATCATATGCCCGTCAGTGAGGTACCGGTCCAGATTGTCCCGCGCGCGCGTGTACACCGCTTCCGCGTACGGATCCTGATCCGGTGCCAGTTCGATTTCAGAACGGACCACGCGCAAAAACGAAAGCGGCCGGCCCTCCGCAAGAGCGCGGGCCTCTTCGGTATTCACGACGTCATATGGAACGCTGACGATATCGGCGGCGCGCCCGGGCACCGGCCGGAGCGCGCGAAAGGGGAACAATCGCATGATTTATTTCGATTCTTCTTCCCAGTAATAACCGGGTTTGTCGGCCATGGAACCCTGGGCCGTGTACGTGGCGTACGATTCCAGGAGCATGCGGTTTTCTTCCTGAAAACCAGCGAGTTTTGAAAACAGGTGAAAAATATCCGGGTTCGAGTCTCTGAATTTTTCGGCGATCTTATGATAAAACTCCGCCGCGTCATCGTGCTCCTGGTAGGCCAGACGCAAGGCCTCCAGTTCGTCAGTGCCGGCGGTCTTACCCTTGTTCCGATCCAGACGGCGCATGATCATGTTGAGCGATGTGGAATGAAATTTATGAACTTCCGAAACCATCTTGAGATTGGGCAGGGCCCTGCCATCATTGACCTGCGAATACAACTGGCTGATCATCTGGATATGTTCGTCCACATCCGCGGCGAGCTCAAAATAAAGATCTTTGATGGGACCGGCCGGCAGTGACTCCGCGTTGCGTTCGTAAAATTCGAACATGTCTTTTTCGTGTTGAATCGCGGCGGCGACGGCTTCCAGAAACGTTGTTTTTTTGATGGGCTTGAGTTTGGCCATGGGACGATTAAAACAGGCCGCCCGAAATGGTAAAGAAGTTTCCAGGCAACCCCCTGCCCCGCGCCAGGCGGATCACGATTCACGCAAAAAACGGACACGCTCCAGTTCCGGGCGCAGATCGTACTGGCGAAAGATGTGTTCGGCCTGGTCCAGGTATTCGGCCCGGAGGTCAGGCAGGACAGTGGCGGCGTCCAGGAACGCCACGCCGCGTTCCCAGTGATTCACCGTCGGCTCCAGCAACTGGATCGCTTCCCGAAACAGGTTCGCGGCGCGCGCGGGGCCCTGCTCATGCGCCGTCCAGCGGGCGCTCAGGCGCAGAGCGGGTCCGCCCAGATACCGAAACGAACGCGCGTAACGCGCCAGGAGTTTTAAACCCGCGCGAATGGGACCGCGCAGGCGCCCGCCGGGATCCTGTTCTTCCACGAAAATCGCCGCCTCGGTCGCGTCGACCAGAGCCAGGAGGGTCGGCGGGAGAAAGACGGTATAACGCGCGGACAGTTCGAAAATTTCGCGAGCGGCGCCCTGGGCTTCGGTCACTCGCCGGGCGCGCACGGCGATACAGGCCAGATGACCGAGCGCGGCCAGCTGATTCATACTGTCCTGCACGCGACGACTGGTCTTAAGGCCGAGGCGAATATCATAAATCAAACTTTCGGTATCCTGCTGGCCCAGCAGGTACTTGCAGAACGACCCGGTGGCGTACGACCAGCCCAGGTGCATCAGTGAATTTAAATCGAGGGCGACCTGACCGAGTTCGGTGTATTTGTGAATGGCCGAGTCGAAATCGGAAGCCAGGCGGTACGCGAAGGCCAGGACGCCCATGGACGTCAGCATCTCCCATTGATTTTCCACGCGCGAAAGTTCGCGAATGGCCCGCGTGTGAAAGTCGATGGCCCGCGGCGCGTTGTTTTCGTAAAGGCAGGCGGTACCTTCCAGTTGCAGGGCCTGCGCCATGGTCAGCGGGTCTTCGGATTCAGCGGCGTAGCGCGAACTCTCGGCCACGTAGAGCCGGGATCGTTCGTAGTTGCCGCGGCCCAGATTCACCATCGCCAGGTTGTAAAACGCGGAGGCCAGTTCCTGCGGCGTCCCCAGCCGCCGCGCGATGTTCCCGCGCGCGATGACCGCCCAGAGCAAGGACCAGGAGTCCTGCCACAAATAAATCCGCGCCAGAATCATCAGGATGAAGGATTGTTTCTCCGCATGGCCCTGGCGCTCCATTTTCACCGGGCGAATCAGGCCCGGAAAACGTTTGTAAAGTTTATGCCAGCACCATTCCCAGGCGACACGCAGGACGGTGGCGAATTTCCCGCGCGGCGGTGCGTGCCCCAGAACCCCGAGCGCGGTCTCCAGGGCTTCCCGCGCGAGTTCGGGCACGCCCTTCTCCTGGTAGGCGTGTCCCAGGCCGATCTGCAACTGCGCCCGGTGGAGGGCTGGCAGTTCGCCCTTGAGAATGTCCAGAAACAGCGCGATGGACCGGTCGTAATTGCCCGCCTTGCGCTGCAGGCCGGCGATTTCCTCGCGTGTTTTCTCAAGCGTCGATTTCAAATGCGCGAATTCTTGTTTTTCCAGAATTTTAAGCGCGATTTCAAGATGATGGATCGCGTCCCGGTTCGCGAAACGAGCCTTGCTCTTCCAGGCGGCCATGAGCGAAAAATCAAGGCCGCGCCCTTCGTCGCCCCCGGCGATGAAATGATGGGCCAGCACGTCGGGCATTTCGTTGAGGTACCCGGGCGAAAATTCCTCCAGGTACTTCGCCAGGCGCAGGTGCAGTTCGGTGCGCGTGGACAGCAGCAGGGTATTGTAAGCGGTATCGTGGATGACCAGGTTCTTGAATTCGTACTGACGGCCGCCGGAACGTTCCAGAAATCCCAGGTCTTCCATATGCTTCAGCGCCGGTTCGGTTTCGAACCCGCCGAAACGTTCCGGCAGAATCGCCTCGAGCGTACCCTGCGCGAAGGCCGGGCCAATCACGGCGGCGGCTTTGAGAAGCACCTGTTCGTTTTCGCCCAATCGGTCGATCCGGGTGAGGATTACGTCCTGTAAGGAGCCGGGGATTTCGATCGTCTCGATTGGACTGACCAGTCGCCGCGCCCCGCCGGAGAGCGACTCCAGATGACCCTGTTCAGCCAGAGAGGCGGCGATCGACTCCAGGTACAGCGGATTGCCGCGGGCGGCGGCCAGGATTAGTTCTTCCAGCGCGGGTTCGGGTCGCACCAGATTCAAACGGCTGCGCAAAAATGAACGGGCCACCCTGTCGTCGAGCTGGCCGAGCTGGATGAAACGCAGATGATCGCCTTCGCGCATCGCGTCGGGGATCTCGCGGTCGGGGCGCATGAGGACGAGCATCATCACCGGCAGGTTCGCGATGCGCGCGCCGATGAAGGCCATCAACTCCCAGGAAAGTTCGTCGCTCCAGTGCGCGTCCTCGAAATAGAGTACGAGCGGGGCGGAGCGCGCGCGTTGTTCGATCAAATGGAACAGGATCTGGAACACGCGGCCGTGTTTTTCTCTGGGCCCGGTCCAGGCGCTGTCCGGATCGGAATGGGTCTGGATGCCGAGCATTTCGGCCACGATCGGCACGCGTTCCGGGTCCTCGCCGATTTCGCGAAAACACGCGGCGATTTTTTCCAGGCGTTCGTCGTTCTCGTCGGAATCGAAAATTTTAAAGAATAAACCCAGGAGTTCTTTCCAGGGAAAAAACGGCGTGTTGCGTTCGTAAAAATAACTGCAACCGATATAGATGTCCGCGCCGAGCTTCTCAATCTCCGACAAAAACGATTCGGCGAGTTTCGACTTGCCCATGCCCGCTTCGCCCGTCACCACGCAGACCCGGCCCCGCCCGGCGGCGGCCTCGCGGAATTCGGCCAGGATTTCGCCGAGTTCCACGGCCCGCAGGCCGAGGGTCTCGGAATACCGGTCGATGAAGCCGGCCAGGCGGCGCACTTCGCTTTTCACTTCCGCGACCCCGACCGGCTCCGCGATACCTTTCAACGCGAAATGGCCCAGTTGTTTGAGCTCGAACCCGGCCGCCAGACGCCGGGCCGTGCGCTCGTCCACGAAGACCGCCGATTCGTCGCTGTACGTGGCCAGACGCGCGGCCAGATTCGCCACCTCCCCCAGTACCGTGTACCCCTTGCGGAACGGGGCGCCCAGATCGCCACAATACGCGAAACCGGTCGTAACTCCCGTTTTGACGAAATCGATGAACGGAAACTGACGACCGCCTTCCACGAGCGCGAGCGAGAGCCGCGCCGCGAGAATTTCTTTGTCCTCGGCCGCGCGCGGGGCGCCGAACAAAATCAGAATCAAATTGCCCTTATCGGAAAGGTCGGTCTGGATGAGCGCGCCGCCGTACTTCTGGCATTCGCGCTGCATGAATTCGTAGTACCGATTGATCTGATCGAAATAGGCCGGGTCGGCCGGGTCGCGTTTTACGCATTCGAAGCGCAAAAAGACGCAGGAGATTTCGCGGTACACGCCGATGAAGCCCGCGTGCCCGGTCGAAAATTTCGTGAACAGCAGGGGATTGAGCAAACGTTCACTGAGCGCGAGCGTCCGGTCCGGATCGTAGCGCGCGAAATCGAAATCATAACGATTACCCGGATCGAAACCCGCGCCCGCGCTGTCCATGCGCCAGGGTCCACCCAGGTCTTCGCCGCGTTTCGCGGGCGGCAGGAGCGCCCAGAATTCGGCGCTGACGACGACCTGCCCGCCCTTCGCTGTTTTCGCCGCGCACAGCCGC
>CAZVZS010000013.1:62186-62733 GCA_964631535.1 uncultured Leptospiraceae bacterium
AGCCAGTACGCCGGCCCGCCGAGTAAGATGCGACTGTACGGACCGAACCCGAGGCCGACCCGCGCGGTAAGCGTAAATTCGCGCCCGAGCGCCTGGACCGCGCCACGACTGACGAGTTCGCGCTGGATGCCTTCCGCGCACACCCCCACGCGCAGCGCGCACTCCTCGTCCGACTCGTCGGCGCTGGCGGGAAAGGCCACGAGAATGGAATCGCCCGCGAATTGATATACGACACCGCCGAACGTGTGGATGCGACTGATCAGACGGGTGAAGTAATCCATCATGATCTCCTGGAGTTTCTCCAGGCCCAGGGCGCCCATTTCGCCGAGGGTTACGGACAACGGAGTGAAACCGGCCAGGTCGATGAACAGCACCCCGCCGCGCGTATCCTCGCGACGCTCGAGAACATTTCCCTGGTTGTGCAGCAGGGCCAGCAGGGTCTGATGCGGCACGTAGGGGGTAACCGCCTGCGCGGCGACGGCGAGATTCAACGCTTCGCCCCACCCTGGGCGTCGGGGCGTCGCGCTCCCGCCAGGGCCACTCCGGG
>CAZVZS010000013.1:62743-109587 GCA_964631535.1 uncultured Leptospiraceae bacterium
TAAGAACGGCCGCTCAATCCCTGACGCGGACTTGCGGTGCGGATGGTGGGACCCGCGCGTCGCGCCCGGCGCGGGTGTAAAACGACTCACGATACTGCCACTCCCGGCGGACCCTAAAATCCGGGCGCAAGAATTCAACGCTGGCGAAAGCCTGCCAAGCCTGTTTTTATGCCCCCGGATTGGGGTCGCGGTTTTTCATCACAATTTACGGAAATGCACCCGTTCTTACGGCGCTTTTTCGATCAAGACCTCGCCCCCGCCGCCGAGCGCGGCCCGGCCGGACGCGCTCAGCGCAAGGTCAGCCCCGCCGACCAGGGACGCGAGCGTCTCGGCCTCCACGAAGTCGCGAAACTTTTCGACCGCCGCGTTCAGCTCCGGGTCGGCACCGTGCAGCGCCAGGCGAATACGATCGGTAACTTCCAATCCGGTTTTTTTTCGGAGTTCCTGCACGGCGCGCACGAGATCGCGCACCTGGCCTTCCTCCAGCAGGGCCGGCGTGAGGCGCGTATCGAAGGCCACCAGCAGACCGCCGCCTTCGGCCCCGGCCGTACCTTCTTTCGACACCGATTCCACGAGTACATCTTCGCTTTCCAGTTCGATCGCGCCCGCCGCGCCCGGAACGGAGAAACCGCGGCCCGCGGCCACGGCTGAAGCGACTTCACGCGGATCGCTTTTTTCAAGAAACGCGCGAATTTCATTCATCCGCGGCCCGAAACGCGGTCCCAGGCGCGGGAGATTCGGCTTGATCCGGTATTCCAGAATGCCCGCCGAATCTTTCAGGTACTCGATTTTTTTTACGTTGAGTTCTTCTTTGAGCACGTCCTCGGACCCGCGCACGGCCTGAACGACGGCCGGGTCCAGGGCGTGGACCATCATCACGCCCAGAGGCTGGCGCACCCGCACGCCCGAGGCCTTGCGCGCGGCGCGGCCCAGATTCGCCGCGCGCAGCACGATATCGCCTTCGGCGAGCATCGCTTCGTCGAAGAGTTTGAGGCTGGCGGCTGGCCAGGGCAGCAGGTGCACGCTGAGCGGTGCCGCAAGACCGGCCCGGAGCGAAGTGGCCGTCGCGCTGAGGCGTTTGGGCGCGGCCGGTGCTTTCTTTTTCGATTTCGCTTTCGCCTTCGCTTTTTTCGCCTCGATTTTTTTCGCGCCCGTTTTCGCGCTGGCGGAATCCGGCGCCGCCCCGGCCGCGACCTCGGGCTGGATCGCGAGATACACGTCTTCGGCCAGGAAGGGCACGAACGGCGCCAGCATACGATTCAGGGTGAACAGACAGCGGTACAGGGTATCGTACGCGGCCAGCTTGTCCGCGTCGAGCGCGCCCTTCCAGAAACGCCGGCGGTTGCGGCGAATGTACCAGTTGGAGAGGCTCTCGGTGAATTCTTCCATGGCCCGGCCGGCCTTGAGCGAATTGAAATCGCGCAGGGCCTCGGTTACCTCGGTGACGAGGTTTTGCAAAGACGATAAAATCCAGCGATCGATTTCGGGTCGTTTCGCGAAGGGCGGAGCGCCGGCCACGAAATTGCCCGCGAAGGGTCGCGTTGGATCGAAACGCGGGACGATCCCGTCCACTTTCGCGTACATCTGAAAAAACTCGACCGCGTTCATGAACATGTTAAAAAAGCCGTGTACGAGGGCCACCGGATCCGCGTTCGAACCGGGCAGGCCCACACGGCGCGAGTTGCCCGGCGGCGCTCCGGTCAAAAAGTACCAGCGAATCGCGTCGGCGCCGTGCGCGTCGAACACCGCGTCCGGTGAAACGGTATTGCCCTTGCTCTTGGACATTTTTTCGCCCTGCGCGTCCACCACGTGGCCCAGGCAGATCACGTTTTTATAACTGGCTTTCCCGGAAACCATCGTGCTGATCGCCAGCAGGGTGTAAAACCAGCCACGCGTTTGATCGACGGCCTCCACGATAAAATCGGCGGGAAAAGCGTCCGCGAATTCTTTTTTGCCTTTCGGCGAGCCGCCCCACTGCGCGTACGGCATGGCACCCGAGTCGAACCAGCAATCGATCACTTCCGGCACGCGGCGAAAGGTCTTTTTCGTTTTCGCGTCCACCCACTCGACCGCGTCGACCTCGGGCAGGTGCAGATCCATCTGGCCGAGTTTTTTGCCGCTCAGTTTTTCGAGTTCCTTCACCGAGCCGATCATCCGGTACTCGCCCTCCCCGTCGGTCCAGAGCGGGAGCGGCGTGCCCCAGAAACGTTCGCGCGACAGCGCCCAGTCGCGATTGTTTTCCAGCCAGCGCCCGAAGCGGCCGTGTTTGACGTTGTCCGGCACCCAGCGAATCGTTTCGTTGTTTTTGATCAGTTCTTCGCGTACGTCCGTCGTGCGAATGTACCATTCGTGTTTCGCGTAGTACATCAGCGGCGAACCGGTGCGATATCCAAACGGGTACTCGTGTTTGTATTTCTCCGACTTCCAGACCAGCCCGCGTGTCTTTAAATTCGCCGTCACTTCCGGATCCGCGTCTTTAAAAAACTTGCCGGCGAAGGGCGTGTCCGCGCGAAAGCGTCCGTCGAGTCCCGCCGCGTGCACGATCGGCAGATGGTGCTTGAGTCCGGCCTCAAGGTCGTCGGCACCGTACGCGGGGGCCAGATGGACGATGCCCGTGCCGGCGTCCATCGTCACGAAATCCGCGTCCACTACGCGGTACGCGCGTTCGCGTTCGGTCGGGTCCACCAGCGCGAAGAGCGGCTCGTAACGCTGGCCGACCAGGTCCGCGCCGCGCACGGTGCGCACGAGCGTCCGCGGTCGTTCACCGGCGACAGGTGCGATGACAGCTTCCTGTAACGCGGCGGCGCAGATCACGCGTTCACTGCCGGCTTCCCCCGCGCCCCCTGCTTCCATTTCGATATCAAGCACAACGTACTCCGCGGCGGGGTTGACAGCGAGCGCCACGTTGGACGGCAGAGTCCAGGGCGTCGTGGTCCACACGAGCAAAGCGGCCCCGGGGCCGAAGGCGTCCCCGCTCAGACGAAAGCGTACGGTCAGCGAAGGGTCGCTCACAGTTTTGTACCCGAGCGAAACTTCCGCGTCCGACATCGTCGCGCCCATCACCGTATCCCAGGGCACGACCTTATAGCCGCGGTACATCAGGCCGCGGTCCCAGATCTGCTTGAGCAGACCCCAGACCGATTCGATGTATTCGTTCGACATCGTATAATATGGATTCTCCAGATCGATCCAGAAACCCATGCGTTCGCTGAAGACGTTCCAGTCGTTGATATACCGCTGCACCGAAGCGCGGCAGAGTTCGTTAAATTTTTTGCGGCCGAGCTTCTCTTCGATTTCCGCCTTGGTGCGGATGCCCTGTTCTTTTTCGACTTCGCGTTCCACGGGCAGGCCGTGGCAATCCCAGCCCGCGCGACGCGGAATGTAATACCCCAGAGCCGAAAAAAATCGAATGTAGATGTCTTTGTAAACCCGGCTGAGTACGTGGTGGATGCCGGGTTTACCATTGGCCGTGGGCGGACCCTCGAAAAAAACAAACGGTTTGCCCCCTTTGTTCAGCTCCACGCTCTTTTCAAAGATTTTACGTTCTTTCCAGAAGGCGAGGATCGCCAGTTCGCGCGCGGGCGGCGGGGTTGCGTGGGAAAACACTTTGGGAGGCATCAGCCTTGATTTCCCGGCCAGGGCGTCCAGGCAACCAGGTTTCGCCGAAGAGCCGTTACCACCCGGCCGCGCGTGTCCATTCAACCGAACGTTTCGTTAACCGCCCGCAATATCGCCGATTGGGGCTACCTCCTGTAGCCCGCGGGCCATCTCAAAACCTGTTTTGAGATGGCCTCTTAGCCTCAAACCATCGCCCCCTTTTAATAATTGACCCCTGGGGCCCCGGAGAAAATTCTGATTCGAGGCCCGTAGATTGCGGGTCCGCGACCCGGGATCGGTCGTAATTCACGGAATACTCCCTGAACAATACGGGAATCGGACTTTGCCGCGCCGCCTGGCGGGGGTCCGGCTTCCTTTTAGGTTTTTAAATTCCGGGTTTTTAAAACGAAATCCCGGAGGTGGAATTCGAACCATGGCAGAAGAAAACGGCACCGCGACGCAGACAAAGGACCCTCTGCTCTCGAAGATCTATACGCAGCTGAACGAAGAAAAACTGGTCAAAGACCTGACCGCCGCGCAGCTCGGTAAGATCAAGACCCTGGACGAACTCGCCCGGGAAATTCAGAAATCGTCCGACGCGAGTGAAATTGTCAGGGCCCTGGAAGAGAACCTGGAGGACGCCCCGGATTCGCTGGTGTCACGTTTCGTGCTCGGCTTCCTCAGCCTGACGAAAGAAGGCCCGCAGGACGCCATTCATCTGCGCTCGCTCCTGGAAGATTTCCGCAAAGCCGCCAAGTGGCCGATTGTCGACCACATCGCCGATTTATTTCTGGAAACGGACGAAAACCATCGCTTCGCCCTGCGCGCGAAAGTGGAAAGTACCGAACGCCTTAAGGGCAAAAAAGAACTCAAACCGTACCTGGAACGCCTCGCGGCAATCGATCGCAAGAATCCCGAAATCATCAAAAAATACGCGCTTTCGATTTTCGAGGAAGACCGCCCGAAAGCCGTCGCTTCGCTCAAACAGGCCGGGGAAACGTACTCGCGGCTGCGTGACTACAAGAGCGTGGAAGAAATCTGGAACCTGATCGTTCAGCACGATCACCAGGACATGCCCTGGTTCGAACGGATCGAACGCGTGCTCGTGGGAAACCGCGAAAAAATCCGCGCGGCCGCCCTGTTCACCAATCTGGTGGAACCGTATAAAGTAGAAGAAAACTGGAACGCGGTCATCACGGTTCTAAAAAAGATACTTGAATATGAACCCGCTTCCACGCGCTCACGCTCCGAACTCGTGCGGGCCTTCCGCTCCAAGTACGCCAGCCACTCGCTCCTGGACGACTTCCTCAAGATGTCGGACCTGACCAATAACAAAAAACCGGTCGGGCCGTGCATCGCCAATTTTGAGCGTAACATCGTATTTGATAACGGCAACTACGTGTACCACCGTACGCGCGGTGTCGGCAAGATCAAATCAATCAGCTCCGACCATCTCATCATCGATTTTCACGACAATCCCGATCAACGCATGTCCATCCAGATGGCCATCTCGTCGCTGCAACCGCTGGAACCCGAACATCTCTGGGTGAAGTATTACGAAAACCCCGCCGAAGTCCGGGAGATATTCCGCGAAGACCTGACCCTGTTCTTCGAGATGTTGCTCTCGTCGTTTGACAACAAGATGGTGCTTTCTGAAATCAAAAACGAAGTGGCCGAACGTTTCCTGGAAAACGAAGACTGGTCCAAGTGGTGGAGCCGCGCGCGCACCCGTCTGAAAAAAGATCCGCGCTTCGGTTTTAACCCCCGCAAAAAAGACGAACTCCTGCTGCGCGAAACCCCGATCACGCTGTCCGAAGAACTCACCATGAAATTCCAGAGCACGGGCGACTGGAACAAAAAACTGGACATGGCCGTGGAAACTCTCAAGGACCACGATACTGAAGCCGCCGCGGAAAGTTGCGCGCAGTTTTACCAGGACCAGGAACAGAAAACCCGCGATAAACTCAAGCGCCTGCACTGTTACTTTTTTCTGAACCTGGCCTCGCTCGCGCTCGGCGACGACGATCTGCCGCGCCAGATGAAGTGGTCCGAAGTCCAGGCCATTCTTCGGGAAGAAAAGCCGGAAGCCCTGGTGCGTTTCTGCGCGGACACACCCAACGTCGAATTTAAAAAAGAAATCATCGCGGCCATCATGAAAACCCGCGACGATTACGCCGATATCCTGGGCGAAATTTTGTTCGAATTGCCCATCAAACTGCATCACCGCTTCATCATCAGCGAACTGAACCGCCGCGGCGAGCACGAAGCCCTGCGCGCGTTCTTGCAGAAAGCCTTCACCCGGTTTCGCGACAATCCCGAAGTCTGCCTCTGGGCGGCGCGGTCGATTCTCAGCGGCCAATGGACGTACGACTGGATCGAATACCGGCCCCAGGAGGTGTTCCTGCTGGTCTTCCGTCTGCTGCGTCCGCTTTCGCGTCTGGAAACCCGCGGCACGCGCCTCAAGAACCAGGCGCTCGAAACCCTGTTCGGCACGACGAATATCACGGTCGAATCGGTCGAAAGCTACGAAACCCTCATGGACGTGCTCCGCCAGGCCGATCTCAACCAGATTCGCCGCATGGCGGCCCTGTTCCGCGAAACGGCCCACATCCCCGAAGCGCACAAGGAAAACTTTCTGGCGCTGATCCAGAAGGTCCGTCCGGATTACAGCCAGGGCACCATGGATGTGGAAGAAACGGAAGAGGATATTGTACCGGAGACGGAGGAACTCCTGCCGCCGGACAGCGTCATTCTCGTCTCCGCCGCGGGCCTGGAACGCCGCCGCAAGTACCTGGACAATCTGATCAACGTGGAAATGCCCGCGAACTCGCGCGATATCGGCGAAGCCCAGGAAAAAGGGGACCTCCGCGAAAACGCGGAATACAAGGCCGCCATGGAACGCCAGTCGCAACTCCAGGCGGAGATCACGCGCGTGGACGCGGAAGTGAAAAAAGCCACAGTCATCAATCCGGCGAACATTCGCACGGACCTGGTGGGCGTGGGATCGAAGGTGCTCGTGAAACTGAACGACGGCTCCACACAGTCCTATTCCATTCTCGGCTCCTGGGACACGGACGCGGACAACAACATCATTTCGTATCAATCGCCTCTGGCGCGTGTGCTCATCGGCAAAAAACCGGGCGAACAGGCGCAGCTTGAAAGTAAAACCATGACCGTCGAGCGCATTGAATCGGCGTTGTAATACGGCGAAAAAACAACGGGCATCGTTGAATTGGATGGTACTCCCTGTGATCCCCGTGTCCCGGTGGTAAAAAAAATCGCGTTTGAAGTAATCTAAAGTTGTAGTATTAACCACCACGAAGAACACGGAGGATGTGGTTCCGTATCCTCCGTGATTGAACCTCCCCTTTCCCCATGTTGGGCAGCTACGCCAGCGGGCTTTCGCTCAATCTCCCAGCACCGCGTACAGGTCCAGCGGTTCCGTTTTACCTTTGACCATCACGGGCGGCATGGTTTCCGTGCGCGCGACCTGACCGGCTTCCTCGAACACCGCGCGCGAAATCAAAAAATCCCGGTCGAGCTGCTTACAGAGCGATTCAATGCGCGAGGCCGTGTTCACCGGATCGCCGATCACGGTGTACTCCATGCGTGATTCGAAACCCACATTGCCCGCGAATACCTCGCCCGTGTGCAGGCCGATGCCGATGCGAATCGAGGGTTTGCCCGCAAGGGCCCGCTCGCGGTTGTATTCTTCCAGTTCGCGCCGCATGGCGAGTCCCGCGCGCACGGCGCTGCGCGAATCGGCGCCCGGTTCGGGGTTCGGCCGGGGCGTGCCGAATGTGGCCATCACCGCGTCGCCGATGTACTTGTCGAGGGTCCCGCCGTGGGCGAAGATCGCGTTCGTGAGCCGCCGCCGGAGTTCGGACAGGAAAACCGAAATTTCGTCCGGGGCGAGGTTTTCGGACATCGCGGTGAAATCGCGAATGTCCGAAAACAGAATCGTGACTTTCTGCCTGGTCCCGACGTTCAGCACCTCCGGCTGCGACGCGATTTCCTCGGCCACGTCCGGCGAAAAATAGCGGGCCAGGTTCTGCTTCTGCGACTCGATCTGACCTACTTTCCGCGTCAAAAACATCGCCCGATAGATCGTGTACCCGATCGATAGCGTCAGGATCGTAAACAGCAGCGGCCGCGTGGACGCGACGTCCTCCAGGATCAAGTCCGGACCGAGCACGTACCGGGCCCAGTCAGTGGTGTATTGTATTTCCATGAACGCCAGACCGAACGCGAACAACGAGAAATACACCAGCATGTACGCGCCAAAGGCGAATAATACCAGCTTGATGCGAAATTGAAACAGAGTTGTCGCGATCGGGATGAACAGGTAATAATGGAACGGGTTTTTTAATACGAAGGCGAACTGATCGGGAGCCGTTATCAGGTACCAGGCGATCAGCGCCGAAAATAAAATCAGATAATCGGCCGCCAGGGAGACGTAGGAAAAAATCACCAGAGCCAGGTGCGAATCTTTCCGCAAAACGAGGGTATGCGCGAAGGTGACGGCCGCGTACGCCGCCAGGGCGAGCCCGTTGATGGTCCAGCCAATCCCGGTGGTCAAATTCCCCGAGTTAACATAGGCCGAAACGGCCAGCAGCAATGTGAAGATATACCGGAACCGATTGGCCATGCGGGCGCCCTGGATTTCCTCCTGTTCCAGCAGCTCGCGCACTCCGGAAGAAAGAGAATCGCGATCATAAACGGCACGGACCCGGTCGAGGATATGCATAATATACCAGAACCATACTATGGAAGAAACGCAAGAACAATCCGGGATAGCGGTTCGTATGAACCAGGCGGGATAGCTACTGGAGCTGCTGGATCTGGCGCTGAACGTCCTGAGCGCGGGCAGCCTGCCCCTGTTGCCGGTAAAACGTTTCCAGATCACGCAGAGCTTTGATCTTCGCGGTTTTATCGCGGGCCATCTGAACTTTCTGAGTCAGAATGCGTTCGCGAACCTGAAACCGGGCGTCAACGGACGGGGCGGGAGCCGCGGGCTTGCCGGCCTGGTCCTGGTCCTGTGCGGCGCTTTCCGGCACGATCGCGCTGCGCGAACGGAACGAAGGCGCTTCCATATTGACGGCCACTTCCTCAGCGGGTTTCGCTGCCGGTTTGGCGGCCTCCGGCGGGGCGGGCCTTTTATCCGCGCCGGCCAGTTCCTGGCGCGATGTACTGGCGGGCGCCGGGGCCTGTTGCTTGAGCCGGGGGGCCGGCAGGGCCTGTGAGGGTTTCTCCTGGGACTCACTCGCGGCCACGGCGGGCGGCGCACTGCCCAGGCGGTCATCCGGGGCCGCAGCATCATTGTGGGCCAGGTTTTGATCCGCGGACTGGCTCTGAAAAAAGAAAGGCAGAAACGCCAGGACCAGGAGCGCGGCCACCGCGCCGAAACTGTACGCCGGGCGGTCCGTGGCGTAGTTTATTATCTGACGCATGCGAACCTTGCGCATATATGCCAGTTCGCCGACGGGCGGGGTGCTTTTTCGCGCATTGATCGCACCGAGCAAGCGGGCTTTAAATTCCTGCTCACCGGCGGCGGGCGCTTTTTTTTCAAGAGCCCCGCCCAGTTCCCCGAATGCCTGACGCAATTTCCGGTCCAGCTCCTGGTGCCGACGAGCGTCCCGCGCTTCCTCCCCGGTCAGGGAAGCAAGCAGATCCGCGGGCATCCGCGCGGGGTCTTCCAGAAACTCCCGCAGCTTTTTTTTATCGTCAGCTTTCAAAATAATCCTCACCGAGTCCGTTGCCGAGTATGGCCCGTTTTAACAGCTCCCGCGCCTTGAAGAGGCGACTTTTCACTGTACCGACATTCAGACCGAGGGCGTCCGCTATTTCCTGGTACGATAAATCGTCATAGTAGCGCATCAACAGGATCTCCCGGTATTTTTTACCGAGCCCGTTCACTTTCCCAATTAGATACTCAGCGTTGTCAGAAAGTTCGAGATTTTTTTCCAGACTGACCCGGCCGTCCGAGAGCACCGGGTGGTAGAGTTCGATATCTTCCTCACGCCGGGATTGCCGACTGCGTTGAAAGTCGCGACATTTGTTGATCACGATCCGATAAATCCAGGTGTAGAAGCCGCTCTCCCCGCGAAATTTCCCGATGGCGCGGAACGCGGTCACGAGCGCTTCCTGTAAGACGTCTTCGGCGTCTTCCGGTGATGATAAGAGCGAGCAGGCCTTGCGATACAGCCGCACGCGATAATCGGATACAAGCTGGAAGTAAGCCTCCCCGTCGCCGGCCCGGACTTTATCGATGAGTTCCCGTTCCCGCTCTCTTTTGCTGATATCGATTTCCATAAACCAGATGGAGAATTATCCCTTTCGCGTGGAGGATTTCCCGGCCGCGTCCCGGGCTTCCTCGCGCCATGGAATGGTAACAATGAGCCAGAGTATGGCCACGACGATCAGGCTGTCGGCCAGGTTAAAGGTCGGCCAGGAACGCCAGGCGAGCCAGCGCAAAGGCCAAACATCATCGAATCGATCCATCCCGAACCAGATACACTCCACGAAATCGACCACGCCGCTCACGTATCCTTTCTGCGGCATGATCGACAACATCCATTCGCGAGTGGTCAGCGACTTCACGAACATTTTGTCGATCAGGTTGCCCAGCGCCCCGGAAAACACGAAGAGCCAGGCGACGCGGTGGCCCATGTCATAGTTATGCCAGCGGTATAAAAATAAAAACACGATGGCGCTCAGGGTCAGGAAAAAACCCCAGACCGGCGCGGCGGGGCCGCTACCGAACACGAATCGATCATTGAACACCAGGCGCAGCTTGATCAACGAACCCTGATCGCCCAGCACGTCGTATTGATCGTGCCCGGCGTACAGGGCCTTATGCTGCGGGCCGATCTCTTCGCCCTGGGCCTGGGGCAGTGAAATATGAAAATTTAAATAATCGGTGACGACCTTCTTGCTGGCAAGGTCGAGCGTTACAAGGAGCACGAGCGCCCCGAGCCAGTACAGGGGATACACGGAGCGAAAAGGCGCCGGAAATCGAAATAAGTTCAGGATTTTTTCTTTCATGCTTCCCCGCGCGAGGCGATCTCCCTTGTATTCAGCGTGGTGACGATGTTCGTGTTGTGCAGCGGCAGAATCACCAGATGGTCCAGCGGCTCGACCCCGAGTTCTACAAGCTGACTGTCAATGGTGGCGTAGCCGAACCCGGAGCCCCCGTCGCTGGTATCCATGTTGTTCAGAAAAAATTCGTATTCAGTGCCCGCGTCGCGGTGACGCTTGAATTCCTGGCGTTTCGCGTAAATACGATCCAGGTCCTGGGTTAGAATCGGGGCCTTGTTGATCACTTCCAGCCAGAAAAACGGATCCCGGTACGTGGCCCGGATTTCCAGATACACCCGTCGTTCGCGCACGGCGTTGTAAATTTCCGCGTACGGGGCCGGGGCTCGAATCAGGGCGCGCTCGGCGTCGGTTATTTTTTCGCGGCGTTCTTTGCGCGTGTTGACGATCTTCACCCACTTCGCTTCCTCGTCGATGATCGCGCGCAGCGGTCCGGTGATGTCCTGGAGTAAATCCTCGTTTTCGTGAATGAATTCGTTGTAACGAGCGATGTCGTTGCAGATTTCCTCGGCGCGGTCGCGCAGTTCTACGCCCGCCAGACCACTGCGCTCCAGCCGGGCGATGATTCGATTGCGAATCAGAATGTATTTGTAGTTGGCCTTGAGCGCGTTCTTGGATAGCTCATCCAGAATACTTTCCAGAGCCCGCCGGTGGGTGGCCATCTCCGGGGACATCTCTTCCAGTTTACCGAGGATGGTATTACGGGCTTTGCGGGTCCAGAGTAGAACGCGCACCCTGAGTTGTCGGCGGGTTTTTTCGGTCATAAGGCCCAGAAGTCGATCGGCCCGGCTGCCGGCCTTGCGCGGGTAAAAACCCGCGCAAATACGCGTTTCCGGCAGGCTGCGAATTGAGTTCTAAATAATCGGGGTACGGCCTGTCAACAGCGAAATTATGGACTTGTCGAAGGAAACCGGGCGGGAATGCTGGCCCTGGCGAATCGTGAAAAAGTCCAGCGCTGGCTTTTTTCGGCTTTCGCGGCGGCGCGGCCCATACCCCGGGTAAAAAAATGACCATCTCCACCAGGCAAATACCCTCTCTGGACGCCCTTGAACGACCCGCCACGGATCTGGCGTATCTGGAAGTGCTGGAACGACACTATCTGGACCTTCCGTTTGAGGCGATTCTCAAACAGGACATCCTGCGGCTCGGACTTAATTTCGACGCGCAGTCCCTGAACAACGGCGCGTTTAAATCGAAAGATTATTTCATTTTCACCTTCGATCACGTTCCCCTGCAAGAACAGGACGAATCCATCCGCTTCCGTATCCCGGAAGAAATCCGCATTTCAGGCGGGCATTTCAAGCTCCTGCCGACGATTGTTTCGGTCCGGGTGAATCCGGCCTCGCCCTATCGCGTACGCGCCGGAGACGGGACCCTCCGTCTGTTTTTGCACGAAACGGATCTGGGCGCGGTCGAATTTCCCCCGGTGCCGGCCTGGTACCGCCACCGCACGGCGGCGGGCAAAGCCCCCGGCGAAATCGCCCCGGTGATCGAGTGGGGTTATCTGATCTACCTGACGGTGTTTCGCAACTGTCAGTATTTCGGCAAAGAAGAGGAATGCGCCTTCTGCGATATCAACCACAACTACCGCCAGCAGAAAGGCGCGGGCCGTCCGTACACGGGGGTCAAATCCCTGGAGGAAATCCTGGAGGCCCTGGCCTGGATCGACGCGGAAGACCAGGTCGCGCGGGTGTATACGCTCACCGGTGGATCGGTGACGCATCAGTTGCGCGGGCTGAACGAACAGGATTTTTACTATCAGTACGCGGAAGGCATCGAACGACGTTTCCCCGGGCGCTGGATGGGCAAGATGGTCGTCCAGGCCTGGGAAAAAGCGGACCTCCAGCGCTTCGCGGATACCGGCATCAAAATTTATCACCCGAACTTCGAGGTCTGGGACCCGGATTTATTCCTCAAACTCTGCCCGGGCAAAGAACGGTTCATCGGCCGCGACCACTGGGTCAGACGAATTATCGAAGCGGTCGACGTATTCGGACCGTCGCACGTGATTCCCAATTTCGTCGGCGGAGTCGAACTTTCTGAGCCGCACGGCTTCAAGACCGTCCGGGCGGCCATCGCCTCCACCGGTGCCGGGCTCGACCATTTCATGAGCCACGGAGTCGTGCCGCGTTTTACGGCCTGGTGCCCCGAACCGTACACGACCCTCGGCACCCAGGCCGGCCCCCCGCTGCAGTATTTCTGCGAATTATTACGCATCTGGAAACAAACCTTCGAAAAATACAAGCTCCCCGTCCCGCCAGGCTACGGCGATCCGGGTCCAGGCCGGGCCGTTTTCTCGGTGAGCGCCTTTATGGACGTGATCGGCTATCCCGGGCGTGCTTAGTACTACAGCGGTAGGTAGCAATTTCAGAGAAATACTTAACACGGGGATCACGGGGACCACGGAGGGTGAATTCTCCGTTTCGAATCCCATTACGTTCCGGAACGCTGAAATTCGCCGAATGAATGATGTCCCCTGTGACCCCCGTGCCCCTGTGGTTGAAAAATTCGCATTGAAAGTCATCTACCGCTGTAGTATGAGCCCGATTCGCCGTTTTAGGGGATTTTTTGGTTGAAAAGGGCATCCCGCCTGAATTTCTGGAAAAAAGGGCAAATACTCGGGGATCGGTTTGTTATTTGCTTATACCAGTATACTCGTTCCGGGGTTTTTCGGTGGAAAAGGGCATCCTTCCGATACATAAATAAATTAATGCCCGGGATGTTTGGGGGAGAACCTAAAATGAATCAAAATATCAATTTTAACAAAGGGCTGATCGTGGCTGCGGCTTTTATTCTGGCCACGGCATTCGCCTGTAAAACCGAAAAGCCCCAGGTGGACGCCTCCGGCCGAAAAATGCTGGTTCTGTTCGCGGCCGGTGACGCGAAAGTCAGCCGTCAGGGCAATACCATGCCCGTGAAAGTCGGCCTGGTCGTGCAGCAGGGCGATACCATCGAAACCGGCAGTGGGACGATGGACCTTCAGACCCGTGATGGTTCCGCCATCCGCCTGAAACCGGCCACCTCAATTTCCGTGACCGCCCTGACCGAAGGCGCGCAGGAAGAAACCACCATCGCTCTCAAAAAAGGCGGTCTCCTGGCCACCGTTGAAAGACAGGGCCGGAACTCGCAGTATAATATCGTAACCCCGACCGCCATCGCTGGTGTGCGTGGAACATCCTACTCCATCTCCGTGGACGAATCGGGCAAAAATCCCCGCGTTCGCGTGCTGGAAGGAAGCGTGGCCCTGGCTCCGCGGATTAGCTCGCTGGAAAAATATTCGGCTGAGGAAATCAAACAGGATCCCGCCCTGGCCCGTCTGGCCGCCGTTCAAACCCAGGAAGTGGTTCTGAACCAGAGCACGGAAGGAAAACTGGACAGTTCCCTTGAGCAAAAACTGGACGCGGCCAACAGCGCCATCCAGGGGAATAAGGCCGAACTGAAAAACCTTTCGGGTGATATCGCCGCCGCGACGGCCGGAGGACTGCATTCCGAAAAAACTGTCATCACCCAGGACGAAAAAGCGGACCGGGCGACCCTCTTCGTGGTCGATTCGTCCACGTTTGACTCCGCACTGGAAAACGCGCTTACCGGAAAAGGTGACCAGGCGGCCGATTTGCTGGCTAAAGCCCGGGATGAAAAAGCCGCGGCCATTTTGCAAGAACTGCAATCCATCGCCGCGGAACGTAAGCTGAACAGCCAGAATGAAATTTCCGCTTACTACCAGAAAACGTATACCGTCAAAACCACCGACGGAGCGGTTTACTCGGGCGCGCTGATGGCTCGTGACGCCAATATGGTCGTGCTGCACACCGAAAAAGGTGTGGTCAAAGTCGAACAGAGCCGTATTCAATCCATGAATTAAGGCCTGTCGCGCGGTCGGAAAAACCGCCACTTTGAGCCCATCTCAAAACTGCTGGAGGCAGTTTTGAGATGAACTCTTATTGAAGCGGCTCGCCATTTGTGGCGGGCCGTTTTTTTTCGCCGTATTAATTTTACTTTGCGTACAGCGAGGTTCCTATTTTATTGATAATTGTCAACGGTCGATTTTGAGACCGAAAGGCGGGAAGTTCAGTCCATGGCCATGGATTTCAATAAATATAAACAGATTAACGACGAACGCCTGAACTACCGGGAAATGGAAGACGCCACGGTAGTGTCTTCGTATCGAAATCTCGGGTGCGGGGACGGGTATCGCCTTTATCTTAAAATCGATGAATCCAGCCCCGAAAAACGAATTATCGAAGCGTCCTACACCACCACAGGGTGCGGTTTCGGCCTGACCGCCCTGGCCATGGCCACCGAATGGGTGCGCGGGCGGTCCCTTGCCGAAGCCGCGGCAATCACCGCGGCTGATATCGAAGGACTTTTTGAATTTCCCGAACGGCGCAAAAATTACCCGGACTCGGCCGTGGAGGCCATGCGCAAGGCCGTGGCCGATTATCAGAATGGAACGGGCGTCGATCCGGAGGACCGGGTGTCCCGGGCGGCCACCCTGGAACTGCTGAAAAGCCAGGGCCATCTGCGCGGGGTGAAATTGAACCAGGTGATTCTGGACGGGGAAGACCTCCACGGAGTCGATTTTTCAGGTGCCGACCTGGGGAACGCGTTTTTGACCGGCTGTAACTTTGAAGGCGCGATTTTTCGCGGAAGTCGCCTGCGCGGCGCCTTCCTGAATTCGTCCAATCTTAAAGACGCGGATTTCCGCGGCGCCGATCTGCGCTGGACCAAGCTGACCGCCGCTAAAATCGAAGGGGCCCGGTTTGAGGAGGCCCTGTACGATATCGGCACCCGCGTCGACGCCGGCCAGACCCGGATCTTCGAAGTGATGGTCCAGGCCGGGAAAGAACTTTACGTAAAAAACTAATCCGACTATTCTGAACTATTGTAGAACTACAAGTCGCCAACGGAGCAAGAAAATGCAAGCCACGAAAGAAATTCGCCCTGAAATGAAAATGGAAGAAGTCCTTGAGTTGTATCCGGGCGCGCGCCGCGCTCTGTTTACCCGGTATCACATCGGAGGCTGTTCCTCCTGCGGCTTCTCCCCCCAGGACACGATTGAGCAGGTCTTTATCAATCACAATCGCCCTGCCGCCACCACCGAAGCCATCGAATTTATTTATGAAAGCGCCCGCCTTGACGACGAAATGCAGATCGAACCGGCGGATTTGAAAGCCGATCTGGCGGGCCCGCGCAGTTACCGTGTCGTGGACGTTCGTGAAATCTGGGAAGCGGACATCGCCGGAATTCCAGGCGGAGAATTGCTGGATCAAGAACTTGCGTATGAAATGCTCCAGAAATGGCCGAAGGAAACCCCGATCGTTTTCTTCTGCCACCACGGTCATCGTTCACTGGAAGCCGCCGCGTATTTCCGCGGTCACGGCCTGACCAATGTCAAGAGCCTGAAGGGCGGCATTGACCGCTGGGCCGCTGAAATCGATCCTGCGCTCTCCCGCTACTGAGTTTCGCGGCCGGGTTCGCCCGGCCCGTCCCCCACGCGCCTGGCACTCCGCCGGGCGCTTTTTGTTTTCGTTCTTTCGTTCGGTCTCCCACCCAAAAAAGCTTGCGACCCGCGCGCGCCGCCCGTCCCTGTTCGTATGGGGTCCGCCGACCAATTTCGGATCGTTAAACAAATCCACTTCTGTTACGGCCACCGCCTGCTCGACTACAACGGCAGGTGTGCCCATCCCCACGGCCACAACGGCCTGCTCGAAATCGAACTGGCGGGCACCAAACTGGACGCGCTCGGCATGGTCCTGGACTTCGGCGAAATCAAACGCGTCGTCGAGGATTTTGTCGACGAACACCTGGACCACCGCATGCTGCTGCGCGCGGACGATCCGCTGGTGGCGGCTCTGCGTGGCGCGGGGGAAGAACCCTTTCTGATGAATGAGAACCCGACCGCCGAGAACATCGCCCGTCTCATCTACCGGGCCGCGCGCGAGCGCGACCTTCCGGTCGTGGCGATTCGCCTCTGGGAGACGCATGACGCCTTCGCCGAATACCGCGAAGGCTGAGGCGGCGGAAAACAAACATCGTCCGATCGTTCGGAAGTGACGCGTAAGCATGATACCGCTCAAGTATACCAAAATCATCGCGACCCTGGGACCGGCTTCCAGCGATCCGGATGTGATTCGGCGTTTGATCCGCGCGGGCACGAATTGTTTTCGCCTGAATTTTTCGCACGGCGCCGGAGCGAGCATGCAGGCGCTCATCGAACGCATTCGCGAGGCCGCGCGACTCGAGAACACCTACATTCCGATCCTGGCGGACGTCCAGGGCCCCAAACTGCGCATCGGCGAACTGCCGGAAGAAGGCGTAGAACTGCGCGAAAACGAAACCTTCGTCATCACGAATCGCACCGTGCCCGGCTCGGAACGCGAAGTCCATTCGCCGTATGAATATCTGACCACGGACGTTCGCGCGGGCATGAAGGTGCTGCTCAGCGACGGCCTCATCGAACTCCTGGCCGAAGAAGTGAACGATCAGGACGTGATCTGTCGCGTGGTCGTGGGCGGTCGTCTGTACGCGCGCCGGGGGATCAACCTGCCCGGCGCGCGCCTGTCCATTGAGGCGCTGACGGACAAAGACCGCGAAGATCTGCAGTACATCGCCAACAGCGACATCGACATGGTGGCCATTTCGTTCGTGCGCAGCGCCCACGATCTATCGCGCGCCCGCGCCCTGCTGGGTAACAGCAAAATTCCGGTCATGGCCAAACTGGAACGGCCCGAGGCCCTGCTCGATCTGGACGCGATTCTGGAATATTCCGACGGCATCATGATCGCCCGCGGCGATCTGGGTGTGGAAATCGATTTTTATAAAATCCCCATCTTGCAGAAAGAAATTTTGAAAAAGGCTTCGCTGCGGGGAAAATGGGCCGTCGTGGCCACGCAGATGCTCGAATCAATGATTGAACGCGCCCGGCCCACGCGCGCGGAAGTCACCGACGTGGCCAACGCCATCCTGGATGGAACTGACGCGATCATGCTTTCGGGCGAAACCGCCGTCGGCCGTTATCCGGTGAAAGCCGTGGAGGCCATGAGTCAGGTCGCGCGCGAAACCGAAAACCTGGAAAACACGAGCGCGCCCGACGAAGGTCGGCATTTCGCGGATGACATGGTATCGTTCGCGGTGGGGGCGGCGGGCGCGGCGGTGTCCGCATCCCTGCGACTGGACGCGCGCGCCATCGTCGCTCTCGCGGGTTCCGGACTGACGGCGCTCCTGCTTTCCAAATGGCGACCGCATCTGCCGGTGATCGCTCTCAGCGGCGATCAGCCCACGCTGCGCCGTCTGAACGTTTTGCGCGGGGTTACCCCTTTACACATACCCGAAAATTCGGAGATGGAAACGCAAATTCGCGCGGCCGACGCATTACTCCTGGAAAACGAGTGGGCCCGCCCGGGTGATACGGTCGTGATCGTCGCCGCGTTTCCCCTGGGCCAAAAAAAAGAAACCAATACGATTCGATTCCACAAAGTGCGCCGGTATTGACCCTGTGCCCCGGAATCGCCGTCTGCCGCCGATCATCCCGCGGCCATTTCGAGCTTGACCCACGCCTCGACCCTGGAATCGTGGCATATGTTCCGTAGCCTGCCTGTTCTGTTCCTGTTCGTATTCGCTGTTTGCGGCGGCGAAGCCACGCAAAAAAAATCCGCGCAGGATTCCGCCGAATCTCTGCGCCTGTTTGGCACGATCGACGAAGAACAGCTCAAACCCACCATCTGGTACACGGGTGACACGACCATCACCAACGAAGATCGTCTGGATCTGTTTGAAAAACACGTTAAAAATATTGGCGGCGCGTACATCGGCGTCGGCTCCACCCAGAACCTGACGCTTGCGGCCTGGGCGCGGTCGGAATGGATCTGGCTCATGGACTTCACCCAGATCGTCGTACGCGCGAACAAAATCCAGGTGGCCCTGATCAAACGCGCCGCCACCCCCGCCGAGTTCCGCGAACTCTGGCACACTGATGGTCGCGCGAAAGCCGAAGCCATGATCAACGAAGAATACGCGCAGGATCCCGAACTCAAAGAAATTCTCAAAACCTGGAAACTCTGCCAGCCCTACCAGGATAAACGGTTTCGTACGGACGATAAACTGGCCGATAAATACGGTTTTCGCGGCTGGCTCTACGACCAGGGCCACTACGATCATATCCGCGGCCTGGCCCGGGCGGGCAAAATCAAGCCCATCAAAGGCGATCTGCGCGGACCGAGTACCGTACTTTCGGTGGCGGCGCGCGCGAAAGAAATGAACGTGCCCCTGCGCATCGTGTATTACTCCAACGCCGAAGAATATTTCGTGTACGGGGACCAATTTCGCAAGAACTGGACATCCATTCCCGTGGACGAAAAGTCCCTGATTGTGCGCACGATCTCCGTGAACAAACAGCGTTTCCCCTGGTCGCCGGGTTCGTCTCACTCCACGGACCGTGGCTTTCATTACAACGTGATGTCGGCCGCTCTGTACCAGGACTGGTTGCGGAGAGGCCACAAAGACCTGCGCAGTCGCGATATTTTACGGGACGGCCAGACCGACCGCGAAAACGGTTTCACCCTGGTCACACACGGCCCCGGACCCGCGGATCTCGCGCCCGAATTCAAGGCCCAGGCCACGCCCGGCACGGGTTCGTCCGCCGGAACATCGGCACCCGGGAGTGCCGCCGCGCCGACCGCGCAGCAGTGAGAGGAATATTCGTGCGCTTGTTTTTGTTTTCGATTCGTGGAATCGTCGCCCTGCCGCTGGCGGTTTTTCTGGCCTGCGCTACGCCCGCCCGGCCGGTGGCTCCGCCGGTCAAACAACTCCCGGAGTTGCGGTTCCTGGCCAGGGTGCCCACGGATAAACAGCCCAAGCAGGTTTGTTTTCATCCACGACGCGATGAGTTTTACGTGACGAACCTGGGCGGAGCCGGACCCACCGCGCGCGCGGGCTCCCTGGGCCCCGGTTCATTGCAAATATTCAGTCTCAAAGACTTTTCCCTGCTCCACCGCGAACCCGCGCACGCGGCCGTCGAATGTTCCATTCTGGCACCCGCGCATGAAACACTCGTGTACTCGGATATGTTTCGCGATGAAATCGTCGTGTTTGATTTAAAGACCCGTACCGTGCGCGCCCGCATCGGCGTTCGGGAGGCGTCAGCCACCCCGCGCCGTTCCGGCTTTCAGTTCATGCCCAAAGTCATCGAACCGACTCCGGATGGCAAACGCGCGTATGTCAGTCTCTGGCTGGGCGGGGTTTCGCTCGTGGACCTGGAACGCGGCGAGACGATTTTACGCTCCGATAAATTTTGCGCGCATCCGCGTGGCCTGTACTTTGACGCGAAATCGGGACTTTTGCACGTGATGTGCTACGGCATTCCCGACGGCAAGGGCATGATCGTGCAACTGGACGGACAGACGCTGCGGGTGGTGGGTCGTCGGATTACCGGCGGTTCGCCGCGCCACATCATTCATCTGCCGGAGGACCGGGCCCTGACGGGCAACCTGAACAGCGGCCGTTTGGAACTGTACGATCCGGCCACGGGTACCTTCGGTGCCGGCATGCACATCGGGGGGGCGCCCAATACCTTCGACGCCGATCCCTGGGGTTATTACGCCTACATTTCACGACGCGCGCGTAATAACGTCGGCGTCGTCGATCTGGAAACCATGCAACTGGTCCAGGAACTCAAAACCGGCAAATTCCCCACGGGCCTGGATGTGCGCGCTGACGGCAAGTACCTGGCGGTCACGAATTTCGACGAAGCCAGCGTTGACATTTTCGCGATCGATTGATACAGGCGATAAATGCGCGAATTCACGCAGGCGCGGCGAAACGCCGCTGGAGCGCGCCGCCCGCTATACACAGCGCGAAAGCCACGGCCGAAGCCAGTACGATGCCCCAGGACCAGGCCAGGGGCGGCCGCACCAGCCAGTTGCAGGCGAAGGTGACCGCGAATCCGCCGGGCAGAGCCAGCAAAACTCCGGCCGCGTCCAGGTAGCGCGGGAAAAACGTGTACACCGTAAAGATGCCGATCATGCCGCCGTTCACGTAGTTCATCGAGCCCATGGCCAGATCAAGAAAATCGCCGCGCTGGAGCCGGTCGATTTCACGAAAGAGAATGCCCGCCCCCACGAGAATCGCCAGCGATAAAAAAGAAAAATACCGCCCCGAAATCTTCGAATCGAGGAGGTCCTTCCAGACCGCGCCCGTGGCGTGAATGGCCGAGTCGAGCGTGGACAGGGACGCCGCGAAAAGCGTCACCGCGAAACAGCCGGTGAAAAACGGATTGTGGGCGAGCGAAATATAATCCACCAGCGGCGATTTCGCGTTCAGACTGGCGGCCCCGAAGAACGAAAGTTTGAGCAAATAACCGGCCAGGAGATAACACAGGATCACCAGGGTCGCCCCAAGGCCCGATAGAATCAGGGCGTGCCGGGCCTCTTCAAATCGCGCCGTCGCGAGGACGCGCTGCAGAGTGTCCTGGTCGGCGCCGTGGGTCCCGATGCTGAGCACGGCACCGCCGATCAACAGGGCCGCGAAGTGCAGCGAGTTTTCCGGGCGCAGGTCCGTACGCATCCACTCCGGAGCGAAGACCGCGCCCGCCGGCAGGTCCAGAAACAACCGGCCGCAGAGATACAGGCCCATGAGGATGATCACCGTCGCGTAAAAATGATCGACGATGACCACCGCCCGGAGGCCGCCGAGCAGGCTGTACGCTCCCACCAGCACGGCCGTCACGAACATCCAGCCCACGACCGACCAGCCGAAAAACTGCTGGAGCGCGTACCCGGCCATGTAAAAGCGCACCCCGCTGGAGATGAACTTGGCCAGCAGGTAAAACGACGAAATCACGCGCCTGGAAAGATGACTTTCCCCGGAGACCGTCTGGTACAGCGAGAGGCGATGTTCCCGGTAAATTTTTTCTAAATAAAACGTAGCGACGATCCAGCGACCCACGATATAGCCCGCGCAGAGCCAGAGCAGCACCAGGCCCGAGGTGAATCCGGCGGCGGGGAAGAGCACGATCGTGGCGACGGAGGTTTCGGTGGCCACGACCGAAATGAACGACTGGTTGCGCCCCACCCGGCGCAGTGCCAGGAAATACTCGTCTTCGGTGGCGACCGCGCGCGAATAAACTAAAACCGAAATCATCGCGACTGCGTACAGCGCCATTGGTAACCAGAGTAAAAATATGTCCATTCCGCCTCTCTCCCGCGAACCTCTCCAGTTCGGCCCGGCCTGTCTACGGAAAATTTTTCCGGCGGTCTACGACAGAAACGACTCAGAGTTCATCTCCAAACCTTGTTTGAGATGAACTCTGCCATACAGGAGGTATGGCCAATCAGCGAGCAGCTGCGCAGCGCCGCCGATTGTGAGGGTTTTGCGGACATGCGCCGCAAAACCCGACTGGCTCAAAAAAGCACGGAGGCGGTTTTGAGAACCTTAGAGTGGGGATTGAGTTGACAGCAAGCTTCCCGCGCGGCGCCGTACTTATTCGATGCTGGAACCAGAAAAAATCGAAGCGGCCGCGCTCGAAAACGTCCCTTTCCAGCGCGACCACCCCGGCTGGAAACACGAGCTAACCCTGCTGATCGAAAAGGGGGACGAAGCGGCGCTCAAGACGCGCCTCCCGGACATGTACCCGGCCGACCTCGCGGACCTGGTCCAGGATCTCGAGACCGACCAGGGCCTGTTCCTCCTGCGCTGCCTGGACTACGAAACCCGGGGCGATCTCCTCCATGAAATGGAGGAGCACGCACGGGAAAAATACCTTGAGCTGCTCTCCGCCACCGAAATGGCGAATATCCTCCAGGCGGTAGAATCGGACGAGGCCCATGAGATTATCGGCGAAGTTTCGCCCGATAAAATCGGAGCGGTCCTTTCTGAGATACCGCTCGAAGAACGCGAAAGCGTCACCGAACTGCTCAGCTACGCGGAAGGTACGGCCGGGGCCATCATGGCCAAGGAGTTCGCCGCCGTGCGCGAAACGGATACGGTCAAGGGCGCGATCAAAACGCTCCGCAAAATGGCCGACACCGTGGAAGACATTTATACGGTATACGTGCTCGACAAAGATGGGCGCTACCGTGGCCACGTGAGTCCCACCCGGCTCATTCTTTCCAGCCCCCGGACCCGCGTAAAACGCCTCATGGAAGAGGAGCTGCTGCCCATTCCCGTCGATACCGACCAGGAAGAAGTGGCCAATTACTTCGCGCGTTACAATTTCGTCACCGCGCCGGTCGTGGACCGGGACGGACGCATGCTCGGGCGGATCACCGCGGACGATATTTACGATGTAATGCGCGAGGAAGCCAGCGAGGACATTCTGCGTATGGGGGGCGTGAGCAGTACCGAAACGATGATCACGCCCTTTCTGGAGTCTTCGCTGCGGCGCATTTCCTGGCTCGTGGTCAATCTGGCCACTGCCTTTCTTTCGGCCTCCGTCGTGCGTCTTTTTGAAGGCACGATCAGCCAGGCGGTCATCCTCGCTTCGCTCATGCCGATCGTGGCCGGCATGGGTGGCAACGCCGGCGGCCAGACCGTGGCCATGATGATTCGGAACATCGCGCTGGGTGAACTGCCCGATTCGGGCGCCCGCCGCGCGATTTTGCGCGAATGGTACTTCGGGGCCATGAACGGCGTCACGATCGGCCTGTTGACCGGCGGCGTCGTCTTTCTTGTTACGGGGAACGTCGCGCTCACGCTCGTGATTTCGTGCGCGATGTTTTTTAACATGATGGTGGCCGCGCTCGCGGGCGCGGGGGTCCCGTTACTGCTGCGTTCGGTGGGGATCGACCCGGCGATCGCCTCGACAATTTTCGTCACGACGTTTACGGATATGATGGGATTTTTCCTCTTTCTGGGGATGGCGTATCTGGCCCTGCCCTACCTGAATTAAAATGAACGCGCGAACAATTCACTGGCTGCGGGCCGGACAGGCCCGACTGTACCGGCGCCTTTCGGAAAAGTTTCTGACGTTTTCGGCCGCGACCGTTTCCGCGGACGAACCCGGCCTGGCGGCGGCTCTGGTCCAGGGCCGCCGGTTGCAGGTGGGCGGGGGCGATCTTCGTATCTTCGTTCGCGGCGTTCCGGAGGTCGCCGCCCTGGAACGCGCGTGCGAACCGGGCGGCCTCTGTATCGTCGAGTTTCCCAATCGGCGTGGCAATGAAGCGGCGATTTTCCTGGAGGCCGCCGAACGCCAGGGCTTCGACCGCGAAGCCGTCCTGTACTTCGGATTTTTCACGCGTTTGATCGCCCTGCCCCTGCGCCTGCTGGGGGTCGAACCGAATCTGGAACGTCCGCCGCTCGCGCCGTTCAATCGTTTGTTCGAATGGCTCCTGCGTCTTGAAATCCCGCTGCAGCCGTACGTACAATTTCTCACAGGCGAACGAATCGTCGTGATTTTGCGAAAACCGGTCCCGACCCTGCCCGCCGCCTGCGATCTATCGATCGTGATCCCCGCTTACAACGAGGAACAGCGTCTGCCGAAATTCCTGGGAACGATTCACGAATTTTTTCAGGGGAAAAAGATCACGCTGGAAGTGCTGGTCGTGGACGACGGAAGCCGGGACCGGACGAGCGCGGTGGCCGCCGCGTCGTTCCCGGAAGTGCGCGCGATTCCGCTGTACCGCAATTTCGGCAAGGGCGGCGCCGTGCGCGAAGGCGTGCGCCTGGCCGGAGGCGAACGCATTCTCATCAGCGACGCCGACGGAGCCACGCCCATCGAGGAACTGGACCGCCTGAGCGAGTGGCTGGACCGCGGCAAAGACATCGCCATCGGTTCACGTTACATGGACGAATCGCGCGTGGAAAAAAAACAGGACGCCCTGCGCATCCTGATCAGCCGCGCGGGCAATCTGGCGATTCGTCTGCTGACCAATCTCGATTACCGGGACACCCAGTGCGGCTTCAAGCTGTTTCAACGGGTGCCGGCGCAGGTCCTTTTTCGCAATCTACGCAATCTGCGTTTCGGCTTCGATTTTGAGATTCTAAAATACGCGCGCCAGCAACAGTTTTCGGTCATTGAAGTCCCGGTGCGCTGGCGCGATCAGGAAGGCAGCAAGATCACGGTGCTGGATTCCCTGAACGTCTTCTGGGAACTTTTGCGCCTGCAGTTCGGGTATTTTTTCAAGTTTTCGTTCGTGGGCATCCTCAATACCATGATCGACTACATCGTCCACAACGCGTTGATCTTCCAGTTCGGGAAAGGGGATATCCCGCGCCAGGTGCTGTACCAGGCCTGCGGCTTCGTCTGCGCCAACGTGCTGTCGTATCTGTTCAACAGCGGCTTTACCTTTCGCGCGCGCGGGGCGTACTGGAAATTTTTTCTGATTTCGCTCGTGACCCTGATCATTTCCCTTTTTTCGTACTGGGGCCTCAACGAACGTTTCAACCCCACGAACGAAATCTGGCTCGCGAACGTGTTGAAACTGAGCACCGTTTCCATTTCGTTTTTCACCAATTACTTCGGTTATAAATTTCTCGTATACCGGATTCGTTGACCATGACCACGCGCATATCCCGACTGATCAACCAGGGCGCCCGCGCCACAGCGGTTCTCCTGGCCGGCGTCATCGCCTTGCGCGCGATTTTTTTTCTCTGGTACTCCCGCCACTGGCCACTTTCCATCTGCCTGGACGCGTCCATCCTGCGTTTTGAAAGCTGGTCCATGCTGCGCGGAGTCTGGCCCTGGCGCGACATCGTCTCGATCAACCTGCCGGTCACACACTATATTCATATCTTCGGCCTGACTCTGTTCGGTGGCGACGACCGCGCTTTTCGCCTGTTCGATATTTCCTGGATTCTAAGCACGGCGCTGCTCACGGCGCTTTACCTGGGCCGCCATTCGCTCCTGGCCGCCTGGATCGGAACGGCCCTCTTTCTCTGTCTGCCCCACGAAGCCACGCCGTACGGCGCATTTCAGCGCGAAGTCATCATGCTTCCGCTGTGGCTGGGGCTGCTCTGGTTGACCGAACACATGGTCGCCGTGCTCGGACGCGGGACGAGCAACCCGCAGCCTGGCGCCACACGCCGGGTCTGGCCCTGGATTCTGTTCGGGGTTTTGAGCGTTCTCGCGGTGGGCATCAAACCGACCTCGGCCCTGCTGAGCGTCCTGCTGGGGATGGCACTGGCGATCGCCGCGATGCGTTCACCCATTCTGCGTCGCACCGGAGCCGTCGCGTTTCTTTCGCGCGGGGCGTTCGTGGCGGGCCTGGCCACGCTGGGTACGCTGGTCTTCGTGTTCGTACCCCTGGCCCTGGCCGACTCCGCGCTGCCCCTGGAATTCGCGCGATCCTGGCTCAAACAAACCGGCGCCTACGCCGCCGTTACACAGACGACTCCACCGGAAACTCTGCTATTAAATCTATTTACGATTCATCCCTTCAACTGGGCGATCGCGCTCAACCAGCCGCTCGCCGGGCCAACGGACAGCGGCCATTTTTCACTCCTGGCCCTGGCGCTGCTGGGAGTCTGGGTGTTCGCTCCGGGGCGAACCGGGCGACTGCTTTTGCTGTTCGCGCTGGCCGCGCTCGGCCAGTACCTCGCGCAAATGCGCGGCTTTCAGTATCATCTGTATCCACTCTGGTACGCGCTGATGCTCGCGGCGGCCATGGCCATCGCGGAGTTGCTCAAGCCGGGCGGGCCACCGGGCATGTTTAAAAAGATTCAGTGGGGCGCGGTTATCGTTCCGCCCGCCGCGGGTTTATTTTTCGTGATTTCGCTCATGGTCCAGCAACATAATTCGATTAAAACGTACCGCGGCACGGGCCTGTACGACACGGAACATCCCGAAAAAATTCCGCGCTTTCGCGTGCCGGAGGAAATCGGCAAGATGGCGCTGGCCATTCGCACGCCGGAGCCGCCCCGCCGGGGAGCGCCCCCCGCGCCCGAACTTGATCGTCGGGTGTCGCTGGTGACGTTCGAACACGCGAGCATCGCGCTCGGCGCCGTCATGCCGAACGATCTACTTTTCGCCAGCCGCTATCCGGTGGACTATATCGTGCGCGCAAAATCGCCGTACAGGGACGAGGCGCGCGCTGAAATGCTCGCCCGGATGCAAAAAGAAATTCCCGATATCATCGCCTATTCGGCGGGGCACGCGGGAGCGACACCCGAAATCGCCGACTGGCCGGAACTGAATCGCTGGTTGCGCCTGTATTACGTGCGCGCCGCGATTGTCCAGGAAGTCAACGGAGACGAATACCGGCTCTTCGTCCCGCGCAAACACGCGGCCCGTGTGGCGCGGCGTTAATCCCGCGCCAGCGGCAGGAGGTTCGCGATCAATTTCGCCTGGAATTCTTCCGGCGCTTCGATCGCGAGAAAGTGGCCGGCATCCTCGAACCAGACCATCTCAACATGCGGGGCTTTGAGCCGTTGTCCCCACGCTTCCACGAGCGCGAACGGCGTATTATAATCATGTCGGCCCGTAAACAGGAAGACGGGAACTTCCAGACGCGGAATATTCGTGAACAAATCGACCCGCAAACGATCCTGTAAAAGTTGTTCAAGCGATTTCTTGAAACACGATTGATAACGCAGCCGCGTCAAAAGCGAATATTCGCGCCCGAAAATCGCCGCAGGCAAAAACTCGCGCGCGCGTTCAGTCTGATAAATTTCACCGTCGAATTCGCCGAGCCACCCGCGCTGTAACGAAAATTCTGCCTGTGTGGTGTACGGGGGATGGATCGTGGCCAGCTCCGTGAGCGCGTCCTGGTTGTTCGCGCGCCTGGCCTGCTCAACAACCCAGTCGTACGAAATTTGTTCCTGGCGATCGCGGTGCACGAGCTGACCGGTGCCGACGTACGCGTAATACAGATCCGGTCGCCTCTGAACGGCGATCGCCCCGACCAGCGAACCCCAGGAATGTCCGAGTAAAAAAATTTTTCGCCCCGCCCCCAGCTTTGCGGACAGTTCGATCGTATCCTCTACGATCCGTTCAAGGCTGAGCGTGCTCCAGTCCACATTCGAACAGGAGGCCCCCGCACCGCGCTGATCCCAGTGCGCCACGACAAAACGTTTTTCCAGTTCATGCGAATACCCGGGGGCCGCAACCAGGTGGGCGCTTCCCGGACCGCCATGTACGTACAGAATGAGGGGGTTTCGGCGATCGACCCCGCGCAGGAGGACGGTTTGTGGGAAACCACCCAGGGTGATCTCGCGCAACTCAGCGATGGCGTTTTTGCCGGCAATGGGCGTCGTGGCCGGCGGTAACACCGCGCACACGCCGAGGGGAACCAGGACCGCCGCCGCGCAGACAGCCAGGCCGTACCACAAACGGCGTCGCCAGGATTTCGAACCCGCTTCTATTGCGCTCAAGCTGTACTCCAATTTCTCTAAAATTATATTTCGTTAACAATGCGCGAAAACGTGTCCGCCCAGATTTCCGGACCGAAGCGGGCCGCGGCCTCGATCGAACCGTTTCGAACCCGGTCCAGGTCCGTGCCACTGAGGGCTGCCGCGGCCTCGAAGGCGCGCAGGAGCGCTCCGCGTTCGCGCAGGCGCACGACGAAACTGTTCTGATCCGTGGCCAGATCCGGATGAGCGCCCACGCGGTCGCTCAGGATCAATCCGCACCCGGCCAGGGCCGCTTCGTGCACCACGAGGCCCCAGTGTTCCTCGCGGCTCGGCAGCACGAGGAAACGACTTTCCGCCATGATGCGGGCCACGTCTTCGGCCTGTAAAAACGGATCGCGCGTGATACCTTCGCCTTCGATCGCGTCGGCGAGCGGTCCGTTGCCGACGCAGCGCAGCGTCCAGTCGGGATGCTCCGCGTGAAAACGCGTGAACGCCTCCAGCAAATAATCGACGCCCTTGCGCGCGATGAATTGGCCCACAAATAAAATTTTTTTCGGACGCGCCGCCAGCGGCCGGTCGTTGCCGTACAATGCCGGGTCGGCTCCGTACAGGCCCTCGTAAATTCGGTGCGGTGGAACGCCCAGAAAGCGACAGAACCGCCGGCCGGAACGCCCAGGCACCCAGACCGCGGCGAATCGCCGTTTGAGAAGCAGACGGTAGTACAACGCGCCCAGCCACTGACGCGGAGTGTTTTTCCAGTTATTGTCGATGAAGGCCACCACGCGCCCGCCCCGCGCGCGTACCTCGTCCGCCAGGAAATTGAAGCAGGGATAAGCCCAGCCGGTATGAAAAAAAAACTCCGGTACCTCCAGACCCAGGTCGCTCCAGCGCGTCCGGTCCCGTGGACCGACCTGGTGAATCGCCTGGCCGAGCCGTTCCGCCACGCCTTCCAGGGGCACGCTGGCGGGTGTGGCGATCACCGGGACCTCCTGACCGACCGCACGGATCCCCGCGGCGATGCAGACGGCCGCGTAATAGGGCAGTCCGTCCCAGGCAATGGCAATTCTACGCACCACGTTCACCACGGTCCTACCGACCGCTGATTTCTTCGAGAGAAAAACCATTTGCGAACGAGGCCACCCGGGCCTGGATTGGTACGTGTCATCCGACCGGACCGATCGCTCCACCGCTCCCGCCCCTCGCCTGATCCTGATCGGCCCCAGGCCGACCGCCACCCAGGTCGCGGGGCAATCCATCGGGTTCGATTCATTGATCGAGGGCGTGCGCGCGCTCGGCGTTGATCCGGTCGTCGTGGACATCGCCGGTTCCGAAACGAATCGCGCGGGCGGCTGGTCCGCGCGCCGCGGCCTGGAATATATTGGCATTCTGTGGCGTTATCTGCGCGCCATCGCGGGCCGACCGGGCACGGTCTACATCACCATCGCGCGTTCGCCGCACGGATTCATCCGCGATGTCTGCATGGTGTTGCTCGCGCGGTTGTTTCGCCACCGCCTGATCGGCCACGTGAAAGGCGGCGACTACGGCGTGTTCTACGACAGCCAGCCGGCGTCTCTGCGCTGGTTGATTCGTTTTACTCTGCGACGGTTCGAGCGCATCCTGGTGCTGGGTGAGCTGTTACGGGATATGTTCGCCTTCGATCCGGCGCTAAACGAGCGGGTCCACGTCGTGGCCAACGGCCTGCCGTTCACGGCGGCCACCCCGGACGAAGGGAAATCCCTGCCCGCCCCGGACGCGCCGGTGCGCGCGCGGATCCTGTTTCTTTCGAATTTGATCGAATCGAAAGGGTATTTTGAGGTCCTGGAGGCCGCACGTTACCTGGTTCACGAACGCGATCTCCCGGTCGAGGTCCATTTTTGTGGAACGTTTCAGGCGAACCGCGCGGACGATGTGCGGGTACGCACGGCCGAACAGGCGCGGGAGCTTTTTGAAACTTTCGTGCGGGATCACGGTCTCGCGCGGTACGTAACGTTCAAAGGCGTCGTTGGCGGCGCGGAAAAAATCGACGAACTCCGCGCGGCACACTTCTTCGTCCTGCCCACGCATTACATTTGTGAAGGCCAGCCGATTTCGATCATTGAGGCGATGGCCTACGGGTGCGTGGTGCTTTCCACCGCGTTTCGGGCCATTCCGGAAGTCGTTCAGTCCGGTGTTTCTGGCCTTCTGTTCGCGCCGGGTGACCGGGCCGGGCCGGGCCGGGCCCTCGGCGATTTAATCGAAGACCCCGCGCGCTTCACAGCCATGAGCGGGGCCGCCGTGGCGCGCTTTCACGCGCATTTCACCCGGGAAGCCCATCTGGCTCGCCTCCTGCCCCACCTGCTGGACCCGGCGCGGATCCCCTGAAATTTTCGCGATTCCCTCGCGGCCCGGCAGATTCAGGGGGAAATTAAAGAAGATTGACGAATCGTAAGGAAAAGACGATAAATGGTCCCCACCCCGGAGGTGAACCGTGCGTCTTTCGTTTGGATTAAAAATGGGTCTGGCGATCTGCCTGCTATCGGTCAGCATGACCACGGGCGGGGTGTTTTATTTCTACCAGACCGCCAGGGACAAAATCTGGAACCTGATGTCCGGCCGGGTCATGGACATCGCGCGCACGGGTTTGTTCTTATTCAATTACGACCGCCGCGTGGTCATCACGAGGTTCGACACCTGGGTGGACCGGCATCGCACGCCCACGACCGTGGAGGAATTACGAAAAATTCCGGACGGTGAGTTCGCGGACAGCCTGGAGGCGAAACCCCTGGAAGAGGCCATGCTGCACCCGGATTTTCTGGAAATCGTGATCCCGTTGCGCCAGATCAAATACGGCAGCCGCCAGGGCGTGACCCCGCCCATCGCCCTGCCCCAGAAGTACGGCCCCAGGGAAGACCGCCCGCAAATTCGTTATGTTTACGTATTAACCGCACTCCCCGAAATTCCGGACCACAGCATCGTAAAAATCCTCGCGGACGGTGATTACGCCGAAATCGACATGAACGAAAACGGGCAGATCGACCCCGACGAAGAAGCGACCACCCCCGGAATTTATTACAACCTGGCCGGACAGGACGGCGCGCTGAAAGCCTTCAAGGGCACGGTGGCCGCGAACTCCGATTATACGATCGACGGCTGGGGCGTGTGGGTCTCCGCCTTCGCGCCCATCCACGACCAGGGCGGCAAACTGGTGGGCGTGCTGGGCGTGGACTTCAAAGCCGAAAGCGAATTCAACGAAGTGGAACGGTTGCGGTACATCTGCTTCGGCCTGATCGGCGCTTCGATCATACTTTCGGTCCTCTTATCGTACGCGCTCGCGCGTTTTCTGGGACGGCCGATCGATCTGTTGCGTGAGGGCGCGGAGCGCGTACGCGACCGCGATTATACGACGCGTATTGAAATCAATTCCAGGGACGAACTCGGCCTGCTGGCCGAATCCTTCAATTCCATGGTCAAACAGATTCGCGACTACACCGGCACCCTGGAACAGAAAGTGGCCGAACGTACGGCGGAACTGGAACACACGCTCAAAACCGTCCGCGAACTGAAATCGCAACAGGACGCGGACTACTTTCTGACCAATCTGCTGGCCAATCCTCTGTTCAAGAATTACAATAAAAGCAACCGGGTAACGACGGACTTTTACATTAAACAAAAAAAAGAATTCGAATTCAAAAACAAAACCGCCGAACTGGGCGGGGACATGTGTGTAACGGGCAATCTGATTTTTCGCGGCCGACGCCATACGATGTTCTGCAACGCCGACGCCATGGGCAAGTCCATGCAGGGCGCGGGCGGGGCGCTCGTCATGGGCACCGTCATTAACTCGATCATGGCGCGGTCCGCCAGCAACCGGCGTAATCTGGACATGACGCCCGAAGAGTGGCTGACCGAAACTTACACCGAACTGCACAATATTTTTCTCACCTTCGACGGGACGATGCACGTTTCCTGCGTCCTCGGCCTCATCGACGACGAATCCGGACACCTGGCCTACTTCAGCGCCGAACACCCCGCGCCGGTTCTGTACCGCCGTGGCGTCGCCTCACTTTTAGAAGACGATATGGAAGTGCGCAAACTCGGCTCGCACATCCCCTCGCGCTTTTCCATCCAGAAACTCAACCTGGAACCGGGTGATACGATCTATCTCGGCAGCGACGGGAAGGACGACATCAACCTGACTCCCGGACAGACGCATCGCAACATCAACTCCGACGAATTGCTGTTCGTACGCGTGGTGGAAGAAGCCGGCGGCGAATTGCGAAAGATCACCGAAAAACTCGCGCAGTACGGCGAACTCACCGACGACCTGTCGCTTATTCGCGTCGCCTACCTGGAACAACCGGCCTCCATTCGCGCGGATCTGGATCTGGAAAAAATCAACGCCCTTTTGAAGTCCAAAAATTATTCAGCCGCCCTCCAGGAACTCAGCCCGGTGGATAACGAATCGGCGGGCGTGATCATCAATTATTACAGAGGACTCTGCCTCGCGAAACTCGGACGCCATGAAGAGGCCCTGCCCTTTCTGGAAGCGGCCGTCGCTCTGGAGGAAAAACAGGCCACGACGCACAGCCTGCTCGGCAAAATCTATTACGACCTGGGAAAATTCGACGAAGCGGCCGAATCGCTCGAGAAGGCCCTGAAACTGCGGCCCGAAAACGAAAAATTGCTCAATGCGCTGGAGTTGACTCGCAAAAAGATTCGGGTGTAAACGGGTGACCCCGGGCCCCATCCGACCGCCCGTACGTGCTTGTCAAAATCGCTCGCTCCCCCAGACTGACGGGACGCGAAACCTGACGCGCGGCGGCCCTGTCGCACAGTCGCGCGGGGCGTTCAAAAAAGGAGAACTACTATGGGAACCATACGGGACATTCACAACCAGGTCAACGAAGCGGTAACGAAAGGCACCGATCAGGTCGAAACTCTGCACCGCCAGATCGCGAACTGGCCGCTGGACGAACTGGGTAAAATCGAAGCGCTGCGTGAGCCGATCACGAATGTGCGCCAGTTCCAGGAAATGGCGCTGGGCGGTCTGTACGGCATGGTGCGCTCGGTCCAGCAACGCGTGGCCGAAGGCGTGGAAATGGTAATCGATCAGGTCGAACCGCGCGCCACTTCTTCCACCAAATCACAAAACTGACCGGCCAGCGACTCTTTGCCGAATCGTTCGGCCACCGCCCGGCGGGCGCGTTCGCCTCGCGCGCGCAGCTCGTCCGGGTCCGTGGCCAGAACCCTGCGAATCACGTCCTCCGCGCCGTCCAGGTCGCCGTGGTCGATCTGCCAGCCAATGTCGAATTCTTCGATGATTTCAGAAACATGCGAAGGCGCCGGGCCCAGAAATAAAATCGGCCGGCCCACGCTCATCGCCCCGTAAACCTTGCTTGGATGAATGATGCCCGTCATCCTGTCGCCCATCGTGACCAGGTGCACGTCCGCGGCTGACAGCGAATACCGTAAAGTTTCCAGCGGTTGATAGGGCATGGTCACGATATTCCCGGCGCCGTGCTTTGCCAGGAACTCGTCCAGAGCGCGCCGACCCAGCCCGCCCCCGATAAACACGAACAGAGCGCGCGTATCGCGGACGCGCAGCGCCGCCTCGAACAGCGTGTCGGCGGGCGAGGCGATGCTCAGGTTTCCGCTGAACATGAACACGAAACGCCCGTGCCAGTCGCGCTCCGCGCGAAACGGATTTTCCGCGTGCGGCACGGGCGAAACAAAATCCTCATGCGGCCAGGGTGGCAGCACCCGCATACGCGGACCGGGATCGAGTTTCGTTCGCAGGCGGTCGGCCATGAACCGGTCCAGTGCGACGACGCGACCGGCGTGTTTTAAAATCCAGCGGTTGAGGAGATCGAAGACGCGCACGCCAATCGAACCAGGGCGCGCGATTTCCAGCGCGAGCGCCTGGTCCGGATTGAGGTCCATCACCCAGAAGACGATCCCGGTTCGTCGCAAAAATCGCAGACAGAGCGCGGCTAATGCCGAAAACGGCGGCGATGTACTGACCAGCACCGCGTCCGGGCCCGCGAACAATCCCCGCAGCGTACTCTGCGCGACGAAGGACAGCCCGCCCAATAGCCGCGCGCGAATGCTGGATTTGCCGAACGAGGAAAACGGCAGACGGCGGATGATCATGCCGTCGATTGTTTCGCCGCGCGAGAATCGCACCGACGGGTCTTCGTAGCCCCGGTCCGCGGTGTAGACGATGACGCGAAATCCGCGCCGCGCCATCTCACGGCCGACGTCGGCCATGTGCTGACCGACCGAGGTGGGATCGGGCGGAAAAAACTGTGAGAGCAGGAGGAGTGTGGGCGGGTGTTTCAGGTCAGGAACCGGCGGCGACGCCTGAGGGGTACTTCGCGAGATACCGGTCGTATATCCAGGCGTAGGTTTTTTCCATGCCTTCGCGCAGCGACACGGAAGGTTCCCAGCCGAGGTATTCTTTGATGCGCGTGTTATCGCTGTTACGACCGTTCACGCCCCGGGGAGCGTCCAGTTTGTAGTTACGTTTCAGTTTAATGCCGGCGATGTCCTCGACCATATCCACCAGGCCGTTGATCGTCACCAGTTCCGTGGAACCCAGGTTGATCGCGTCGGTTACTTCGCTACGCATGATCATCTGGGTGCCTTTGAGGCAATCGTCGATGTACATGAAGCTGCGGGTTTGCAACCCGTCGCCCCAGATTTCGATTTCGTGTTTGCCGCTGACCTTCGCCTGGATCACCTTGCGGCAGATTGCCGCGGGGGCTTTTTCGCGTCCGCCGTCCCAGGTGCCGTGTGGTCCGTACACGTTGTGGTAGCGCGCCATGCGCGTGCGCAGGCCGAAGTCCTCGCGAAAATGACGGCACATCCGCTCCGAAAACAGTTTCTCCCAGCCGTAGCCGTCTTCGGGCATGGCCGGGTACGCGTCCTCTTCGCGCAGAGGAATCACGTCCGGGGTTTTTTGTTTTTCCGCGTTGTACACGCAGGCCGAAGACGAATAAAAATAATTCTGGACGCCGAATTCACGCGCGGCCTGGAGCATCTGGGTGTTGATCATCACCGTCAGCATGCAGAGGGCCTTATTGTTTTCGATGAAGCCCATCCCGCCCATATCGGCGGCCAGGTTGTAAATGGAATGCGCGCCCCGGGCGGCCCGGCGGCAGTTTTCCGGATTCATCAGATCAAGGACCAGGTTTTCCACGTCATCGAACTTCTGATACCAGAGATCCGTTGATTTAAGATCCACCGCCCGAATCCGGGTAAAACCCTGGCGACGTAAATCGGCGACCAGATGGCCGCCGATGAAGCCACCCCCACCGGTAATTACTACGAGTGCGTCTTTCATTTTAAAGGGTACCTTTGACCAAATGGGTAAAAAATGATCCGTTTGGGTAGGATTTCGGGCGAATCGACCAGAGCAAGTTTTTTTTCCCCGGATGGCTCAACCCTGAGGTGCCGTGGAAACCGCCAGCAATTCCCAAAAAACGCTCGCCGGGGCCCCCTCTATCATTGGACGTAGAAAACGCATGCCTGCCCCGGTCCGCTCCACCCCGCTGCCCTACAATCGTCCCGATCTGGGGGACGCGGAGGTCGAAGCCGCGGCCCGTGTGCTCCGCAGCGGGTGGTTGACCTCGGGGCCCGAGGTGCGGGATTTCGAGACCGAGTTCGCTGAACTGGTGGGAGCCCCCCATGTCCTGGCCCTGAATTCGGCCACCGCCGCCCTGCATCTGGCCATGGTCGCCTGTAATATCGGACCTGAGGACGCGGTCCTGGTGCCGGCCATGACTTTTACCGCCTCGGCCGAAATCATCGCCTATTCCGGCGCCCTGCCCCTGGTGCTCGATGTGGACCGGGAAAGTTTTTTACTCAGCCCGGACATCGTGCGCGCCTTCATCGCCAAAAACTGCCAGGCGAGAAAGGGCGTTCTTTTCCACCGACCCAGCGGGCGGATCGTGCGAGCCATGGTGCCGGTGCATCTCGGGGGCCGCCCCTGCGATCTGGCGGAGCTACAGAACATCGCGAACGAGTTCGGTCTGCGCCTGATCGAGGACGCGGCGCACGCGCTGCCGACGCGCTTCCAGGGACGGATGATTGGTTCGATCAGCGAATTCACGGCCTTCAGTTTTTACGCCACGAAAAACGTCACCACCGCCGGCGAAGGCGGCATGCTCGCCACGACGAACGCGGACGCGGCCGAACGATTGCGGCGCGTGCGCCTGCACGGGATTCAGGGCCAGACATTTGGCCGCGCGCGCTGGTCGTACGATGTCGTGGACGTCGGCTACAAATACAATCTTACCGACCTGGCCGCGGCCGTCGGGCGCGTGCAGCTCAGGCGACTGCCGGAATTCCAGGCGCGGCGCATGGCCATCGCCGCCGCGTACGAACGCGCCTGCGCGGACCTGCCGTTGCGTCTGGTGGACCGACCCGATCCGGACACCTCCGTGCACCTGGCCACGGTGGAACTCCGGGCCGACGCGCCCCTGAGCCGGGACGCGCTGGTGGACGCGCTCTACGCGCGCAACATCGCCACATCGCTCCATTTCATTCCGTTGTATCGATTTTCATTTTACGCGAAAAACTACGAACTGGACCCGGCTGATTTTCCGAACAGTGAGGCCATCTTTCAGTCGATCCTTTCGCTGCCCCTGTTCACGTCGATGACCGACGAGGACGTGGCCGATGTGACCGGCGCGCTGCGTGATTTGCTGGGATAAAAGTCACATGGACCACATATGAAACGAATCACCAACGAAATTCTGGAACCCGTCGACCTCTGCCTGCCGGACGGTCGCTTGAACCCGGCGGCCCGGGGCTGGTCGCGCGTGCCGCGCCAAAATTGCAACGTAAATGGCCCCTGGCTGCGCCGCAAACGCTGGGACTACTGGTGCGTCACCGGCCCGGATTTTCTGTTTTCGGTGACGATCGCCGACGTCGACTACGCGCTCACGGGCTTCGTGTACTTTCTTGAATTCGCTTCCCGGCGTTTCATCGAACACACGGTGCTGATTCCATTCGCGCGGTCCTTCGCCATGCCCGCTCTGCCGGGCGGTCGACTCGAACTCGCACACAAAGATCTGGAACTAAATTTCGACACAGACGATGCGGGCCGAACCACGCTGGTGGCCCGTGCGCGAAAATTCGGCGGCCACCGCCTCGACGCGAAAATCACGATCGATCGTCCGCCTGGCCAGGAGTCCATGAACGTGGTCATTCCCTGGTCGGATCGCCGTTTTCAATTCACGTCCAAACAGCCCGTTCTGCCCGCGCGCGGGTCCGTGCGACTGGACGATACGACGTACGAGTTTCCGGAGGGCGTGAGTTTCGCCTGCCTGGACTACGGGCGCGGCGTCTGGCCCTTCGCCACGCGCTGGAACTGGGCCGCGTTTTCCGCGCGCGCGGGCAGCGACCGGATCGGCGTGAACCTGGGCGCGAAGTGGACCGACGGTACGGGCAGTACCGAAAACGCTGTGTTCCTGAATGAGAAAGTATTTAAAATCTTCGACGATCTGATTTTCGAGTACGATCCCGCCGACTTCATGAAACCCTGGCGCATCCACGCGCCCGACCCCGCCGACCTCGATCTGCGCTTCACCCCATTTTTCGAACGCAAGGCCGTGACCAATCTGATTTTACTTTACACGCGCGTTTCGCAGATGATCGGACGTTTCGAAGGTACGTTCCGCGCGGGGGAGCGCGTCATCCGCGTGGACGAAGCGACGCGCGCGACCGGCTGGGCCGAGGAACACGCAGCGCGCTGGTGAAACGCGCGACCGCGGATTAAAAAATCGCGCAACGAAACGGCATCCGTGCGCCAGTCTCATTTACCCGCGCGAAAAGTTGCTGGACTTCTCGCGCGCCGGAAACTATCGTAATGGGATGGAACAACAAATGGGCGTAACGTACGCGCAATTGACAATTCGGAACGTGGGCGATCTTTATCGCCTGCAGGCGGGAGAGATCGAGGCCGTGGCTGTGCGGACTCTGACGGTTCAGGCCCTGGTGGATACGGGTTCTTATTTTTGCGGACTGACCCGGACCCAGATTGAGTTTCTGGGCCTTCTGCCCCACAGGCAGACGGAAATCCTGACGGGGAACGGTGAGGTTTCGTGCCGCGTTTTCATGGGAGCATCATTGGAAACGCTCGGTCGGTCGACCGAAGGCGAAATTCTGGAATTGAGCGACGGACTCCCGCCCATCATCGGATTCATCCTGCTCGAAGCCCTCGACCTGATGGTGGACCCGGTCGCGCAAATCGTAAAAGGCAGGCACGGGGAAAAGCAGCAGGTTTTTCTGCTGCGCCACGAAGTCGTCGAGTAGAGCGCGGGGAACACGCAGCGCGCCGGTGAAGCGAACGATTTTATTAGTAATCATCGCCGTTCTTCAGAACTGTCGCACGGAAGAACCGGAGTCCGGCGGCCTTGACCGCGTCCTCGGATTTTCTCAGGCCATCCATCCGGTTTCCTTCGATCAGCAGCGCGATTCAGCACGCGACCGGGCAGGCAGGCTTTTGATCGACGCGGTCTCATGTAAACAGTGCCACAAGCAGATCTATGACAACTGGGCGAAAAGCCGCCATCGGGTGGCCTTTACCAACCGGCTCTACCAGGAAAGCCACGAGCGCGAGAATCTGGACTGGTGCGTCAATTGTCATGCGCCCTTGCTGAAGCCCGGTGGAAGAGCGAACAACCCGGCCGATCGAGTTCTGACCGAAGAGGGGATTTCCTGCAACGTCTGCCATGTCCGCGCGGGGCGAATCATAACCGGCAGGTCGCCCCAACTCGCGAATAATGCCGCACTGTACCATGAATACACAATTGCGCCTGAAATGAAAACAGAAGAAGCCTGCGCGAATTGTCATCAGTTTAACTTTCCGAACAACAGCTCAAGCCAGGCTGGCGGGCCGGTGGTTTATTCGACCCTCCCGATGCAGAATACCGTGAACGAGTGGCGCGGCTCTTTTTTCGCGGGCCGCTTGAATTGTAATTCCTGCCACCTGATGCCGGGTTCGAAGGATTCCCACTCCTTCCCTGGCGGCCACGATCCGCAACTTCTGAGCGAGTCCCTGCGCATTGAGGCTGAATTCCTGGCCCCGGGACAGTTGTCCGTTACGGTGCTCGCGACCGGCATCGGCCACGCCTTTCCCACGGGCGATCTTTTTCGCGCCCTGCGCCTGCGGATCGTCGCCATCGCACCCGGACCGCGCCGCCCGCTGGGCGAACAAATTTTTTTACGCGATTTCCGGCCCCGCCCGACCGCGCCCGAAGACGCGCCGAAATATCTGGCCCTGGACACGACGATTCCAGCGCCGATCGGAGACCATCTCTCTGTTCGGAGGACCGAATTCAGCGTACCCGTGAATCTACGCGAAATCGAATTTGAGTTGTATTTGGATTACCTGAATTCGGTGAACCATCTGCTCACCGCGATTCCGCTCAAGGAACGCATGCCACTCGTGAAACGCGGGCGAATCAGACTGAAGCCGCCGCCGAAGGTGATCGGGGAACAGGGGTGAGAAATAGAATGAATGGGAGGGTTCGCCAATCAAAATTCAAGATCGGCCCAGACGCCGTATTGTTCAACCTGTCTCTTGAACTCCGTTTTTACTTTTTCCGGTAGCTCCGCCACCGGAAAATCATGGAGCACACCTTTCGCGTACTTCTTTGCTTTCACCTGTAAAAGAATTCTTTTTGCATCGGGTGACATTCTCGGTGAAGTTGTGGCAATCAGCACATAAGGATCGAGAATCGCTGTCGGCTCAGAAGGCGGCCCGCTCTGGCCCGGCAGATTGAATTTGATCAACTCAACGTATTTTCCGCCCTTCAAGGCAAAAAACGTCATGGTGGATTGGCTGCGGTCTGAAATTTCTGTAATTACCTCAAAAGTACTATCGCCATCAATATCGCGGATTTGCGTTTCATCGACATCGAACCTGCCCAGAACGACCCAGGTCCCGGTACGTCGGGCCAGTATCATTTTTTTTGTTGCAGGTGAATCAGAACCATCTCCCGTTGTCGCTTCGACAAGCCGATAGATTACTTCGGTTGCTTCTTTTTCGAGTACCGGAAGTTCTTTGCTCTGAGTTTGTAACACGTTCAAATTTTCCCCTGCTGAGTTGTTAACAGCACGGAGGAAATCCTTATCCAGGTTTTTTTCCGACGCCCTCTGGCGAGCCAGAAGCAAACTGTCATCGAAAACATCCTTTACAAAAATGGCATCCTCCGAACTTACCCAACCCTGAACCTCCGCGCAAGCCGCAACATCCATCCTCCATTTAAAATGGAAATAAGTTTTTCCGGCCGCGATTTTCGTCATATCGACCCGAACATACCCGTCTTTTTTCGGCAGCAGATTCAGGCTTATTTCCCCACAATCCGCAGGATCTTTTTCAGTCAGTTGTGGCCCCCCGGCCGAAGAAAAAAACTGAGGATTGTCAGTGGTGATTCGCGCAAAACCATCGACTTTTTCGAACCCCTTATCCTTTAATTCTTGAATCTCCTGCGCGGTACCCTGATAAATATACGCCGCGAACGAAAAGCCGATTTGCCCTTCCGGAGCCCGGACCTGAAACCAGACCTGGCTTTTCCCATCGATTGTCTGGGGCTGAGAACCACGCGCAAGCACGGACACGATTGTTTTATTCGGCAGGGCCGTCAGGACTTTACCTGTCAAAGTAGGCGCCTCACGCAGGCGCAGGGAGGATGCGGTAACCAGTCCGGACATCGGTTCGCGGTACGGTTCGAATGTCGCGATATTGCGTCGAATGATTTCTTCGTTATAGGAAATATAACCGGTTGCCTCCGCAAACCGGACGCGGTACCAGAAGGAGGGATTGTTCCCGTTCGCTTTTTCCTCGATCGACTTCTCAAGTATCTCGATTTTGGTATTACGAGCGGGGTTGCCGATAACCTTCGCTGTCCGAACCGGTTCGGCGTGGATCGGCACGGAATCGCCAATTATATAGGAAACGGCGATAGCCGTGTTTCGCTGGCAAGAAAGCAGCGTCGCGAAAAACAAAAAAAGACAGATGGGAACTGTTTTGGCTACAACCGGGAGCGACGTCATGGCTCGAAAATGCATACAGATTCCCCCCTTGCGTTCTATGCGGCTACTGACAAATCACTGTCCCTCTTCTTCCGCTCCGCCGCCCGCCGGTAATCCCAGTCCGGCGCCCGCCCCGGCCGCGCCCGGTCGGTCGATGAGCTTGCGTTCCGGTTCGTAAAAATCGCCCAGATACACCGAAGTGACCTGCATGATCGGCTGCGGTTCTTCGCCTTTTTCGGCGACACGGCGAATATAATAGGTGCTGTAATCTTTCTTGCCGAGCACCGTAAGGCGCAGCGGCGCGGGAACGCCGGTCATTTCTTCTTTATACGAAATTTCCAGATCGAAGGCGGAGTCTTTTTCGATTTCTTCGGGCAGCTCCAGCGGAAAGGCGTCCGCTTTCCAGTCGACGATGTCGTTCAAGAGCGAGCTGATCTCGGTCGGGCGGACTTTGCCCGCAAGAGGCGCACTCATGGTCCAGCCTTCGGCAGAGTGCATCAGCGTTACATTATTCTTTTTTTCGCGAAATCGGGCCACGAGTCCGGTCACGCCGTCCAGGGAAAGTTTACGACCCCAGACGCTGCGGTCGCGGAAAAAATAGGCGTCGGCTGCGCCCGCGGCCTGGCGGAGATCCGTTTCCACCAGGAAGATCTGGTCTTCTTCGCCCAGGCGCACGTACGCTTCGGACGAACCGGCCCGCGTCCGGCCCAGGTAAAGCACCTGTTCGCCGCCGGATGCCAGGCGAAAAATAACGCGCGGGGTTTCGTACTCGCCCCTGTCGTTTTTCCCCATTTCCAGATCGCGATCTTTTTCAGGCGAACGCGGCACGGCGTAGTACCGGCGGGCGTCGCCCAGGGCCGTAAACAGGGCCTTCACCCGCTCGCCGTCGGCGCCGTAGCGTCGTTCGGCCGGGGCGTCTTTTTCGCCTTTCACTTCTTTTTCGCCTTTTCTGGCGATTTTGATCGGAGCGGCGACGACGACCAGTTCCCAGTTGTATTCGGCATTCCTGTTGAGTTGCGACTCCATCCGGTCCATGGCCTTGCGCGGATCGAATTCTTCTTCCCGGGCGGGAGCGACCCGTGGCAGTTCCTGCCCGCGCACCAGGCGCACCTGGAGATTCTGGCGCGGGTCCCTGATTTCCACTTCACGTACGGCGGATTGTTCGAGTTCAAGTACGGGACTGGCCGAACGGTAGCCACCGCCTGAGAAGGCCAGTTGCGCCAGGAGAGCGGCGCCGATCAGCAGATTGAACGCGAACAGGAGTACAGGCGCGTTTTCGCGAAAAAATTTCATGACGCTCCCTCCCGGGCGGTTGTCGTCTCAAGACCGCGCCTGCGGTTTCGACCGAACAGACGCATCGTACCGTAGATCGCCAGGGCGACAGGCACGAACAGAATATGAAACCACATGAATAAGGCTTCCAGGGTGGCGCCGAGATTCGGCCCGAAGATGAGCGCGAAGTTGTCCAGTTGCGAAATCGTTTTTACACGCGCGCGCGTCTCCAGCAAATCCGTGTCCCCCGCCGCCACTTCGAGCAGGTTGGCCAGGAAGGCTTTGTTGATTTCAAAAATCTGCAGATTGAGTTCGTTTTTCAAAAGAATGTCCGCCACCAGATACGGTGTGCCGATGACGACCAGCTTCGATCCGGTCTGCCCGCCCTGCCGCGCGATGAATCCCGCGCGGTCGATGCCTTCCGGCAGTTCGCGGTTCGCGTACCGGCTGCGGAATTTGCCTTCCGCGTACACGGCCAGCGGCACCTGCCGACCAACCGCCCGGTCCGTACCGGCCTGGCCCAGATTCTGGAGTTCTTTCAGACCGAGCGCGGTGGACTGCCGCGCGATCGCGCTTTCGGACGATTGCACGAGCACCGAAAAACGCGCGTCCGGTTGCAGGGCTTCCTTGACGTCCAGACCCGAAAACCAGGGAAACACGATCTGTTCGATCGGCAGGACCGCGGCGTTCGTACCGATGATGTGTCCGGTTTCGCGCGCGTAAAACGCCCAGGCCGGATTCGGTACTTTCACCACGTACTGGCCCTCGATATCGCGGGCGGCCACGGCCACTTCCGGCTCGAGCAGGATTTCGCCGTTCACGGTGACGCCGTACGCGCCGAGCCATTCGTTCAGGGCGCGTAACTCTTCTTCCGGCACGGTGGCGAAACCGCCGCCCGGCCCGCCAAGCCCCATTTGCGCCATGCGCGGGTCCTGTTGTTCCAGTTGGAAGTCGAAGCCTTTGAGCATGCAGACGAGCGAACCGCCGCGCATAATGAATTGATCCAGATGATACAGTTCCCGATCTTCCAGACGCGGCAGACCCACCAGCAACAGCGTTTCGACCGTGACCGGGACCGGATCAGCGAGCCCGACTTCCTCGATCTGACCGAGGTCCTGTTCGAGCAGGCGTTTGAACGCGTACAGATTGTCTTTCGTTTGATCGGCGTACTGGCGCCAGGGGCGAATTTCCGTGGTACCCTGCGCGCTCACGAGCGCGATGCCGCTCGATGTTCTGGTGCGCAGCATGGACTTCACTTCGCGCAGAAATCGATACTCCAGGTCCTGGACGATATCGCCGTCACCCACCAGAGAAAGAACCGCGTTTTTATCGCCCAGTTGCAGGTACACGCCGAAAAATCCCAGGCGCACGCTGGAGCTGTCCACGCGCGCTTCCTCCACCGGAATCCCCTGGATGCCGCGCGCCTCGGCCAGTTTTTGTTCGTCCGGGCTCACCGGATTGATCAGGCGAAATTGAACTCTGTCCCCGCCCGTCCGATCAATTTCGTACAGCAGCGAAATGAGCGGGTTCAGTTTGCCGAGGATCTCGCCCGGTACGTTCTGCGAAATGTACGCTTCCACGAGCAGGGGTTCTTTGAGACGCTGGAGCACTTTTTCGGTGCTCGCGCTGAGGCTGTTCATGCCGCCGCGCGATAGATCCATACGGCAGTTCAGGCGGTTGCCGGCGAGGTTCACGAGCACGAAGGCGCCCAGCACGTTCGCGTACAGAAAAACGCGGGACCGATTGTAATTACCCAGAATCCGGATTAAGCGCTCTTTCATCGTTCTCTCCGCAGCAACCAGACATTCACCGTAATCATCAGGGCCATAAACGAACCGTAATACAGAACATCCGCCGAGTCGATCAGGCCCCGGCTGAAGGTCGCGTTATGATAACTGTGCGAAAAAAAACCGACGAAGCGCGCGACCGCCGGGCTCATGTGCTGGCTGATGATCCAGTAATTGCTGATGAACATGCCCAGGGAGACGAAAAAAATCAGAATGAAGGCGACGATCTGCTCTTTCGTCAGAGCCGAAATGACCATCCCCATGCTGACGTACGCGCCCGCCATGAGCAGCGCGCCGATGTACATGGAAAGCGTCGTGCCCCAGTCCACGTCCCCGATCCATGAAATCGTGATGGCCAGCGGGAGCGAAGCGATCACCACCGAACTGACGAAGGTCCAGGCCGCCAGGAACTTGCCGAGCACCAGGTCGAGCGCTGTCAGCGGCAGCGTGGAAAGCAATTCGATCGTGCCGCTTTTACGTTCCTCCGCCCAGATGCGCATACTGACCGCCGGCACGAGCAGGATGAACGTCACCGGCAGGAGGTCCATGTATCCTTCCAGGGACGCGACCCGGCTGTCCCAGAACGCGGAAACGATCGGCCCGATGCCGAGGAAGAAAAACAGATAGTTAAAAAACAAACAGGCGATCAAAAACACGTAACCGATCGGCGTGTTGAAATAGTTCCGGAGTTCTCTCCAGTAAATGAATTTCATGCTCTGCTGAATCATGGGTCCTCTTGCGATGCCGATGGGGCGAAGCGAAATCTCAGACGGTGAATTCCTGGAACACGTCCTGTAACGAGCGGGCCAGCGGCCGAAACTCGCGCACGTCCCAGCCCGCCCCCGCCACCTGGGCGAACAGTTTTTCCGGCGCGTCCTGGGACAGCTCACAGACGAGGCCCTGGTACCCTTCCGGTACTCCAGGCAGGTCCTGGACGGACACCCCGGTGACGTTCTGAAACGATTTCAGTTTTTCGACCACCCCGCTGCCTCGTACGATGACGGCCACGCGGTTCCCGCGCCGCAGGCGTTCCATGGTATCGTCCTGGACGATTTTGCCCCGGGAAATGATGATCACCCGGTCACAGACATCCTCCACTTCCTGGAGAATGTGCGTGGAAAGAATCAGTGTGCGCTCTTTCCCCAACTCACGAATCAGACCGCGAATATGCGAAATTTGATTGGGGTCCAGACCCGAGGTCGGTTCGTCCAGGATGATGATGGCCGGATCGTGGATGAGCGTGGCCGCGAGCCCCACACGCTGCCGAAAGCCCTTGGATAAAATGCCGATGGGCGAATACAGATGCGACCCGAGTTCGAGTTGATCGATCACACGAATGGCGGCTTTTTCCAGTTCGTTCCCGGCGAGCCCGCGCACCTGGCCCATGAATTCGAGGAATTCCGAAACGAGCATCTCCGGATACACCGGCGTCGATTCCGGAAGGTACCCGATCGAACGTTTGGCGCGCACGCGGCTTTCCTCGTCATCCAGCAGGATACCGTTCATCCGTACCGAACCGGACGTGGCCGTCAGATACCCGGTCAACAGACGCATCGTGGTGGTCTTGCCCGCGCCGTTGGGCCCCAGCAGAGCCGTGATCCCGTGCGATTGATCGATGTTGAAGCTCACATCGTTGACCGCGGCAAAATCCCCGAACCGTTTAGAAAGATGGGAAGTCTCGATCATCCACGCCAGCAGTCACGCTGCCGGAGGTCCGGTCAAGCGTTTTGATCGGACATAATTAGCTTGACGATTCCCCTTTCTCATTCGACTCTATGTCCATGTCGGAAGCTGGCCAGGCGCACGCGGGAGACGGAAGGCAGGCCACCCGGGTCGCCGCTGATTTTCCGATCTTGCGCAAACCGGAACCCCCGCTCAATTTATACAAACCCGGTGCCCCCTTCACGGCGCGGGTGCTCTTCAACAAAAAAATTTCCCAGCCAGGCACGGAAGACGATATTCGCCATGTGGTCGTGGATACCGCGGGCAGCGGGTACCATTTTATTGAAGGCCAGAGTATGGGCGTGATCGCGCCAGGGCAGCGCGCGCCAGGCAAACCGCACCAGGTGCGCCTGTACTCGATCGCCTCCGGACGGGACGGCGCGCTCGTGGACGGCACACCCCACCCGGGAACGGTGGCCCTCTGCGTCAAACGCGTGGCCTACCGGGACGAAACGGGCCAGGAACAGCACGGAGTTTGTTCTAATTATATATGTGATCTCGCGCCGGGGGACGCGGTCCAGGTCACCGGTCCCAGCGGGAAGGCCTTCGTTCTGCCCGAAGATCCCACCGCGGATTTGATCCTGTTCGCCACCGGCACAGGGATCGCGCCCTTTCGCGGATTTTTTCAGCGTCTGTTCGAGACGGCGCCCGAACCGTACACCGGCCACGTGTTGTTGTTCTACGGCGCGAAAACACGGCGTGAACTCGTATACCTGAACGAAGCGGACGATTCCCTGGCCCATTTCCAGTCGCAGTTTCACGTAGAAATTTTCACGGCGCTTTCACGCGAAAACCCGGGCCAGCCCAAAGTGTATGTCCAGCACCGCCTGGCCGAACAGAAAGCGGCGGCGGGTCGGCTCCTGGACCGGGGCAATTTCGCCATTTACATCTGCGGCCTCAAGGGCATGGACCAGGCCATCGAGGACGTGTTCGCGGAACTCTTCGCGCAGCGGGGCCAGGACTGGGCGGACGTACGCGCCGTATTAAAAAAAACCGGGCGTTACAACGTGGAAGTGTATTAGCAGGGTGCTGAAAAAGTGCCCTGCTATGCGATACAGGATGTATCGCCAA
>CAZVZS010000014.1:0-7272 GCA_964631535.1 uncultured Leptospiraceae bacterium
CAAAAAATCCGGTGCCACTGAGGAATGAAGAAAACCGCCTTGAAAGGCGGTTTTCTTCGAACACAAATCATGGAGAATTTCGTACATAATCCGGGCTAAAGGCGGTCGCGAAACCGGCCCTGGCCCGGAATTTCTAAAAGGAGCGGATGTATGATTAAAATCGTATACCTTGATTACTTAACCAGCGAAAAATTGCTCGGCCTGAGCGCCGGACTGATCGCGGCGACTTCCATTGTCGCGGGCCTCTTTTTTTTCGTGTTTTTGCCTCAGTTTCGGCCTTTCGCGCTGGCCATGGTCGTTCTGGGCCTGCTGGAAGGGGCGGTGTTTATACCGAACTACCTGCGAGCGGACGGAACCATCGCGGAAAAAATCGCCCTGTTTGAATCCGGCGGGGCCAATCGGAGCGCGGAAATGAAAGCGCATGCGCTAAAAATGCTCCGTGTTTTTTTTCTGGCGAAATTATTGTATGCCGCCGTTTTTTTCGCCGGTGTTGTTTCGCTTTCGAGGTTTGACTTGAATCCCGCTCTTGCGGGCGTGCTGACGGCCCTCGTGTTGCACGCCGGATTCGCCGCCACGATCGATAATTTCGGGGAGCGGCATACCAGAAAATTCTCGCGGGCCCTGGACCTGGAGGCGGCCCCGGAACGCGGGCCCTGATAAAAAAGCGCCGGTCGGGCGGGACTGCCAGAATGTCCGCTGGAAATAGCCGGAACTTTTTTAAAAAATGCGAAAATGCCTTGCTTCATTGGTTCAGGGAGTATTATGGAGGCAATCCACTCTACGAGGTGAACCCATGCGTCCCATAACGATTCAGGAAGTTCTGGAAGAAAAAGGTCGGGCAATTTTCGCGATTGAGCCCGGGCGGAGTGTTTTCGATGCGCTGGGCCTGATGGCGGATAAAGGGATCGGCGCGCTGCTCGTCATGGAAGGGGCCGAACTACGCGGGATCCTCTCGGAACGTGATTACGCCCGCAAAGTGATTCTGGCCGGTAAATCTTCGCTGACGACGGCGGTGGCCGAAATCATGTCCACGAAGATTTCAACAATTTCGCCGGAAGAAACTGTCGCCAATGCCATGCGTATGATGACCGAGGGCCGGTTTCGGCACTTACCGGTTCTGGAAAAGGGCCGGGTCGTCGGCATGATCTCCATCGGGGACATAGTGCGGACTATCATGGAAGAGCAACAAAAAACCATCGAGCACCTGGCGACGTATATTACCGGCGGGATGGCCTGAAGAAAACGGCCCGTCAGGGCCTGACGGGCAGGAGCAGAGTCGAATCCGCGAAAATCGTATTTCGCGCCTGGATCCCGAGCACATCATGAGCCTGGCCCTGCATGGCGAAATCGTCCCGGTCGTGACTCGTGATCGTCAACCGTATCCGGTGACCTTGCGCGAATCGATACGCCACGGGCAGCATCGCGATTTCGAACTCCGTTCGCGCGCCCGGGATCAAGGTTTGCGTCCGGTCGTGCGGGTGGTACGGTCGATATGCCGTACTCTTCGCGGGGTCGAGCGCGCGATGGCTGGCACGCAGCCAGCCCTGGGTCAGGTCTACCACACCGCCGTCCGGCGCCAGGTCGCTGAGTTTGACGATAAAATCGGTGTCGATCGCCGTGGAAGCGGCGCGTAATGAAAGTACGAGCGGTCCGACGAGTTCCAGCGCTTGCGGTACGGCTGACGATTCCCACACCAGGCGGTCCGGCAGCGGAGCGGGGATCGTGTTTTTTCCGCGGCGAACAGTGGCCGGTACGTGCAGATACGCGCGCGCGCCGGGCGTACTCGCGGAGCCGAGCGTACCATCGGCGCCCAGGGAAAGCCGTGTCCAGCGTGTATCGGGCAGGGGCCATTCGTCCGTGGCGCGCCACTCGTTCGCCCCGTCCACGAAGTAACGAAAACGCGGACCGTCCAGAATGCCCGTATCGCGGCCTTTCAACCAGTGATCGTACCAGGCGAGGGCTTCCACATGCAGGGATTCCCAGGGCCACTGGAGTCCGCCGCGCGGGGTAATCACGGCCCGCCAGTTCGCCGCCGTTTTTTTTCGCGCGAACGCGATAAATGGCGAATCGAGGTGCACGGCCACGTTCATCCAGTCGGAGCCCATGTACATCGGAATTTTTATTTCAGCGACGCGTTCGCTCAGATCGCGTGCCTTCCAGAAATCGTCGTAGAGCTGGTGTTCGACGGCAAGGTCCTGGTAGTTTATTTCCCAGGGATCGTGGGCATACCCGTCCGCGAGCAGGCTCTCCAGCGCGGTCATCGGGGCCGGCAGCGGTTTTTCAAAACGTCCGTGCGCCATTCGCAAAATCGAATTGTTCAGAGCGCGAAAAAAATAACCGCGAAAAAATTCGGCGCCGCTTTGATCGAGCATGCCGATCGCGTTGAAATAACTGCCCAGGAAGCGGCCCTGAAAAATCCCGCCGTGCCAGGCGATCTGGCGGTACGGATCCAGGGTGGCTGAAAAAGGGAAAATCGCCCGCAGATGCGGCGGACGTTCCAGCGCCGCGTGAAATTGTTCGATGGCGAAATAACTGACGCCGATCATGCCCGCGTTCCCGTCGCACCAATCCCGCGCTGCGGCCCACTCGATCATGTCGTACAGATCGTGGTCCTGTTCCGGGTCCCAGATACGGTAGCGGCCTTCGCTGCCGAACGTACCGGCCACGTTCACGATCAGATGCGCGTATCCGCGTGGCACCCAGAAATCGGTCTGGCCCGCTTCGACGAAGGCGGCCGGGATGCCGAGGTACATCGCCTGTCTGGGATAGGGCGACACGGCCAGCAGCACGGGCACTTTTTCGTTCGTGCGCGGCCGGTACAGATCCGCCATCAGGTGGCGACCGTCGCGCATCGGAATCCGGATGTTTTCGTGCAGATCGATTTCGTACCGCGGTTCGGATAAATTGCGATACTCACGCCCGGAGGTCTGGGGACCGAGCAGGCGGCGTTCAGCGGGTCCGGTGCCGGAAACGGACGGGAATTTCGTATAACCGAAGGCCGCGACCAGCAGGGATAAGAGCAGGGCCAGACCGGCGGCCCCGGAAATACCTTTCAGGAAGATACGGCGCGCGCGCATCATTTGTCTACCTACTAACAGGTAGACAAAATTGTCAACCTGTTTCGCGGGGCGGGGAGGGTCTCAGGGCGGTGCCAGGCTCAGTTCCAGTTGATCCAGGGTGAGCGCGAAAAGCGCGGGATCGCAGGCGCGGGCGTACTGGACGGAGCCCTTCAGGGCCGTCAGCACCAGGGCCGCCTGGGCCGCGCTATTGCCCGCGAATCGCAGTTCTCCCTTCGATCGCCCTTCGTCCAGAATTTTCGTCAGATTCGAAAGTTCGATTTCGCCCAGTCGCTTCAACCGTCGCCGTATGGGCGCTGTCAGCAAATTGTATTCAGCCTGGAGCGAACTGATGGGACAGATCCGGCCCGTGGCCGCTGAAAGGCGATGCGGCTCCGCGAACAGGCGCAGCTTTTCGCGCGCGTTCCGGCCGTCCCGGTCGATGGAAGCGTACAGCTGTTCCAGCCAGGTTTTCAGAAAATCACAAACAGCGATGCCGAGCAGATCTTTGCGCGGAAAATGGTAGTGAATGCTGGCGGTGCGGATGCGCAACTTCGCCGCCAGGTCGTGGAAGCTGAAACTATCGTATCCAACGGTCTTGATAAAATCCACGGCCAGCAGCAGAATTTCTTTTTTGCGATCGGGCGATTTCATCTCCGGGTCAGCAAGCGCGAGGCGGAAGGGCGGGCAAGAATAATTCGGAGCCTGTACCGGTCTTTTTCTGAAGACTGCTTTTCATCTCCGGACGCCCTCCAGAAAATAGTCCTATGCCGAAAAATTTGGGAAAGATCCTGTTGTTGACCCTATTTACGAATTGTTTCTTTTCCCCGGTCCCGGATTCTGTTTCATCCCGAATTTAATCGGGCCGGAGTGGCCTTGCAGCGGGAAAAAACCGGGGCTGAGGTGAAACGGGCGGTTTTCACAGCGGCACTCTTCGGGTTCATGGGAGGCGGGTCGAGTCTGAATGGAGCCATTGAGGAAGGCGCGATCATTCTGTCGCCTTTTTCCGCGTATTTCTGCCAGGATGTACCCGACGGTTTGTTCGGACCCAATCAACTCCGTTTTGGCAGGAGTTTATAGTGAACATCCGAAAGAGGGCATTACCCGGGGGCGGGCGCGGGTGCGCGAAGGCCAGCAGGCATACGGCACACCTGTCTCTTAATATCCTTCGCACCTTGTGACGGAACAATGTATTTGTGCCGCGCAGGCTAACTTTATATAAAAATTTTCAGCGTCCTCCAGGCTTCCGCAAAGGGGATTTTCAAACCCCGGCAGAGAAACACAACCGTCCGGCGTCGCTCGGGCGGACAGAATTCGCAGGCGGCTGTGGCCGCCGGCCGAACTTCACTAAAATATTTATTTAATTCATCCTCGCGAAAACCCCAGGCGAGCGCCGCCGTAAAATCAGTCTGGCCCGGACCCCGGAGAAAATAATTGTTGTGCCCGCTGCGCGGCACCGGCAATCCGCGCGCCCTGCCAAAAAATTCGACCGCCGCCGCGTCGCCGTAGTTACGCCCGAAGAGCGCGACCGTTTCGCGGTCCGCGTCCGGGAGGGCGCGGTAGGCCCTTTCGACGGCATTCGCCAGTTCTTCCCAGCCGAACATATCGGCGAAATGCTGGGGCAGTGCCCCCGTATGACCGCGTTCATCGGCAGGCGGAGCAAGACCGAGCCAGGCCTGGTAAGCCAGATAGGATCGCACGGGGAGTAGCGGCAGGCCCATTGGCGCGGTTACGGCCCCCGCCAGCGTCAGCACCGCGACGAATGCCCACCCGATCCATTTGCGAACCGTGAGGAGTCCGGTCGAAGCCAGAAAAACGGCGCCGGCGGCGAACAGGGGCGGATAGGCCGGGGCGAGGTAGTAGGCTTTTCCCCTGGTTACGGAAAAAAACGCGTAAAGAAAAAGAAATACAATTCCCGCGAAACGAAATTCGGCAAGGCGTTTGCTGAACAGGAGGGCCCCGAGCCCCGTGGCCCAGAGGGGAGCGAGCAACGGGTGAACTTCCAGTATCTGACCGAACAAAAATTCAAGCGGCGACACCGGGGTATTCTTAAAATTACGCGCGTTCTCCATGAATTCCAGGGTTGGCCATTCGTTTTGTATCTGCCAGATTAAATGCGGGGCGAAAATCGCCCCAGCCAGAGCCGCGCAGACGTACGGCCCAGGTGTGAGCATGTTCCGCCGTTCTTTCGTCAGCAGGAGTCCAGCGCCGAGGCCCGCTCCAAGAAACAAGACGGAAACTTTGTTCAGTAATCCCAGGCCCAACACCAGGCCGATCAGTCCCCAGTCTGCCAGCGGAGCCGGGAAGGGTTTGCGAAACAGGCGCAGGAGCTGCCAGAGCACAAGCGGCCAGAAAACCGTCTCGAACGCGTTCATCGAAAAAAATTTATGAATGCCGAAGTACAGGGGAACCGCCAGGGCCGACAGCGCCGCGAATGCCTGCGCGAAACGACCCCCACCCATTTCGCGGGCGAGAAGTCCCGTCAGAAAAACGCAGGCCGCTCCCGCAAGCGCCGCCGGCAGCCGGATAGCCGGGAGGGAGTCACCCAGGACCAGTCGAAACAGTTTCAATATAAAAATCGAAAGAGGCGGCTGGTCGACATAGCCCCAGGATAGATTTTCGCTACAGACAATATAATATAATTCGTCGCGAAAATATCCGTAACGATTGATGACCGCAAGGTGAAGAAAAAATTTTATAGCCGCGAACGCGAATAACGGGAGCAGGGGGTGGGAAAAAAATTTCATGCGGTTCAAGCTGGCGATCAATCGGTTCATTGGGCAAGGGCTTCCTTAAATGGGACCACGCGAATATTCTCGGCCAGACGATAAGATTTCGGACCCGGGTAAACCACCTGGAGTTCATCCAGTTCAAGATCATTCATCGCGATTCGCATGGAGGGCGTGATTTTCGGGGCATCGGCCAGTTTGACTTCGAAGCCCGTTTTTTTTGAATTATTAACGAGTAATAGATCCAATTCCGCTCCGGTATGGGTCGCCCAGAAATAAGCAGCGTCATGTGGTCGACCTTTTAACAATTCCTCGATCACATAGCCTTCGAAGGAGGCACCGTATTTGGGGTGATTCCGCAAATCCAGACGGGTTCGCACATTGAGGAGTGTATGCAGAATACCAGAATCCCTGATAAAAACTTTCGGCGATTTTACCTGTCGTTTCCCGAGATTCGTGAACCACGGTTGTAACTGCCGAACCATGTAGACTCCCGTAAGTATATCAAGATACCGCCGCGCGGTGGTTTCGTTGACTCCGAGCGAACGTCCCATTTCCGCCGCGTTCCATACAGCCGCGTGGTAGTGGGCGAGCATGGACCAGAAACGACTCAGAAAAATCGGGGTGGCTCCGATTCCCATTTGTGGCAGGTCGCGTTCGATCAGAGTTTGTACAAAATTCGCGCGCCAGAAATAACTGTCACGCTCCGATCGTGCCAGAAATGAACGCGGAAAGCCCCCGCGCAACCAGAGTTTTTCACTCTTCTTTTCAGAAACCTCTGTTAACGTGAATGGTGTCATTTCGATATATTCGACCCTCCCGGCGAGCGTCTCGGAGGACTGGCGGATCAATTGCGGCGATGCGCTGCCCAGAATCAAAAAACGGGCAGGCAGAGGCCGTCGGTCCGCGAGAACCCGCAGAATCGAGAATAGTTCGGGTCGCCTCTGGATTTCATCGATGACGACCAGGCCTTTCAGGTCTCGCAGCTCAACCATCGGTTCGAGTAAGCGACCCAGGCTGACCGGGTCTTCCAGGTCAAAGTAATTGAGAGATTTTTCCGAAAGCAGGGACCTGGCCAGGGTTGTTTTGCCGCACTGGCGGGGTCCGCTCAAAATGACGATTCGACCGCGTTTGAGGGCGCTTTTGACCGCTTTTTGAAAATTCGGTCGCTCCAGCACGGAAAAATCATACCATGAAAATCCGGTATGTCAAGCCGGAATTTCATGGTATGATTTTCGTTCACTCCACGATGCCCGCGACGAGTGGGGCCTTTTTCGGCCGCTCCGGTCCGATCCCGTACGCCGCGCGCACGCGGTCGGCCACCTCCCGCGCCTCGTTGGCGCGGACGCGGACTTCGTTAAAATGTAAAATCGCCAGAGTTTCGCCCGGACGTGTTTCGTCACCGATTTTGCGAATCAGTTCGATCCCGGCCGCGGGGTCAATCGTGTCTTCTTTTTTGAAGCGGCCCGCGCCCAGAAGATTGGAGG
>CAZVZS010000014.1:7282-60138 GCA_964631535.1 uncultured Leptospiraceae bacterium
CCGATTTCATCGCCGGTCAGGGAGCCGACAAAACCGGCCCGGTCGGCCTGTACGGCAAGCGTTCGACCGGCGCGGGGCAATTTTTCGGGATGATCCAGATATGTTACGTCGGCGCCCTGGGCGGCGAAAAAATTTTTGAACGTTTCGAAGGCGGCTCCGCCATCCAGCGCCCGCCGCGCGCGTTTCATGGCCAGGTCCTCTGATTCGCCGTAAAAGAGCATGATCGAGCGGGCCGCCAGCGCGAGCGAAATTTCCACGATATCCTCCAGGCCCGCGTGTTCGCCGCGGAGTACGCGCACGCATTCCTGAATTTCAAGCGCGTTGCCCACCATGCGCCCCAGCGGTTGGTCCATATTCGTGAGCAGGGCGGCCGCCGGGCGCCCCAGCCGGACGAGCGCGCGGATCATCGTCTCCGCCAGGCGCCGCGCGTCCTGAACATTTTTCATGAACGCGCCGGATCCGAACTTCACATCGAGGACCAGGCAGGTCGGCCCGACGGCCAGTTTTTTCGATAGAATGCTCGCGGTGATGAGCCCCACGCTCGGCACCGTGGCGGTGACGTCGCGCAGGGCGTACATTTTGCGGTCGGCGGGCGCGATGTTTTCCGTGGTTCCGGTGATGACCAATCCCGTTTGTTTCAGGGCCGCGCGTATTTCGCTCACGGAAAGATCCACGCGAACTCCGGGCACCGCTTCCATTTTATCGAGCGTGCCGCCGGTATGCCCCAGGCCGCGGCCGCTGAGCAGGAGGGACGGGCAACCGGCGGCCACCGTGATCGGCGCGCAGAGAAAGGAAAGTTTATCGCCCACGCCGCCGGTGGAGTGTTTATCGCAGAGCAGGGGAAAGTCGGCGGAAAAATCCGTCGTTTCACCCGAAGCGGTCATGAGGCGGACGAGGTCGGCCAGTTCGTCATAATTAAGATTGTCCAGGACCATGTCCTGGAAATAGTACGCCATCAAAAAAGCGGACATCTGATAATCGGGAATCTCGCCGCGTACGAAGCCGCCGATGAAAAATTCCAGTTCGGCGGCGCTGAGCCTCGCGCCGTCACGTTTGCGAGTGATAATTTCTACAGGATTCATACGGGACCCTTTTTTTCCGTGAAACAGGGTTGGTTGCTCCCCCACAGGCATACGTTGGCCCGCCGTACGGCCATCCTGGCCGAACGGCGGGCGCTTCGCCTTCCATGGCTGCGCGACAACATATCCCTGTGGGGGGCAACGCTCTGTTTCACGAATAAAAGCGAACTCCTGTGTTTGTTCGTTTTCGCCTGAAAATTTTTGTGTGTCCGGACTAACGCCGGCCGAACGCGTGAACGAAGTCGGCCTTCCAGGTCGCGATTTCGCCAAACGTCAATTGCCGGTTGCGCACGCGAAATTTTCCGTCCACCAGAACGTGGCGCACATCGTCGGACCGCGCCGCGTACACGAGGGTCGCGTAGACTTCGTCGGAGGGCAGGTTGTGTTCGTTTTCCAGGTCCACGAGCGCGATGTCGGCGCGGTAGCCGATTTCAAGGCGACCGATCTGGTGGTCCAGTCCCAGCGCGCGCGCGCCTTCCACCGTCATCATTCGAAATACCTGCCGCGCCGGCATGGCCCGTGGTCCGTACGCCGGTTTGTGGATCAGCGCGGCGAGCCGCATTTCGGCGAAGCCGTCCAGGAGATTGTTACACGGCGCTCCGTCCGCGCCGATGGACACGGCCACGCCGTTCTCGATCATATGCGGCACGGGCGCGATGCCGGATGCGAGTTTCAGATTCGAGCCAGGGCAGTGCAGGACCTTCGCCTGGCTGTCACGCAGGCGTTCCAGATCCCCCGGTTCCAGATGCACACAGTGCGCCAGGCAGGCGCGCGGGGAAAGCAGGCCGATCTTTTCAAAGTATTCCAGATTCCCGTAACCGGTTTTTTTGCGAACCAGTTCGATTTCGCCGCGGTTCTCGGAAGCGTGCGTGTGCAGGAGCAGATTTTTTTCGTTCGCGATCTGAATCGCGCGCAGCATGAGGTCGTTCGTACAGCTGACGGCGAAGCGCGGCGTGATGGCCACGCCCAGTCGCCCCTCATCGTGGCCGTGCCAGGTGTCGACGAGCGCTTCCGTTTCGGCGATGGCCGCACGCGTGTCTTCCACGAGTTCCGGTGGACAGATGGTCGGATCGTCCATCAAACACTTGCCTGAAAATCCGCGGATACCCGCTTCGTCCATGGCCTCGAAAATCGCGCCGGTGTGGCGCATGGTGGCCATATCGAGGATGCAGGTCGTGCCGCCTTTGAGCAGTTCGGCCAGGCCGATGCGCGCCGAAAGTTTCAGGCGCGCCGCGTCAAGCGACGCTTCCCCGGGCCAGATATACATCGATAACCAGTCCAGCAACTCCTGATCGTCGGCGGTATTGCGAAACGCGGTCTGGCAGAGATGGATATGGGTCTGCACCAGCCCGGGGATGGCCGTGAGGCCGGACGCGTCCAGCACCTCGGCCTCCGGCACCTCTCGCGCGTCAATTGTGCCGATCCGCTCGATGGATTTATTTTCAATGAGAATGTCTGCGCCTTCCAGAACCGACTCATCCTGGTTCATGGTCACGACGCGTTTGCAATTTTTCAATAGAATGGTGGACACTGCCGCAAGAAAACGTCGCGGGAGCGGAAACTGTCAAATACAAATCAGGACGGACGGATCAGGTGAATGATTCCGCACGGATTCGCGATCCAGAACGCGCCCGATCCGTCGGGCAGGGTTTTAATTTCATCACGGCGAGCCACCCCGCCTTCCAGGAAAAATTCCCGGGCCGCCGCGGTGTCGTCGGTGCGTATTTCCAGCCAGATTTCAGCCTGGGATAATTGCTGGGTCCGGTCCAGCCAGAGTTGTTTTCCGCCGAATTCGAGCACCACGCTACCCGGGCTTTCTTTCAGGAGCGGCAGGCCGATGACGTTCCGGTAAAAGTCCACCGTTCGGTCGTAATCGCGCGCCGGAATTTTCATGGCGATGTTCGCCCCCGCCGCGAACCCTGGTCCACCTGTTTTGTTCATCGATTCCTCCGGTCGAGAGTACCCGTGAACGGGTTATTCGAATCGGCCTTTCTCCCACTCGATGCTATCGTTCGGTGGAGCGGGCAACAGTTCGGCGATCGTGTACCGTCGCAGTTTATCCGGACCGCTGGCGACCGTACCGGAGTAGATCACGATATCCGTCCCGAACTCGAACAGGACCTGGCGGCAGATTCCACACGGAGCGATCGGTCGCGTGGCCGCGGTGATCACGAGCACGTCGGTAATTTTTCGGTCCCCGGCCGAGATGGCCGTCGCGATTGCCGAACGCTCGGCGCAGATGGTGGCGCCGAGGCTCGCGTTTTCGATGTTACAGCCGACGTAAACGTTTCCGCTGTCGGTCCGCAGGGCGCAACCCACGGAAAAACCGGAGTAGGGAGCGTAGGCGGCTTTCAAAGCCGCCGCCGCCCGGTGGTATAATTCGCGAATTTCGGCTTGTGTCGTTTCCATGTGAAAATTATGCCTGGCCCGCGAGACGGGGCAGGGCCTTCTTTAAAAGGCGCGTGAATCGTTCCGCCACCATGGCGGCCACATCCGTGACTTCCTCGTGATGCAGTTTGCCGGCCTGGATGCCCGCGCCCATATTGGTGATGCAGGTGATGGCCGCGGTCCGGATCCCCGCGTGGTTGGCCGCGATCACTTCCGGCACGGTGGACATCCCACAGGCGTCCGCGCCCATGATCCGGTACATTCGAATTTCGGCCGGTGTTTCGTAACTCGGACCGGCGCAGGCCAGATACACGCCTTCGCGCAGGCGAATGTTCTCTTCGCGAGCGGCGGACCGGAGGGTATCGTTCATGGCCGGATCGTACGCCATGGAGAGATCCGGAAACCGTTCGCCGATCCGGTCGTCATTCGGACCGGTGAGTGGATTTTGCGCCATGAAGTTGATATGATCCGTGAGCAGCATCAGATCGCCAGGGGCGAAAGCCGTATTGACCGCGCCCGCCGCGTTGGTCAGCACCAGTTGTTTTACGCCGAGGGCCGCGAGGACGCGCGCGGGAAACCCGATCTGCGCGGGGCTGTAGCCTTCATATAAATGCGACCGGCCCTGAAAAACGAGGACCGGCGTGTTTTCCGAACGACCGAGTACCAGGCGGCCCCGGTGGCCGGGCACGGTGGAGACCGGGAAGTGCGGGATTTCCGCGAACGAAATCGAACGAAACTCCGCCAGTTCATCAGCGAAATTCCCGAGACCGGAACCCAGCACCAGGGCGACCGGCGGAATTGTTTCCAGTCGCTCCGCCAGAAACGCGCTGGCTTCCTGGATTTGGTCAAAGTTCCACATAAACGAAAAAAACCTCCGCCTGACCTGGAAACCCTGTCAGGTCTGGTGATAACTGCGGGGTGAACTCATTCTGAAAAACCCGGACCGGAAGCCCGGGCCGGTTCAACGGGATTTACGCCGGATCAACAAATAAGCGGTCAGGGAACAAACGACCATCCCCAGAGCCAGTGGCATCCATTCCATCCCGTGCGGGTGCAGGTGGGCGGCCTGGGTCTCATGGGCCAGCAGGATTCCAGGCAGAAAAACAAGCGCGGAAAAATACGTAATTCGTCGCATTCGAATAATGAGCCTGAACCGGAAGATAACAGTCAACCCTTTCGTGATCGGCCGGGCTGGAATTTTGCGAGCGCCGCGGGACGAGGACGGGACAAAAGCGAACAATCAGGGAGCGACCGTCAGCAATTCTGCTTGCCTGGAGGAGGGTGCAAATAATAAAACCCAGGGGTGCGAACTCTGACGCTGCTTTTTTTTACGGGGCGTCAATTATTACGCGCCGCCTTCATCTATAATCTGACCCGCCTCCTGCCGGCCACGGCCCGCTCCCGCATTCGCCAGAAACAGACTTTGCGGGGCGCGGGTCGTGTGGCGGATCTGTTCGTCAGGCTCGGCGGGATTTACATCAAGGCCTGTCAGTACCTGGCCACCGTCAGCAATGTCTTCGACGCGGAATACGCCGATCTTTTTCGGGTGCCCGACATCGCCTCCACGCACTCCATGGCGGATATCCGGCGACGGTTCCAGGTTGAATTCGGCAAAAACCCGGAAGAACTATTTCGGGAGTTCGATCCCGAACCGGTGGCCACGGCCTCGCTCGGCCAGGTGCACGTCGCGCGGCTCTTCGACGGACGCCGGGCCGCGGTCAAGCTGCTGCACGCGAACATCGAAAACCAGATCCGCGAGGATCTGTTCGCGCTGCGGTTCGCCATGCGCATGGTCACCTGGTTTTTCCCCGATCTCGATTTTCGCGGACATTTATCCGAATTCGCCGGCATGGTCCTCTCCGAAATCGATTACCAGAACGAAGCCGAAAACATTCGGCGCATGCGGATACTCTTCGCGGACGATCCGCGCGTCGTGGTTCCGGCCGTGGTGGACGAGCTCAGTCGCGAATCCGTTCTCACCACCGAATTCATCTCCGGCATCCAGATCGACGATACGGCAGCGATGGATACGCGCGGGATCGAACGGCGCGCGGTCACCGAACTCCTGCTCGAAACCTACGTGCGCATGATTTTCGAACATCGTTTTTTTCACGCCGACCCGCACCCCGGCAATATTTTCGTCATCCCGCCGGACGCCGGCTTTCCCCTGCGCATCGCCTTCGTGGATTTTGGCGCGACCCAGACCGTCACGCAGAGTACGTTCACGATTCTCAAACGAATTTTCGAAGTGAACCAGAACCGCGATTTTGTGGCCCTGGTCGATCTGGCCGTTGAGACGGGCATTCTCAAAAAAGACGTCGATCGCGAGGTGTATTCCAGTCTGTTCGAATTGATCCACGCGCGCTACGGTTCGTTCAAGATCGAACAGGATTACTATCGGATCAATCCGCTCCGGTTTGGCCGGATTTTAAAAATGAAAGATCTGACCATCCTCAATTTACGCTTGCGCGACGTGCTCAACAATTCGCGCATCCCGCGCCGTTATATTTATCTGGGGCGTACGATTACCCTGCTCGTTTCGCTCGCGCTGGACCTTGACGATAAAGTAAATATTTTCACCATCGCGCGCCCGCACGTCGAACTGTACATGTCCAGCCGGCCGGGGGGTCTGCTCGCGCAGTTGCGCACCGGTCAGTTGCCGCGTGGCCTCAGCAACTGGCTGGCCGGGCGCGGGCCAGGCGGGCGGAGCGGCACGGACCCGACCGACGAGGTGACCGCTCTCTTACAAAGAAAACTTCTGTACGAACTGGCGCGGCAATTTTTTCTGCTGCTGGCCGGTATCGGCGGCCTTTTCCTGGCCACCGAGTTATACATCAATGACGCGGCCCGGCTGGCGGCCTGGGCCCTGGGTGGGTCGATCGCGTTCCTGGCCTGGTTGTTCGTGCGTTCGTTGCGACAGGGGCGGAAAATGTTCGGTAAGGAATAAACCTCGATCTGCGCCCCCGACGGCTATTTTGAGACACGGCACGCTCAAAATAAGTTGTCGCGAAACGCCTGTCGGATAGAACGGGACGATGGCAGCAACCAATCGCCAGATTAAACTCGCATCGGATCCTGTGGGGTTGCCTTCCCGCGAAAACCGGGAGTTCTCCCAAAGGTGAGCGACTGAGGGCGAAGGGACGGGGGAGGGCAGCATGGACGAACAGAAACCGGAACCGGGCGAAGACGCTCCGCAAAACTTCAGCCCGGATGAAATCGAGGCGAAGCGCCAGAAGATGGCCGCCAGCCGGACCGACGCGCGCATGCGCGTGCTGAAAAGCCTGAGCGAAGGAGATCTGTCCTTCCTGGATAAAATCAAAGCGGAGGCCGAAGCGGGCAGCCCCGACGCGCGCAAAATGTACGATTCGCTTCTCGCGGATTTTATTGAATTCGGGGGAAAATTGAGCGACCTGCCGCACTCTGAGAATTGAACGCAGGATCAGCGCTTCCGCCGGCATTTGCGCGCCCGGGATTTCCGGGGCCGAACTGTACCGGTCAGAATTCCGCCTCGGTCATTTCACGGTTTACGGCGGCCCCCGTGAAATTTCCGGCGGCAACGGCGCTGGCGACGGAACGCATGGGGTTCGTATTATCCCCGCAGGCGTATATATGGTCCACGCTTGTTTTTTGAAGCGAGTCCACTTTGAGCAGTCCCTGCTCCGTCAATTCGCAACCAAGCTCTTCGGGAATTTTGCAGTGTTGCTCAAATGGGGGGCGAGCGTAGAGTACCGTAAGCGAAAACGTTGAAGAATCTTTGAAAACGACGCGCTGAACGTTTCCGTCTGTTTGTTCCACGAAAGCGATTTCTTTTTCGATGATAGGGATTTTGTGTTTCGAAATTTTTTCGGCCTGTTCCCGGGTCAACGTGGATTGACCGCTGGTAAACAGCGTCAGGTCTCCGGTCCAGTTTCTAAGCAACCAGGCGTAATGAAACGCGTCCTGGCCGTTCGCCAGGATTCCCGTCTTCTGGTTTTTTAACTCGTAACCGTGGCAGTACGGACAATGGACAATTGAAATCCCCCAGCACGCGGAAAAGCCTGCCAGGTCGGGTAAAATATCACGCACGCCCGTCGCGAAAATGAGTCTCTTCGCGCTGAATTCTTCGCCCGTTCGCGTAACAATCGTAAAACCGTTTTCGTTTTTTTTCCCGCTGACCGCAAGTCCGCTCAAAAATTCTACGCTGTCATACCGTAAAACCTGCGCTCTTGCTTTTTCGGCGATCACGGCTGGTTTTTCGCCGTCATGAGTAATGAAATTATGGGAGCGGGGCGAGTGCCGGTTACAGGGCAAACCACTGTCGATCACTAAAACTTTGCGCAGCGCGCGGCCCAGGGCCATGGCGGCTGAGAGTCCTGCGAAGCTACCGCCGGTGATGATTACGTCAAACTGCCCGGGTGTCACTGGAAAACACCCTGCGACCCGTACTTTCGCTGAAACTCTTCGGTTGTCAGGATGGGAAAAAAGTCAGCCAGCCGCGCCAGTTGAAACGTGTTGTATACGTTTGCCCGCAGGCCGAAGAGCACCAGATTCGAATACGCCTGCAGACACTTGATGAGATCGCCGATGCCCGAACTGTCGATCCGAGCGCATTCGCGCATGTCGATCGCCACGGTACCGCTGTGGCCGGCGCATAATTCCTCGAAATGATCCCGGAAAGGTCCCGCTTCCCCCAGGATGAGATTCCCCTTCAGCACGATTAGCAGCAAATCGCCTTTTTGTTCTTTTGTTAATTCCATGGGAGGAGGCGGGCGACAGCGCGAAACTCTCCCGGTAGTGCCAGGTTAGCCTTTTTCTGTTCGCCGTGACCCAAAAAAATACTTTTCAAATAAATCCGGCAAGCCCTTTCTCTGCCATCTATTAATCAACGGGATTTTTCAGGAGTCGGCGATGCCGCAAAATCCCGCCAGGCCGGGAGAGAACCTTCAAGGCCCCGGGTCATCGAAAGTCACTCATTGGTGGCGTTCTCGATCTGGAGGTTCTCGCGGTCGCGCGAGCAGGCTGCTGAAAAAGTTGCCTGCAAAGCGCTACAGGAGGTAGCGCCAAAACCGGTGTTTCGTGAAACAGCGTGAAACACCGGTTTTGCGAGCATCGGCGAATTTAGTTCGCTGATGCGACAGCTGAAAAAGTCCAGGGAGGGACTTTTTCAGCAACCTGCTAGAGAAGCCTGGGAAACCGGCTCGGCGACGTCGATTTGCGAATTCACCAGACTGGTGTAACCCAGGGCGGGGCTCCCCTGGAGGGGATCCCATCGTCACCGACGAATCGAATTAACCCTTCAGATCGTTGGCGGCGTCGGTCGCGGCGCGGGCGCAAGCGTCGATTTCCGCTTCCCCGCCGGCCAGGATCAGGCGGCCGGTGGCCCCCCAGGTGGTGACCAGGTTCAAACGGGTATACGCCGCCTTCAGCGCTTCATTGGCGATGTAGGCCATGTAGGCCGCCGGTTCACATTCCATAATAAGCACGGAATCTCCGGCCCATACCTGGTTGCCGGGGGCGAGGTTGGTCAGGGCGATGGCGTGGTCTCCCTCCACCCCGCGGATTACCTTATTGGTCAGCATCTTGCAGCCGGCCCGGTCCGATTCCTGGAGCCCCGTGGCTTTCAGAATGGCCTTGCCCGCCGCCAGGACTTCCCCCTGGTCAGCGTGGTGAATTTCAAGCTGGCCGAACTGTCGTTCGGTAATCACGACTCCCAGGCGCACACGGGTGTTTTTCAGAGCCAGATCGATCATGGCGTGGATGTCCATGGCCGGGGCGATTTCTATGTACATGGCCGCGTCATATTCGCTCGGGTCAAAGGCCTTGTTGTCTTTGGCCACGTACGAAGCCAGTTGCGGCTGTAATTGATCCAGGAATACGTAAGTTCTGAGTTGGTAGGACATCGATGGCTCCAGGGGCGTACGTAGACCGGCCGGGATATCCGGTAAACGAAAAAAGCGGGGGGAGCCGAAAAATCCCCGTTTAAAAAATGCCCTGGAGGAAAATTAACGATTGCAATATGAACGCGTATCTATGGACTAAAGTAAGAAACGAGGCATCTCTCTGGAGGAACTATGTCCGATAACACAGATGCACTTGGCATGATCGAAACCCGCGGTTTCGCTGCCATGGTGGAAGCCTCCGACGCCATGGTTAAGGCGGCGAAGGTTGAATTGGTAGGTTACGAAAAAATTGGCGGCGGGTACGTCACGGCCATCGTCCGCGGAGACGTGGCGGCGGTTAAGGCCGCAACGGACGCCGGCAGCAAGGCGGCAGCGCGTATTGGGGAACTGGTAACGGTCCACATAATCCCGCGCCCGCATGCCAACGTTGACGCGGCGCTCCCGCTGGGACGTATCCCGAAAAAATAGAGTTGTTGCCAGAGAAAAACTCTATTAGCCTGCATGGAGGCAGGCTCATTCGCGTCAGCGAATGCCAGGAACCGCGGGTTTCCCGCGATTCCGACGTTGCCGAATCGCCATGGATGGCGTTTCGGCAACAATTCAAAATAAATGGAACTATTCGGAGTTGAGTACAGCTCCGTACCCTTACTATGATCCTGGGCAGAGTTGTGGGCAATGTGGTGAGCACCCACAAAGATCCCGGCGTGGCGGACGTAAAGCTCCTGCTGGTGGAGCGTTTTGACGCTGAAACGAAGGCTGGCGGGGAAACCCTCGTGGCCATGGACGCGGTCGGAGCGGGAACGGGAGATGTGGTTTTGATCGTGGCCGGTTCTTCCGCGCGCATGACCGAAACCACAACCGGACGCCCCTGTGACGCGGCGGTCATGGCCATCGTGGAGACCGTCGCCATGGACGGCCGCGTGACCTACAGTAAGAGCGGAGAGGGCGCGTGATTCTGGCCGAAGTGGTTGGGACTGTCGTTACGAATCAGCTTTCCAGCTGGCTGGAATCGCCAACTCTGCTGCTGATTCAGGAAGTTTCTTCGGCCGGGAAACGCGCTGGTCGCCCTTTTGTCGCCCTTGATTTAATCGGGGCGCGGCAGGGCGAACGTGTGCTCATCAGCCAGGGTTCCAGCGTGCGTCAGACGGATCACACGAAGGACCGGCCCGTGGACGCGGTTGTCGCCGGCATCGTTGATCAGATCGAAAAAAACGGAAAATACGTCTACAGGAAGGACCACGCATGAGCAGAATCCCGGTTTCGGCGGGCAACTGGAAATTACAGAAGAACCTGCGCGAAGTTCAGGACTTCTTTCGCGAATTCAACGGCGCCCTTCCTGCCGGCCAGCGCGAAATTGTCATCGCTCCCACCGCCGTCGGTCTGACGACGGCTGTCGCCGCGGCGCAGGGTTCGCCGGTCAAAATCGCCGCGCAAAATTGTTACAGTGAACAATCCGGCGCCTTCACCGGCGAAATTTCTCCCGCCCAGATCAAGGACGCGGGTGCGTCGCACGTGATTCTGGGGCATTCCGAACGCCGCCATATATTTAAAGAAACCGATTCTGATATCAATAAGAAAGTGGCCCTGGTGCTGAAAACCGGCCTGACGCCGATCTTTTGCGTCGGCGAACTCCTGGAAGAACGCGAAGCCGGCAAAGTCGAGGCGGTGCTGGAACGGCAGGTGGTCTACGGCCTGGAAGGAATCGATTTGCCCGGCGCGAACGATCTTCTCATCGCGTACGAACCGGTTTGGGCCATCGGCACGGGCAAGACCGCCGGACCGGACGACGCACAGAAGGCCCAGTCCTTCATCCGCGGCCTCATCAAAAAATTATACGGCGATTCTTTCGCAGCGGGAATGCGCATCCTGTACGGCGGTTCGGTGAAACCGGACAATACCGCCGGGCTCATGGCCATGGCGGATGTGGACGGAGTTCTCGTGGGCGGGGCTTCGCTGACACCGGATTCGTTTTTGAAAATTACCGCGGCGGTTAACTGAGGCCGGCCGTCGCTCGAATTGTTCAGCATCCTGTTCGAGGGAAGGCAAAGAGTTGCGGGTATGAATCTGTCCTCCAATCAAATTTCACAAATCGTCGATCAGGTCGTATCGCAGATCCAGGCCCAGGGCGGGGTCGCGGGCCTGCAGCCGGCGTCGCGGGACGCGGGTTATACGGCGGACGGGGTGTTCGCTTCCGTGAACGAAGCGGTCGTGGCCGCGCGCAAAGCGTTTTACGCGTGGCAGGAACTGAAACTTGTTCAGCGGGTGAAAGTCATCGAGACCATCCGCCAGGCAATGCGGGACAACGTCCAGGATCTCGCGCGCATGGCGGTCGCGGAATCGGGTCTGGGCCGGCTCGAAGACAAAGTCATCAAAAATCTGCTCGTCATCAACAAAACCCCCGGCATCGAACACATGCAGACGCACGCGTTCACGAACGACTGGGGCATGATTCTGATCGAACGCGCGGCCTGGGGCGTCATCGGTTCGATCACCCCCACCACCAATCCAACCGAAACCATCATCAACAATGGCATCGGCTTTCTGGCGGGCGGTAACACGGGCGTGTTCAATCCTCACCCGGGCGCGAAAGGCGTTTCCGCGCATTGCGTGCGACTCATCAACCGCGCCTGCGTGGCGGCCGGCGGGCCGCCCAATGTGCTCACGGCCGTGGCCACGCCCACGATCCAGTCGGCCAACGAACTCATGCTGCACGGCGATATCGACATGATCGTTGTCACCGGCGGACCGGCCGTGGTCAAAGCCGCTTTCGCATCGGGTAAGAAGGTCGTCTGCGGCGGCCCGGGCAATCCGCCCTCCGTCGTGGACGAAACCGCGGACATCGAAAAAGCCGCGCGCGACATCGTCAAAGGCCATTCCTTCGATAACAACATCATCTGCACGGACGAAAAAGAAGTCATTGTCGTCCAGTCGGTCGCGGACCGCCTGATCGAGGCCATGCGCGCCTCGGGCGCGTACATGATCAACCAGACGCAGACCGAAAAACTCACGAACATCGTGCTCTCCGATAAGGGTAAACCCGGCTGCGGCGGCCACGCAAATAAGAATTTCGTCGGTAAGAACGCGGCTGTCATTTTAAACGAAATCGGCATCAAGGTCCACGACGATGTGCGCACCGTGCTCTGCGACGTTCCGAACGACCATCCCCTGGTGTGGACCGAGCAGCTCATGCCGGTGCTGCCTGTCACGCGCGCGGCGAACGTGGACGAGGCCATCAAGCTGGGCGTGGCCGCCGAACAAAAATGTAATCACACCGCGTCCATGCACTCGCACGACGTGCGCCAGTTGACGAAGATGGCCCGGGCCTTCCAGGGTTCCATCTTCGTGAAAAACGCCCCCAATTACGCGGGCCTGGGTGAGGGCGGGGCGGGTTATACTTCGTTTACCATCGCGTCGCCCACGGGCGACGGGCTGACCACCTGTCTGACGTTTTCGCGGGAACGGCGTTGCGCCCTGGTGGATTATTTTCGCATCGTCTGAATTTTATGAAATTCGCGCGCGTTACAGGCACCGTCGTCTCCACCGCGAAACTGGAAAGTTTTACGGGCGAAAAGCTGCTGCTCATCCAGCCGCTCGACGAAAACGGAAAGGACAACGGTCGCGAAATCGTCGCCTGTGATACGGTCCAGGCCGGTCCGGGGGACCTGGTCTTTTTCGAAACCGGCCGCGAAGCCGCCATCGCCCTCGAAAATACCTGGAACGTTTCCGACGCCACCGTCATGGCGATCGTCGATCGTATTCATAACGAAAGGGCGGGAACGTGAAAGCGTCCCGTAGACCCGGAGGGCCGTCATGAAACTGGCGCGCGTTGATGGCAGCGTGGTCGCCACCGTGAAACACCCCATCTATGCGGGGGAGCGGCTCCTGCTTGTGCACGACGTGGACGAAACCGGCGCACGCCAGGGGCCAGGGTTCGTGGCCGTGGACCGTGTCCAGGCGGGGCCCGGCGATCTCGTGCTCTATATGGACGAAGGCAACTCGGCCCGGACCATCCTGAAAGACCCGCAGGCGCCCGTGCGCGCCGTACTCTGCGCGATCATCGATCAGGTGAACCGTGAGGTGAAATGATGGGAACACCTGAGGCAAAAAGACAGCGAAAGAAACAGACGCAGAAAGGAAAGGTCCGACTGGAATACACCGGGACCACAAAAGTTTTCGAAGAATTTATCGAACGCGGTTTGAACACCGGTAATACTCAGTTAAATCCGATGCGGTATAAATTGGCAGATATGGAGAGGGAAAAGACTTTCCAGCCCACTCCGAAATATACGTTCAGGTTTGGCGAATTATCGGCGCATGACCAATTTATCCTGGTCATTTCACCAATCATCAGCCTGCTCGGAATTATTATTATGAGCGCCTATTATTACCAGGATTCCCCTTTGATTCCTGTATTTTTTTTCAGTACCATAACGATTGGGTTTCTCGGATCGACTCTTATTTTCAGGAGAAAACGGCAACTATTTCTGCGAGTTGAATGAAACAGCGGTCTTACATTCCGGATATCGCGATCATTTGTATTGTGTTGTCAATTGGACTGGTGTGGTTAGTGCTCTGGCTGAAAAGCGAAAACGTAAGGTGTTCGATACTTCGCTGACTGAAGCTGTTACACTTTTTATTTCGATTTTTCGATGTTATTTGGTCTGATTACCAACATCATCAAGCAACTGGAAAAGCAGTAAACTGACCATGTCAACAAGTATCACAGAATCCGAAGTGCGTCGCCTGGTCGCTGAAATCGTCGACCGTCTGCTGGCCGGGCAGACCGCGGCGGCGCCCGCGGTCAACCCGGCCGTGTCCCCGGTCGCAGCCCCGCCCGCAAAACCCGGTGTCGTGCGCACGGTGGCGATCGGCGCGGACCACGGCGGGTTCGAACTAAAAGAACATCTGAAACGCGCGCTAACGGGCGGCGGATATGAAGTCATCGATTGCGGTACCACTTCGAAAGATTCGGTCGATTATCCCGACTTCGCGGTGGCGGTCGCTCGCGCGGTGGCCGGGGGCCGCGCCGGGCGCGGGGTCATGCTCGACGGGGCGGGAATCGGATCGAGTATGGCGGCCAATAAAGTAAAAGGCGTGCGCGCCGCGCTCTGTTATAACGAAAAAACGATCGTCAACAGTCGCGAACACAACAACGCCAACGTGCTGACGCTTGGAGCGCCGTTTCACACGCCCCAGGAAGCCGAGGCGCTCGTGAGACTCTGGCTGGCCACGCCCTTCGCGGGCGGACGCCACCAGGCGCGGGTGGACAAGATCGACGCGCTCGACGGCCCCTGCGGATGCCAGAAATAATATTCGCTGAGCTAAAACAATTATGGAAAAAGACGAAATAGTATCTTTGATCACGCGGCAGGGCATGCAGCGACTGGGGGGCGGCGCTCCCGGGAGCGCTTCCGGCGGCGCGAGCGGCGATTGCAGTTCGGACGGCTGCCCCCCGGCCTGGGACGGGATCGGTACCGTGGGCGATATGCTCGCGGCGGGAGCCAGTCGCATTTCGGCCGTGGCCCCGCTCGGCTCCGCCTTCCCTGATCAAACGCTCGCGCGACTCATCGATCATACGCTCCTGAAAGCGGAAGCGACCGCTGACGAGGTGCGCACCCTCTGCAAAGAAGCCGCTGAAAATTGTTTCATGAGCGTGTGCGTGAATCCCACCTGGGTCGCGCTCGCCGCCCGCGAACTGCGCGGCACGGGCGTGAAGGTCTGCACCGTCATCGGCTTTCCCCTGGGAGCCACGACCACGCGTGTCAAGGAACTGGAAACGCGCGTGGCCATCGACGAAGGCGCGGGCGAAGTCGACATGGTCCTGAACATCGGCGCGCTCAAGTCGGGCGATCTGAAGCTGGTCGAAGCCGACGTGCGCGGCGTCGTCCGCGCGGCGCGTGGTAGCGTGATTACCAAAGTCATCCTGGAAACCTGCCTGCTCTCCGCCGCTGAAATCAAGACCGCCTCGGCCATCTGCGCCGCGGCCGGCGCCGACTTCGTCAAAACGTCGACCGGCTTCAACAAGGGCGGAGCCACCGTGGAAGCGGTGCGCATCATGCGCGAAACCGTCGGCAAAGACATGGGCGTCAAAGCCTCCGGTGGTATTCGCGATCACGAAACCGCCATGCGCATGATCGGCGCCGGCGCCTCCCGTCTGGGCGCGAGCGCGTCCGTGGCCATCGTACACCAGGAGGGGGCGAAGGGCGGGGGGTATTGATTGCCCGCTTGCATTTTGCGAAAACCCTGGAATTTTGTCGAAAAATTGGGTATACTGTTTATATCTCGTATTTATGGTTAATATTGCAACGGCGAAATGACGAGCGCGAATTTTTCAACCACCGGGACACGGGGGTCACAGGGCGTTCTCCTCCAGTTCAGCGATTTTCAGGGTTCCGGATCGTTTTGAAATCCGAAACGGGGAATTAGCCTCCGTGGTCCCCGTGGTAAGAATCACTGAAAAAAAGAGACCATTCGAAATCCCGGGGTCTGGGCGCGGATGCAGGCATAAAACCGTGAACAAGAAGCTTGAGAATATTGAGGAACTGGACCGGATCGTCCAGGAATCGGCGAAAGCCGCGGTGAAGGAAGCCGTGGCCGAACTCCGAAAGAAAGGGTTGCCGGTCGCCGTGGCCGGACCGTCCGCGCGGAAAGTTGTCGTTCGTGAAGTTCGGGGCAGGGCGACAGCGGATATTGCCGCGGCGATCGAGAAATCTGCGGCGCCGGCCGCAAGGGAAGTTGCTCGTTCAAGGGTAGTTTCGAATGCCACAGCGGATCTTGCGGCCGCCAGTGAACCTGTCAGGCCCGTGGTTCTTTCAGCGGAACGATCGGTCCCTCTTTTCCCGATCGAAAATAAAATCCAGGCCATGCTGCTTTCCGGGCTGCAAGAACGCGAAATCGCGTCGAAATTAAAAATTAGCGAAAACGATATGCGCGGGCATTTGAAAAACATTTTTAAGAAGCTCAATGTGAAAAATAAAGCCGGGCTCCTTGCGCGGCTGAGAAAAACTAAACGCGGCCCGTCTCCCGCGTAAACAGAGCCAGCAGTACCATCGCGCAACCCGCGAGCCCCGCGCCGGTCGTGAACGCGACCGTGCCCCCGAACGAATGATACAGCAGCCCGAACACCAGGCTGGCTGGCAGGGCGCCCAGACCCACGGCGAAGTTGTACAACCCGAACGCGCTGCCCCGTTCGTCCGCTCCCACCAGATCGACCACGAAGGCTTTTTCCGCTCCTTCGCTAAATGCGTAAAATAAAGCGTAAGTAGCGAAAAGCGCGCAGACGGCGAACAACCGCCACTCCTCCGGAAAGCGGTCGAAGAACGCGAAGCCAGCGTAAACCAGGGCGTAAATGGCCCAGCCGGCCGTGATCACGGTTTTACGCCCGATCCGGTCGGAGAGCGCGCCGAGCGGAGTGGAACAGACCGCTTTGATCAGGTGGAAAAAGGCCCAGAGCAGGGGCAGCAGGAATAATTCGGCGTCCAGTCCGGTTAGCGTCCGCTTCAAATCGGCGGCGAAGGGCAGGGCGGCCAGCAGTGCGCCGGTCGTCGGGTCCGCGCGCAGGACTTCCGCTGCCCGGAAGAGCAAAAACGCGTCGGAGGAGTTGCCGAGCGTAAAAAGCACCACGATGGCCAGATACGCGTAAAAATTGCGATCAAAGCGACGAAGCGAAAATTTAAAAGCCAGCGCTGGCGGTTCCGCTGACTCGCGAACGAAAACAATCAGAACCAGAACGGCGATGAATCCCGGAGCAATGGAAAGGATAAAAATCCAGCGCAAAAGATCCAGCGTACCCCGCACTCCGAAGGCTCCTGCGAGTACGACCAGCACCAGGAGCGCGAGGGCGGGTCCCAGGACGGCGCCGCTGTGGTCCATGGCCCGGTGAAACCCGTAGGCCAGCCCGCGGGATGACGGATCGGTCGACGCGGCGATCAGGGCGTCGCGGGGCGCGGTGCGGATGCCCTTGCCCACGCGATCGATCATTCGAATCAGAACGACCTGCCAGGCGGCGGTCACGACCCCTGTAAAAGGCCGCGCGAACGACGAGATGGCATAACCGATGACGACGAGCGGTTTACGCCGCCGCACACGGTCCGAAAAAATCCCGCTGGTGAGTTTCAATAACGCTGCCGTGGTTTCGGCAAGCCCCTCGATGATGCCGAGTACGATCGGCCCGGATCCGAGCGCGGCGATAAATATCGGCACGAGCGGATAAATCATTTCGGTCGCGGCATCGGTGCATAAACTGACCAGGCCGAGGGCGACGACGTTCGCGGAAATTTTTGATTTCATCAGGCGAACCTTTCCGTGCCCGCAAGGAATTCCAGCGTACGCCGTTCGCTCCAGAACAGGCCGGCCCGGGTGGCGGCGGAAAAGCCCACGTGGCCACCGCGCGCCGGTGTTTCCAGAAAGACATGTTTACTTTTGCGGGCGGCTTCTTCCGGAAAACAACTTTCGGCCAGGAAGGGATCATTCCTGGCGTTGAGCAAAAGGGTCGGCACGCGGATGCGCGGTAAAAATCGGTTGCCGGAGCACCGGTCCCAGTAGTCCGCGGCGTCCCGGAAGCCGTGCAGTGGCCCGGTGAATAAATCGTCAAATTCGCGAAATGTACGAATCGACTGGATTTCGCGCAAGGCGATCCGGAACCGGTCCGGGAACATCTTCTTTTTGAGCTTAATTTTGGCCCGGAGCGATGCAAGAAAATTCGCCATGTAAATGCGATTTTCTGGACGCGCGAGGGCCGCCGAACAGCCGGCAAGATCGCAGGGAGCGGAAATCGCCACGGCGCCCTGGATGCGCGGGTTCACGCCCGCGCTTTTTTCGCCCAGATACTTCAGGGTGATATTCCCGCCCATGCTGAATCCCACCAGGCAGATACGACGATAATGACGCAGAGTTCTATCCTTGATTACCCGGTCGATCACCGCGCTGAGATCGTGCGAGGCTCCGCTGTGATAGAATCCGGGCGTACGATTCGGCTCCCCGCTGCAACCGCGACAATTCCAGGCGAGCGCGTCCCAGCCGTGGGCCAGGAACGCGCGGGCCATGCCAAGGATGTACGGACGTCGGGTGTGGCCCTCAAGTCCGTGCGAAAGAATCACCATACGATCGGACGGACCCGCCGCGCTGGCGCGCACTGTGTCCAGGTCCAGGAAATCCCCGTCCGGGGTTTCCATTCTTTCGCGATAAAAATTAATTCCACGAACTAAGCGAAATGTGGCCGGCAGAATCGTCTCCAGATGCGGACCGCGCGGGAAGCGCCCGGGTGCGTAGGCGGAGTCGACGAGGGGCATTCAGCTTTCCCGGAATTCCTGATCGAAGATTGGCAGACCGACCGACTGTACCTGGTCCCGGTATTTGCCGCCCGAAGCGTCGTACGGGCGTGAGGAGGGCGTGCGCAGATCGTGCACCACCGCGCGCGCGATTTTCATGTCGGGGTAAAGCAGAATCGGGTTGGGTCCGTGGTTGGCGATTTCGAGCGTGATCGTGCGATCGGTATGACCGGGTTCCACCAGCATGGCCGTCTTTACGATCGTGAGGCCCACGCGCGCGAGCGTCGAACGTCCTTCAATCATGAGGCCGACAGTAGGACCGACGGTGATTCGTTCCATCGTATGGCCGAGTAAAAATTCCTGAGGCTGGAGTTCGTACGGACGGTCCGCTTCCAATCGGATGGACCGGTACGCGGGGATGGAACCGTGTTTGATATCCACAACCATTCCAGGCAGCGGTTTTTCTAAATCAGCGCCCAGGTGCAGGGTAATGCCCGCGGCTCTGAGTTGCGATTCGTGGAAGGGGACGACTGCGATGCGTCCCTCCGCCAGGGCCGCGCGAAGATCAACGTCGGAAAGCATCATGGGACAACCATGCTGCCGGGCTCGGGCGCGGCTGTCTATGGATAATTCGGCGATGATGGTGACCCGCCGCGTTTGCGCCAGGCACTCAAAGCGCGATTTCGATCTGCACCGTCGTTTTTTCGGTGCGCGCTTCGGGGTAAATATTACAACGATAGAACAGGCCTTCTTTTTTACAGAGGTCTTCCAGATACGAATTGTACAGCAGGCCCAGACCGGCGCCGAGTTTGCCCGTGTCCCCCGAGTCCTGGTAGAAATTGGCGAGGGAAATGCCCTCCACATCGGTCTTCATCTTGGTGGAGAGGTCGCGTCGTATTTTTTCGTCGATCAGGCCGTAATTGGAAATCGTGGTGAGCACCCGGAACTGCCGGCCGATCGAGCTGCGTTCCGAGTTCATATTCCAGGACAGCTGGAGCATCTGGCCCTGCTTTTCGGCTTCTTTGATGACGAATTCACGATTCTGGCGATTTCGAATGAAAGTGTCCACTTCCTCGCGCGCGGCCATGTTGTTGCGCACGATGAGCCGTTCGAAACTGGCTTTTTCCGCGTTCTGGACGAATTCCATCAGCAGATTGCTCAGGTGCGTGGCCAGCCTGGTGTGGTCGAGGTAACGCGAGATCATTTTCGCGAAACTTTTTTGCATTTCGTCGCGGAGCGGGGTTTGATAAATGATGTAGTACAGATACCAGATGCGGTTGTCGATCCAGTTGATGAACTTGGGGAGGGAACGAATGCGGACTTCTTTTTCTTCCGGCGTCAGCGATTCGCTGTTCCAGTTGAGGCTGAGTACCGTCTCGTAAATTTCGTCACGGACCTGTTTAAATAGATCACCCTTCGCGGTGACGAGTTTGTCCGCGGATTGTCTGTTGATATGTTTCAAATCCACCATCGAGTGTTTTGGATTTTTGCGATTAAAATCGGCCACAACCGGGGAGGAAAACAACATCTGGGCCAGGGCCGGCGTCAGTTTTTTGTATAAAATACTGTACAGCACCATATTGTTCGTGCTGATGATTTCATGGCGTTTTCGCAATAGATCGGGCAGGCAGACGTAAATTTCCTCCAGGTAGGAGTTCATGATCATCTTCTGGACGGTGGGGGCGTTGTAGGACGCGGAATCGAGGCCTTCACGCGGAGCACCCTCGCGGCCGGTGACCTTTTTGACGTTGGGATTATTGGCTTTGTTGAGCAGCGCCAGCCCTTCACGAGTGAAAATCATGACCACCGGGAGGTGGATAAAAGTATCTTTGCGTTCCGTTACCGCCATGTAAAATTTTTCTGCCCGCGGTCAAAAGTGAGTTCTTTCGAGTGGGGGGTCAAATAGAAATAATCGTCTTCCAGATATCCCTTAGACGCGGTGTCGCCGTTTCAGCATTGCACCACTTCACTCCATTTGCCCATCCCGGTCTGGTTCACCGCGCGAACGCGGTAGCGGTTTTCGTTTGCCGGAAGGGGCGCGCGGTCGCGGTACCGATTCGATTGAACGAACCCGTTGATGATTCGCCAGCGGCCCAGGGCTGGATCAAAACGTAACACCTGGTACACGGCGGCGCTTTCGTTTTGATCCCAGATCAGTAAATTCCAGGATTCGCCTCTTTCCACGGTCAATCCTTCGGTGGGCAGTGGCGGTTCGACATTTTCGTCTTCCGAGTATTCCATGGCGCGACCCGTAATTTCGACCTGACGCAGGGCGGCCATTTCGTGCACCTGGCGCGCGAATTCGGGGTAATCGCTCAAAATCCCCTGGAACGTGGTTTTGTCGAGGGTGTACAGATCGCAGTAGTCAACGGCGCGAATGCTCGCGGTTCGCGGCTGACTCAGGAGGAGGGCGATTTCGCCAAAAAAGTTTCCTTCACGTAAAGTGGCGTAAATGGTCGCGCCGTCCTCCGATACGACGTCCACCGCCCCGCGGCTGATGAAATACATTTTGTGGCCCACTTCACCCTTGCGGAAAATAAAATCACCGGGGGTGTACACCTCCGGGTTGAGGTTCAGGCAGATCTTGCGCACCAGGTCCTCGTTCGCGCCCAGGAAAAGCGGGACCTTTTCGATAATTTCTCTGTTGAGAAACAGGGAAATTTTGATCTCGAGCGGTTGCGGCAAATCCTGGAGAACCTGCGATTCGTCGTACCCGCGGCGACTCTCCCAGAGGTAGGAGTAATAATTGCGGATCTGATCCTGGATTTCCCCTGGAATTTTCCGGAAACGCATGAAGGTATTGATCTTCTCCATTTTTTCCATGTATTGGGCTCGGGCCACGTCGATGTTGGCCAGCAGGCTGGCGATGTTACCGATGACGTACCCGAATGTGGCCGCGCCCAGCAACTGGATGAACATTGTGTAAACGGTAAGAATCATGCTGGTGGCCGGAGGAGAAATGTCCCCGTAGCCGATCGTCGTAATGGTCGTAGTCGCCCAGTAGAGCGAGCGGATGTATCGTTCGTGGGGAACCTGGATATCCGCCAGGCCACCAAGGGCGATCCAGCCGCAGGCCGCCCAGTGAGAAAGCAGGAGCACCCAGAACATGAGAATGAGCATTCGCAAGAACGTAATATTTATTACATCTGAGCGAAGAAGCCGTTGAACAAATTGCGCGATCCTTGCCAGACGAACCAGTCGAAACAGGCGAAACACCCTGGCGGTGGTTGTGAACGTCGACATTGAGCCCGCGGCGAGCAAGAGTTCAAACGGGAAGGCCGCCAGGAAATCGAAAATGAACCAGGAGCGTAAATACTGCCTTGCGATTGTTTTTCGATTCGTGACGAGTTGTCCGCCGATATAATCGGCCGTGAGAAAATTCAGGACGACGTCAATGCCAAAAATCAAATATGAGAGGTGGTCCAGGAATAACACCCAGCCGTCCAGGTGATAGTTCAGGCAAAGTCGCAGGGGAATTTCGACCGCCATAAAAATGGTCAGCAACAGTATCCAGCCGGACCAGATTTGTTTGAATATATTTTCAGGGTTGATCATTGTTCGGAACCTCGTACCCTTTCAGCGCGGCGGTGAGCCGATCACGCTCCGCGATCGCGGACGTTTTTAAGAATGCCACGTCGGCCCCGCAGGCCAGAAAAAGAACGCCTTCCTTCAACGCGAATTCCTGGAAGGCCGCGTTGGAGGAATAGGCACCCGCGATTTTTTTTTCGGCGTGCGTGGCCGCGCACAGGCGTGACAGGGCGGAGCGTAATTCGGGGAAATCACTTTCCCCGGGCCGTCCCATCGTCATCGAAAGATCACCCGTTCCCAGAAAGAGCAGATCCAGGTGTTTGATGCGCGTGATATCCTCGCAGGCTTCCAGGCCGCGCGGCGTTTCGATCTGCACGCCGAGCAGGATTCCGCTGTTGGCGCGGCGCGCGTAGTCCGCCGCGTGGGTGGCTCCGAAGCCAGAGGCCTCGGTCAGGCCGTGAAAGCCGCGGCTGCCGGTGGGCGGGTACAGGGCCACATCCACGAACTGGCGGGCTTCGTCGGGGCTTTCGCAGAGCGGAGCCAGCAGGCCATCGACGCCCGTCTCAAGCGCCGTCTGGACCGTGGCCCGGTCGGTATTCTTCAGGCGAATTAAAACTCGAAGACCGTGCAGGCGAGCCGCCAGCACCAGGTTCTGGACGGTTTCCGGATTGATCGCCCCGTGTTCGGTATCAATGAGCAGAAAATCCCAGCCAGCCCGAGCGACCAGGCCGGCCACCTGGGGATCCCGGAGGTTCTGGAACAGGCCGAATTGCGCTGTGGATCGCAATTTTTTCTTAAAATCGGAGAGGCCCACCACTCTACATATTCGGCAAGCGGGGCAGGCAAATTCAGGAGCCGGCAACACCGGTGGCGGTGAGAAGGCGAGTTTCGTGGATAATCCGGGTCAGCGTGTTCCAAACAGGCGGTCGCCCGCGTCGCCCAGCCCGGGCAGGATATACCCTTTATCGTTGAGCTGGCGATCCAGGCCGGCCGCGAAGACTCGCAGATCGGGGTGTTCGCCCAGGAGCCTGCGCACGCCTTCGGGGGCGGCGATCAGGCAGACAAACACCAGATCCCGGACGCCGCGGTTTTTAAGAAGCGTGATGGCCGCCGCGACCGATCCGCCGGTGGCGAGCATAGGATCGAGCACGAAGGCGCGGCGTTCGGCACTGGAGGGCGGGATTTTGAAAAAATAACTTTTCGGTTCGAGCGTTTCCTCGTCGCGGTACATACCGATATGGCCGACGCGCGCGCCCGGCATGTGCGAAAGGAAACCGTCCACCATGCCCAGCCCCGCGCGCAGGATTGGCAGAATGACCGCTTTTTTCCCCGCGATGACCGGCGCGTCGAACTCTTCCAGCGGGGTCTGAATTTTTTGCGTCGTGAGCGGGAGTTCGGCCGTGGCCTCGTACGCGAGTAAGAGCGTGATCTCGTGTACGAGTTCCTTGAACTTTTTTTTACTCGTTTTGACGTCGCGCAGGAGCGAAAGTTTGTGTTTGATCAGCGGGTGTTTGGTTTCGTAAAATAAGCCCAGGTGGTCGTGGTGGGTGACGGACATGGGGAAGAATTCGGAAGGGGCGGCGATGGAGCAAGTAGAAATCGCGCGGATGGACGCGACCGCGCGATTGGGAAAGAGGGCGTTCACGGGAGGGGCAACCGCGCGCGGCCTGTGAAACCGCGCTCAGTTTGCCGCACCCATCGTATTGTGGTTATCGGTCAGGGTCCAGTCGCTAACCTGCTGGGTATCAGTGGCCGTACTGTTACGGTGAACGGCCCATGTAGTCCCGTACCCACTTTCCGCGGCAATATTCACGCAATCCCCCACGGCAGCCGACGCTCCCGCGGTAACCCACATGGTGTCGTCCCCGCCCGCGTCGGTATTCACTTCGTCAATCCGCGCGATAGTCGTAGCCCCGATGGACCCGGTGGCAAAACAGACCGTATCCTGAGGTGTGGTGCTATTGTACACCGTAATCACAGTTCCCGTAGTGCTGACGGTAATATTGCCGGTTGCCCCCCGGTACACGTCGGTGGCGGAATTCGTCCCGGTCTCATTCACATGCACGATGACGTAGTTGCCCGCTGTTACCACCACGTTGGGCAGCGTGAGTGCCGTCCCGACGAAGCTGCCGTTCGCTCCATAGTACATGGTCAGGCCGCTCAGGGTTCCGGAAGAAACCACGTACAACTCAACCAGATCGTTCGTAAGATCGGGCTGAATTTCATTGATCCGGACCGTCGCGGTCGCGTTCGCGCTCCAGGTGGCCGTATCGGTGCGCGTACCCGCGGGCGCCGCGTCGCTGTAACTAACCGTGACCGTATCGCCGTCGGAGACCTGGAGAGTCGGCGAAGAAGAACACCCGCCGGAACTGCAGAACGCGAGGTTCGAACCGGTGGCCGTGGAGGTGAAGATGCCCGTGTTGGCGCCCGTTTCCGTGAGGGTCAGTGAAATACCCGTCGCATCGGAAGTGGACGAAGCGGTGATATTCACCGTCTGGGCAGTTCCCGTGTTTGTGTTCAGATCGTCGTCGGTCAGCGAAACGACCGCTGTCGCGCTGGTGGTCGTGTAGCTCGTATTGTCGAGCGTGAGCACGCCGGTAGCTGAATTGGCGGCCCCAAAATTGCTGGCTCCGACGCGCCAGGCGTTTTTCGTATTATTGCTCGACGATCCGTTCGTTCGTTGCTGATACGAATTGCCGTTGCCTTCGTTCTGGTTCACGGAATCGGCTTCGTCGCTGTTGAAGGCGTCCCATTGCCCGGCGGTGACGCTGTCGTCCGGATCGGTCGTGGATCCGGTCCAGCTTCCCGACGCGTCCGAGTAGTGCAGAGCGTCGAGGATCGTCGTCCCGGCGGAATCGCGCAGCGTTATCGTTCCGTCCGTTCCCGTGAGGCCGCCGTCCGTCGACCAGTAATCCCAGGCGGTGGTGTAGTTGCCGCCGTTCGACGATTGGGTGATGCTGGTCGTTTCGTCCGTTTCCGTACCGGCCGAGGCCAGGTGAATTACGACGTAATCGCCCGCCGTCACACTTACATTGGGCAATGTTTTGATACTGGTCGTTCTTTCGTAAATCTGCAGGCCCTGCAGGTTCCCTGAACCGGTCACGTACAGTTCGATCAGGTCCAGGTTGCTGGTCTGGTCGGTCGCCACCTCGTTGATGACAAGGGTCGCGTTCGTGACCGGGGCCGAACCCGTAAACGTGGCCGTGCTGGTCGTCAGCTGGGTCCCGCCGGTATTGCTGAGCACGTTGCGCGCGAAAATCTTGTACGTAATGGCTGATTGCGTGTCCGTCGTGATGGCCACGTCGCTGCCGGTCAGGACCGGCGTTCCACTGAGCGCCAGTAAATTGCCCGTGTCGTTTTCGCAATCGGTGAAGGTCGAGTTGGCCGTGTTGCCGCTGACGCAGTAATTGCCCTGGACTTCGGCCAGCGACTCGTACGGAGCCTCCGAGAACGTGACCGTAACCGTGGTGCTGGTGCCCGACGTGGCCGAGTTCACGTTGAAGGCGGTGGCCGCCGTACAGGTGTTGACGGCGTTCTGGGTGCGTTGCGCGTCGCTGCGGCCGGTGAAGTTCGTGGAGTTCACGTTCGTATCCGTGCCGTTCGGGCAGCGCGAAAGGTTACGCCAGCCGGGCGCGGCCGTGCCGCCTTCCGCGTTGGCCGATCCGCCGTAGCCCACGAAGTCGATCACGTTGCTGGCGCTCGCGCTGGTAATATTGCTCGCGTCGTTGGTAATGGCGACGCAATCGTCCTCGTTGAGCGTGACACTGGTCGTGCTGACGTTGGCCGTGCCCGCGAAGGTGCCGCGTCCGACGGAATAGTACGCGCCCGCCGCGATCGTTCCGGTCAGAGTGATCGAACTGGTTACCGATGGCAGCGAACAATCCGAATCGCGCCGGAGCCTTGCGCCGTTCGCGGCCAGATCGATCGTGGCGCCGCTCGTATTGTAAATTTCGACGAACCAGTCCGTTCCGTACACGATTTCGTTGATGACGAGTCCTGTCAGGGCGTTGGGCGCGGTGCCGCTGAAACTGGTGTTGGCCGTCGTGAGGGCGGTGCCGGCCGAGGCGGAGGTGACGTTCTGAACCCATACGTAATACGTAACACCGGTCTGGGCCGCCGTCGTCAGGGTCACCGTGGACCCGCTCAGGGACGCGCCGGAAACAGCGAGCGTGGCGCCCCCGCTGCAGGTGGCGTAATCGCTGACGACGTTGACCGTGATACAATAATTCGTCGTGGTCTGGGCCAGCCCCGTATTGGGGGCCTCGGAGAAGGTGACCGTGGCCGATGTATTGCCCGTACCGGAGCCGGAACTGACGTTGAAGGGCGTGGGCGCCTGGCCGGTGAAACTGGCCTGGGCCACGGTCAGAGCGGTGGCTCCACTCGTGACATTCTGCACCCAGACGTAGTAGGTGATGGCCGACTGTGAACTGGAGGTCAGGCTGACCTGCGAACTCGAAAGCGAAGGCGACGAAAGCGTCAGCCGCGCGCCGTCCGCGTTACAATTCGCGAAACTCGTATGATTCGTGGGAGCGGCGCAATAGTTGCCGACCGTCAGATGGTTGGCGGTGGGAACCGACGAAAAATTCACGCGCACGGTCGTGCTGCCGCCTGAAGTCGCGCCGGTTACGTTGAAGGCCGTGGCGCCGGTGCCGATGAAACTGGCCGAGTTGATGGAAAGCGAAGAACCTGTACCGGAAGAAACATTCTGAACCCAGAGAATATAAACGGAGGCCGTCTGGGTCGCGGAGGTGATCGTAACGACCGAACCGTTTTGCGCGGGCGTTCCGGAGATGGCCAGGAGACCGGGCGACGATTGACAGGCCGAGAAACTGGATACGCTGGTAATCGTAACACAAAAATTCGCGAGCGTGGTGGCACCGGAGGCGGGAGCTTCCGAAAACGTGGCCTCCAGCGCGGTGCCCGACGTGCTGGAGGCGCCCGAAAGATTAAACGAGCCGGCGTTGGCGGTGGCGGTGCCGGAGGTGGAGCCGCCGCCGAGCGCCGCATCGACCCGGGCCAGGATGAGAGCCGCGATTTGCGCGCCGATTTGATCGTAACCCGGGTCCCCGCCGATGATATCCTCAAGAAAGGAGCAGCGTCCGCCCAGAGCCAGAACTCCGCACAGCAAAAGACCGGGTACGATTTTAGCGCGTCGTTTCAGCATCCCACACAACTCCAGTCTTTTTTCGAATTGGTGTCCGTGTTACCGCTGCGCGAAATGTAATCGCCCGAAGTGCCGCCACTGAAATTTACGCAACGATTCTGGACTTCGAAATCGTTGACCTCGTCCACCGGATAAAAATTGAGATCCCACACCGAAGACGGCCAGGCGGCGAGTTTGCGAAACCCGCCAATCATGAGCTGTTCCGCGGCGGTTCCGTCCGCGTTGCTGTAGCAGACCAGATCGTGCGGATTCCCGCCCAGGTCATACGAAACAAAAACGATCGCGTCCGTGGACGGAATGTTCGTGGACGAAAACACCTGCCAGACGCTTGAGTTGCTGGCCGCGCCGAGCACGGAATTCGCCGGATTGGCCGCGATATTGAAACTGGGCGAATTCGTCAGACGCCGGTCCTCGGACGTGACCGCGACCGTTCCGCACGGGAGATCGCAGCTTTTGTCCATGGTCACTTCGATGTACTGGCCGGCGTTGATGGATACGTCCGTCATCCGGTAGATCAGGGCCGGGTTCACCGAAAAGGTATCAAAATAGTAAATGCCGAGTCCGTTCACGGTCCCGCTGCTCAGGGCTTGCAGCAACACGACGTCCTCGCTGGAACTCTGGCCGGGATACACCCGTACGATCTGGACCGTGGCCCGTGTTCGATTCCCGGTAAAGCTGATCGGACCGCCTTCGGCCGTACTGCCGGTCATGTCTGTGCCGTCGTTGTTGACCGTAAAGGTGTAGGTCGTACCCGAAGTCTGCGCGCTGGTTGTCACCTTTATTTTAGATGGATCGTCGCCGTCCAGGGAAACGGGGCAGTTCCCGCCGCAGATGTCCGGGCTGATGGTGACGGACGGCACCGATAACATGGCCCAGCGCATTTGAATGCTGGCCGACCCCGATCCGGTGGAGGCCGCCGACACTGGAATATTCGTGTATCCGTTTACGCCGTTGCGCGCGGTGGATGTGCCGGTCAGGCGCGTAACACCGTTGCCGCTGTAATACGGGGTGGCGATCGTCCGCTGGTCGTAGTCCTCACTGACCTGGCCAACACCGCGCACGTTTGATCCAAAAGAGTTATTGCCGTTGGTGGTATACCAGCTGCCCGCGAAGCGCCCGTCCAGGGCTTTGCCGGAAAACGGGTGGAACAAACGTTCCATGGAAAATGTGCGTGTATTAAAACTGTCCAGTTTACCCGCGAACGGGGGATCCCCGTTGCCGGCCTCGTCGATCAAATTCCCGGACGGGTCGTACAGGCGAATGTGCAACTGGCTGTTGTTCAGGGTGAAGTTTTTGGTGCCGGAGATTTTGTTATCCGTATTGTCCAGGGCCCCGTTCTGGCCGTTCAGGATAAAAAAGCGTCCGGCGGGCAGCACCAGACCGCCGTTGAAATGGTGCCGGCTGGCCACGTTGCCCTCGAACCAGTTGTAACGGTCGGGGATCGGATAATTGGATTTTTCGTCGGTTTCCCAGGTGAGGGACCAGTGGCTCAGGTCGATATCGCGGTTGGTCGCGTTGTAAAATTCGATAAAATCATCGTCCGATTCCACGAACGCTTCCGCGTTGCCCCATGAGCCGGCCCAGTTGATTTCGGAGATGATCACTTCGCCTTTGCTCGCGGAATCGCCGTAACTCTCGCGCATGCGCAAATCGGGCGAACAACAAATCGGACGTGAAACGCGCCAGACGTCTTCCCACTGCAACTGGATTTGCGCGGCCACAAACGGATCGTCCACGCACATCATGTTCTCGTCGTTGTTGTCGGTGGCGTTGTTGGACCAGTTGAACGATCCGGTGCAGGCGATTCGCCCGTCGATGATCATGGTCTTGGCGTGCAGCTTCCCGCCGTGGCTTTTTAACTCGGGGGTGTCCGTGTTTTCGTTGCCGTCCCCACGCACCTGGAATTTCGGGAACAGGAATTTCTGCGCGGCGTAAAACCGGGGCGCCTCCTCCGAAGTTCCGGTGATGAACGTATCGTCATGAATACCGCGTACGGTTACCCCGCGCCGCGCGGCGCGAATTTTCGCCGCGGCCAGCTCGTCGTGGGTGTGCGCGAAAATCATGTACTGGACTTCTTTCTGGGCCCCGTCCACCAGCTGGATCAAACGGTCCATCGCGGTGCGTCCGTCATACGGGCTGAAATACAGTTCGAGATCGATAAAATTGACGCGATGGTCGCGCACAAAATCCTTGCGCGGAACTTTTTTTGAGCCGAATTTCCCGAAGTACATCTGCTCAAATTCCTGGGTGTACGCCTTCGCGAGCGATTTGCTTTCGATTAATAAAAAATTTTCGTTGTTCCGGATGAACCCGGAGGTGGTCATATTGCCGGTTCCGAGAAATATGTACGTATCGTCGACGACCGCGAATTTGTTATGCTGAATGGCCGCGGTGTTTCCGAGCGAAAAGGGAATGGGTGTGCGCAGAATGGAACGATACCCGTCCGTGACGACCTCGTCCACGTCTCCCACCATGCGCACGGTAATTCCGCGTTCTTCCGCGCGCGAGAGCGCTTCGATCAGGTTGGCCCGGGACAGGTTGTACACCGCCATGTCCACGGATTTTTCGGCTTCATCGATCAACTTGATCAGTTGCAGATCGATCTTTTTATCGACGCCGTTATCACGGTTTGTGCCCGGCTCCGTAAAGTACACGGATACCCGATTCGGTCCGAGCAGGTAATAGCCAGGATCAACGATCAGACCCGGGTCCTCCAGATTTGAACAAAATGGCAGGAGCCCGGTCAGCAGGAGAACGGGTATCAGGAAACGCACGGGCCGCATGGTCTCTTCCTTAATTAGAGTAACCGGTCTCTGCGAAATTTTAAACCAAAATTCTTTCATATTCGGTTACGACCGTGTATTTTTTTAGAATACCAGCTTGGTTCCCATCTGAAAGCCCACAAATGGCGTGCTGCCTTCGGGTGCCCCGTCAATTTCGCCGGCGGTTGTGAAGTACCGCCCGGGTTTGAACACCCCCACGGTAAACCAGGTATGCCAGTTGTTTTCGATTTCCCAGTCCATTCCGACGTTGTATTCCTCGCCGACTTTGGACCCGAAGCGTCGTTGCGCCAGAATGACAGTCTCCTGCTCGTCGAAATCCTTGAGCGCCTTCACGATGCGGTAGTTCTGTTCGATCGTCGAATTGCTGCCCGAAAAAAACGCCGACTGGTTGGTATCTTTCGCGCCCCACCAGTCGAGCTTGAGATACACGTTTTCAAGAACGCCGATGGCGAAACCGAGGTGGCGCACTTCCGTCCCGGTCCGGCGATCGCGGTGGAACGGAAAATCGTCGAGGCCGTCGTCGTCGGTGTACGCTGTCGGGTGCATCCCGTAGTTGAGGTCCATCATGAGGCCGCCCATCTGGTGGCCTTTGAAACTCACGAAGCCGTGCGATGCCTGGGTTCCGTCCAGATTGTACCGGCCCCCGTCGGCGTAGAAGTACGTCGGAGTGATGAGCAGACGTTCGTCGAAAAACGCGAATTCGAACTCGTACGAGAGGGCGCGCCCGTTGTTGTCGACGTCTTTGTTATAAAAAAATAGTTCCGGGTTCACGAGCAACAGTTCCCGGTTCAGGTCCGAAAACAAAATCGACGGACGTTTGCGGTCGATGCCCGAGCTTTCGCCGTACGTCAGAGCGGTGCGCACCCAGTCGGAATACCCCGCGTTCAGGCGACCGCCGCGCATGACGACCCAGTCCTGGTCGGAAAAGTTGCCGTTGGAACCGTCGTTCGTGCGGTCCGCGCCGCCGTCGTTGCCCGCGCCGTACCGGGCCGCGTAGTAAAACGCGCGCCCTTCCAGATGCGTCCCGCCCAGTTCCGAATCGCCGATTAAATTATACCGATAGAGCGCGCCCGAACGAATCGTATTCACGTCGCCGCGAAACCCGTCCACCTTCTCCGAATCGTGGCTCAGATACTGGGCGAAGTTGACTTCTTTTGAATCAGACCCGCTCGAAAAGACGTCGATCAAAAGCAAATCGAGGAATCCGAACGTACGATGGTGCAATTTCATCACCACCGCGTCCAGCACGTCGTCCTGGTAAAAATCGCGGTACACGGCCCCGCCGATTTCGAACTCCTGGCGACCGATGATCAGATCGGCGCGTCGATCGCGCGTCGGTTCCGGTTTTAAGTGAATGTTCAGATGCAACAGACCGAAGTTGACCGGGTTCGCGCCGGAGGGAGTTTCAGTCGGCTGGTTGTTGCTGTCCCGCCCGCCGAGCTGGTCGTGGCCCCAGAACCCGGCTTTGAAAACATCCATGCGAAAATCGACCCGGCGGTGCACCGGAAAAAACGTGGCCAGTTCCACCCCGGCCACGACCAGGTACAGCCGGTCGTCGGTTTCTTCCACGGACAACTCGTTCGATTCGTTGATGGAACGCAGATCCCCGTTGTTGAAGTAGTTGAAGCTGGTCCAGTAGGTCATGCGCCACTGGATCCGCTTGAGCATGCTGCGTTTGTGATCGGGGTCCAGGCTGAAGACGTTTTCGTCGTACAGGAAATCGTACTCCTGGTCGTCGGGCAGGCGCGCCGGTTCTTCCCCGGGCGCGACGAACTGGGAACCCTTTTTTTTGTCGATGTCCTTTTCTTTCTCCGCCAGGGGTCGACCGCGGGGTCCAACCCGGGGCAGTTCCAGGTCCTCGCCGTGCGCCGGGGCCGCGAATACGATCGCCGCGAAGGCGCAAACGCTAACCGCCCACCGCGTGGGAAAGCGGGTTAATCGTAAAATTTTTTTACTATCACTCATTCCTGAACGTCCCCGTAAATTTTCGGCGCCTGTTTGTTTTTTTCTTACCTGGCGCGAACCTGCGCGTCATCCAGACAGAAATCGTCCGTCGTCGCGCCGACCGTATCGTTTAAACCGGCTTCCAGTTTCATGTATCCGGCCGTCGTGGGCGGGCCGACCGCGGCCATCACCCGCGTATAACTGCCCTGGGCCGCGGTTTCGATCGGCGTATTCGTGCCGGACGTCCCGACGGAGGTGGCGCAGGTATTGTCACTGAACCACAGGAAGCGGACCCGGCCCTGGATGTCGTTGGACCCGTTGGCCGCGCTCGCCTGGAGGAAAAACTCGGCGTAGACCGCGCGGTTGTTGGACGTGAGCGGGAGCGCGATACAATCCACCGATTGGATCTCGCGATTGTCCGTCGTGATGATATCGTCGTGGAAAATCCCGGCTGATCCGCTGCGCGCGCTCGTACCGGGACCGCAACTGGCCGGGAAAAATGTTGGCTGCGCGGCCCCACCGTCAACGAAATCAGGTTCTCCGCCTTCAAAGCTCGTGGTGTACAGAGTGGACGCGGACACGCCCGCGCAGTTGTTGGCCGCGTCCGGGCTGGTCAGGATATAGTGCCAGTCGGCCGCGTTGCTGCCGGTGTTGACCCCGTTCGCGCAGCGCCCGATCACGACATTGCTGCCCGTGGGCGGGGCGGCGCCCGAACCGCGGTACGGGTTCAAATTGTCCCGGTCTTCCAGTCCAACGAAGTCGATGACGTTCGCGCCGAACGGACTCGTTACGTCTTTCGAATCGGTGGTCAGGGCGATACAATCGTTGTCACCGATCACGAAACCCGACGCGAGGGCCGGCGTATTGCCCGAATCGCTGCGCCACAGGGTTACGTATCCGCCGGCGGGTACCGTGATACCCGTCAGGCTTTTGGAGTTGGAGCTGCCACCGAGCGAATCGCAGGCGGTATCGGTCCAGCGGCGGAGACTGGCGCCGCTCATATCGATGTCCTCCCCGGTGGGATTGTACAGTTCGATGTACTCGTTCGTCGTGACACCGCCCACGGCATTCGCGATTTCGTTGATCACGATGCTGCGGCGACGGTCGACCACGGCCTCGAATCCCGGGTGGCGTTTCCAGTCGGTCAGCCAGGGAATCACGTAAAAACTGCCGGTGGGATCGTCGGGGGACTGGCGAAAAAAACGCGATTCGATTTCGATCAGGGGCGATATCAGGTCCGGTTTCACCGGGGTGTAGTATTCTTTTTCGCCAATAAAAAAATTATCAGTAACCACGCGAATATTGGCCCCGGGGTCGTCCCAGATGCTGTAGTAGATGCCGAGATACAGATCGAATTGTTCCCGGTCGCCCACCGTGGCCACGGGGCTGGAAAATGTATTGTATTCGCCCTGGAAGTTCTCAGGACGCGCGTCCTTGCCGGAGGCGTACACCGGCATATAGTACCGATCGGCCCAGGGGTTGAAGGGTTCCAGCGGGTGTTGCAGGATAAAAAATTCGCCGGCGAAACCCAGGTCGTTGGAAAAACCGATCCCGCGCAGACAGGATTTCGTTTCGGTTGAGGTACAGTCCGTACTGCCCGTGCAGCAGTGTCTGTACGGATCGGCTCCGCGTTCGTACACGAAAACCTGGAGGAAGGAGTTGGTGCTGTACAGCGGGTTGTTTTTGAAAACCGTGTTGTTGAACTCGACATGGATATTGCCCGTGTCGTCGAAATGGATGTAGCCCTGGTCGGTCCAGTTGCCCAGGCTCAAATTCCGCGCGAAAAAATCGTCGAATAAATCGTCCAGATTCTGACAGGAAACGCTCAACAACGCGAAGATCGCGAGGGCGATGGCCCGGGGCAGAAGCGAGATCGTCTTACCTTTTACAACCTGGCTGTTCACTGTAGTCTGCTCCATGCTGGTGCCCTTAGCAATCCGCGTTGGTGGTGCCCATCGTATTCCCTGACTGACACCACTCACCGATGGTATTCGTGTCCTGGATGCCGCCGCCGAGATAATTGCTGTCGCGCTGAGATGAAAGCGCCGCGTTGGAAACGTCCACCGATTCGTTCTCGCTGGCCGTGTCGTTGACTCCGTCCACCGGCACAGCCGCCCAGTCCCATTTGTAAACGCTCGCGCTGCCGTCCATCGTCGCCCAGAAGGTCATGACCGACGCGGCGACCGCCGTGCTCCGGTCCGAATACGGCACCGAGTCAGCGACCTGTCCGAGCGCGTTCGTCAGCAGCAGGGCGCTATCGGTGCCCGTCTGGGTCGTTGTCAGGATATATACGTCGTAGGCCGTGGCCACGCTGTCCGTACCGGCGCTTTCGTTGATGGTGGAACCGGCGTTGTCCTCGTTGGCGAAGGTGCCCTGGTTGGCGCTATCGTAATGAATGACGATGAGATCGCCCGTCTGAACGGTGAACGATTCGTCGAACGTATACCGGGTTGTGGACTGATCGAGCAGCTTCCACCCGCCCATGGACCCGCCGGCGACCACGTACAGTTCCACGTAATCCTCGGGCGGGGCGTTGCCGACCTTAATCTCGTTGATGAGCACCGTAGCCTGGGCGGCGGTGGCCGGCGGGGCCGAGTTTCCGTATCCTGGCGTTCCGAACGTACGATGCGCGAAATCGCCCACGAAATTATAATTCGTCTCGAACCCGCGGATGGCCGTGTGCCAGTTGAGGAGATCGTCGCCGGCGGAAGTGAGCGTGATTCGTTCCATGGAGGAGCGGATAAAATTTACCGCGTCGCTGCGTCCGGTGACAGTGTCGTTGTCGTCGAACGCGTTCAGGCCGTCCCCGGCCAGGTCCACCACGGTGGTGGCCCCGTCGATCAGGCGGCACTGCGTAACGGTGGAAGCGATGGACATGGAAGAAGTGGTGAACGCGTCGATCACGATGGAGGATGTATCCGAAAACAATAAAAATTCGCCGGGGGCGATGAAGGTGCGATCGGGAATCGTGTAGTCAGTGGAGGTGAAGGCCCCGGTCGTTTTGCACTGAAATTTCCAGCCGGAAATATTCAACGTACGATTCGTCGTGTTGTAAAGCTCGAAGTATTCCGAATCGCGGCTGGTTTGATCCAGGTTGTAACCGCCCGACCATAAAATTTCCGAAATGACCACTTCGCGGCTGCCGGTCGTGGAAGTATGCGCCGACTGACCCTCGGGGAAGAGGATGGCCTTGCTTTTGATGCCTTCGTAAAAATCCGTAAACCGATTGACGAGCCCGTCATCCTCGAAGACGAACAGCACCCCGTCGTGAGAGCTATCGGTGGCCGCGGCGAAGGGCGCGCTCGATACGAACACCTGCGAACCTTTCTGACCCTGGTCGGTGATCAGTAAATTCAGACCGTTGCCGCCCCACTGACCCGGCAATACGTACCGTGTGGCGCCGCCGTTCGCGCGCATGTAAGCCATTGAGTTCAGACCGGAGGCGGCGTCCGGATCGGATGCCTGGTCCGCGTATCCGCTCACCATGACTTCTTTGAAGCCGGCTTTATTCGCGCGGATTTCGTGCGCCAGGTCGTTCGTCTCGCGCAGATCGTTCGAGTCCAGTTCGTTTGAAAACCAGGTCGTTGAAAACAGGCGAATATTGTCCTTCGCGCCGATGACGCGCTTGACCATAAACCCCTCGACGGGATCGTCGGCGGGGGCCGTGTACGCGCCCACGTCGATGTCCTGGATCAACCAGTGATTGCGTCGGTTGCGTTGCTGTTTGGCGGAACCGAAGGCCCCGTGGGTGATCAGATCCAGTTCGTCCTTGAATTTGCGCGCGAGACCGTCATCAGGGGATTGAAAATACATTCCAAAAGCTGTGGCGCGGGAAAGGTCCAGGGCCGTCGGCGGCGCGGTGGCGACCCACACGCGAGTATCGTCCGCCACGCACAGGTTCAGGCTGACCTGTTTGTCCGTTCCGGCGTTGCCGAGGAACAGACGCTGGTCGTCCCCGGAGGCTGTCTGTAAATAGCTGGCCAGGGCCGTGTAACCGATGCCCCACTTGCTGTCCTCATCCAGGCCGATTTTGATATCGATCCCCCGGAGCTGTGCGCTGAAAAGCGCGTCCAGTACGCCGGGCGCGTTGACGTCCTCGAACGAGCAGCGTACGGTGCTGCGGGCGGGCAGGAGCAGAAAGCCTGTCAGCAGGTCTTCGATTTCCCGACCTTTACCCCCGTTTTCGGACAGGACCGTGAACATGAGCGGATAGCGCCCGTTGAGCAAATTCTGTAAAAGGTTCTCCGGATCGTCGATGTCCCAGAGACAATGGGGCAAAAGGCAGAGGGCCAGGCCCGCCGGAAGGATTTTCCGGAGCGCGGCTGTCAATTTCCAGTTACGAAACAGGCCCATGGTTTTACCCGGAAAATTTTGAAATGGAAATCCCGGAAAATTCGTCCCGGACTCCCCTTCCTCCATCCCGAAATGAGCCATTGGTAACTTTTGGTCCAGAGCGTTTAAAGGCTTTTTTATGACATTATGGTTTTTTTATCACGACCCACAGACCATACCATCCGCGAGCGATGGGTCAGGACAGGTCGGCGACAATGAGCGTCACATCGTCGCGAAAGTTCGCGCCGGCCGCGAAGGCCTGGACAGCCGCCACGATGTACTCCGCGGACTCACGCGGTGCCAGGGACCGGGAGGCTCCGATGGCCTCCATCAATCGATCCGGACCGAATTCCTCACCGGCGGGGCTCCGGTGTTCGGTCAACCCGTCGGTGAAAACAACGAGCCGGCTGCCGGGGGCGTAGCGTACCCGCTTCTGGGTGAATTCATCGCTGAAGGCCGTGCCGATCACCGGTCCGGTGGGCGGCAGCTGGGTGACCTGGCCGGAGGGGCCGGCCAGCATGGGGCTGACATGGGCCCCGTTGGCGTAGACCAGTTCATGGGCGTTGATATCGACCGAAAAAAAGACGCCGGTGAGGTAATGGGTATCCGTAACCGGCGTGAGCGTGCGCGAAAGCCTGGCCAGAATCTCCGCCGGACGGGTGCTGCGCAGATTGATCCGGGACAGGGACATCTTGCACATGGCCGCGACCAGGGCCGCGGGAACGCCGTGACCGCTGATATCGCCGATGAAAAAAAACGCCTGGTTCTCCGAGAACAGACCGAGATCGTACAAATCGCCCGAGACGGTGGAGTGGGGCCGGTAGATCACATGCGTATCCAGGGCACGCAACCGATCGGCTTCGGGGAGCATCGTGCGCTGAACTTCGGCCGCCATCTCCAGTTCGAAATCGAGGATCTTTTGTTTTTCCTGGATTTCCGCGGTACGCAGGGCCACCATATCTTCCAGGTGATCCGCGTAATTGCGCAATTCCGCGTTGGCTTTTTTTAAGTCCGCTTCCAGGTCGGCGATGCGTCTGAAAATATCCAGACTGCCGCGTTTCAGGTTGAGGTTGCCGATGCGCTGAAACCAGCGCATGTACAGGGCCAGCGGTCCGCTCACCACCAGTACGATCAGGGTTTTGAAAACGGCGTGCGAAAACATCGTTTCCGCGAAAAATTCGAGACGCGTTCCGGCCACGAACAGAGCTGAGTCGAGCATCATCGTGGCCCAGAGCGCCGCGAAGAGCAAAAGGCCCAGCGGCCAGCGCGGCAGGCGATTGACGAGAAACTGAAAAAACGTGATGGCGAAAAATAAATCGACGGCCGCGACGGCCACGCCGATCGAAAGGCGCGCGTAACGCGGTTCGAAAATCGCCGTTGCCAGGCCGCGCGTCGATTCCTCCAGCAGGGCCCCGCCGGCGTGAAACAGGAAGACCTGGGTCAGCACCAGGATCAATTGCGCTCCGAGCGATACGAAAATGAGATTCTGGCTTTCGCGTACGCCCTCGGTCACGTACACGATGAGGATGCCGACGAAGATCAGCGTAAAAATCGCCGATGAAAGGCGAATGGTGACGGGCAGGTCAAACAGCGGAAACGAAAACGCGTAGTTGAGGCCCCCCGTCAGAAACGAAAGAAACCAGAGGAACGCAAGATACATCACGAACGGCCCGGCGAAGGCCCGGATGCGAACGGCGTGCAGAAAAAATAATCCGGCGCTCAGAATCGCCAGAAACAGGACGAGCAGAGCGGCGGTGCCGGTACCATCAAACATGGGGCCCTCGAAACCAGGCGTCAAGGCGGCCCAGCAGTTTCTCTCTCAGGAATGCGTCCACGAACGCGGCCCGCGCGGAGTTCGTCAGGATCTGGCGCCGGTCGTCCAGGGAAAGGGAGAACTGGCGGGTCGCCAGGTCCCACTCGTGGCTCAGGGTAATCGCCGAAACCCCGGGATCATCCGTGTTGAGGGTCACGCGCACCCCCCCGTTCAGGTATTCCCGGAAGGGGTGATCCGCCAGACTCCGAACCGTGGCCGTCTGTAAATTCGATGTCAGGCACATTTCCAGAGCGATTTCTTCCTTAATAACACGTTCGAGCAGCCCCGGGTCCTCCCGGATGCGCACCCCGTGGCCGATCCGTCGGGCGTGCAGGCGTTCGATCGCGTCCCTGGCGGACTGCGGACCGGCGCCCTCCGCCGCGTGCACCGTGGCCGGCAAACCCTCCGACCGGGCCAGATCAAACACTGCCTGGAAATCGGACGCGGGAAACCGTGATTCATCTCCTGCAAGATCCACGCCACAAACCTGAGGTGAAATTCGGCCGCTAGCTCAACGGTCGTCCGGGCCAGTTCCACCGGCACGCCCCGGTAACAACAAAGGATCAGGTTCACGCCGAGGAGATTCGGCGCGTGCCAGAGTCCCTCGGTCAGCCCTTCCAGGACGGCCTCGATGGCGGCCCGCATGGCCTCCGGCGCCCGGGCGCGGTCTGCGGGATCCGGAATATTGAGCACCGGAGCGAAGCGAACCTCCGCGTACATTACGCCGTCCGCCGCGAGGTCCTCCACCAGTTCCGTGGCGATCCGGCGCAATGCCGCCGTGTCCTTGAGCAGGGGGTAGAAGACGTCAAAGGTGGCCAGAAATTCGCTTAAACTGCGACATTCAGGCGATACGCGAACCAGTCGGTCGAGTTCGGGAACGGTCCGCGCGGGCAGGGGCCGGTTCTGGAGTCGCGCCAGATCCAGGATTGTGGCCGTGCGCAGCGCCCCGTCCAGGTGCAGGTGCAGGTCGATTTTGGGCAGGCTCAATGATTCCATGAATTTCGCGTTATAAAGAAAACCGCCCTTCCAGGCGGTTTTCCTCAATCCTCATAAGGGCGGAATTTGTGCATGAAACAGTGTGTATACCTGTGGGGCGCATCAACTTTTCGTTTCATGCAAAATTCGGTTTTATCGAAATTCGACGGGGGGGTAGGGTGGCTCCACGCAGTCCCCGCTATCGTACAGACGCGGGTCCGTGAGCGGTTGGCCCGCGGGGTCGAGCCAGGTTTTGCCCTCCGAAACCGCCGCTTCCTTGCGCGTGTATTCGAAATCGTTCCCGCGCGCCGTGCGAATATAATCGATCAACTCGAAACGAATCTCCGGGTACATCAAATTTAAAAGAAACATGGTTCCGCGAAAATGCGAATCTGTATCTTCGTGGTAGCGCACGAGTTTCGGCCAGGCCCCGGCGGTCCGCGCGCGGTCAAGGATGGCCGCGATGATCAGCGGCTTTTTCATGTGGCCCGGCACTGATTTGATGCCAGGCGGGAGTTCCAGCTTCCACCAGACGTGTTTCGATAAATAGCGCGAGTTGACCGCGAACACGCCGGACACACGCGCTCCGTGTTTTTCCAGGTACTCCGGGATGACGGTGAAAGTATCCGAACTGCCGCGCGAAGTCACGATGAAGGCGGGGACGCCACGTGCGCTGGCTTCTCGTAGACCGGCGAGGCCAGGCGCCACAGGGGCGGAACCGAGCAGCTCTTCCCGGTTCAGCACGGCGTAATCGGCGGGTTCGTCCGGGCCGATGGTCATACATTTCGAATCCGACAGGGCGTTGTAGGTGAGCGAACCGGCCGAACGATACGGGATCATGGTGCGCGTGTCCACGAGCGTGTGGTCCATATCAAAAAAGGCGAGTTCCGGTATGGCCGATCCTTCCGGAAGACCGGCGTAGTGAAATTCGCGGAACACGCGTTCCAGGGCGGACTGAAACACCCCCCGGTTCATGGCGTAAATCTCGCGCGTGACGAGGCCGGGATCCCCGGAGGCCCGCTCCTGGCATGCGCCCAGGCCGATCGTCAGGGCGAGCATCACCAGGGGCAGGCCACCGCGGACCGGCTCTACGAACCGGTTCCAACACCGGCTCGTACGCGATACAGGAAGCGCGACCGTCCCGGAGCTACAGGGCGGGGGTTCCGGGACCGGCTCGGAGTGGATCGTTTGGTTTTTCATCCGGGTCAAGGATTTCGGCGGAGGGTCAAAAAAAGCCACAAAAAAAATTGCGGGTTAGCATCGCCCGTTTACAATGACGGCGGAGGCAACTAATTTTATGAGCAATGGCAACAATACGCACAGCACAGCAATCGGGTATGTTCTCTGGATTTTCGGATTTCTCGGCGCGCATCGTTTTTATTTCGGTCGGCCCGTGAGCGGAACGATCTGGATGTTCACCTTCGGCCTGTTCGGCATCGGCTGGTTCGTGGATCTATTTTTAATCCCCGGCATGGACGCGAGCGCCGATCGCAAATACAAAGAAGGCAAGATCGATTATACCGTGGGCTGGATTCTGCTGACCTTTTTTGGGGCGCTGGGCGCGCACCGGTTTTACATGGGCAAAATCGGCACCGGCATCCTCTGGCTGCTGACCGGGGGTCTGCTGCTCGTGGGCCTTATCTACGATTTCTGGACCCTGAACGAACAGATCAGCGAGGCGAATTCGGCGAGCTGAGCGCGCGATCTGGGGGCCCCGGTCGCGCCGATTTCCCGTTTCCCCGGCGCGACCGTCGGGCTCTCGCGGGCCGGGGGACCGGCCGCTCCATCCCTGGCCCGGAACAAGAAAAATTGGCCGGACTGCGGGACTGGAAACGTCTCTGACCAACAACCGGCCCGCTCAAAGAGGCAGGATGAAACTCAATCAATACGAGGATAAAAATGAATCAAAGTAAAAAATTAACCGTGTACGCGGCCATCGCCGGTCTGGTGGCATCCGGCGCGGTCGTCAGCACCGCGCTGTCCGCCGCCCCGCCCACCTGGCAGGGCCAGGAGAAATGCGCGGGAATCGCCAAAAAAGGCAAAAACGATTGCGGCTCCGGCAACCACGAATGTTCCGGAAAAGCGATGAAAGACGCGGACCCGAAAGAATGGGTGTACGTGCCCAGAGGACTCTGCGAAAAAATCGCTGGCGGAAAAGTTCTGAAGTGAACTCCGGTCGCGGATTGCGAGGCGTCGGGATCGGCCTGCGGACTCCGCACACGGCCCGGATCCTCGCCGAACGGGTCGCCATCGACTGGCTGGAAATTCTGTACGAAAACTTCCAGGCCGATGGCGGGCCCGCTCCGCGAATCCTTGAGCGCATCCGCGCCAATTACGAAATCGCCTTTCATTGCGTGGCGCTGGACATCGGGACAACCGATCCCCCGGACAGCGTTTATCTGGATCGCCTGCGCTCCGCCTGCGCGCGTTATGCTCCGGAGTTCGTTTCCGCGCATTTGTGCTGGACGGGCGTCGCCGGCGCGCGCCTGCACGACCTGTTGCCCCTGCCGTACACGGAAGCGGCTCTTGGCCACGTCTCTGGCCGGATCGATCAGGTCCAGGAATTTCTCGGCCGGCGAATTCTCGTCGAAAACGTCTCCGCGTATTTACGCTTTGCCGAATCGGAAATGAAAGAAGGCGAATTTTGCAACGAAGTCGCCCGGTGCACGGGTTGCGGAATCCTCCTGGACGTGAACAACCTGCATGTGAACGCGGTCAACCACGGCGACGACGCGCGTGAGGCCATGAACGCAATCGAACCGCGGCATGTGTCCCAGATGCACCTCGCGGGTTTCGAGGACCGTTCGGAATATCTCCTGGATACGCACGGCGCGCCCGTCCCTGATGTGGTCTGGGAGCTGTACACGTTCGCCCTCGCGCGCTTCGGGCCGGTCCCGGTCGCGATCGAACGCGATCAAAATATTCCCTCCCTGGACGAATTGCTGGCGGAGCGCGACCGGGCCGCCGCCCTGATGGACAGGGTCGTTCATGGAATCGCGTAGCCTGGCGGACACGCTGCGACTGTTCGCGACGGAACTTCGCGGCGCGGTGGCGCGGGAGCCAGGCGCGGCCTGGCGGTCACTTCTGGCGCCGGGAAGAATTTCGCCTGAAACGGCGCTTTCTGTATACAGAGGAAATTCGCTGGCCGTGTTCGAGGGGGCCCTGGCGGAGCTGTATCCCGCCGTGCGCGTCGCCCTGGGCCCGGAAAATTTCACGCGGGCCGCCGCGACGTTCGCGCGCCGGTTCCCCGCCACCACTCCCGATCTAAACGGCTACGGAGCGGAGTTCGCGGACTTCCTGGGCGAATTGCCCGGTCTGGAGCCTTTTCCTTTCCTGGGCCCTCTGGCGCGCCTGGACCGGGTCATGCACGATCTGTACTACGCTTCCGGGGACGATGACGATCCTGAATTCGTATTACCGACAGTTAATTCGATTTTTAGCGCAATCGCGGCCGGAAAGCCGGAAAACACCGCCCTGCGATTGACCCGGCCCGCTGTTCTCTTCGCCGCCGACATTCCCGTGCATCGGTTGCGCGCTCTTTTGCTTTCGGATGCGGGGGCAGGCGCGGCGGAACTTTCCCTGGCCGCACAGCCCGCGCCCACGCGTTTGATTGTATTTCGCCGCGCCCATGATCTGCTGATTCACGAAACCCCGGCGTTCCAGTGGGACGCGCTGCGGGCCATCGCCGGGGCCTGTTCGATCGCGGAACTGGACGCGTTGTTACAAACCGGGGCGGGGGACCCGGAACTGTCCGCGGGCGCGATCGCGTCGACTCTGGCCGGAATGATAAAGGCCGGCTGGATCGGCGGTGTTGTCGGGATCTGACCGGGTGCTGAAAATGTTAACACCCGGGCGGTACAGGCGGTATCGCCCTTATAATTTTTGCGCGAGTCCCAGCTTCACGAACGCGATCGGCGCGAGCCAGATACCCCAGATTAACATGAGGAAATAACGCCCGAAACGCAGAGTGAGCGCAACCACCGATTCGTCTTTCGGAAAAATCGCGCCCAGGCCCATGTGAATCGCGATCAGGACCGCGAAACCGAGCGCGAAACGCCCCAGGCGTCTGGACCAGGGCCCGTCCACGCTCACTTCCCCCGTGTGGCGAATCAGAATTAAACTGACGAGCATTCCCGCCATGGCCGCGGTGGAGTTGACGGCCGCCTTGAAGCTGTGCGGTTCAATGACGTGATCCGGTTGCGACCGGTGGGCATTGGCCGCCCAGAAAAGCGGATCGACTCCGTCCAGAAAAAGTCGGTGCGTGAACACCATCAGAATGAGCATGATGGCCGGCACACCGAGCGCGATGAACCAGCGTCGCGTTTCACTCGCTTCCGAAAAATACGCCGATGCGCGGTCGGAATAGCGCCAGGTCGCGAAGGCGAGTATCGCGCCGATCACCCAGCCGAGGACGAGATCGTACGGAAAATGTACCCCGAGCAACATGCGCGAAAAGCCGACCAGAAATACGACCGCCATGGCCACGGGCCAGAACCAGCGCACGCCGCGCGTATGCAACCACGCCGCCGCGTACGCCCAGAGCGCCATCGGGTTCTGCGAATGACCCGATGGGGGACCGTATCCGGTCTCCGGCACCATCCCGCGCACGGCGGGATCGAACCAGTACGGGCGGGGCCGGTGGTGCATCCACTTCCCGAGCACGTTGATGTAATTTGTCGCGAGCAGCACGAAAAGTAACCGAAAGCCGAGCTTCCGGTCCACACACCAGAACAGAAAGGTCAACGCGATCATGTAAAACAACTCTTCGCCCAGAAAGGTCAGCGCCCGCATGGGCCATTCCAGCGGAACGAGCAGGGCCCCCTGCAGGCCGACCAGAAATTCGATGCTCAGAATTTGTAGAGTGTCCATTCGGCGGAATTTCTCCCCGCAGGGGAGACACCGCAAGTAAAAATGGATAAAATTGTTGATTGAAAGTGACCGCAGGCCGATCTGGTAAAGAGAGCCCACTAAACCCGCGACGTTCGCGGAACCGTATTGGCAGATGGTAGACACCGGAATCGTCGAATTTCCCAGGGATGATGTGGAAGCGCGTCTGCGCACCGTGCGGGCGGTTTTACCGGAAGTCGGCCGCAACCTGATCGCTCAGCAGGGCCAGATGCACATCCAGACGTCCGACTCGTTCGCGGGGGACCGGTCGCTCATGGAACGCGCGGATCGTTTCGTGGAAGAGTCGCTCTTGAAAGCGATTCGTGACGAATACCCCAACGACTCCATTTATAGCGAAGAAGCCGGTGAGGCCCCCGGGCCGTCCGATTTCGCCTGGTGGATCGACCCGGTCGACGGTACGCGCAATTTTATTCACGGCAATCCCCTGTTTTGTATTTCCGTCGGCCTGTGTTTCCGGGACGGACCCTGCGCGGGTGTCGTGCTCGTGCCCGCTTTTCGTGAAATGTATCACGCGATTTCGGGGCAGGGCGCGTTCAAGAATGACACGCCCATCGGCGTTTCGCGCGTCGATACGGTCGAGCGGGGCCTGCTTTCGGCGGGGCTGCCGTTTCGTCGCAAAGAATTTCTCAACGATCTGATCGCTGATCTTTCCGCGTTCGCCGCGACCGGCACCGGCCTGCGGCGCACAGGTTCGACGGTCCTCGACGTGTGCTGGATCGCTGAAGGGCGTTTTGACGCGCTCTGGGAACGCGCGCTGACTCCCTGGGATACCTGCGCGGTCTCGGTCATCTTGAGCGAAGCCGGCGGTCGCATGACCACGCTCGGCGGCGAACCGTATTCCTTCCTGGCGGCCGAAGCCGTCGCGTCCAACGGGATTCTCCACGAGCAGATGGTGGAAGTCATCCAGAAAGCGCGCAAAGTCGAAGGCATGAATTAGTATTACAATCTACATAAGTTTTACCACGGGGACACGGGGGACACGGAGAGGAGTCCGTTTTTTTGCTTTTTGCGAGCGTTCCGGAACGACGCTCTCGATAATGTTCAGCGAATAGCAGAATCCCCGTGCCCCCGTGGTTTTTAAATACGATAGTGAGCCCCCGCCTGGCACCATGATCTCACTCAATATGGCCATGACGCTGGACGGCAAAGTGGCCCGTCCGGATGGGCGCTGGTACGGCATCAGTTCCCCGCATGATCGCGTTCGCATGGACGAGATTCGCAACAGGCACGACGCGGTCGTGGGCGGGAAAAATTCGCTCTTGAATGATAATCCGAACCTGGTGGCGCAGGGCGATTTCTGTCCGGTGCCGGTTTTACTCGCCCGGACGTACCTGTTTCCGCTCGACCTGCGCGTTCTGAATCAAACCCGCGTCCGGCCCCTGCTCCTGGCCCACGAGGCCCTGCGCTCGAGCCCACAGGTACACGGACAACCGATTCAAGACGGCGCGCTCTTTTTACGGGAACTCGAGGCCCGGGCGGACATCCTCTGGCTGGATAAAGAAACCTTCACGCCGGTGCGACTATTTGCCCTCCTGCGCGCGCGTGGATTCGATCGGATCCTGCTCGAAACGGGGCCGGGATTTAACGAAGCCGTTTTCCGTGCCGATTTACTGGACACGCTGTACCTGACCCTGTGTCCGTTTATATTTGGCCAGGGCGATTTGCCAGGCCTGCTGAGCGGCGCGCGGCCGTTGCCTGATTTCGACCAACCGCGCTGGCAGGTCAGCGAGGTTCGGCAGGTCGGACGGGAAGTGTTTTTAACGTACGAACGTGCCCGCTGATCCGGTCCACTCAGCGCGGTGATCTTGTTTTTTTTGAAATTGTGATTGCCCCGTCGCCGGGGAAACCGGCAGGCTTGCCCTCGTCTCTGGCAGGTTGCGGAAAAAGTCCCTCCATGGACTTTTTCGCAAAACCGGTGTTTCACGCTGTTTCACGAAACACCGGTTCTGGCGCTACCTCCTGTAGCGCATAGCAGGCTACTTTTTCAGCAGCCTGCTGGCTCGTCCCGCCCGAGACCGGCCCGATCATGTCCGATCCCACCCAGATGCAAGCGGCCGTACCCGGCCGGGTGAATATTCTACGCACGCGAGCCTTTGTCGATTTACTGACCGAACGCATGGGTACCGGGGAAGTCCGGGCCGCGCTCGCCGGCCTGCCGGCGGACGTCCAGGCGCGCCTGCATCCGCGGGGCAGCGGCTGGCTTGATCAGCAAGTAGAGCGGGATTGTATCGAATTGCTCTGTTCCGCGTTCGGAGTCTGGCCCCTGGTGGAAGAAAGCGGCCGCGAAATCGTGACCGGGCATCTCACGCAGGTCCTTTCCGCGTTGCCGGGTCTCGCGGGCATGATGGATATTCTCGATTATATCCCGTCGCTTGTGGCCGTGTTCCAGACCGGCCTGAAATGTGATGTGCGCGAAACCTCCGCGAACCCGCCGCGCTACGACGTGTCGTTCACGGGCGCGATCGGTCAGGTGGAAATTTTGTTTTATCGCGGCTTCCTGGGTGGCATATTACAGTTTCTCGAAGCCGTGGACCCGCAGGTAGTATTAGAAAATCTTCCCGGTGAAAATGGCGCGGGTCTGGTCTATAAGGTCTCCGCCTTCTCCTTACAAAAAAAACCCGCCGATCAAAAACGCGAAGCCGCCCGGCTCGGCTGGAATACCACCGCCAAAGAGGCCTTCGTCAAACAGGTCATCGCGCGTTCCTCGCGACTTCTACGAGACAAACGCGAGCTGACCACCGCGGTCGAATACCTCAACTCCGCGAACGACGAACTCGATCACCAGATCCGGGCCAACCAGAAAGAACTTTCTATGGCGGGTAATATCCAGCGCAGCTTCGTACCCGCGCTGATCCCGGACTGGGAGGGTATCCAGTTCTGGGTGCACTATTCGCCATTGCGCGAGGTGTCCGGGGATCTGTACGACAGCTTCGCGCTCAGTGATGATCGCCTGGCTCTCCTGGTGGCGGACGTCTCCGGCCACGGGGTCCCGGCGGCGCTGATTTCCTCCATCGCGAAAATCTCGTTCCAGACACACCGCTCGACCCTGCCTTCCGACATTTTCAGCAACGTCAACCTCGATCTTATAAACTACGTAAAGATGGAAGGGTACCTGACCGCCACGTACATGATCATCGACCGCCAGCACCAGATGACGTACAGCGTCGCCGCGATGCCGGGGCCGTATCTGCACCGCGCGCGCACCGGAGAGGTCATTCGTCTGCCCGGACGTGGCACGATGCTCGGGATGTTCCCGAACGCCACCGATTACCTGAGCAACCAGACGATTCGCCTGGAACCGGGCGATCGCGTGTTCGTGTTCACCGACGGCCTGGTGGAGGCCACGAACGCGCGTGGCGATTTTTTCGGAGAGGAAAACCTGACCCGGGTCATGCACCAGACCGCCGGCCTCGGCGCGCGCGAATCGTGCGAAACCCTGATCGATCAATACCGGCGTTTCATTCTCGGCTCCGGCGCGCACGACGACCTGACTGTCGTTGTCTTCGCCGTCAGCGAACACCGCGAAGCCTTCGAGCAGTTCATGCGCGAAGCCGACGAATTATTTCGTCTGGGCGAAATCGTCGCGGCCGGCGCGCGCATCGAACGAGCCGTGGCGCTTTTCCCGCGCCACCCGGAGGCGCTCTATCGGTACAGCAAATACCTGGCGCGGTCGGGCCGGTACGACGCGGCCCTGGAACATATTGAAGAACTCAAAAAAATGAGGCCCAACATGGCCAACGCGTATACGATCCAGGGTTATTGTAACTACCGTCTGGGGCGACTGGAACGGGCCGCCGCTGATCTCAAACGATCGCTGGCCATTCGCAGTGAAAATCCCTCCGCTCTGTTTCATCTCGTGCGCGTGTTCCGCGAACTGGGCCGCGAGGAAGAGGCACGCCGCGCTCTGCTCGAATTAAAATACCTGGAACCGGAACATCCGCTCGTTCGGTCGCTGAAGCTGAATCCGAATCAAAACACGGGTGAGTGAGCGCGGGAGGTCATGCGCGAAACGGCCGATTCCGTGGTTTAGATTCTAAGTCGCGTCCGGTCGTTCCAGTACGGCCAGGGTTTCGCCGACGACCACGGTCTTTCCGGCGTCCACGAGGATGCGCGCGAGGCGACCGGCGAAGGGACTTTCCAGCGGAAACGCGGCCTTGTCCGTGACCAGTTCGCAGAGTTCCTGCCCCTGTTCGACCGCGGCGCCCGCGACGACGTTCCAGCTCACCAGTTCGATACGTTCCGCGTCCCCGATATTGGGCACGTTCAGGGGAATTTCGCTACCGGACATATTTCAACCTTTTACCGGCCAGGCGACGCTTCAACCAAAAAATCCCGCCGGGCGGGGTCGCCCCAAATCGATTTTGATTGAAACGAGGGCCGGTTTTGCGTACCTTACAAATACAATGAAACTTACGTACGACCCTGGCCGTGTGCGCGGCGAACTGGAAGCCTCCACGCTCCTGCCGCATGAAATCGACCGGGCCATGCCGCTCATTGAAGAAATCCAGCGCCTGAAAAAAGAACGGCGCGCGGTGATCCTCGGCCATAATTATATGACCCCGGACGTGTACCACGGCGTCTCGGATTACGTGGGCGATTCGCTCGGCCTTTCGCGCACCGCCGCCGACACCGACGCCGACGTGATATTGTTTAACGGCGTCCATTTTATGGCCGAAACGGCCAAAATCCTCAATCCCGAAAAAACCGTCCTGATCGCTGACCTCAAGGCCGGTTGTTCGCTCGCGGAAAGTATCACGGCCGCTGACGTGCGCGCGCTGAAGGCGAAGTTCCCCGGCGTTCCCGTAGTAACGTACGTAAATTGCTCGGCCGCCGTAAAAGCGGAAACCGACATTTGCTGCACCTCGGCCAACGCCGCCCAGGTTGTGCGTTCGTTGTCCGCAGCGCGCGTGCTTTTTTTGCCCGACGAATACCTGGCGCGTAATGTGGCTCTGGCCGTTCCGGAAAAAGAAATCATCTCCTGGGAAAAAGGCCGCTGCATGGTGCACGAACAGTACACCGCCGACGATATCGTCAGCACGCGCCGCCAGTTCGACGATCTGTTGATCATCTCCCATCCCGAATGTAATACGGACGTGACCGGCGCCTCTGATTTCAGCGGCAGCACGTCCCAGATGGCGGAGTACATCGCGAAGTCGCCGAAAAAAAACGTCTTGCTCATCACCGAATGCAGCATGGGCGACAATCTGCGCGCGCAGTTCCCGGATCGTCATTTTATTTCGACCTGCCAGACCTGCCCGCACATGAAAAAAATAACCCTTGAAAAAGTACGCGACGCCCTTCTCCACTTACAGTATGAGGTTCAGGTCCCGGAAGAAATTCGCGTACCGGCGCGCCGCGCCGTGGATGCCATGCTCGCGATTCTGTGATGCTGAAATCGTTCTGGAACGCAGAGAGTTAGAAACGAAAAAAAAGCGCTGAGGGTTAATAAAGGCATTTGCTCCCTGTGGGTCGCAAATGCGGGAAAAAACTCTTCGCGTACGCTCAGAGTTTAGGGGAACCACAGGTAAAAATAAGTCCGGGTTATGCATGAAATTGTTCGTGAAAAAAAATAAGAAAACCGCCATTCAAGGCGGTTTTCTTCAATCCTCATTTACAACGGATTTTTTCCATGAGACAGTGTGTCACAGGGTGACCGATGATGTCGGACGGAGCCAGGATGGCGAAGTTCTGGCGCATTCGGCCATGGAGGTCAGCCGGCCTCACCGGTCACCCTGTGATTCCTTCTGTGTCATGAATAATCCGGGTCAGGGATATGGAAAAAGTAAAAAATTTTGTTTTGATCATCACGGCTGTCGGGTTGTTGTTGTTCGTTTCGCTTTTATCGTTCATCAGCTATAATTACGCGAATTACCTCTGGTTCGATTCGCAGGGGCAGACCGCGGTCTGGTGGACTACCTGGACCACCTCCCTGCGCTTTTTTATGATCGGGGTGGGCCTGGCCCTGCCGGGTTATCTGGTCTGCTACTGGGGAGCGGCCACGTTTATGCGCGGGCGTCTGCCGGGCGGGACGTACGGCAAGGGCGCGCGCGGTCTTTTCGCGCTCGGCGCCCTGGTACTCTGCCTGTTTTTGCACGGTCCCATGTTCGCCAGTCTCTGGCAGGACTGGGTGCTGTTCGCCTTCGCCCCGGATTTCGGGCAGGTCGATCCGATCTTCGGGCGCGACGTGTCCTTTTACATGTTCCAGCTGGAGTGGTATCGGTCCGTACTCGCCTGGGCGAAAACCTACGTCTTTTTCCTGCTCGTTTTTTCGGCCGTCCTGTTCGTGCTGCCCTGGCAGGGCACGGATTTTCGCCGTTACCCGGAATGGTACCGTGAGGCCTTTCGTCACGGCCTGGTTCAGTTCGGTTTCCTGGCGGGCGCGCTGGCATTGATCTACTCGTTCGACGCGTATTTCGAACGCTACGCGCTTCTGTTCGGCAAAGAAAGCGGGGTCGTGGCGGGGGCCTCCTATACGGACGTCTGGGCGCGCTCCCCGGGGTACACGGTTTTCTTTTACGCCGGAATCGTTATTTCACTTTTTCTGATTGTTTCCGGTTTCATGCGAAAAATACTCCTGCCGCTCGGGGCCATCGCCGTGCTGCTTGCGCTGCGCTTTCTGGCCCTGGGGGTCTATCCGGTCGTTCTGCAAACGATCAACGTGAATCCGAACGAATTCACGGCCGAGAAAGAGTACATCGAACACAGCCTGAAGTTTACCCGGCTCGCGTACGGTCTTGAACGCGTCGTGGCCCGGCGCCAGGAAGTGGGGGAGGGCATCGACGCCGGGGTGTTACGCAGGAACGCGACCACGGTCAAAAACATCCGCCTCTGGGACTACCGCGCCATCCGCGATACGTTCAAGCAGCTCCAGGAGATCAGGCCTTACTACGAATTCCACGACGTCGATATCGATCGTTACAACGTCAACGGCGAAATGCGCCAGGTCATGATTTCCGCGCGGGAGTTGAACCTGGACGAATTGCCGACCCAGGCGCAGAACTGGGTGCAGACCCGTTTACAGTACACGCACGGATACGGCCTCGTGGCGGCCCCGTCCAATCGCGTCACGGAGGAAGGCCTGCCCGAACTCTGGGTGAAAAATTTCCCGCCCGCATCCGAAGCAGGCGCGCCCGCCGTCAAACGACCGGGCGTGTACTTCGGGGAATTGACCAACGAGTACGTCATCGTCGATACGAAGATGAATGAAATCGACTACCCCCTGGAGGAAAATTTCGCCGAAACGAAATATACCGGCAGGGGTGGGCTGGCCATGGGTTCCGGCCTGCGGCGCTTCCTGCTGGCCTGGCAATTTTCGGATACGTTTCGAATTCTCGTATCGAGTGAAATTCATGAAAAGTCGCGCATATTGTTCAATCGTAATATCCTCGACGCCGCCCGGCTGCTGGCGCCTTTCCTGGAATTCGATCCGGATCCGTATCTGGTGATCGGCACGGACGGGCATCTGTACTGGATGCTGGACGCGTACACGATTTCCGATCGGTTTCCGTACAGCCAGGTCTTCAACACGGATTATTTCAAACGCATGCCGGAGACCCGGCAGACGAATCAGTACGGCGGATTTTACAAATCGAATTATGTACGCAATTCCGTGAAGGTGGTCATCGACGCGTACGACGGTGGCGTCAAGTTTTACCGTTTTGACGACGCCGATCCGGTGATCCGCGCCTGGGAGGGATTTTTCCCGGGATTGATTCGCCCGCTGACTGAAATGCCCGCTTTTTTACGCGAACACGTCCGCTATCCGGAGGCGATGTTTCTTTTACAGGCCAGCATCTTCACCGATTATCACATGAAAGATTCGCAGGCGTTCTACAACCGCGAGGATCGCTGGCAGATCGCGCAGGAAGCTTACGGCGACGCGAACAGCCGACAACGTGTGGAGCCGTACTACACCGTCATTAAATTCCCCGGCGAGGACCGTGAAGAATACATTCTCATGCTGCCCTTCGTTCCCAACAACAAGGACAATATGATCGCCTGGATGGCCGCGCGCTGCGACTGGCGGCCAGGCTCCGGTCCGGACGGCAAAACCGGCAACTCCTACGGAGAACTGCTGGTCTTCGATTTTCCGCGCACCCGCCAGATTTACGGGCCCAATCAGATCGAATCACGCATCGATAAAGACGCCGAGATCAGCCGGGACCTGACGCTCTGGAGTTCGCAGGGATCGAGCGTGATCCGCGGCAATCTGCTGGTGATTCCCGTGGAAGATCGTATTCTGTATATCGAACCGCTGTACCTTGAATCCGGTCAGTCGCGCTTTCCCGAACTCAAGCGCGTGATTGCCGCCGACGGGCGATCCGTGGTCATGCGCGAGTCGCTTTCGGCCGCTCTGGGCGCGCTCACTTCTTCGCGAATTACACTGGGCGAGGGTGTCGACGCGAATTTGAAAGACGAAGCCTCCGACGCCGGGCCCGACCCAGGGCAACTGGCGCGGGAAGCGCGCGAGGCGATTCGTCGCGCCCGTACCGCCGCCGGCCAGGGAAAGTGGGAAGAATTCGGGCGGAGCATGCAGGAACTCGATGACATCCTGGGGCGGATGGAACGCTGACGATGGATGTTCGCGTCGGCACCGGCATCGATTTTCATCGCCTGATCAAAGATTCCGCGCGGCCCCTGCTGCTCGCCTCTGTTGAAATCCCCGGCGAACTGGCGCTCGAAGGCCATTCGGACGCGGACATAGTCCTGCACGCGGTCGCCGACGCGATTCTCGGAGCTCTCGGCATGGGCGATATCGGCCAATTTTTTCCGGACACGGACGCGAATCTAAAAA
>CAZVZS010000014.1:60171-75137 GCA_964631535.1 uncultured Leptospiraceae bacterium
GATCGGCAACGTGGATGTGACCATCATCGGCGAACGTCCGAGGCTCACTCCGCACCGGGCGCGCGTGCGCGCGGCCCTGGCGGATTTGCTCGGCGTCAGCGAAGACCGCGTGGGCCTGAAGGCCACGACCACGGAGAAGATGGGCGCGCTCGGACGCGGCGAGGGGCTGGGATGCCTGGCGACGGTCTTGCTGGCGGGGGATTAATTTCGATTTTACAGAAATTTTCCGGTGGAGGAGACCATGTAGGCGCCTTCCTGCTTCATGCGCTCCCTGGCCTCGCGATTCGCCCGAAAGCCGAAAAAAAGAATCCGCACCGCCGCATCAAGGTGTTCCGCCGCCCCGCGTGCGATCCGCACAAAGCGATCGACTTCGCTGGCGGTCAGGTTACTTTTCACTTCGCCAAGTACGACCACGGGCTGATTTTCCAGAACGCCCCGAATGACAAGATCAAACTCGTAAAGATTGTCGCCCACGGGAAGGTCCGCCCGGCCGGCGTCCTCGATTTTCAGACCCCAGTATTTTTCGAGCAATTCCGGAACCAGGTCAATGGCCCAGTCTTCCAGAGTTCCTCCAAAACTATCCGACAGGCCGCCCACCTGACGCGCAAGGTTGCGCAACGTTTTTTCCGTACGCTCCTGCGCCTGGGCGAGTTCTCCAACCCGGGTTTCAGTCCGCGTCTGGGCCACCGCGAGTTCTTTTTGCGCTTCAGCGAGGTCGCGAACGACCTCTTTTAATTCATGGAAGTCGGAAGCCCGGACCAGATGATTATAACTCTCGAAAATTACCGTCGCCAGAACATGGGCCTGGTCTTCCGAAAAGGCCGGCCGGAGGTTTTGTTCGATTTCCTTCAGGGAAGCCATGCAGGGGAAAGGTAGGTAAACGAATGTTGGGCGGCAAGCAAAAAAAAGGGTCAGGTATTTTACTGATCGGCAATGCTCCCCGCCGCCTACAGATCCAGATTCGCCACGAGCTTCGCGTTTTCTTCGATGAATTTGCGGCGCGGTTCCACATCGTCGCCCATCAGCACATGGAAGGTGCGCAGGACGCGTTCCAGGATGAAGTGATCGTCGCTCACGGGCGTGACGCGCAGCATGACGCGCTTTTCCGGGTCCATCGTCGTTTCCCAGAGTTGTTCGGGATTCATTTCGCCGAGGCCCTTGTAACGCTGCACCACGGTTTTTTCCGAATTGTACAATTTCACGAGCCGGTCCTTCTCGGCCTCCGTGAACGCGTACTGACGGTCCTTGCCGCTTTTGACCAGGAACAGGGGCGGCTGGGCGATGTACAGATACCCGTGGTCGACGAGCGGTCGCATTTTTTGAAAGAAAAACGTGAGCAGCAGGGTGCGGATGTGCGACCCGTCCACGTCCGCGTCGGTCATGATGATGACCTTGTGATAGCGTAACTTGCTCAAGTCCAGTTCGTCTTCGTTTTTGCCGAAGCCCGCGCCGATCGCGGTGATGAGCGTTTTGATTTCTTCGTTCCCCAGGATTTGATCGTCGCGCGCTTTGAGCACGTTCAGGATTTTGCCTTTGATCGGCAGGATGGCCTGGTTCACGCGGTTGCGGCCCTGCTTGGCCGATCCACCGGCCGAATCGCCCTCCACGATGAAGAGCTCGGACTTGCCTGGATCTTTTTCGGAACAGTCGGCGAGTTTGCCCGGCAGTCCGCTGCCTTCCAGAACGCCCTTGCGTTTGGTCACGAGTTCGCGCGCCTTGCGGGCCGCTTCGCGCGCCTTGCTGGAGAGCACGCATTTTTCCAGGATCGGTTTCACCACTTCGGGATTTTCCTCAAAAAAAAGCGAAAGACGTTCGGACACCAGGGTCTGCACCAGGCCTTTGACTTCCGCGTTGACCAGTTTTTCTTTCGTCTGCGAATTGAACTGCGGTTCGGGGAGTTTTACGCTGATCACGGCGATGATTCCTTCGCGCACGTCGTCGCCGCTGAGGGAGGCCCCCAGCTTCTTTTTCATACTTTCGTCTTTTTTTAGGTATTCGTTGAGCGTCCGGGTCAGGGCTGCGCGAAACCCCTCCAGGTGAGTGCCACCCAGCATATTGTTGATCCCGTTCGTAAAACAGTATACCTGCTCGGCCTGCGCGTCCGTATACGAAAGCGCGACTTCCGCCATGACCTTATCGGCCGTTCCCTCAAAGTGAATAATTTTCTTGTGAAGCCGGCCTTTTTTTTCGGTGAGGTGTTCGATCAACTCGAGGATCCCGCCCTGGAAGAGGAACGTTTCGCTTTTCGGTTTGTCCTTGCGCTCGTCGATCAATTCGATGCTCATCCCCCGGTTGAGAAAGGCCATTTCGCGGAAGCGCTGAGCCAGCAGCCCATATTTGAAATCGGTCGTGGTGAAAATCGTTTCGTCCGGCTTGAACCGAATGACGGTGCCGTTTTTTTTCGTCACCCCGCGCGGTTCGACTCCCGAAACGGGAACGCCTTTTTCGTAGCGCTGAACGTGGATTTTGCCCTCGCGGTGGACTTCCGCTTCCAGCCATTCGGACAGGGCGTTGACCACCGAGACCCCGACCCCGTGCAATCCACCGGAAATTTTATAAGATCCGTCGCTTTCGCCGAACTTTCCGCCAGCGTGCAGTTTGGTCATGACCACTTCCAGCGTGGAAACCCCCGCGTCCGGATGAATTTCGATCGGGATGCCGCGGCCTTCGTCTTCCACTTCCATCGACCCGTCCGGCCGCATGCGCACGATGACAGTGTCGTTGAAACCGGCCATGTGCTCGTCGACAGAGTTATCGACCACCTCAAAGACCATCTTATGCAGGCCGGTGGCATCCTGCGTACCGATGTACATCCCCGGGCGTTTGCGAACGGCTTCCAGGCCTTCGAGGATTTTTATTTTGCTGGCGCTGTACGTTTCGGCGCCTTCGGCGTTGGTGAGTTTTTTTTCGAGAGTTTCTTTCATTTGACAGGATCGTGAAACCAGTTTGCCGGGTGGGCTGGCGGGGGCCGGACGGACCGCGCGACCCCGATTCATGCGACATAAAGACGGCCCGACTGTACAGGGAAAAACGGGGAGGGCCCCCTGACAAGCCCTTTCGGGACGCGAACTGTTAACCGAGCAGTTTCTGCTGGCGTTCGACTTTTTCCGCGTGCTCCACTGTAAAAATGGCGTACGGGATCGCGTTTAAGCGGGCTTCCGGGATTTTCTGAGCGGTACCGTCACAGACACCGTAAGTGCCCTCTTCGATTTTTTCAAGGGCCCGGTCCATTTGCGCCAGGGTCTCCCGGTCCATGTCTGAAAGACGATTGATGATGTCGTTGCTGATCATCCCGTCCGCGATATCCACGAGGTCCCCCTGGTCGTTAAATACCAGGAATTCCTGTTCCACTTCCAGCTCTTTCAGTAATTCAGCTTTGCTCTGTAAGATCTTTTCTTTGTATTTTTCAAGTTTAGCTTTGTTCATGCGCTGTCTCTGGTCAGGCGGAATCCATCACCGGCCATGCGGGGGTTTTAGCGAACCCGGCATCTCCCGGACTGCCGGTCGTTCTGTCAAATGAAATTCAGACATAATCATTTCCTGGAACCCCGACATTAAGAGTTCATCTCAAAACTGCCTCGATGGCGTTTTGAGATTGTCGCGGTTTTCGGCACATGTCCGAAAACCGCTCGCAATCGGCTCCGCTCCGCCGTGCTCGCCGATTGGGGCTTCCTCGTGTTGTCCGGGAATGGTAAATATAGAGAAAAATCCGAAAACGGGCAAAAAATTTCCAAAAAGTACTTGCGCTTTTGTGCAATGCATGAATCATTGGTGCAACGCACTAAAAACACTCCCCGCGGGGGGCTGAACGAACAGGAGAATCATATGACACTCGAAAAGACCATCCAGGACATTCTGAACGCCGGTATCGGATTTTTTAAAGCATCCGAAGAAAACCTCAGCCAGGCGCTGACCCAGGTTGAAAAAGTATTCGAGGAATTGCGCACCCGTGGCGCTTCGGATCAGTCCGAAGCGGCTGTAAAAATTCGCGAGGTTCTTGAAAATACGATTAAAGGCGTAAAAGATATTTCCAGCCAGGCGGAAAACAATTTCGGCCGTGTTCTGGAGGAAGCTCAGAAAAATTATTCCCAGGTTCTCGAACAGATCCAGAAAGCCGTTGGCGAAGAACGTATTAACGACCTGAACAGCAAAATCGACGAACTGTCCGGATATATCAAAACGCAGTTTGACAGCGCTTCGGAGCAGGTGAAAACCGCGGCCGCCCAGGCCTCCAGCGCCGCCAGCAACGCGGCCAACTCCGCGAAAGAGGCCGCAAAGAACGTGGCCGGCAAAGCTACCGCGAAAAAAGTATAATCGATTCAGCGAACAAGACAGCCATCAGGCGGTCCGACCGCGCGACGAAGACCGGGCTCTGGCCCGGTCTTTTTTTATCCCGTGCGGCAGCGTTCCCGTTCGCGTGGGGGCAACACACTGTTTCATGCAAAAAATCCGGTGCCACGATGGTATTAGGACGGCGTATCACTCATTCGTACGCCGCGGGCTCTGACCTCGCGACCGGGCGGGCCGCGAAGAACCAGAAGACCGTCAGGTACCCCAGCAGGCCGGCCGTGATCCAGGCCCGGGCGGTCACGCTTTTCACCAGGTTCATGTCGATCGGTCCAATCAGGGACCAGATAAAACCGGCGTAAAACAAACCGTAGACCAGGACCACTCCGGCGCTCAGCAGGGCGAAGGGTCGCCGTGAATCGGTGAAAAAAAACAATAAACCGATCAGCGCCAGGTGAAAAAAATGATGCAAATGGCGACCATGGGCTCCCGTCATAAAAACATTAAACGCCAGATTTAAAAGCGCGGTCAGAAGCAGCAGTGACGCCATCCAGCGACGCGACACAAGCGGATCACGAAAAAGATCGCCCCCGGCCATGCCGCGCAGGCTACCCCGCGCGAAAAGCGCGATCAAAGGCGCCGCAATAAAAAGAAACGCGACCATCCCGATGCGCCTGGGGGACAGGCCCATGATCCAGGTAAGATTCGAGGAATCGTCCCAGTGATCGCGATCCCAGAGCACCCAGAGATTGAATCCGTTACTGGCGATGCGTTCGCCATGGTTGCTGGCTTCCCCCGTGTAAATCCAGAAAATATGCGAAAGCGAATCCTCCGGCCGTTGAATCACAAAATCGGGATAAAAAAACAGAACCAGGGCCCCGAAATTGACCAGGGCCAGGTGACCTGGACGAACGCCGCCCCTCCAGAGCGTGAAACTCGCCGCGGCCCATGCGAGGCCCAGGCCGGGCAGGGAAATTATGAAGAGCTGTTTAACCAGAAGTCCACCCAGGGCCAGTCCTGTACCGAGCGCGTACGTAACCAGCGCCAGAACCGATCGTTTTTGCCGGGTGAAATGAATGGCGCCGAACAGGCCCGCGAACGCGCCCAGCAAAAACAATTGTGTCGCACTGTCGATCTGACCGAAGACGGTCGCGATCCAGCTGGAAGGCCAGAGCACGAGCAGGAGTGCCAGGGGAAACGCCGGACGGACGCCCAGCAGCAGCAACAGGGAGGCCGCCGCCAGACCGATGAGTCCGTCGAAAACGGTCAGCGCCTGCCGAAAATCCTGGTGAATTTCGGCGATTTCATTATAGTCACCCGATTGATACAGATGCGCGAGGAGGCCGGCGGAAAAATAGACGCCCAGCATGGGATAATTACAGTACGCTCCGCCCGTGTACATACGGGTCGGATCCAAGGACCAGACCAGGGACCACTCGCCGAATTTCGTGACGTCCTCCACATGGTAGGTCTTAATGTTTTTGACAAGTAACCACGGTGCCAGAAACATCCATCCGATACAGAACGCCAGGACCAAGAATTCTTTTTTTCGTAAATTTCGCATCGACCTGAGCAGTCCCGCTGGCGGGAATCGCGGTCAAGGAAAAAAGGAGAGCCCGGCACGGAAGGTACGATGGTTGAAAATATTAAACCACGCTGGTTCGGCCCTGTCCTGGCCGGTTGCCTTTTTTTTATCAGCGGGGCTTATATCTACGGTTCCAATGACGGATCGCATTTCGCCCTCGTCAGTACGGCCGTTGAAAACGTTTCGTTTGAGCTGAGACAGTTCGAACCGTACACCATGGGCGTGGACCGGGCCAGGAAGAACGGCCTGGTCTATTCGGACAGAGTCGTCGGACTCGCGCTGCTCTCGTTACCGTTCTATCTGACGGGCAAACTGGTCGAATCAATCGGCCTCGCGCCCATGTTGAGCCAGGCCTCCAATGTAAAAGAAGTTTTCGTATTGTTTCTGCCGAACCTCGCGGGTGTTCTTTCCCTGGTTTTATTGTTTCGCCTGTTCCGCCGCCTCGGCCAGGGGGAACTGCCGGCCACCATCGCCTGCGCGCTGTTCGCGGTGAGCACTCCGCTCTGGCGGGAGTCGGCCCGTTTTTATTCGCACGCGGTTTCACTGGCGATTGTCCTGGCCGCCATGCTCCTTTTGATCGACATCCAGCGCTTCGATCGCGCCCATGCCCGGCGGATTTATGGGCTCTCAGCCCTGCTGGCCCTCGGCTCGATCGTGGAGCTGCAGAATGTATTGTTCGTGGGACCGGCCGGCCTGTATCTCCTGCTGTCCGGTCGCCTGCGCTGGCGCGATCTGCGTACCGGACAATTCTGGAGGGTCGCCGGGGTTGGCCTGTTCGTATTCGCTCTGGTGTACGCGATCTTACCGGCTTATAACTACGCCGCGTTCGGCGAACTCATGCTGCGCGCGAACGCGTACAACCCCACGTTTGGGTACGAACACTCAATTATTTCTTCGCTCTCCAATCCTTGGCTCCTCGGCGTTCTCGAGTTGACTTTTTCGAATCCGAAGTGCTGGTTCACGCTGACCGTGTGTACCGGGAACTGGACGCCCGGATTTCTGGTTTTATGTCCCATTTTTTTGCTTGCTCTGGTCTCCTTGCGGCGATTCTTCCGGGACCGCCCCAACGAGGCCCTGCTTTTTGGCCTGCTTATTTTCATCGAGTTTACGATTTCAGGCAAGCATGAAAATGTTCACGTCCGTTATATCACGGCCGTCCTGCCCTACCTGTTTTTTCCGGTCGTGTATTTCGTCACGGACGCCTTGCGCGACTGGCGGGAACAGCGCGGGCCGCGTCGTTTCTTGCGAGCGGGACTGGTTTTCGCCCTCGGCGCGATTTCGGCCGTGCGGGTCTACTTCGCCATCCACCAGGACCCCGGTCGATCACTGGCCGAACCGTTTCCCATGATCCAGGAAATTCCCGTGCTGCTGGCTTTTTCGCTTATAGTGAGTGGTATTTTTTGGTTAGCGCAAAAGGTCCGGTTCCGGACGCGCGGGACCTCACCCTCACCGCAGGGGGAAACCGGCGGCATTCAACTGACCGACCAGCAGATCGAGAATCGCCTGCAGGCGTTCACCCGTGAGCGTCCCTTCCTGGAGTCCGCAGCGGACCCCGTAGCTCACGGACATACGATCATCCGGCAGCGGGGGGCCCTGGTAAATCGTCAGGAGTCGGACCGCGCGTAATTCCGGCACTCCGGCCGCTTCGATTACGCGCACCGGCTCCCGGGTCGACGCGGTACGATCCATTACAATCGAAAATTCAAAATTCGAATCCGGGAAAACGGATGGTGGTGAATAAGCGCGTTTCGCTCCGGCTCGCGCCTCGAAAAACGCGTCAAAATCGATTTCGGCCAGCAGGGCCGGGCGTTTCAAATCGAAATCTTTTTCGCGAGCCGGCGAAAGAATCCCCGCCCGGATCAATACCGCCGCGGCTTCGCCCGGACCACAGGCCAGTTCCACCGCGCAATTCGGATGATAAAAACCTGGCCCGGCGTTTACCCGGACGTTCGGTTCGGTGCGCGTGAAACTGCGCAGAAGGTCCTCCAGGAAACCGCGAAACGCCAGGAATGTCTCCAGCAATCCGTCCCTGCCGTCCAGCAGCGCGCGGTCGGGCAGAGCCACCAGGGCGACTCTGAAACGCTCCGTCGGTAATTCGCCTTTTTTACCTGGAAAATAAGATCGACCGAATTCGAACAAACGGACCTGGTCGAAACGGTCCTGGTTCCCGGCGGCCTGGCGCAGGAGCCCTGGAATGAGCGATACACGCATGCGGTCCCGGTCGGCCTGGGTCGGATTGGCCAGGGCCAGTCCCGCCTGGCCGAAAAGTTCGTTATCGGACGCCGCGGCGAACGAGTAATTGTAGGTCTCAAAAAAATTGCCCGTCTGCGCGAGGTACGTTTTGAGCGCGCGTTCAAAGGCGCGGCGTTCGTTCGGCACGGGGGGCGCGCAGGCGATCAGCGGGGCCACCGGTTCGATCCGGTCCAGGCCGTAGATCCGGCCCACTTCTTCCACGATGTCCTCAGGAATTGTCAGGTCGTGCCAGGAGCGATACGTGGGCACGGTGATCGCCTGGCCGCCTTTTTTGTCCGACTGCACGGTACAGCCCAGGCGTTCCAGGATCGAACGGACTTCGCCGTCGGCGATTTCGACCCCCAGGCGGCGGGGGATAAAACCGGCGGGGATCTTGATCACGTTTCGTTTCGCGCCGACCGGGGCCTTTCCGGCGATCTTGCCCACGGCAAGATCCGGGCAGGTCAGGGCCAGCAAATCGACCAGCCGGTGCAGGGCGATTTGCGCCTGCGCGGGGTCCTGGCCTTTTTCAAAACGAATCGCCGATTCGGTGCGCAATTGCAATTTCGCGAGCGCGAAACGGATCTTTTCGCGTGGAAAGGTTGCGGATTCGAGAAATAACTCGTTCGTGTCTTCGCGGACTCCGGAAGCGAGGCCGCCCATGATTCCGCCCAGGGCAAGGGGTGTCGCGCGCGGGTCCGCGCCGTCGAGGATCATGATCGCGTGTGGAGGGATTTCGCGGGCCACGCCGTCCAGGGTCGTGAAAGTTTTTATATTTTGTTGTTCGGCCGTGGCCACGCCGATCGTGTCGCTTTTCAATTCGCGCGCGTCAAACGCGTGGTTGGGCTGACCGATTTCGAACATGAGGTAGTTGGTGGCGTCGACCACGTTGTTGATCGGCCGCTGGCCCACGTTCCAGAGCCGCGCCCGCAGCCAGGCCGGGGAGGGCCCGACGCGCACGCCCCGCACATGCTGGCCGAAGTACGCGTACGCCGCGCCCGGTTCGATGACGATTTTTTTGGAGGGCAGGCCCGGCGCGGCCGCGATCTCCGGCGTGGCCAGCGGATTGAACTTCAGCGGCCGGTTGAAAATCGCCGACAGTTCGCGCGCGAACCCGTAGTGGGACCAGAGATCCGGACGGTGCGTGATCGATTTGTTGTCGATGTCGATGATAGAATCTTTCAGGGCGAACAGGACGGAGAGCGGCGTGCCGATGGTACTTTCCGGCGGGCGCACCGCGGGCGCGGGCGCCGCGGGGGGTCCGCCGGGGGGGGCGGCCTGCGCTTTTTTCGCCACTTTCGATCTGGCCGCCTTTTTGGCGATTTTTTGGGAGGCGGTCTTTTTCGCGCCGCCGCCGGAAGCCGGATGCGCCCAGGGTGGAGCGGTCTGGACGTGGGCCAGGTGTGGGCCGAGATCGATCAGACCGTCGGTCGCCTCGGTCAGCTCCACCAGGCCGAGTTCCTTCGCCGAGCAGAGCATGCCCTCTGAAATTTCGCCGCGAATTTTTCCGCTTTTGATTTCGAGAATTTCCCCGCCCATCGGCAGTTTCGCGCCGATTCTGGCCAGGGGCACGAACATGCCGGCCGCCACATTCGGCGCGCCGCAGACGATCGGCAGCGTCGCCGTGCCGGCGTCCACCTTGCAGAGCGAAAGACGGTCCGCGTTCGGATGGCGTTCTTTTTCGAGGACCCGGGCGACGACCACGTCGTCCAGATGCGCGTACGCGGGATAAAACTCTTCCACTTCGCAGGTGCGCAGCGTGAGTTCGCGTACGATCCGCTCCAGGGGTACGTCGGCGAGGTCGATAAAATCATTCAGCCAGTTGAGAGAAAGTTTCACGGTTTCTCCTTCAATTATACCTGTACCTGTCTTTAAAACTGATTCAGGAAGCGCAGGTTGCCGGACATAAAATGCCGGATGTCCTCGATGCCATATAGCATCATGACCAGCCGGTCCAGACCGAAGCCGAACGCGAAACCGGACCATTCGTCGGGATCCAGACCGCCCGAGCGCAGCACGTTCGGATGGATGAGGCCGCTGCCGCCCATTTCCACCCAGCCGAGGTGTTTGCAGACCGAACAGCCGGCCCCGTCGCAGCTGAAGTCGAGTTCGAGTCCCGGTTCCACGAAAGGAAAGTATCCCGGGCGTACGCGCACGCGCACCTCGCGTTCGAAAACGCGCGAAAGCATATTCCGCATCACGTACAGTAAATTCGCGACCGAGATATCGCGATCGATCATCATACCCTCGATCTGAAAAAACGTATGCTGGTGCGACGCGTCCAGCTCCTCGTAGCGGTACACGCGGCCCGGCGCGATCATGTAAATCGGCGGTTTCAGAGTGCTCATCGCGCGAATCTGCACGGGCGAGGTATGGGTTCGCAGGAGGTTGCCGTCCTCCGTCCAGAACGTGTCCTGCATATCGCGCGCGGGATGGTCCTCGGAAAAGTTCAGGCGCGTGAAATTGTTTTCGTCCGTTTCCACTTCCGGCCCGTCCATTACCGTGAAACCCATCGAAATAAAAATGTCCTCCAGCCGGGCCTGGACCTGGGTATGCGGATGCAGGCCCCCGCCGCCGGGTACGACCGGGCGCAGGGCGTCGTAGGTTTCAGCGCGCAGGCGATCGGCAACGGCCCCCGCTTCCAGGGCCTGGCGTTTTTCGGCGAACAGGTTTTGTAAAATCTCGCGCGTGCGATTGGCCGTCTGGCCGGCGGTTTTCCGTTCTTCCGGGGCCAGAGCGCCCAGGCCTTTGAGGATCGTGGTGAGGCGGCCCTTTTTGCCGAGGATTTCCGCGTGGACTTCTTCCAGCTTCGCCAGCGACTGGCAGGCCGCGAGGGCCGATCTCCCGCGGGTTTCCAGGCCTGTGATTTGCTCTTCGAGTGTCATGATTGCAATAACCAGGGACGGCGAGCGGCCCGGTATGTCAAGAAAGCGGGAATTCTCCTTGACCGGAAGCCCCCCGGTCGGATGCTCGGCTTCCCCGGATTTTTTCAGGGGACTTTTACAGAGGCAGAAGCAATGGCCGTACCAAAGAGAAAAACATCCCGCCAGAAATCGCGCTCCCGTCGGGCGCACCACGCTATCGGGAAACCCAATCTCGTGCCCTGTAAAAACTGCGGGTCATTCGTCAAAACCCATCGTATCTGTCCAACCTGTGGCTGGTACAAAAGCTCGGTAGTTCTGGCGCCTAAGCCCAAAAAAGCGGATTCCTGAGCTTTCACCCGCGCGTTTGCGCGGAGTTCGCGTACACCCGGATTTCGTCCGCGCGTTTTGAGTCGAACCTGTATTTAAACACTTTACGCGCCAGACCTTACCGGTGTTCTTAGCAACCCGTGTGGGTTGCTGTTGATACCATGAGCGGGGACCTCGGTCCCGAAACGGCCGTGCACGGCGCCGTCCAGGCGATCCGTGAATACGACGCCCATGTGATCCTGGTCGGCCACGAAAAGACGCTCGAAGATTTACTCAAAAAAAATCCCTGCGATAAAGACCGGGTCGAAATCGAACCCGCTGACGACATCATAACCATGGAAGATTCGCCTTCCAGGGCCGTGCGCAACAAACCGAACTCTTCGGTCGTCGTGGCGGCCCGCCTGGTGCACGAACGCCGCGCCGTCGGTTTTTTCTCGCCGGGCAATACCGGCGCCACGATGGCCAGCGCCCTGCTGAACCTGGGCCGGGTAAAGGGCGTCGAACGACCGCCGATCGCGTCGCCCTTGCCGCGCGAGGACGGGGGCGTGACCGTGCTGCTCGACGCGGGCGCCAATGTGGACTGCAAACCGGCCTGGCTCGTACAGTTCGCCATCATGGGCGAAATCTACGCGCGCGAAATCCTCGGCATCAACGAACCGCGCATCGGTCTGCTGTCCAACGGCGAAGAGGACAAGAAGGGCAACGAACTCACAATCAAGACCCACGAAAAACTAAAAAAACTCCCGTACAATTTCATCGGCAATGTGGAGGGTCGCGATATCTACGGCGGCCTGCGTCAGGCGGACGTCGTCGTCACCGACGGGTTCACTGGCAACATCGTGCTCAAGGCCACCGAGGGTCTGGCCGGGACCATCTTTAATATCCTGCGCGGCCAGATCGCGGACTCGGGCCTGGCCCAGGCGGGCGCTTTTCTCCTTAAGCCCACCCTCGCCGACATAAAAAAACGTATGGACTACGCCGAGTACGGCGGGGCGCCCCTGCTCGGCGTCAACGGGACCTGCATCATCGGTCACGGCCGCTCGAACGCCACCGCGATCAAAAACGCGGTGCGCGTCGTGCTCGAATTCGCACGGCGCGACGTCATCGCTCGCATCCAGGAAAACATCAAACGTTTCAGTTAGGGCGGCCCGGTCGCGCGGGTTTCACGTTCCGCCGGCGCGACCGTCGCGCTTTCGCGGCCGTGGGCCGTCCGCTCAATCGCTGCCGCGGTTGTCACGCGGGGTGGGTGTAGAAGCCGGTCAGGTGAAATCTTGCAGGCGGGCTTTCCAGTAATCGAGTCGCCGATAAAACAAACGCTAATACGAAAAATGCAGCGTAACCCCGGTGAAGCCTTCACTCCGGCCGCCATGGTCAGCCACCAGACCTTCCGGAACGTACTGCAGATCGAACGCGAGTCCCGCGTCCGAAAAACTCAAATCCAGAAAATGGCCGAAGTACACCAGGGCCGCACCCACGCCGATGATCGCCTGGTTTTGCTGGTGTCTGGCGTAATCTTTTTCGTAGGTGTCCCCGCGGGTCGCCGCGAGACTCGCCAGGAGCAGGGTCTGTTCATTGCGCGTCTGGCCCAGGGTGACGGTGGTCAGGAGCGGAGAGGCGAAGGACTGGACCAGGGGATCGCTCGCGGCCGTGTTCGCGCTCGCTTCGGCCGCGGAGAACTCACTCGCGCCGGCGGCCGCGAGTCCGCCGAGCAGGGTCCAGTACAGGGTCCCGCGCCAGGCGGGCGTTTTCGCGCCGGGGACCGCGGTGCCGAAGTCCCAGTCCGAGGCGTCGACGTAGTTCAGGACGTACAGGGCGACAGCGGCCCCGCCGATGATGCCCTGGGCCTGCCGCGCGTTTTCGTACGTATACCGATTGTCGATCACCCGGTCATAGGCCGCGGCCGCCAGCATCAGTCCTTGCTGGCGCGTACTGAAACTGTCTCGCACCGCGTACAGCCAGAGCGGATTGAACATCAATTGGTACAGGGGGTCGCTGGCGGTGGCCGCGGCCGCGTTATTGGCGATCCCTGTGGTCGCGGCTCCCGCCACGGCCAGGCCCGCGAAGGTCGTGAACCAGAGCGCGCCTTTGATCGTTTCCCCGCTCGAGTATTGATACCAGCCGGGCACGAGTTTTTTCCAGCGCGGGGTATCCGCCAGGAGCTGCCCGTCCTTGCCGCTGCGTACCACGTTCAGGTCCTGCGAACTGCGCGTCTGGCGACCGCCGGGGTTATCGATGATGACGCTGTACGTCCCGGCTGCCACGGACGTGGTGTTCAGGCTGAGGCGCAAAGCACCGGGGCGCGCGGCGACCAGCTTAAACGGGACCAGGGCACCGTTGCGAATGATGCTGATCTTCGATCCCTGGTAAATATTCTCGCCCAGTATCTCGAAGGCCTGGCCATCGCGTCCCAGGGCGACACGCGGGGGATTGATGGACGTGATCACCGGGTCGCCCGGACGGCGGATGATCAGGGGCCGCCAGTTCGACCAGACCGAAACTTTTTTGAATTTGTTCAGCACCCCGATGCGCTGGCGGTATTCGCCCACGGGCAGGCCGAATTTGAGCGTGGTTTCAGTGGTTTCCTGGCGTAAACGTGTCTGGCCGGTTCCGTCCTGGATCTCCACCATGTAACCGCCGGCCCCGGCCACCTTACTCCACTCGAGCTGGAGGGTGCTGCTGGCGTTCTCGGCCTCGAATTGTTGGGCCGCAAGCCGGCCGGGGGCCGCGCAGACCAGCAGGGCCAGAATCAAAAGTCGTGTGCGTCGCATGGTTTCGAACCGGTGCTTACTATAACAGATTGGACGACGTGAATCGCCAAAAAATCCGGCGTCCGGCCGTGCAATTTTGACAGAGTCGTTGGCGATTTTAATCAACGAAGAAGACCTCCGGAGAGGTAACTTTCGGGCTGGTAAGGTCCTCCCCGAGCGTTATCACGAAATCGTTGAATTTTTCCTCGCTGGCGGCGGTGCGTCCGCCCGCGCCGAGGGCCTGGAGCGACCAGGCGAAGCGCCCTTTGTCGAGCACGCCCAGATCGCGCAGGGCGAAGCGTGTGCCCTGGGTTTCGGTCTCGAACACCTTCCGCCGACCGCCCCCATCCAGGGAGTAGACGCGCAGGACGTATGACTTCGCGCCCTCCGAACCCTTCCAGGTGAAGGTCAACTCGTCGCGTTTACTCATGTCGACGATGCCGGTTTTCGGCGGGTCAATCAATTCGGGCGGTTCGGGCCCGGTACTCACGGTGAAGGTGCCCACATCGCTCACGGACAACTCGCGGTCGCCTTCCACAAGCGCCACTTTCCAGAAATATTCGCCGGGGGGCAGGCTCTCCGCGTGGCTCAGGCCCGCGACCATCGCCGTGCGCGCTCCGCGATCGAAGCGCGGCGATTGCGCCACCGTCAGCCGGAAAGTCCCCCGTAACGAAGGTTTTTTCCAGACGAAACGCAGACCCTGCTGCGCGGCCGTCGCGTCGATCTGCTGATCCCGTGTCGGCTGGAGCAGTTCGAGTTTTTCGGATTCGATCACGGTGAACTGGCGCGCTTCGCTCCAGTCGCCCCCGCCGCCCGCGCTTTCGCCCTGGAGTCGCCAGAAGTACGCGCCGGGGTCCAACTCGCGCCGGAGGCTGTAAAAATTTTGCGTGGCGACTTCATTCACCACGATGCCGCCGAAACCCA
>CAZVZS010000014.1:75147-103399 GCA_964631535.1 uncultured Leptospiraceae bacterium
CGCCATTGTCGGGCTGGATGGGCGCGGGCGGACCCGGTTTTTCGGCGCGGGTGACGTTGAACGAACGCGTGGGACTGGTGAGCGTATCGCCGGTCAGGCCATTGCGCCCGCTGACGCGCCAGTAGTACTGCCCCGGTTCGAGTCGCATGCTCAGGCTGTTGGAAGAACTCTGTTGCGCGCGGGCACCGCCGAAACCGGGGTTATCGGCGATTTGCAGCGTATACGCGCCGACGAGTTCATTGCGCGTCCAGGCGAAATTCACGAGCGATGCCTGGCCGAGCGACGGGAAGGCCGCGCCTTCCGCGGGCGCAAGTCCGCGCAGGGGCTGGCTGGTCAGCACCGACAGTCGCAGGGTCGCGCTGTAATCGGTCTTGCCCGTTTTGGGATTTTTCGCCGCGATGCGCCAGTAGTAGACGCCTTCGTTCAGGCTCGCGCTTGAGCCGGTCGCGCCGGCCTGCTGATTGACGACCAGATTCGAAAACGCGCGGTTGGTGCTCACCTGTAAATTGACTCCGCCCTGGACGGCCTGCCAGCCGAAGTTCACGGCCGTGGCCCCCCCCTCTGAAACGAAACGCTGGTTGTCGCCGGGCGCGGTAGGGATCAGGCGGATGTCCTCGATTTTGACGCCGTCTTTCGAGAGTTCGGCCTTCTGGTCCTTCTTGAGCGTGGCCGCTTTGCCGTCGGCGGTCGTGAGCGATGCTTCGCCTTTTTTGACGACGAGGTCCAGGTCTTTGTCTTTTTCGCCCCGGGAAAGATTAACCTCGCTGCCGTTCAATTTGATTTCGCGGCCTTCCGAGGAGATCGTCAGGTCCGAACCGCTCCCCGCGGCGGCGTTCGCGGCGATCGAACCGTACGCGAAGTTGATGTCGAATTTGCCGCGATCGATATTGAGCACGATCATGCTCGACGCGTCCACGTCGATTTTCGTGCCGTCGAGGAGTTCGATCGTGGCCTCGGACGCGTCGGCCGTGCGAATGGAGTCGCGGTTGAACAGGTCGATTTTTTCGTCGGCGGTTTCCCAGCGTACTTCGCCGTCCAGTTTGCGCTGGGCGACTCTGCGTTTGAACGTGATCGTGCCGATTTTTTCGCGATTGCCGACGTTGACCCGCGCTGCGAAGTCGTAGTACAGCCACACCGACAGGGCGGCGATCAGGGCCAGGACGACGCCGACGAAGACGCTGTCATTTCTTCGCCAGGATTTCATACTTCACTTCTTTTTCTTCGCCGCCGCCGGCTTTGTCCGGGTCGAATTCGATGTGCAACAGGGCGCGCACTTCGTCGAGACTCTGCGGGGCATCCGGATCGTCTTTGCGGGCGATGACCGCGAAAATCGCCTGTGGTTCGCTCTTGCCCTTCACCTTGATGGCGGGCATGGCTTCCACCACAAAAATGTCTTTGACCATCTCGTACGAATCCTGGGAGATCAGAATATCGCTGCCGAAAGGTTTGTTCAGCGCCTCGATGCGGCTGGCCAGGTTGACCGCGTCCCCGATCACGGTAAATTCGAACCGATTGTCCGATCCGATCTGACCCGAGATCACCGGGCCGGTGTTGATGCCCGAGCCCATTTTGAGCCAGGGCCGGTCCGGGAGGTGTTCGTTCTTATTGTTCAGACGAATCAGCGCGCGGCGCATGGCGAGCGCGGCGTTGATCGCGTTTTCGGTGTCGTTGCCCACGGATTTCACGGCGCCCCAGTGGGCCATGATCGCGTCGCCGATGAATTTGTCGACGATGCCGTTGGTCTCTTCGATCGTATGCACCATCTCCGTGAAGTATTCGTTCAGAATCGATACGACTTCCTCGGGCGTGCGGCCCTCGGACATGGCGGTGAACCCGCGCAGATCCGAAAAAAACACCGCGGCCAGTTTGTTTTCCCCGCCCAGTTTGATTTCGCCGCGCGCGGCGCGTTCGGCGATTTCTTTGTTCACGAATTTGCCGAGCGCGCTCTTGACCCGTTCGCGTTCGGCCAGGCCGCTCGCCATCTGCACGAACGAGTTCGTGAGCCGCCCGACCTCGTCGCGCGCGGCGGGCGTGATTGAGACCGCGTAATCGCCGCTTTCCACCTGGCGGGTGGCTTCCACCAGACGCAAAATTGGCACGGAAATCGAACGCGCGAAAAAATAAACGATCAGGACGGAGACGAGGACCACGATCAGCGTAATGATGACGTTCCGGCGCTGGATGTCCTCCACCGCGGCCAGGGCCTGCTTCGCGTCCACGGTGGAAATCACCGCCAGATTCGCGAACTCGAGTTTACGAAACGAACCGAGGTAATCGACGCCCTCGTACGAATAGTTCGTGAGTCCGTTGGGATTTTTCGACTGGAGCGCCGCTTCCACGATCGGGACTTTCACGAGGTCCGTCCCCGCGCGGACGAGATTCAGATCCGGGTGCGCGATGATACTGCCCTGGTTGTCCACCAGGAACGCCGTGGCGATTTTGGTGGTTTCTCTGGAAAAACTTTTCAGAAACCGGCCCTGTTCCGGATCCTCGTTCAGCCAGAGGTACACGATCACGATCGTTTTTTCGTTGAACGGCAGCGAAAGTCCCAGCACGGGCAGGGGGAAACCGGAGGAGACGTTGCGCACCACCGTGCCGCCCGAAAAACTCTGGAAGAAGGCCTCGCGCCCCAGTCCGTGCAGGCGGCGCACTTCGTCGATTTCGATCTGGCGATCGGCCAGGAAGCTCGTGTTGTATTCCTCGCGCGTGAATTCGAAATCCTGGCCGTTCGCGCGTGCTACGCCTACAAAAATAATATCAGCGTTCTTGCGAAAAAATAAATCCGTGAAAATTTTTTGTTCGGCCGGGGGGCTTTCGAGCACGTTCGTTGCCAGGAGCAGGCCTTTGTAGGCGATGTTCTCGAACTCCGACTGGACCCGCCCGCCGATGACTTCGGTGAGAGCCAGGTTGTTTTCCTGGATGCGGATCTCGGAGTCGTCCCGGAAGAAGTATGTGGCCAGGACGACCATGGCCCCCAGGGCGCCGAGGATGATCGTCGAAATGATGCCGACCATTTTCACCTTGATGGTGAACTTTGAGGACTTAAAATCCGGATCGGCGGGGATCGTGGGTTCGCCCGGGTCCTCTGCGACTTTCGCGGCTTTCGCGACCGGCGCTGGCGCCGGGGTTTTCGGAGCCGCGGCAATGGCAGGTACGAGCGCGACCGGTGACGCCGGTTCGGGAGCGGGGGCCGCCGGTGTTGCCGGTGGGGCGGCCGCATCGGTTTTTGTCGGCGCGCCTTCCGTTTTCGGCGGGTCCCCGGCTTCCAACAGCTTCGACACTAACGGTTGCCCCGCATTCGGTCCGCCCTTCGCCACGGCCGGACGGGATTCCGGTGCCGGTGTCCGTGTTGTTGCGCCTGATCCGGGCTCGGGAATTTCCACCTGAACGGGCGGGTTATAATCCGGATCGAGCAGTTTCTTAAACTGACGCAGGCGTTCGGCGGCCGCGTCCCCGGGGTTTTTTCCCGCGACGTAGCGCAGAGCCTGCTCGGGGCTGATCCCGCCCGGCGGCGTCAGCAGCAAGGTAGCCAGGGAAACCTGAACCTCCAGACGGGCGCGCTCCTGAAACAGGACCACGGCCGGATTCTGTTTCAGTGTTCGGGTGACAACCCGGTTGAACTCGATCTGGGCCGCAAAATCGCCCCGGGTCAGGGCGTTTAGTGGCATGCGGTGTAAACGCAGACCATTTTTTCGAAGAATGCGTTCCAGGTCGAGGAGGGGCGGGGATCCAGCCGCACCCGGTGGCTCCATCAGGAAAACATCGCGGACCCGGTGCAATCGCCATTTTCGAAGCAGTCCCGCCAGCGTGGCCCTGTTCCTGACCGGGCCGGGCCCGCCGGGATGCCCGAGAAGCTCGTCCAGATGGCCTTCCAGGAACAACTGGAAACAATTCTTAAAACTGAGCCCGTGGTGGGGATTCTGGCGCGGCTGGGCGTTCATAGCGGGAGGTGGGGGGCCGGAGATCGCATGGTTCCTTTTTTACCTTCTATATTATCGAATCCTGACGCCACCAATTTTCGGTTTCCGCCCGGCTTTTGGTCCGTTCTGTGTCAGTTTTTGCACGATCTTTCCACGAAAAAAGCGACTTTAAACTGGCTGGCCCGCGAACGCCCGGGTGGCCGGCACCCGAAAACCCGGTCCAATCCCGTTTCGCCCGGAATCCAGGCCCGAAAACCGGGGGGAAAATTGCGACGAAAAAGCCCTCGAAAAATTACTGGAATTCGAGGAAAAATTTTTATTTTCCACTTGCGCCTATCAGAGCCGTTTACCAGGTTGCGCCTTTATTGACCACACCCTCGTCATGCATTGCGTGGCGAAACTTTTACATTTCATTCTGGAGGACGTTATCGTGGCAAATGATATAATGGAGAAAGTAAAGTCGATCATCGTCGAGCAATTGGGCGTTGACGAAGCGGAAGTGACTCCCGAAGCTCACTTCATTGACGACCTGGGCGCTGACTCGCTGGACACTGTCGAGCTGGTTATGGCCCTGGAAGAAGAATTCGGAATCGAAATCTCCGACGAAGACGCTGAAAAAATTCAGACCGTTGGTGACGTAGAAAAATACATCAACGAACACCAGAGCTGATTCAATCGCGCGACGCCGGCGGGTCACTGGCCCGCCGCCGTCTCGTATTTCCCGCCTTTATTCCGGTTTCCACCAGGTAAATCCTCCGACTGGATTGAAATCAATTTCGGACTACTCAGAAAACGATCATTCACCTTCTCGTCTGGCGGAATTAAAAAATCTGGCGGAGCGGCTTGAACTTACGTTTCACGATTTCCAGTTGTTGGATCTCGCTTTTACGCACAGCAGCTACGGGAACGAAGAAGGCGCGGCCGCCGGTTCTGATAATGAACGCCTCGAGTATCTGGGCGATTCGGTGCTGGGCCTGGTCGTGAATGAGTTTTTATACCATGAGTATCCGGGATATTCGGAGGGCGAACTGGCGCGTATCAAATCGGCCGTGGTTTCCGAAAAGACCCTCGCCCAGGTTGCCCTGAATCTCGGAATCGGCGAAACCATGCGCATGGGCCGGGGCGAACGCAAAAGCGGCGGCGCGAGCCGTCCCTCCAACCTGGCGGATCTCCTGGAAGCTTTGATCGCCGTGGTCTACCTTGACTGCGGGCTGGACGCGGCCCGGACTTTTATCATTCGCCAGCTGGAACCCTGTATTCGCGAAGCCAGGGCCCCCGGGCAGGCCCGGGACGCGAAATCGCTCTTGCAAGAATGGTCGCAGAAAAAATTTCACTCCACGCCCCGTTATGAAATTCTGAACGAAAGCGGACCGGACCACGCCAAAGAATTTTTATGCCGCGTGCTGATCAATGACGCGGAAAAAGGGCGCGGCCGCGGTCGTTCGCGAAAAATCGCCGAGCAGGAAGCCGCCAGCATCGCGCTTGCGGCCCTGGAGCCTGCTGAAAAGCCGGTCTGAGACGCGGCGGGCTGGTGGCACCTCGTTCGTGTAAAACCGGTAAGAACCGCCGGTAGCTCTGTGCCGGCTTTTTTCTTGACAGTGCCGTGAAGTCACTTACGCTCAAGGGGATGTATCGGCTTTTATTCCAGGGCTTCCTGTGGGTTCAGTTTATTACCGCGCCATATCCGTCGGCTCACGCCGGTCCCCTTTATTTGCGCTCTGGAGAACCGGTTAGTCTTGCCGTTCCCCCCGGTTCGGCGGCGATCAAGGAGCCAGGTGAGATTCGCTGGTTTCTCAGAACGGCAACTGAATCGAAAGAAATGCCGGCCCTGCGTGGCCAGACTTCTTTTCTAGTTACGGACGTTGCTGATTTCAAGCGGCCTGGTTCATATCACATCGCTTTTGCGACAGGTGAGCGGAACGCAGACGACCTGGAATCGTTTTTCGAACTCGTGCTGCGCCGCGACAATTCGTACACTGGTTTACTGACCGAGCTGCTGGGGGTTCCATTTGTAGAAACCCTGCCACCAGCCACGGATGGCATTCCTGCACCCGATGCGCGGCTTGCAACAAATTGTGCTGGCGTTGCGGTTTATGGGCGTCGACGCATGGGTTACAGTATCCCTTATCTGGCGCCTGCCGGGCTCTACCCTTATCTGCGTTCGCTTGGCAGGAACGAAGAACTGCGCGTGGGGGATATTATCCACTTTGGATTCCAGACGGCAGTATTGTCCGTGGATCGTCCGCCGGTGGGACGGCTTGATCCGGGGGACAGTGTCATTCATGCTTTTTACGCCCCGGTCGAAGAGGTTCGCTTTGGCGATTTGGCCTACAAGAAATTACCGAGGAGAATTTACCGCTGGAAAAATTGATGAGACTGAAATTCATTTTTTTGATTTTTTTATTATTCCCGGCGCTGTTGACCGGCAACGGGGGTCCCGTTGGTGGATCTTTACATGGACCGTACGGGAACTTCGCACCGGTCCATACGGCCGGGATTCTCCTTGTCGCAGAGGACCTCGACATCGTTGTTCTTCCCGATCGAAAAAATTACACGGTGCGAGCCATTTATCACCTGAACAATTTGGGGGCTGCGCGGAGAGTTCAGTTCGCAGTTCCAGTTGATTGGGCGAGAAGTCTTGAACCGAAACAACCCGAGACGATAGCGATTCGGCTGGGTGCGAGCCACAACTGTCGTTTTGTTCCGAATAAGGACCAGAAGGGGGAGTCGAAGTCCTGGTGTGTGACTCCTCTCGATATTCCCAGAGGCAGTTCCAAACTTGAAATGAGTTACAGGGCACCGCTCTTTTTCGAGGACTGGATGACGAATAAAGTGGCCTTTACCAGTTTCAGCACGCGAGATATTAAATACGATCTTTCGCCGGCTGGTTATTGGGACGGACTTGCCGGGCGCATATCGATTCGAATTGATCCTGGCCCGTTTGGCCGCGACTTTAAAGTCGAAGGCCCCCCAGGCATGAGCCATGAAAAAAACCTTCTCACATGGGAATTGCGTCAGGTGGACCTGAAAAAGATCCCCCCTATCAAAATTTCCTTTTCGCCCTACAAAGAAGCCCGGGAGGAATTCAGGCGGATTGCCTTTTTACCTTCCGGTGTCAAGGGTGCCGCTTCAAGTGTTCTGGAGCCGCGTTCGACCTACGGACCTTCCGCCGCTTTTGATGGCAACTTCAATACCGCGTGGTGCGAGGGAATAAAAGGCCTGGGGAGCGGTGAATGGGTTGAGGCACGGGACATTCCGGTAGTAAACCCGCCGAATTCGAAACCATTCTATTACCGGCACGGCCTGATCGGCATCGCATTTGCCCCGGGTGTAATGGTCTCGCCGGTCCTCTTTAAAAAAAATCCGCGGATCCGTCGTATTGAGGTCCAGAACTGTAATGGCGGAGTTGTTTCCTCGATTGATTTTCCCGGGTCAACTGAACCCGAAATCTCCGAAGGCACGCATTACCTTCAGTTAAAAAGATCTGGTTATTCTGAATTAAAGACATGCTTACGCTTCCGAATCGCGGCCGTCGACCCGGGTTCGCAGTATGAGGATACTTGCATTTCTGAAATCGGCTTTGTATACACTGCGGATAAATGACCTGGCGGACCGACACCGTCTTGCGAATTGCTCGACGGAAATAGTCCGGTACCCTGCAGTTGTTCCGCGAGGATGAAAAACAAGGAATCCCAACTCCGCATTCAACCCGGCCACGCGCCGGCGTATGAGGTCGTTCTCCGGACGGGCTGGTCCGATTTGCCCGCGCGCGTCGCGTCTTTCGGCGCGAGCCAGGTTTTTTTAATCAGCCAGCTCGGCCTGGAAGAGTCCGTGCTGGCTTCGCTCCTCCCGGCCCTGGCCGATTTTTTCCCGGGCGGACTCACGGACCCTCGGGTGATCCTGATCCAGGGCGGCGAATCGAATAAACACTGGAGCCAGGCGGGCGCCGTTTACAATACCCTCGTGGGAGCCGGCATCGATCGCAAATCGCTGATCCTGGCGGCGGGCGGGGGCGTCGTGGGCGATTTCGCCGGATTTATCGCCGCGACGATTTTACGCGGGGTGCCCTTCGTCCAGTTGCCGTCCACCCTGCTCGCGGCGGTCGATTCGAGCGTCGGCGGCAAGGTGGCCGTGAACGTGGACCGTGGCAAGAATATGGTCGGGGCCTTTTACCCGCCCCGCCTGGTGTACTGTAACCCAGATTTATTCAAAACCCTGCCGGCCCGCGAATGGGTCTGTGGTCTGGCCGAGATGGCCAAACACGCGTTCCTGGACGAAACCGGCCGCATTTTACCGGACCTGGCAGCGAAAGCGGGTCACATGCGCGATCCTGATGCGCCCGAATTCCGGGCCGCCGTGCTGGATTCCGTGGGCCACAAGGCGCGCGTGGTGGAAGTGGACGAACACGAAACCGGCCTGCGCGCCAGCCTGAACCTGGGCCATACGACCGGACACGCGATCGAATCGCTCACGCGGTACGCGCGCTTTGCCCACGGGGAGGCGGTCTCGCGCGGGCTGGTGACGGCTCTGCTGTTATCGAAGCGGCGCTGCGGTCTGCCCCTGGCCGATCTGGACCGGATGCTGGGTCTGCTGCGACGCCTGGGCCTGCCGCTCGACACGGCCGGCCTCGGGGGCGCTGAGGTCTGGGAGCATGTGAAATACGACAAAAAGAACGTCGGTGGTCGCCCGGCGTTCGTGCTCCTGGCCGGGATCGGCAAACTCCGGCTGGGGGAGGCCGTCAGCCGCGAAGAATTTCTGGACGCGTGGAGCGAACAGGAGTCTTTGTAGATCCAGATCAGGAGCAATCATGGCAAGCGCGAATTTTAAAGTACTGGTTTTACAGGGACCCAATCTGAACATGCTGGGCCGGCGCGAAACGGAACAGTACGGCGACCGGACTCTGGAAAACATCCACGATCAGTTGCGTGACGAAGCCGGCCGCCTCGGGATCAGCATCGGGTTTTTACAATCCAATCACGAAGGCGTCCTGATCGACGCCATTCACCGCGGACCGATCGACGCGGTCGACGGCATACTGATCAATCCTGGCGGCCTCACGCATACTTCGGTCGCGTTACGCGACGCGCTGGTGGCGGTGCGCCTCCCGTTCGTGGAAGTGCATATTTCGAACGTACACGCGCGCGAAGAGTTTCGCCATTTTTCGTATTTGAGCGCGGTCTCTTCCGGGGTCGTCGTGGGCTTCGGCCCGTACGGTTACGTGCTCGGCCTGTCCGGTCTCGTGCAGCGGCTCATCGAACAGGCCGAACTGCGCTGAGTAATTGCTGAGGGTTTATCTAATTCGACGAAGGCGATGATTCCCATTGTCCACGATAAAAAGATCAAGGCCATTTGACGTGATTCCGCGGGGAAAATCGAAAAAGGCCGCGGAACCCGTGCCATCGGCAAAGCCACTGCTGCCTTTGCCCGCCAGGCTCACGACCACGCCTGTACTGATCGCGATCCTGCGGATCACGCTGTTGATTGTATCTCCGACATAAACAAAGTTTCGGTCGACGATGATCTGGTTGGGACCATTGAAGGCTGCGCCGGTTCCCGCGCCGTCCGCCCAGGCCGCGGAACCGTTCCCGGCGAGCGTGGTGACGGCACCGCTGGCGATCGCAATCTGGCGAATGCGGTGATTGTTCGCGTCGGCGATGAATAGATTTGTGCCGTCCGTTGTAATTCCAGAGGGACTGGAGAAGGATGCCCCGGCCCCGGTCCCGTCAGCGAACGTCGCTGTTCCGCTGCCCGCGACGGTCGTGACAGTACCGGTTGAAACCTGGATCATCCTGATGCGATGGTTGCCGGTATCCGCGACGAATACGTTGTCCCCGTCCACGGTCAGCGCGAAGGGATTGTTGAAAGAGGCCCCGGTTCCGACGCCGTCCGCGAAAGTCGCCGTACCGCTTCCCGCGAGCGTGGAGACAGCTCCACTCGCAATGATAATGCGGCGTATCCGATTATTGGCCGCGTCGGCGACAAATACGGAAGTGCCATCCGTCGTCACTCCGCGCGGGGCGTTGAAAGACGCTCCGGTTCCGGTCCCGTCCGCGTACGTTCCCGTACCGCTGCCTGCCAGCGTGGTAGTAGACCCGCTGGCGATATCGAACTGGCGTACGCGGTTATTGGTCGCGTCGCCGATAAACACAAGGGACCCGTTGGTTGTGGCTTGATTCGGGAAATTGAAGGCAGCGGCCGTGCCGATCCCGTCAGCATAGGCAGCCGTCGCGTTGCCGGCAATCGTTGTGACCCTGCCCGCGAGGTACAAATCACAACCCTGCATGGTTCCGCCCCTGATAATCAGCGAGCAGGGCGGCCCGGGCGTAAGGAAGAGCAGGGTTCCCAGAACAGGATTACAGGTGAAATCCCCCCGCTCGCACGGTGGATTGGTGGAGCCGCATTGGACAAAGGCCGAAGTCGAAAACAGCAGCAAAAATACATGCAGCCAGGAGGGTTTCCACTTTTTTTCCAACTGCCAGTACCCTGTCATGATAAGTCGGTTTCAATCGCGGAGCGTCAAGAAATTTAATCATGGATTTTTGCACTCCAGGCAGGAAGCGCCACCGGAAGCGCGCGCAGGCCAATCGGCGCGACCGCTCGTGAGCGCGTCGACTCGGTGTCAGCGGCTCATTACTTTTGGGACGGTAGCACTTTTTCCACCACAAAGGTTGGTGAACATGTATTACTGACATCTGATTTGTATAATCCGGTTACGAGGTAGGTTACTTTTACATTCTTCTTCGTCGCATCGGGACATTCCCATATCTGGTATGCGGCTGCCCCACAGGTGATTTTTTCATGAAAGGAATGTAATTGTTTGCAGCCCTTGCCTTTGTTCGGCAATTTCCATTCAACCGGCAGCTGGTCGGGAAGAATGCCCCCTGTCGCCGGGAAGAGAATTCCAGGTACGACCAGGGCCAGGCTCCGAATCATCTTTTTTATTTGCATAGATTAGGAATTCATTATTTTCGAACGGTGTCAAGCGTAAATGTCCATATCATTCCATTCTGCCTGACTTATAACGAGATTTCAGGGGAGGGCTCCTTTCTCGTCAGATTTTCATGGGGGCCCGGTCGCGCGGGTTTTGCGCTACGCCCGCGCGACCGTCGGGCTTTCCGGCCGAAGGCCGGCCGTCAATCCCTGCCCCGGGGTTGTGGGGCGCGGGAATTTTATAAATTAATCCCGAACTCGGTTGCAAGTTCTCGAGTTTGGAAGTCCCTTTCAGGTAAAAAAACCAAAAGCTGATCGAACAGGACCTCGATACCCTCCCGTCCATTGATTGCAATCAGGGCGCGTTTCGCAAGCTTTTCAATATTGCGATACTTTTGTAAAAACATTGAACGCTCGATCAGAATCTTCGTTCGGACTGCGTAACTGGAATCTCCGCGACGAATACTTCTGAGTACTCCATCTACCATTGTATTCCTTAATTTCCAGCTATCGCAATAGGAAGATAAACTTAAACTTTGAAGGCCAGCTTTATTTTCCCCGCTTTCCTTCACCGCGTCGTAAAGTATCGAACCGCGATATAAGGGGAACAAATGGGAAACCAGAATTTACCTCAAGTATTCGCCGAAAAGGTTCTATAATCAGCTCATTCCCCATCATATACCTCCTTTCAAGCTCCTTAAAAACTCCTCCAACCACCTAATTTGTTGCAGGAGACGCTGATTTGGCCAGGCCCTGGTTCGCAACTTATAACGCGAAGACATGGGTGGGTTCCTTGTGGCCCAGGGTATACGATATTACGGTGAAATCGCAATCAATTTTAAGAATACATTTAGGATTAGAGTTGCAGGCGAATCGACGAACGTCGCGGCTGTTTCCCTTGATTTTTTTCAGGCTTGCGGGTGATGCCCTGTGCGATATTACGCAATGCGTGTTTTATCGCGCAAAAACCGACACCTTTTCGCCTGTCCCTTTTATTATTAGGATCGACACGCCTTCGCTTTTCGATAAAATTGGTCGCGTTCATCATTCAGGCGAATTTTATACTTCGACCGCGCCTGCGTGTTCATGCGTAATATTTCGGCGGTCGCAGTCTTCCGGGGGACCTTTATGCGTTTTTTTCCACGCCGGAACTTTCTTTTTAAACCGTTTACGCGTTTAATCGCGGCCTGTCTGACCGTTTCGCTGCTTACTTCTATTACACTGCCCGGCGCCGCGCTGTTCGCGCAGCCGTACACGGAACGCTGGGAAAAGAGCGAAATGACGCTGACCCGCTACGTGGACCGGGCCACGCGCTTCAGCGAAGAAGCGGCCTGGAGCAGCTACGTCGAACTGGGAATCGCCACGGAGCGCGTCGCCTGGGAGCGGGAAGCGCTCGATCTTCTTGAAAAACAGATCCAGACCATCGAAAGCGAAAATGCGGACGAAGCCGCCCGGAGTGCCGGAGTCGAAGCGGCCCTGGCCGAGTTCGAGGCGGCCCGCAACGTATGGGATTCCAGCGCCGAAAATTTTTTACTCACCGAGCGCGGTCGGTTTCGCGCGCAGAAGGAAACGGTCGTTGTCGCCGGTGTTGAGGAAGACGATTACACACAGATTGTCGCCGCGGCCGAAGCCGCCGTCGCCGGGGACCCGGACACGGACCTCATCGATTGGCAGGCCGCGATTAGCGCGCCACACGCGGCTCTGGTGGACGCGTTCGAAGCCGAACTGGACGCCGAACTCGACCGGGCCCGCCTGAACAACGCCGCGCTCGACCCCGTGGAGCGTGACGCGTTCGAAGACGAACTGTCAGCGATCGAAGAAAAAATTCGCCGCGAATTCGAAACGCGCGACAATTTCTACGTCGTGCGCGCGCGCAACCGGTATATCGCGCTCAAACGCTCGGATTATTTCAGCGCGCGTCTCGAATCGGAAGCGGCCAGCGCCGGGGCCATCAGTGAGGCCGTAATCGAGGACACGGCCGCCGCGCTCGCCAGTGAAACCGAAAGCATGCTAAACGCTGCCGTGGCCGGTACGACCGCGGCCCTGGACGGGGCGGCAGGTCCCGATCTCGACCGGGTTGGCAACGACTGGGAACGGCAGATCGAGACCATCATCGATTCCGGCATGCGCAAATGGGAACTGGCCGAAGAAGATCTATATAAGAAGCGACTCGCCTGGATGGAAGAGTCGAAAGAAACCCGCGCCGAAGCCGAACGGATCTGGAGCGCGAATCATGAAAAGTTGAAAGCCGCGCGCGACGCCTGGCTCGCGGACCTCGAAACGCAGATTTCTGAGGGCAGGGCGCAATGGCAGGAAAAGCTGGCCGAATTCGATCGCAATCGCCTGGCGGCCGAAGAGGACCTGGCGGGTTATATCGCCAGGGAACGCGAAGCCTGGGACGCGTCGTCCGGCGAACTTGGGAACATGATCGCCGGCGGGGGCGCGGCCCTGCTGGAGGCCCAGGACGCCTATCGTTATTACGATACCCTTCTGGGGAACATGGGCCAGCCGGCCGATCCGGACGCGCGGCAACTGTATGCTTTTTACGTCCAGCAACGCGACTACATGGGAGCGGCCATCACGCGCTTCCAGACCGTGCTGGTCGGGGTGGAGGGTGTGCTGCCCGAAACCCTGCATTCCGGGGCGGGTTTTACCGGACTATTAAGAGACGTTCGCGAATTCGCCGGGGATCTGCCGGAACTCATCGCCAGCCTGCCGGAAACGGATTTTCGCGAAGAACTTGCCGCCGAGATGAATTCGCGCGGTGAAGATTTTCTGCTCTACCGGCGCGACCTCGACGATCTGGCGGGTCGCAACGCGGTCTTCGTAGCGCGCGCGGGGGAACTCGCCGCATCGAATCAATTCGCCTACGCGTCCGCGGCCGATCTGGCGGGCCTCCGGGCCATGGTGTCCGGGATCGATCGTAAGTACGACGAACATCGCAAGGAGCTGGAATCGATTCTCAACCGGGATCGGGGCGCGCTGGACGAGGCCGCGCGACTTGTCGCGATCAAGACCGAGATCGACGCCTGGTTTACGGAGTCACGGGACGAAAACCCCCGGCTCAAACGCGAAACCGTGCGCTATTTCCAGGGCGGCGGAGCGGGTTATTATCTCACCCGGGAGGAGGGCGATCCCTATTTGATGACCCGGGCCGAATACGAATGGGAATTATTAAGAAGAGAACGGAACTACCTGGCTGAAAAACTGCGCAGCGCCGAAGCCGTCAAACAGTACGCCGACCGGGCCTTCGCCTTCGAGGCCGGCCTCGAAATGGCCGCGGTGACGGCCGAACGCGCCGACATCGCCCGCGTGCACGCGGAACTCAAAGAAATCGCGTTTAAATTAATTCGCGGCGATTTCGCGCTCAACCCCGCGGTCCGTACCGACCCGGCCGTGGCCGAAGCCGAATTCGCGCGAGTGCTGGCACAGTACGACATCGATCCGGCCGCGCTCTCCCGGCGCGAGGACGGACTGGACGACGAAATCGCGCGGTACGATTTAATTCTCGCGGAGGCCTCAGCCCCTGACGCGGCCGAAGTCGCCGGGCTCGTGGCGGATCTGGACGCGTATCTCGCGACCGCGGTCGCGACCGAACAGCGCGCCGAACATCCCCTGGGTCGTCTGCGCGAAAAACTGAACGCGTACCGCAACGCGGTTCTGGCCGGCGCGAGCGCGACCGAAGCCCGGGACCGCTGGACGGTGATTACGGGTGGCGCCGGCCTGGTGCGCGAGGATCTCCTGGCGTTAAAAAACGAATTCGGTTTTGACGCCCTGCGCGCGGATCTGACGGCCGTGCGCGGGATCCTGGTCGCGCCGGGACTCAAAGAGCTTTCGGGCGAAATGGCCGCGGTCAAGGCCGAAATTCAGGCGAACGCCACGCTGCTGGACGGGGCCGCGCGCGAACTGGACCAGGCACGCAACGTGTACCGCCAGGCCCGTACCGACTTTGAGGCCCTGCGCTCGGGCAGCGCGGGCGATATCATTCGTCAGGATTTGCTGAACACGTCGCGGGAATTGAGTTCCCTTCTGCATCGGATGGTCGAACTGGAAAATATTCCCGGACTCACACCGGGAACCCTGAACGACGCGGAATCGGCTGAAACTCTTAAGTTTCTGGCTGAGGTGGGGGCCCGTACTCAGGCCGAAGCTGGGTTCGCGTTCGCCGAAGATATTCTGGTCAGTCTGCAGAGTCTTGAAGAATCGAAAAAACGTCTGGCCGAACTGGAAGCGTTGCTCCCCGGTCTGAATCCCGCCCTCTCACCGGGCGAACTGGCCGACGTGTTCTTGAACAAACGCGCCGGGCTCGTCACGACCGGTGCCGCGAACGAAACCCTGAACAGCCACGGCCTGGTCGTCACGGCCATGGACCGCCTCGCGAGCGCCCGCGCGGAATACGAGACGACTGCCGATGAACTGGACGGGGCAATCGCGGACGGGGCCGCTCCCGCGAGCATCGAAGAATTGCGCATGGTCGTCTCGCTCTTGCGCGAGGAAATTAATACGAGCGTCGAACTCGTCATCGCGGGCATGCGCGGCGAAACGGAAGGCCGGCGGCTCCAGGTGTACGCCGGGCTGGATCAACGGGACGGCAACGGGAATCCGCTCGCGGATCCAGGCGCGCTCAACACGATGCTGACGGCGCGTTCCACGGAGTTGACGGAAAACGCCTTCGATCTCGGCCGCGCGGCCGCCACGGAATTGAAAAATTTCCTGACCGCGCACCGCGAAACCGGGTACGCCGATTTGCTGGGCCTGGCCAACCAGGCGGTGGCGAGCGCGGCCGACACGCGAACCGTGAATACGTCGATTTCGCCGTACGGTTCGGGCGGGGCCGTGCAACCCGACGCCGCGGCGCAGGGATTGAAAAAATGGAACATGGTGCGTGCGTATCTGGTCGCGAATCGTGCGGCGCTGGATTACGCCGCCCTGGCCCCGACCGCGTACGACACGCGGACGGTTGACGAAAAATGGGACGATCTTCTGGAAGAAATCGACCGTCTGGAAGCGGACGCTGGTTTTTACGAAAGTTTCCAGGACTCCCTGCCCGCGTCGGCCGATGATCCGCGCATCGTGGCCTTTCGGACCGGGCGCGCGGCGCTGCTTTCGCAGATCGAAAACTTGCTCCTGGAAAATGATTCGAACCTGTCCACGGCGTACCGCACGCTTGGTTCCGGTGTCCGTGACACCCTGGATCGTTACTCCGCCGTGCCCGGTGCCGCCGAACAGGCGTTCTCCGGCGGCGAACTCAGGCGAACGCTTGAACTCATTCAGCACAATCTGCAGCTCGAACTGTCCGGGCTCCAGTCGAATTTTCGCCAGGTTTTCTTGCGCGAAGAAGCCGTACGCTACGGCGAACGCCTGGTCGCGATCGAACCGACGCTAACCGCGAAGAGCGGGGCCCGGAGCGCGGCCCACTCCGAAAGCGCGGCTCTGCGTGTTGAGCGCGAAGATCTTACGGAAGACCTGGCCGGCGAAAGCGACCCGGCCGCGCGAACGCTTCTGGAAAGTCGCATGGCGACGATCGACGCCCGCCTGACCGTGCTGGACGCGCTTGCGCAACGACTCAGCGCCGAAATCGAACCGCTCGAAACCGAATACCGGCAGGTCACCGGCATCCTCCAGGAAATCGCCGAACCAGGCGCGACGGCGACGCTCGTTCCGCTCGCGCGTCAGGGACTCGAACCCTATTCCGAAAGTCTGAACCTCATCGGCTGGGGCGTGCGCGGCGTGGAACATCCGCGTTCACCTGTGGAACAGGTCGACGCAACTTCCGTCGGCGAGCGCCTCAAAGCGATTATCGGCTTCTATGAAACCGACCGGCGCGGTAACATTCTCCGCGACGGGGCCGGTTCACCGATCGTCGCGCGGGAATTCCAGGACCTCGGGATCGCGGATCCGGCCGTCGACATTTTGCGCGGCGGCCACAGCGGCGGCGATCTTTCGCGCTGGGCGACGCGTCTGGCCACGTTCATGGCTGAACATCGTACTGACGGGACGGTGGCCCCTGAACTCAGAGCCGCCGTGGAACTCATGGAAGAGGCCATCCGTGATTATCTCGCGGCGGAAGCCCTGATCGAAACGCGGGATCTGGACGGGCCGACCCTCCTGGCCCAGGCCACGGAGCGAATGAACGCGGCCCGCGCGAAAAGTGAAAAGCTGGCCCTGCTTCAGGAACTGGAAGGCAAGCTCGCGCGCGCGGTCGAACAGGCCAACCAGTCGGACCAGGATCCGGTGGCCGCGGCGCTAACCGTTCTCGATGAACCTGAAAACTTTCGACTCTTTTTTCTATTCGATGGATACGACGCGGCGGGAAACCCCGACGGCGTCGTCGATCCGGAAGCCCGCGCGCGCGTGGAGGAATTACGTTTGCTCGACGCGCGTCTGCGCGAACTGCGCCTTACCGCGCGCCTGGGCGCCGCGACCGCGCAGTACGCGGAAGTGCAGTCCGGGTACATCGCCTACGGCGATCCGGATATCGATCGGCCGGGTCCCGACGATTTACGCGCCGCGTATCCCGACCTGAACGGTACGAATTTTTCAGCGGCCGTCACCGCTCTGGCGGGAAACGCGGATTTTCGCGCGAACCTGATTCTGCGCCTCGCTGAGGCCCCGCCGACGGACGTCCTGTTCGCGGATGAAGCACGCAAGGTGCTCACCGCGTCCACGGCGGCCGGCGCGGAATTGAAAGACGCGGTGCTCGCGGCCCTCGCTGCAATGCAGGACCGTATCGACGCCACACTGGATACGGAGCTGGCCTTCGTGGACCGGAGCGTTCACCGCGACCTGTCCCTGAAAACAACAGAATCCGTCGCGGCCCTGATCGCGGAGTACGCCGCGGAACACAATGTGGAAGCGGCCGAACTGGAACAACTCACGGGCGAACTGTACCTGCGTGATTTGAACCTGGCCCTGGGGACCCTCGCGGCGGCGGATACGTACCAGGCCGACGATTACCCGGCCGAACTGCGCGAACTCGTGCTTGTGCGTGGGTATCAATCGACCGCGGCGCGTTACGCGGACTACCAGGCGGCGCGCGCCGCGCAGTCGGCCGCGCTGCGTGAGGCCGCCCGGCTGGATCTATCGGGCCTGCCGGGCGATTTCGCTCGCCGGGTTCTCGCCCAGGATATGGACGCGTTCGCCGCCGCGCGTCCGGTCGCCGCTTTTCTGAACGATCCGGACCTGGCCGAACTTGCGAGCGGCCGGTTCCTGAGTGAATACGCGGACGCGTATCTGCGCGATCGCCAGTCCGACCCGGCGCTCCTGCCGGAGGCGGGAGCGCTGGTTTTTGAACGCACGGCCCACCGCGAGTACCGGCGCATCCAGGCGGACGCGCTGGCGGGCGGAACTCTGGCCGGTCTGGACGAACGGGCCTATTTCGCCGATTTTCGCGAATACCTGTTACTTTCAAAATTAGAGGAATATCGCTCCCGGACCGGCCTGGTCCTCACCGGTGCCGGCGCGGTCGAACAGCGCGAGAATTTTCGCGCCGATTTCGAATCCATGCTGGATGATCCGGCCTTCGTCGTAAACGGAACGTCGCTGCGCGAACGCCTCGGTACGCGCGACGCGTTCGATCGATTTTTCGCGCAGAGTTTCGCGCACCTGTACCTGGGCGACGGGCTCGACGATTATCTGCCCGACTTTCTCATCCAGGTCCGGGACGAAGGCCGCCTGGCGCAGAATCCGCCGGAGCCTGATTCGTTTCTGCCTTCCGAATTACTGGCGATTGCCGACTATGGAACGCGCTCCGTTCGCGATCTGGCTGGCGGTGTCAGCGCAACGACTCTGCTCGCGCTTGGTCGACTGGACGCGCTCGAAGCCGCCGCGGGTGACGAAGGCTTCGGTACGGAATTTTCGCTGAGCGACGATCAGGCGGCCCTCATTCTGGCACGGGCCGGATACGACACGGTCTCTCCTGCCGTGCGCTCCGAACTGTTCGGTTTTCTAAAAAACCATAACGCGCGCGCGCTCCTCGGCGATGTCGGCAGCGCGGACGAGGCGGTCCAGGTCCTGCGCTCGCAAAAAGTATTGCGGGCGTATTTCCCGGACCGGGCCACCGAACGCGAGCTGGAGTTGTTTCTCGCGCGCCAGGGCGCAACTGCCGGCGCCATCGACGCGAAGCTGCTCGGCGCACTGGCGAATGGCTACGACGCTCTGCGCACCCGCATCGAAGGCGAACGCGGCACGGCCCTGGTCGCCTTGCGGGAACGCGCGGAAGGGCGATCTACCGCGTATTATGACAGCCTGGCGCCTGAACTCCAGGCCCGGATGGATGAACTTGCCGCGACCCTGTTCGGCCCGGACGGACTCTCCACGGCTGAAAAAACCGCCCTTTCGGACGAGGCGCCGCATTTCGCCCGTTTTCTCGATTTTCAATCATCACAGGAAATCGTCGCCAGCGGCCTGTTCGGGGCGGCGGAGGCGGCCGTTTCCAGCGGTTTCGCGCGCGGTCTGAATACGGCGGACCTTGAATTCGCGCGAAATAATCGTAGCGCTGCTTTACGCGCATTTATCGAGTCACTGTACGTCGCCGAAGGCCGCCTGTCCGCGCCCGGAGCGGAAACCACGGCCCTGCTCGCGGCCCGGCCCGGTCTGTCCGCGGCCCTTGCGCGGACCCTTGCCGATATGGACCCGGCTCTGCGCGCCGGACTGCTCGATCGCCAGCCGGCCGTGGAACGGTTTCTGGATGTTTTCGACGCGAACGACGAGGAACGGCGCACGATCGCGGCCGTGCTGAACGACTCCGCTCCGCTCGATCCGTTGTCCGCGCTCGCGCCGGATTACCGTGTCCGCACCGAAGCCGCCCTGCGCGCGGCGGAGGCGAGCGAACTCAGTCGGGCCCTGATCGACAGTGTGCGCGCGCACGGCACCTTTTTCGCGAATCTGGGCCAGTCGTACGAACGTGAATTCGCCCTGGCGGACCGCCTGCGATCGGACGCGGCCAGCCGCGGGTCGGGTCCCAATTTCATGGACGATCGCTTCGCGCATTATCGCAGTTTCATCGGCATGGAAGAACAGTACACGCGTGGCGAGTACGACAATTACGTGGCCGGTCTCGACGCGGGCGAAACCCCGCTCACATTCGACGTCTATCATTCCGCGCAGTTGCTCAAAGGCGAGGTTGTGCCGGGCCTTGCCGGTCGCTCGCCGGAAAATATTCTAAACGCGGCCGACTGGCGCGACGTTCTGATCAGCGACCGGACCGACCGGAGCGCCACGGTGAATCTGGGCACGGATACGCCCGATCCGGGGGATGATCGCACGGTCACGTACCGCACGGTGTATACGGTCGCCACCGGCGAAGATCGCCGGGCGAGCGGGACCGACCCGGCCACGCGTCTGCGCTACGTGCACTACGAAAATCTGGCGAACAATTACCTGGAAGCGACCAGCGACTTGAACCGCGCCCTCAACGCGGTGTTCACGGCCGCGAAAATGGCCGACGCGCGACGCGCGGAAACTTCCAGAACCACCCTGGGGGCCGATGTGCGCGATCGTTATGACGCGAGCGCGGTCGCTCCCGTGGACCTGAGCGCCGTCCAGAGTTTGAAACAGCAGGCGGCGACCGACCTGGCCACCCACAGCACGGATGCGGGCACCGAAGCTCGCGCGAACATCCGTGGCGTTCACAACCAGCGCGCGGAAAGCGCGACGGCTTTCGCCGAGGCCGGCCGGCGCGGTCTGCTCCTGACCATGGAGCTGGTCGATTTTCTGGAGACCGTTTTTAACGACGCGCGCGACGCGATGCAGACGGCCGAAGGCGAATACGGTCGTCTGTCGCGGCTGGCCGACGAAAATCGCGCGCGCCAGGCGACTGTCGATCGCGCGTACGTCACGGGCCTGAACGAAATGGCCGGCTGGATGCGCGCGTATTCGAAAGCTAACGATGAATACGAATTGCGCCAGGCGGTCAAAGAATACGCCGAAACGCCGTATCTTTTCGCCACCGCGGGCGACGCGCCGGACGGCGGGGTCGCTCAGGGTATCGTGAGCGAGTATCGCGGCGACGCGAAAGAGGAATACGAACTGGCGCTGGCGGCGGTTTCGGACGCGAATCTGCGCCTGCGGGAAGCGGGCTACGCGGTTCAGGTTCAGGATCGGCTGGATGAATTTCAGGCCATCGTGGCCATTCTGGAAGGCGCCGACCTGGACGCCCGGACGGCCCTGGTCGCGCCGCTTTCGCTGGCCGAGCGCGAACGATTGATCACGCTGCGCGACGCGAAGTTCGGGGATTTTCGCGTCCTGACCGCGGTTGAAGAAACTGAGCTGGCCACGCTCACCCGGCGCGAACTGTACGAACGCAACCGCGACCTGATTGAACGTCGCTCCGATTACATCGCGCATTCACAGCGTATGGTACGTCTGCGCAAGGCCTCCGAGATCATCAACGCCGAAATCGAACGGCGTCGCATGGTCGCGGACATGAAAAAGAAAAAATTCGAATCCCTGCTGGACCGGACTTTCGGCGGTAATTTTCAGGAAGCCGTCAACGAGCGTGAATGGTCGGCCCGCAACGCGGTCTATCTGCGCATGGTCGGTGTGCTGGAAGGCGGCGCCAGCGTGTACGACGAATACCGCGGCTGGTTCGCGGGGGCCGACGGCTGGACGTCGCCGCACTACATTCTTTCAACAAAAGTCAACCAGGCGATTTTCGAAACGGTGCCGTTCGTCATCATGGGACCGTCCTTCTGGAGCCAGAACTTCACGCCTGGCGATATCCTGAAAATCGTGGCCGCTCTCGGGCGGGGCGAAACCACGCCCGTGTACGATTCGTTACCGCCGGTTGAACAGGTGGCCCTGACCGATATCAGCGAGAAATTGTTCGGCGCGAACGGAACGCTCAGCGAGGACGAGCGCGAAACACTTTCACGGGACGGATTCGATTTCAACAGCGTCTTCGTCCCCGGCCGCGATCTGATGCCAAATCGCCCGTACGAAACCGGCGGTCAGCGCGGGGAGAACAATCACGCCTCCATGCTGTCCAGTCGCATTCCGCTGGCGGACCAGGCGGCGATCGGCACCTGGATGAACGCAGGCGGTACGCTCGCGGAATTCGCCGGTTTTCAGGGTACGTATTATTCGCTCCTGCACGCCATCGGCTACCGCGATCAAAAGTCCCAGGAACTGGACATCACGCGCTCGATTTTTTATCCGATCATGGGCGTGGGATTCGGTTTGATGGCCGCTTCCTATTTCTCCTTTTTCTTCAATTTTGTCACGTATGCCCTTGGCATCGCCATGGTAATGGCCTCCGATCACAATATCGGCATCGCCGAACGATATTACTACGACGCGGAAATGCGACGCGCCGTGCTTCAGAACAACGCGTACTCGCAGTCCACCGCGGGTGACGTGCGCACGGTCCTTGCCGCGCAGTATGAATACGAAGACGCGCTGGCCGCGTTGACTTATTTCACCCAGGTTCCGGACATGCAACAGTTGAAGGACCGCATGATCCAGTGGGGCGGGCAACACGACGATACCGCCGCGAACTCCACCGAAAACCTGTACGATCTCACGGACGAGGATTTACAGTATCTGTTCGATACCCTGGGTGCGGAACAATTTATCGATTCGTCGGGCGCGGCGCAAACGCTCACGACCCAGGAACAGAATGACGCGATCGACGTAACCGCTGCGAAAGAAGAAACCGAGTTCGGCGATATATTCGGCCGCCGCTACGATCCGTACTCGCTGACGACGACACAGCCCGGTCCTCTTGAGGGCGGAGTATATCGTGGAGCCGACGGCGATTACGTGCGCCTGAAAAAAACCCAACATGACGGAACGAGCAACTGGGTCTACGCGCGCCTGCGCGAAAACCCGGACGCGGTGGCGCCGGACCGCGCCTATGACATGGGCCGGGTTTACGATTTGCTCGCCGATCACGGCCAGGGCCTCAGGGATAATCGTTACGCGGGGTACCTCGCCGCGGGTGACGCGCATGCGGACGCGGGGTTTATTCTGAACGAACGCGACGACACCCTGTCCGGGCTCTTCGTCGAAGCGGCGGAGCGCGACGCGGGCGGGCGTGAATTCACGGGGTACCGCGTGAACTTCGCGGACTACCTTGAAAACGCGAACCGGATCCAGGAGCAGGAACTGGAACAGCGCGTCGCCGTGCAGCGCAAGGACTGGGATCTGCGCGCCGCCGAGATCCGCGCCCGCTACGACGCCTGGGAGAAAAAAGTCGCCACCATCATGGACCGGGGGAAGAAATCCTGGGCCGGATCGGAAGATCGTTTCTTACAGGAATGGCGCGCCTGGGAAAGGGACTTCGACCGGGATGTTCAGGCCGGCGAAAAGGTCTGGGACGAGCGCGTCGCCGAACATTTCACGAAAAAGGCCGACTGGGAAAAAGGCATTCGCGAACAGGCGGCCGAACGCACGATCGAAAGCGTCATCGGCGAAGCCGTTGATTCGCTGAACGCGCAGCTCAAGAGCGCCGAACGAAATTTCAATTCCGACTTCGGGATTGTCGATCGAACCGCCGCCGTCAACTCCGCGATGGTGGCAATGCGCGCGACCCTGCCCGACGCGGCGCGCCTCAAAACGAACATCAACGCCGACATCAAACGTTTCAACGCGAGCCTGAATGTGGACCAGTTCCTGGGCCGTGATCTCGCCGGAGGCCTTGCGGCGGTATCGCGCGACTTCAAAGAGGCGCTGGATCAGCATCGCGAGCAGATGAACATTCTGGCGAAGGTGAAAATCTTCGAGCAGTACCGCCAGATGATGGACGGTTTTAAGCAGAACATCGAAGTCCAGAACCAGCAGATCGAAAATCAGACGACTCAGGCGGCGCTGGCGCAGGGCTTCGTGCGCAGCGGCGATATCTTCACGAAAAACAGCGGGCTTTCCGGTCATACGGTGCGCGTCAACGCCTACCGCTGGTTCGACGTCGATACCGTGCTTAAAAACGAACTGGCGAAATCCGGCTTTTCCGAAAAAAGCGGCGCCGATCTGACGAACTTCCTCGAACACGCGAGCGAAGTCGAAGTCCAGAGTTATTTTCACTTACAAAAACTGGCGCTGCAGAACGCCTTCGACGCGATCATGGGCCGCGGCAACGCCGCCGATCGTAAAAACTCGCAGGACCCCGGCGTGATCGGGCACTTCAGCGCCTGGGTCGGGACCGGCGCCTCCGAGACGCGCAACAGCGCCGCCGAACTGGAAGGCCTGATCAGTAAGGAAGATTTCAAGCAAACGGACCGGAAGGCGGAAGACCTCGCGCGGTTCAAGGAAACCCTGGCGCGCCTGCAACAGGGCGACCTGAGTCCTGCCCGACGCGAGGCCCTGCTCAGCATGCTGGCGACGGTGAACAACCCGGTATCAGGGTTCATGGCGATTTTGCCGCAGAACGAAGACCCGATCGCCGCGGCTTTCGCTTCGACCGCCGGCGTCCGGCCGGGCGGAGCGCCGCTCGGCTTCTATCCGCAGTTGCGCCAGGCCGAACACGAACTGGCCGACAAAGACGAGGAATGGGCCGAGGACCAGACGATCAATCCCATCGCCGGCATTTTTAACTCGCTCAATCCGATCATGATGGTGGCCAACGCGGTGCGCGATTATCGCGTCGGCGTGGAAGTGTACGGCAAAGATCCGGGCAGCATGCTCGGCGCGGCCTTCGCGAGCGTCGGCAAACAACTCGCTTCGGCCGCGGGGGCGGCAATTATGAGCGTCGCGACCTTCGGCGTGGGCACCGCGATCGGCGCGGCGCTCGTGCTTGCCTCCAATATGATGCAGGTCAACACGAAGACCGGTGAAGTTGGCATGGAGTTGAACGCGGAAATCGCCTTTAACTCGGTGATTGATATTGGGTCGTCCCTGGTTGGCATGTCCGGCATCAGCGACACGGGCAAGGCCGCCGTGAAGCTGGTCGGCGGCGCGATGAAGGGCGCCGCCCGCGGCGATTCATTCGGCGAAATCATGCTGAACGCCGGGATCAGCGCGGCCGGGAGCGGGCTCGGTAAATTGGGGAGCAATCTGGGCGGCGGCTCGGGTTTCGGCGGGTGGGTCGGCAAAGAAATCGGTTCGAAGACCGCGAGCGTTTTCGGCGAATATCTTAAAAAAGAAACAGGCATGCGCAACAACTACGCCGCTGTGACGACAGCCGACATCGGGACCCTCGGCGACTGGGCGGGTGACGCCCTGGGCGACTCGCTGGCGAAAAGGAATGGCTGGGCGAGAGAGGCGAATAAAACGGACGAGCAAAATCGGGCGACTTCGATTTTACAGGGCGCCGGTACAAATCTGCGACGTGAGGATTTCGGGGATCTGGGAGTGCTGCTGGGCAAGGCGGCGGAATCTGGAGCGCGCGCAATCGGCTGGGATTCCGCGGCGAACTGGCTCGGGGGACTCGGGTATCGAAGCGACGGCGAAATTACGAGCTACCTTTCGAATGCGGCGGTAAGGACGGGTAATCAAACGGCGGCTATAGAAATTCTCGCGGATGCCGTGGAAGCCGGGTATATGAGCCAGGGCGATTTCGATGAGGCCCTGAAACGGCTTGATCGGAACACCCTGGCGGCTGCGAAATCAAACGCAAAATGGAATAGTAATACGATCCGGACGAACAGTGTATCTTCGGTTGGTGTAGATATTCTGAAAGCGCAGGGTATCAATGTTAGTTTCGAGGAATTTAACGCGGAAAGCTGGAAGTACTCGAAAAATGGAAAAACTTCTACCGCAGACATGATGGAAATTGTGGCCTCATTTGGTGGCGACATCACCGAACTGGATCCGAATCAACTTTATCAGGTCGGCCAGGCACACAGCCAGGCCATGTGGAAAATAGCGGCACTTGAACGCCAGATGCAGCAGGAGCAGCAACCCCAACCAATTGCCGGTGGCAGCCGATATATCATCCGGGACGACTTGATCGGGAGAGACGGCTTGCTTGGTTTGCTCGATTCCAAAACCAACAGCTATTTTAACCTCGTAAACACGGCACAGGCCCTCTATCAATCGGATACGGATCTTGGCAAATTCGCGCGCAAAAACGATATGACGCACGCTGAGGCGGTGCGGAAAGTCCTGGAGATTCAGGCCGCAATTGACGCGGCGGGTGACAAAGTCAAGGACTGGGCCGGGAAAGTCAAATGGGACCGTGTGGCTGGTGGGGTCCTTCGCACGGTGGGCGGCGCGGGTGAAGCTGCCATTGGCGCGGCCTTCGGATTAGTAACAAGCCCGACGGTAGTCGGGGCGGTCGCTGGTGGTGCCATTTTTGTTCATGGTGCATTTCAGGCGAGTACGGGCGTGGAAGAAATCTGGAATGCTCTGAACCTGGATGACAGGGTACCGGACACAGGGTCTCAAAAGATTTACAGATTGTTTTCTGATGGGAAGGAACCACCACCGGAGATACTCCGCACTTTCGATGACGCTTTCAGTTTGGGGACCGGAGTCGGTGGCTTTATTACAATAGCCAATCAGGTAAAAAATCTTGGCGGACAGGCGATCAATTGGTTAAAAAATAGTGTTCAAACCGGGCGGAATTCTGTAATTCAGTTGCAGGGGATCCCGGCAAGTTCGGTTGCAGGAGCCAGTATTGTTGACGAAGCTGCGTTGGGATTACGCAGTGATTTCTCGGTTTTACGCGAACAAGCTCAAAGTTTAAAAGCCATTGGTCTAGATGCCCTCGCACGACGTCAGGTTTTGATGGAGGAAACGTTTCCGAATATCCCTTGGCGTCGCTCCGGTTCGTTACCATCGCCCAATACGGCGGTTCAAGAAATGGTCCAGGGACCTTATTCGCACCCGATGACAAATCAATTTACGATTCAAGCTCCAGGAGAAATATTGCACGCAGACCATATTGTATCATACGATTCAATAACTAAAATGATTAATTGGCACTTGCTTGAAAGGGCGCAAAGACTTAAAGTTTTGAATTATAGTGGAAACTTTCAGGGGTTACCGGGAACATTTAACATGTCCAAAGGTGCGAAGACTGCTTCAGAATGGTTGACTTGGAAAGGCCAACCTCTTAATCCTGATTACGTCCAAGGAGCTATTCAGATCGAAGCGCGAGCCTCCGAGAGAGTTACTCGCTACATGGATGCTCTATTAAGACGGAGCGGAAGAAGATGGTAAAAAAAACCGATTTCCAAGGAAAACATAAAGATTTTACAATTTCCGCCCGTGATGAAGTGCTGGAAGCCGATATGGATTGGCTTGTAAAGTATCTTACCGTTGCGATATCGGAAGGAACAAAATTCGAACCGAATCAGATTATTCAGTTCGGTTGGAGTATGGCATTGATTGTTGACAAGGGCTCATTCCTCGAATTGCATGAACCGGATTTGCGCTCGTTTCCACTTAAATTTGAAAATGGTGTTACAGGAATTCTCATGCATCTACGGTTGCAAAAGGAAGTTTTTGAAAGTTTTAAAATTCGGGCTCCGATTTCTTTCCCCAGCATAAACCAGAGTGTCCTAATTGGGAGCGATCTTATCGATTGTAAGGAATTTGTTTTGAACCGGGTGCAGCCCGAAGCAGATGATTCCGGGTGGTTTGTTGGTTGCTCAAAGTCAAAATTGAACTATAACGATGCCTCAAACCTGACACGAATTTCCTTATATCAATTGATTGTTTCTTACCCTCAACTGATAGAATTTTTGGCACTTCCTGCCGAATCTACTGTGGACCTAACAAAAAAAAATCCAACTGTGTATTTTATGAATAGAAAATTAAAGGCCAAAGAGGAGAGTTACTTCGCTTCTAAATATCAATAAATTTCATGACAGAGATGATCCGAAAAATCAGAAGTACCGGGTAAATGGGCTTTCTTCCAGGCAGAGCCGGTTTTGCGGGTTTTTCCAGAATATTCAGAATAATTAATGCGTTGCCGGGGACCGCCATTGTTTGAGGTGAAAATCGAGGATAATTTTCGAAAATACGAAAAGCTGAATCTCGATCGAACGTTCTGAGCCTCCCCCTACCGGTGGCGCCCCAAACAGTGTGTAAACCTGCCAGAATTTACATATACTCTGCTTCTAAAATCGACGTTAGCTTTCCTTCTTCCAGTGGCTCTTGCGGGCCCAGCGTTCGTTCTGTTCGCGTACGATGCCCATCACAATTCCATACACGCCCTTTTCGCTGTCAAGTGAATCCATCACCTTCGTGCGTCGGCGAACTTCGCGAATCACTCGTTCGATTAAATTCGTCGTACGGATCGATTTGCGATGCGAGTCCGGAAAATCAAAGAAGCGAAATAACGAGTCCACGTCTTCCGTCAGACAACGAATCGCCGCTGGCGCCAACTGCTCGTACTCTTCGATCAGTTGCTGGAGATACCTGTCTGCTTCCAGGCGCGAGGGTTGATTCCATAGCCGCGCGATGAGCCGTCAGGGCGAATGCCCACAAACATCAAAGTTCCGGGCTTTCTCGGGCTTTTC
>CAZVZS010000015.1:0-64244 GCA_964631535.1 uncultured Leptospiraceae bacterium
GGCTGGTGGCGATCGCCGCTTCCCAGTCGGACAGGCTCGACCCCGCCAGATCCGCCACCGCCGCTTCGGCCGCGGCGATAATCGCCTCATACTCGTCCGTCGCGCGTTCGGCTACGCTCACCGCTTCCTTCTCAGCCAGGAATTTACCGCGTTCCGTTTCGCGCGCCTCGCCCGCCGCTTCGTTCCAGGCTTCGCCCGCCGCTTCATAGAGCGCAGCGGCCTCACTCGCCTGGGCCTGTTTGGTTGCCTCGTCCGCGTTCGACGCGTCGATCTGGCGCATGCGCTGGCTCAGGACCTCGTACGCGTCCTGCTCCCACTGTACACGTTCGGTGGCGATGCCCAGGTCCACGTAGTTCGTCCAGGCCTGTTCGTTCTCCACGCGCGTGGCCCGGTCGAAGTAGAGATCGATGCGGTTCTTCGATTGTTCGAATCCGCGAAAAGTTTGCGCGGCGGCCTGGCCCGGCCCCAAAAAGTATAAAACGATCGGCAGGAGCGCCCCGGCCACGGCCTTCGTGAAAAATCGGTGCGATTTACGTTTACGCGAAAACAGATTCATACAGAAACTCCGGGCCAGGGCGCGAGCGGCCCCGGCGGATACGAAATATGAAACGATGGGTGCCGAAAGCGGCGGGATTTGGGCGAGCGCGCGAACGACGGGCGGGAAACGAACGGACGGGAAACGAACGAACCGCGATGGCCCGGCCTTTGAATATACCCGTTACGAATCGAAAAGTAATCGGCGCGAATTGGTACCGTACTTCGCGCCAGACGGACAGAACCCGCGGGTCCCGATCGGAAAACCCGTGCGGGGCCTCGCGTGCCCGCGCGGGCGATGCCTTTCGTCGAAATCGGCGCGGCCCTGTACACCGGACCCGCTCGCACCGCGCGCCGGTCCGGCCAGGTCGCTTTCAAAACAGCGGGCGGCGTTTTTTCGTCCGCGACCGCGCCACCGGTTTCAGCCAGACGTTCGTGGACCGTCTCAGCCTCGCGCGCGGCCGCCAGGCTCGCGTCCGGCTCCGCGAAATCGAGCGGGTCTTCCGCGACCGCTTCCGGGAGGGCATGGGGCGCGTCCCAGCTCTGGCCCGGACCCCCGCCGAATGTGAGCGGACTTTCTCCAGGCAGAACGGCCAGCAGCCTGGACGCGCCGAGGCTCAGCGTCCAGCAAACCGCCAGCAGCGCGCGCCGGACGCGAGGATTGCACTTGAACGCCATGCAGCGCCAGTGGAGGAGAAATTAGGGAAAATGCAAGTAACTGAATGGCCGGCCCTGGATCGATTCTTGAAAAAGTTTACGTTTTTTCACAATAACAACTTTCGGAGGCGAACCAGCGAGGACCAACTTCAAGTGGCCAACGCGACTCGGTCCCGCCTGGGCTAAGGACGACGAGAAAACTCGAACTTCTTCGATCTCAGGATCAATCGGCCAGCCTGCGCATGTCCAATGCAAGAAGCCCTCCTGGCGTCACCCGGTGGATCAGGCGAACACCGCATTCGCCGTAATCGCGAAATCTTCGAACGCCGGGGCGGCGGTGCAGAAGTCGTCGCCCGTGCAAACGGTGATCAGCTTCGGTGAGGAGTAAACTCGAACTTCGTCGAGCGCCGGATAAATATGCCAGACCACGCGCACGCCGGCCTGAAAGTATTCGCGCATTTTGCGTTCGACTTCCTGGCTCGCGTTCGACGGGGAAATTATTTCGATGACGAACGCGGGCACGCTGGACGCCGGGGAGGCGGGATTTTCGATCTGGTCTTTTCGTAACGCGCAAATGTCCGGTTTGCGGACTTTGTTGATCGCCGGAAAAAAACACTCAACTTCGGCGATGAGTTCGGTTCCCTTGTGGTATGAATCCGTGGCGACAAACTGACGATTAATATTTCTGTAAATCCTGGTCTCGGGCAGTTTCATGCTCTCCTCGGCTTCCAGCACACCGTCGTTCCATTCATACTTGAAGCCGTCCGGTTCGATGGGCTCCCAGTTGCGGTACGCCTCCAGAGACATGCTGACCCCGTCATAGCGGGGCGCGGGTGGCAGCGCAATCGAACCGTGCTCGACGGGCAGTGGAACGGTGACGATCATACCCCTCCAGGATAACCGGACGGGCGATTCATAGCCAGCCCTTTTTTGCGATTCAAAATCTGCGATTCGGGCGATAAAAGCGCACCCCGCCGCGTCGGAAATCGTCGTCGTCCTCTACGAAAAAAACGCCGCGTACCGGATCGTAGTACGTCACCGTCGCGCCACCCCGGGCGTGGCCCGGACCGGGTTGCGAGCCGAACCCAAAATCGAAGCCGGGCCCGGACGCGCGCGCCGTTCCGCGCGTGCGCAAAGCGGTCAGGGTATAAACGACCCCGCCCACGAGACCGCCCAGGTGACCCAGGTGCGAAATATTACTCGCGGCGTCGATGAGCGAAAACAGAACCGAGACCCCGCCGAACAGAATCGCCGCGGTGCGCGCTTTCACGGGAAAGACGAACAGGAGCAGTTGTGTCTCTGGAAACAGAATGGCGATCGCGCCCAGCATGCCCGCGATCGCGCCCGAAGCGCCCACGGTCGGCACGAGAAGATCGGATTGAAACACGCCGACGAAGAGCGCCCCCGTGAGGCCGGACACCGCGTACAGAACCGCGAACGCGCGCGAGCCGATTTTTCGTTCGAGCATGATGCCGAGACTCCAGAGCGCGATCATATTCATGAGGATGTGCATGAAAGAGCCGTGCAGGAACATGCTGGTGAACGGTTGCCAGAACGCGCCGTTCCAGAGGTCCGCGGGCAAAAGACCGAACGTATGGATAAACGCGCCCGCCAGCGGCCCGAGCAGGATCGTGAAGGCGAACACGCCCACATTGGCGATGAGCAACGTCTTCGTTACGGGTGGCATGGTGGAGTACGGTCGCATGGCTTTTTACCGCAAGAATTGTACCGCTCGCAATCATCTGAAACCGGTGAACGCGCCGCCGTGCGCGCCGGCCGCTGTCAATCTGGCAGAGGCCGCGCCAGGCTGACAGGAAAAGGCTCGGCAGGTGCGCGCGCGTCGTTAAAAAAGGCCATGCGCAAGCTTCGCCTCGCTTTTTTCGTGACACCGCTGCTCGCCCTGTTGCTCGCGGGATGTATCTTTTCCAATCCTTTCGAATCGAACGCAGAACGCGTGCGCCTGCGCCGCTCCGACAACAGTTACAATTGCCTGACCTTCGCGCTCTCGAACCAGCATGTGGACGAAAATAATCCCGGCTTCAACAAAGCGGCGAACCCGGCCCAGGATTTTCTGGTTTGTTGCATCAGCGTGCGGTACGGGTGCGGGGGCCTGTAGGGGGTCGTGGGTTTTCATAGGGGGTGGGCGTGGTTCTCATGGTTTCAGCTCATGATTGCAGGGAAAAAATCCCCGCGCTCCCCTTTTGAAAAATCATATTCTTTTTTCATTATTTTACTTCCCCGCGCCACCACCACCCCAGCACGCAGGTCACCACCAGCAAAATGTACAGTGGCACTTCGCCCACGCTCAGATACACCGACCAGGCGTCCGGGCGACGGGGCAGATCGAAATGGCGAATGGCCGGCCGGCCGAGTTCGGTGCGCGGCACGAAGTCGCGGCCGAGCGGATCGAAGACGCCGCCCGCTCCGGTGAGTGTGGCGCGTACGTAATAACGATTCGTTTCGATCGCGCGCAGCTTCACCGCGTCGAAGTGTTGCCAGTTCGCCAGGTAGTCGCCGAACCAGGCGTCGTTCGTAATATTAATCAAAAAATCTGGATCAGGCGAATTCGCCGCCGCGGCTCCCGCTTTCCCGCGAAAAAATCCGCGCACGAGGTCGGGCCACATGCCTTCGTAACAGACGAGGGCCGCGAACGAACCGCGCCGTGCTCCTTCCCGTTCGGGCCAGTCGGCCAGGATGCGGTCGGGTTCGCTTATGAGAGTCAGTTCCTCCGGAGTGGGCGGCGTAAAAACGCGACGCGCGCGGTCGGGTCGGTATTCGTACGTGAGCGTCGCAGGGGAATCGCCGGGGCGATAGTAGTCCGCCTCCGGAAACAGAGCGCGCAAAAAAGGCAGGGCCGCTTCGCCGGGCAGGTATTCGCCGAAGGGCACGAGTTTCAGTTTCCAGTACGAATCGCGACGGCGACCTTCGCGCCCGAAGAGCGTGGCCAGATTACGCAGCGGGGCGGGTCGCGTTCCGGCCGGTGTGCCGGGGATCACGTCGAGTTCGTTATAGAGCACGTCGACGTCGCCGAAGCGCGCGAGGTACGCGACCACGCCCAGGAACGTGGGCGAATATACGCCGTGCTGAATCGTCTCTGGCGCCGCGCGCGTGCCGTGAAAGGGCACGGCCGATTCGGGGATGATGAGCAAGTCCAGGCGACCGCCGTCCTCCGCGATTGTCTTGAGTCCGTAGTTGAACACGAGATTCAGAGCCCGGCCGACGAAACCGCTTTCGCCGCGGTCGGTGGCGAGCGCGCGTCCGGTGACCGGCTGAAAAAAGGCGACGCGTACCGTTTCCCCGCCAATGTCCGCGGTGGCGACGCGCAGGCCGCCGTACCCATACACGCAGGCCACCAGCGCGAAAGCCAGCCAGCTCGCGCGCGGAACGGGCACGCGTCCCCGCCAGTTCGCGAACAATTCGATTAAAACCGCCGTCGCGAAAAAGACCAGAAAACTGAGGGCGAAGACCCCGCCGAGCGACGCCATCTGCCGCAGCAAAAGGTCCCCGCCCGCGAGATTGCCCCAGTACCAGGGGAAGGCCTGGTAGGTGAAGAGATCCCCCGCCAGGCCGAGCGCGCCGAAGAGCAGGGGCCCGGGCAGGCGCGTGCGTGGCCCGACGAACGAACCGCCCAGGAGGACGAGGACAATTTTGAGATTGAGGAAGGGCGATTGCGCGAAAAATAAAATCAGCGCCAGCGGAAGCGAAAGATGGCCGATGTCGATCAACGCGACGACCAGCCACTGGAAGGCGATCACGCTCGTTGCCAGACAGGCGATAAGCGACCAGAACAGCCGCGCGCGCCAGGTGGCCGTTTCAAGGTCCCGCGCAAGAAGGTACAGGCAACCTGGCGCCAGGGCCCAGAACAGCGGGCCGCCGAATGGTTCCAGGCCCAGCAACACCCCGGCCCCGCAACCGACGGCGAGCGGGAGTCGCCGCAGCGTGCGGGCGGGTGCGGAGCGGGCCTGGGGTTTTGACAAAGCGGGGGCCGGCTTTTACTGCTTGTTCAATTTCGCCATTTCCTCGGCGTATTTCTGGCGACGCGCGTACGCCTCGGCCTCTTCCGGGCCCAGGAATTTGACGCGCAGTTCCGCGAGTTTTTTTTCCTTCTCCGCGTCCGGTACGCCGCTGTTGTTTTTCAAAAACTCCGCCTGAGCGGCTTCGTAGTTTTTTACGGCTTCGGTTTCGCGCGCGATGTCCTGGTCCACGGCCGCCATGCGCCCCGCCCCGGCCTCGCCGAAGTATTTCACGCGCACCGAGTGGGTTTCTTCCGTGCGCGCCACCGCGTCCAGTTTGGTCATATCGTCTTCGCGAAAAAACATCTCGCGTTCGAATACGGAAAATTTTGGTTCGCGTTCCACCGTAGCCTGGTAGTAGGGGCCCATGGTTTTTTTTCGCATTTCCTCGAACTTTTTCATTTTTTCATCGCCCGACAGGCCTTTCGTATCGACGATGAACTCGCGGTAATCCTGCTGCATGTCGAACTTCGCTTCTTCCAGGCCGAACACGAGTTCCGCGTCCTCGCCGCCGAACACCTCGCGGCGTTTTTTTTTCATGAGTTCGTAGCGCTCTTTATAATCCAGGCCGTCGGGCATGCGAAACTCGGTCATGGTCTCTTCGTAGGTGAGGAATTTATTCAGGAGATCGACCAGGTGGTCTCCTCCGGGCGAGGGGAATTTTTCTTTCAGAAACAGGCGAATGCGAATATTACAATCGTAGCGGTTCATTTCCGGCGGACAGGAGCGCCGCAGTTTCCAGAGTTCGCTGACCAGGCTGATCTGACCGGTTTTCGCGGCGTCGATCAGTTTCGCGTACGTCAGCTGTGAAGGATCGTCGAACATGCCGAAGGCTTCCTCCGTCAACTGGCCGCTGTTGTCGATCGGCTGATCCCAGTTTTCGAATTCATGATCGGGAAGTTTATCGGACATCCGCGGCGAACCTCCCATGGTGAGCAGATAGACGATCCCGCCGATCAGGATGATCCCGATCGCAATCGCCGGAATGAGGAATTTTTTATTCATGAATCTACAACCTCTGTTTTTACCACGGGGGTACGGGGACCACTGAGTGAACCAGTTTATTCTAAATTATCAGCGTTCCGGAACGTGAACCAATTCCGTGAACGAGCACTGCGCCCCGTGGTTCAGTACGTCCTGACAGGGTGAGGAAATCAATCAAAAAAGAAAAGGCGAAACCTGAGACCTGGTCAGAAGACGGGCTCTCAGGCGATACAGGATGTATCCACAATCGGCGAGCGCGTCGAATGCTCGGCGCGCTCGCCGATTGCGAGCGTTTCGCGGATTCACTCCGGGAAACGCGACAGTCCCACCACTACAGGGATGTAGTAGTGGGACCTGCTAAAGCGCCTTGCGGCGCGCGTCGCAACCGCGGGGTCTTCAGGTTGAATTACTGGTTGTTTTTGGCGTTCGTGGCCATGCCCAGGAAGTAACCTTCCACGTCATACCAGGGACTGCCGGTGTTCAGGGCGTTGCAGGCCTGTAAGTGGTCCACGCCCGTGGTATACCAGGGAGTGCTCGGCCCGCCTTTCCAGGTGCCCCATTTTTGCGAATCGATGGTCACCAGGCCGTCGCACTGGGTGCTCATGCCTTTGAACAGGGCGCCCGCCACGCAGGCCGGGTGAATCAGGAACATGCTCCAGTGCTGGACCGGGTCGTTGAGCGTGATGTACGAACCGTACGAAAAGTATTTCGTCGCGCTCGCGTTGGGGGTGTAGCTGTTGAACGTGGCCATGCCCGACGTGGTCAGGGAGTTCAGCGCGCCGATCGCGTCCTGCTGGCCGCCCCCGTACACGATGCCCACCAGGGCGCCGGTCACAGTCGATACGAAGGGTTTGGCCCAATCCGGGATGACGACGGCGACGATGTCGGCCACCGGGCTGCCTCTGTGGACCGAGTTCAAGGTGGTCAGGCTGCGTACTTTCGAAGCCATGCCCAGATTCGAAATCATGTAACGCGAATCGAGACCGCCCTGGGAATGGCCCAGCACGTGCACTTTCGTATAAGCGCCGGATGCCATGAAGTAGTTGATTTTATCTTTCAACTGCTGGGCCCGAACTTCGTTGGAGTTGGTGGCCGATTTCGTAGGAGCGTATACGACGGCGCCCTGGCCTTGCAGGTAGCTGATGGTATTGCCCCAGTAATCTACTATATTTACGATTCCATTGGAATCCGAATCGCCCCAGCCGAACAGGCCGTGCGAAAGAACGATCGGGTACATGCCCTGCAGGGGTTTCGAGCTGCTGCCGCTGCCCCCGGCCAGGAGCGCCGATGAGAATAAGAATACACTGAACACTAATCCAATTTTTTTCATGATTGAGAAATCCCCTCTGAATATCTGTGAATGATAAAGCAAATCGGGTGCCAGGTTTCGAAAAACCACCGCTAAAAACCTTGAGTCCGCTCTTTTTCAGGGTCATGGGATGAATTTTTTGGCCGCGGTGAATAATTTCCGGCTAAAAAGCCGATTTTTCGGCACCAGTCGGTAAAATCGCACATAATTAATGCGAAATTATGGCATCCCAAATCGCCTGGCGTTAATCCATGCACTAAAAATGTGCTATTTTTTGTCTAAATCCCGAGATTTCTCAGAATCGCCGCCGAAATATCCCGGGCCTCCTTCGGCCCGCTGCCATTTTCGACAAAAACCACCAACAGCAGGCGGCGTTTCGCGTGCTCAAAGTAAATCGCGTTCCAGCCATGGTTGGCGTATTTCTTCCGAAAATGCGTGGCCGTCCCCGTCTTTCCAGCGAGAAGCGCGCCCGCCCCGCCGTTCAGCTTCAGTCCGCTCAAGGTTCCGCTGCGAGGAACCTCACCCAGAATCGCCGCGATTTTGCGCAGAGTGTCTCTGGCAAAAGTCGGCGGGAACTGGCCGCCCGGGCGTTTTAGCGGTCCGCCCGCGAACAGCGCCCCGTACGCCTGGGCGATTTTCAGCGGGCTGAGCCGCACGGCCCCGCCTTCGCCGATAGTGGCGGCCAGACGGCCAAAGGCCGAAAGATCGCCAGGCGGGGGGGCCAGGCTGGGTCGCTCCTGCCCGAGGCCGATCGCGCCCGTGGCCTCGGATAGATGCCAGCGCTCTCGCAGAGTGGGGTACAGGCCCGGGTGTGCGGCGGCCATTGTCAGAAAGTAAACGTTGCAGGAACGTACCAGGGCCTGGCGCAAATCGACCGCGCCATGGCCCGCCTGGACCCCACACCGAAACGCCTCGCGCCCGTTCACGGCTACGATTGGAAATAACAGGCGATCCCGCCGTTCCAAGAGGCCGGCCGGAATCGGGTAGTGGCCGCTACAGATAATTTTGCGCCCCGGATTAAACCCCGGCGTTTCCAGCAGCACCGCCGCGCTCAGCGGTTTCATAAGCGATCCGGGTGGAAAAAAACGGCGCAGGATGTAATCCGGATTATAGTGGTAGAGAATCGCCATCGACTGCGGGTCCGCGATCAGCGCGGCCACCCGGTTGCCGCCCGAGCGGCTTTCCAGACCCGCGAGGATCCCATTCAGGCCCGCGGAATCCAGGTCCGGTGCGGCGTTTGCGGGGAAAGGGCCCAAAAGGCACCAGACATAGGCCAGGGTGATCAGGGATTTTCGCATGGACAGAGGGCCAACGAGGCGTAAATTTCGGTCATGTCCGGCATTGTCGATTCGGAATTAACAGAATGGGAACTGGAAGCGCTTCAGAAGGCTGAGGCGAAGTTCATGCGCAAACGCGGCGAGCACAACGCGTTCTCCATCCTGCCCGTCGTGGGGGAGGCGGATATCCGGGGCACCTGGTTTACGGCCTACGATAACTCGCTGGCGGACGAACGCATCGCCGAAACATACCGTTACCGCCCGCTGCTGCTCCACTCCGAAAAAAACCGCTTCGCGTACATCTGCGATCAGTTCATGCACAACTGGTCCCAGGCGCCGGGCGAATGGATCGATTGTATTCTGCGCCTTGAAGAAAATCCGGCCGACGAAGAGGCCGCTCAGATCGCCGTCAGTTTCGGCGTGGACGTGGCCCCTGACTGTTATATTATTTCCTTTCCGGGCGTAAGCGTGGCGCCCATTTTCGCCACGCGCGAATTATTATTTCGATTTGCGCAATTCGGCCTGGACTGTCTGGGCCGCCTGGCCGCGCCGCGCGCTCTGCCGACGGTACGATTGAACGATCTAATCACGCGCTGGGCAGCGGTCGTGGCGGCGAAGGGGTTTAGAAGCGGTGAAGACTCTCAGCCTGGCCCCGGAGTTATTTCCCTATAGCACCTATATGCGGTTTTAATTTAGAGGATAACCAAATGAAAAATGAATTCGGGCAATCTTTTTTAAAAGGCGTGGCCTTTACTCTGGGTATTTTGGCCACCACGCTGTTGGCCGCCACCCTGAGTTCTTCCCTCACCGTCTTCAGCACCGGGAATGTAGTCAGCTCTTCAGCCATGAATGGGAATTTTTCCGCGATTAATAGTAGATTGGGCTCTTATTGCGGATCAACCGCCGCAACGACGGGCAATTTAGGTGGATACGCCGCCGGCCGATCGCTGTGCCAGACAGCCTGTGGTAACCAGGCGGCTCATATGTGTACAATGCATGAAATTTCAATTAGCATGCAATTGGGTGAAACTATTCCGGCTGGATGGTACAGTGTTTATGCGCGAATCAACGGGAGTGGGGAAAACCTCCTCGACTGCCAGGGTTGGATGAGCAATTCCGCTACTGAACGCGGGCCTTCTCCGCCTGGAGGATCGCCCCACCAACCCAGTCTTCTTAACTGCAATACCAGCGTTCCAGTCCTTTGTTGCTCTTGAAACGTGCCCGGTCCTGAGGCAGGCGCATCACTGGCGCTGACAGTAAATCAGGCCCACATTTTTCACGCGTGTTTCAGTGGCCGTGCGTGGGGTGCCGTTGGTGCCGTCGCTTACTGGATCGATGGTATTGTGGGAACTATCATCAAGATTAATACCCGCGCCCCCCTGCGCTCCAGCACCAACCTGGTTGTACCAATGTGACAGAGTCTGATGCCGATGTCCCTGGAACGCGTCGTTTTGAAAGCTCAGGAGCGCCCGCGCTCCGGCAGGGTCCTGGTTGCCGTCCGCCCGCGTTCCCGTCCCGAAATCGTTCAGGCCACGGACAAAAACCCCGCGGAGATCCGGCGTTCCATTCGTACCGTCCGCCGCGATCCAGCCGGACGGGCAGGCCGACAGATTGAAGGCAAGGATGGCACCGGAAGGAGCGGCCACCTGAAAGTTTTCGTTAAGTTTCGTGGCGGATACCAGCTCCCCCGACTGAAATGTGGAAAAAGTTTGCGCAAAAAGATAACCAGCCGCGCCGGCCAGGAGCACACTCAAGAATCCCAGACCGTGGAACACTCCAGATTTGAAATTCGCGTTAAGTTTCATATCTGGTTCAGGATAAATTCTCGCACCCTCTCTGCAAGAAAAAAACCGCGATACACGTCAACCTGACAGGAGAAAACGTAAATTTCCGCACAATAAAAAAAATGAACGGTAGGATGCGGCGGGAGAAAGAGCGGGGCCTTCCCTCCCCGCTCTTTTCCGAATCAACCGTTTTGGTTGATAAAGCTCGACAGAGCTTTCATGTTCTGGCTTCTTTTTCTCGTCTCAAGATTCGCTTGAGGCGATTCAATTGGGTCCCGTGTCCAGCGCGTGACGCAGGTAATACACGGTGACGCCTACGGTTCCGGCGACAACCGCCAGCAACGCCAGAATCGCGGTAATGAACCCGATGGCGGGTTCGATTGCCCCCACCAGGCTGATTTTCGTGGATACGATCCGCGTGGTTTCTCCCATGAGAAACAGGAGCCCGGCCAGACCGATCATGTGATAGATCTTACGGGATTCGGCCGGCACCCGCGCGAATCGAGCGAACACCGGAACGGCCAGCAGGGCCAGAGCGAATACAGTAATCTCGTTCATACACTTCCTCCTGCGAGTCCAGTTCCTTGGGCGACCTGAACTCAATGAAGTGAATCTCTTTTTAACATAGACAGGCGGAAGACCCCGGCTAACTACTTTTTCGCGTTGACATTCAAGTCAACGCCCCATACGAATGCTTCTGCCCGCCTTTTTTCCTCCGACTTTCCCGTAAACTTGTAATATTTGTTAAGTGTTTTTCGTCGCGCATGAGGACTCATCAGGCCGACCGCACGGCCATCCATGGCCTCGCGACATTAATACGCGATTGGCTGATGGTAGCGCGAATAAATGCGAATGTTAGCTGTTAGGGATAGGTACGCATCTCTTCCAGCAGCGCGGTCAGTTCGCTGAGGATCATCGCCGTTGCGCCCCAGACGACTTCGTTCTGGATGTCGAAGTAGGGGACGGTGAAGCCGAAACGTTCGGTCTCTTTGATGCGTGTCGGATCGCGTACTTCGTCGACCCCGGCTTCAATAATACGCGCGACTTCGCGTGGATCGGGCACGAAGGTGGGCGGGCCGGTGAGCAGGCCGACGACGGGCGTGACCAGAAAATTGCTGGGCGGGATGTACAGATCGCTGAGCTGCCCCAGGACTTCCACCGACCGCGCGGGGATGCCGATCTCTTCGTAACACTCGCGCAGGGCGGTCTGCAGAATGGAACCGTCCGCGGGGTCAAAGGTTCCGCCGGGCAGGGCCACCTGTCCCGAATGTACCGTGCCGTCCTCTGTGCGGCGAATCAAAGGGAAGCGGATCTGCCCGTCCATGTCATAGAAAAGAATGACCACGCCTGCCCGGCGAGTTTTTTCATCCGGGCCCGTGTTCTTGAAATGCGTGGTCCGCCTGGTGGACGCCATACGGATCTGAGCGCCCGGACCGGGCAGGGGACCGGTCAGGGCCCGCCGTAATTCAGTAAGAAATTCTGGTGCCAAAATACTTTCACCGCGCGGGAAAACGTTTGCCGGTCTCTTCCCCTTATCCAACTGTGTTGTGCGTTCCGTCCGCGGGCCGGAAGTTCGCGTTGCCGTGCATGAAAATCGCGATTTTCACCGATTCATATTTACCGAAAATCGACGGGGTCAGCATCTCCGTCGATCGGTTTTCACGGGAGTTGGTCAGGCGCGGCCACGAGTTCATCATCTTCGCTCCCGATTACGGCACACCCGCGCCGGAGGCCCCGGGGCTGACCGTGGTGCCCTTTCCCGGCCTCGGTCTGCCTTCCTATCCGGATATAAAAGTTGTCCTGCCCGCGCGCGGGCCGATTGAAGCGGCCAGCGAATTTCAACCCGACCTGGTGCATGTGCAGTCCCCCGGGCCGGTGGGTCTGTACGGAATGATGTTCGCCGGGTACCGCAAGCTGCCGGCCATCGGGACGTACCACACGCTCATCTACGAACAACTTACGTATCTTTCGCCGTATCGACTGCTGAACGTTCCGAAGCTCATGGAGTTTTTTAGAATTTCATCGGGCCCGGTCTGGAACAACCCGTCGCCCGGTTTTTCCAAAACTTTGATTCGCTCGCTGTACAATCGCCTGTATGGGCGCTGCGAGGTGATCATCTCACCCAGCCACGCGATCAAAACCGAACTGGAACGCAACGGAGTCAAAACCCCGATCGAAGTCGTCTCGAACGGTCTTATGCCGGAGCAATTCGATCCGCGGCGGCGGGGTCTGCCGGGCGCCAACCCGCGCCTGCTGTACGTCGGCCGGGTATCGTACGAAAAAAATAACGAAATCGTACTGCGGGCGTTCGCGCGCATTCGCGAACAACGTCCGGGGGCCACTCTGCGCGTCGTGGGCGACGGGCCGGCCCTGAACGATTTAAAAACCGAAGCGCGCAAGCTTAAAGTAACGGAGGCGGTCGAATTCACCGGTTTTCTGCCCCATGCCCGTCTGGGTGAAATTTACCGGGAGGCTGATTTGATGCTTACGGCTTCCACCATGGAAACCCAGGGCATGGCCGTGCTGGAGGGTCTCGCGACCGGTCTGCCCTGTGTGGGCGTGGACGCGTACGCCCTGCCCGAGTTGATCCGGGACGGGGTCAACGGATTTATCGTACCGCCCTTCGATCCAGAGCGGATGGCCGCGCGGTCGCTGGAATTGCTCTCATCGGCTGAGGTGTATGGGCGCTTCTGCCAGGAATGCCTGGCGATCGCCAGGGAACACGAACTGATTCGTTCCGCCGATCGACTCGAATCGATCTACCGGCGCACGGCTCTGATTCGCAAAACCTGAGCCGTCCGCTGCCCCCTGTTTTCTGCTTGCGAGTGCGACCCCGTGGGTTACCCTCGACCTGTTCATGACCCGACCGTACCTTGAGTTGTTTCCGGCCCTGCGCCTTGGCCAGATTCCTGTGGGACCGGGCGGGTTTATTTTCGAAGGGCGGTTTCACGATCGTTCGGATTATTCGATCTTTACGATCACGGCGTTTCCCGAACTGCGGCGCATCTATTCGCGCCCGGACCGGGGCGGTGTGGATCTGCGCGCGGACGGACACGCCATCGTCGTGACCTACGAACCCGCGGGATTTCACGACAGTTTCAAGGAACCGTACCTGCGCGATCGCAAGGCGAAGATTCCGTTTCGCTTCAACGATCTGAATGTAATCGAACTTTCGCGCAAGGATAAGCTGCTGGTATCGAAAGAGCCGCATCCCAGCCTGGGGATGATCATGGTGGAGCTGCCCGAACGCGGTGAGTTCGTCTACTATTTCCAGGACCATGGCGAGGTGACCGAGCGCCAGGTGCATCTGATGCTCATGTCTCTGTTTCAAAAAACGTACGGCGTAAAGGCGAAGTACCTGGACCGGTTAACCGATCTTTTTCGCGAAAATCTGCGCCTCTACCGGGGGAATTTCGGGCGCTTCGCGGGCGGGAAAGGGTTTCATCCGAATCGCCTGCCCGTCCGGCCCACCCGTCCGGTCGAGTGAGTCGCGTACCATGAAGACTGTTTCATGAATGATTCGGGTCGCGTGTTATGAAATCGTATCAAATCAATCCCGTTTCCACCACGCAACTGGTATCGATCGCGGCGAAGATCGACCGCAAAACCAAACCACCCGCGTCGCTGGGCGTCCTGGAAGATATCGCTCTGCAGATCGGCAGCATCCAGGGTACGGACGCGCCGGAGATTCGTCGGCCGACGATGGTCGTATTCGCTGGCGATCACGGTGTGGCCGCCGAAGGCGTCAGTCCCTATCCGCGCGCGGTCACCGGTCAACTTGTGCGTAATATCCTGCGCGGGGGAGCGGCCGTTTCCGTGTTCACGCGGCAGAACGGGCTGGGTCTGGTGGTCGTGGACGCGGGCGTGGACGCCGATCTGGCGATTGAGTTCGCCGGTGGCGCGCCCGACAAGAACACGCTTTTTATCGACGCGAAAATCGCGCGCGGCACGCGCAATTTTTTATACGAGGACGCGTTTGGTTCCGCCGATCTGGACGAATGTTTTCGCCGCGCGGAAGGCATTGTGGACGGGTTGTTTCGCGACGGATGTAATTTTATCAGCTTTGGCGAAATGGGCATCGGCAATACCTCGTCGGCGTCCATGCTCCAGACTCTGCTGACGAACGTCCCCCTTGCGCGCTGTACCGGCCGGGGCGGGGGGCTGGACGACCAGGGCCTGGCGCGGAAGATCGAAATCCTGGAACGCGCGCGGCGACGTTTCAAAGGGCCGATTACGCCGGACCGGGTGCTGTGCGGCTTCGGCGGTTTCGAGGTGGCCATGTTGACGGGGGCCATGCTGGCCGCGGCCGAGCGCGGGATGGTGATTCTCGTGGACGGTTATACAACGACGGCGGCCCTGCTCGTGGCCTTTTTTATCGGTACCGACATTCTGGATTACTGTATCTTTTCGCATCAATCGGACGAACGCGGCCACCGCGCCCTGCTCGACTTTTTACAGGCGGTCCCGCTGTTGCGTCTGCATCTCAAACTGGGCGAAGGCGCGGGCGCGGCCCTGGCTTTTCCCCTGGTCTGTTCGGCCGTGCGATTCCTCGGCGAAATGGCCTCGTTCGAATCCGTCGGCTTCATGGGCCTTGAAAATGGAACCGCGGCGGGAGAAGCATGACCGAGCCGGAAGTCCACCCGCAGCAGATCGAAAACCTGAAACGTTCCCTGGCCCGCTTTCTGGAAGCCCACCTCGGTACGAAGATCGTCGAACCGAACGATGGGGCCCTGCGCATGATGGTCCTGCATTCGAAGAATCAGAACCAGAAGATTAAGGATAAATTCATCAACTGGAAACTGGGCGAAGTCTCCGCCCGCCTGCTGGAGAGCAACCGGCCGCTTTCGTACCGCGATCTGGTGATCTGCCAGTATTTGATCGACGAACTCAACAAATACGTGGCGACGAAGTTATAGATATTCGCGTCACCCGGGTGTGCCCATGGCGCCCATCCATGGGCTTGATGGGCACACCGCTCGCACTCCTGCTCGCTCCAGGAGGCGCGAACCTCCAGCTTATGTTGCCTTACGGCGTGGTGGGATTTTCTTCGCGCGGAATTGGAGTTGGTGGGGAAGTGGAATGGGCCATAGCCTGCGGCAGCTTCGCGCCGCCCGAGCGTGTCCGTACCCTCCATCACGTATTCTTGCGCATGCAGTAGATGAGGCCGACGTTTTTCACGCGTGTCTCGTCGGTGGTGCGCGGCGTGCCGTTCGTAGTGTCGGTAACGGGATTGCCGGTTTCAGGCTGGCTCCCGGCAGTAGCGCCCCCGGGGAGCGCGGTGGCGCCTCCACCAGGACGATTGCCGTAGAAATCGTTGATTCCGAACGCCCCGTGGCGGTGTCCCTGGAACGCGTCGGCCTGATAATCGCCCAGGGTGCGCGCGCCGCCGTTCGGGTCCTGGTTCCCGTCAGCGCGCGTGCCGGCCAGGGAATTGAAATTGTTCAGGCCGCGAATGAACTGTCCGCGCAGATCCGGCGTGCCGTTCGTGCCGTCGGCCGCCACCCAGCCGGTGGGGCAGGAGGACAGATAAAACGCGCCGATGAAACCCTCCGGCGCGGCGATCAGAAAATTCGCGTTGATCTGTGCGGCGGAAACGGTTTCGCCTGAGCTAAATGTATTCATGCTCTGCGCGAATAGAACGCCAAGGGCGATGAATACGAGCGCGCTCGCGGTTAATCGGATGGATTTTTTAAGTAATTCGATGTTCATGATTGTGCTCCGGGAGGGACGCGTGCCGGAGCGAAGCCGAGCATGGGAAGGATTGCAAGGATTTTTCGAGTCGCAATTGCGCGATAAGGATTGCGCGATAAAACGGGGGCTCGAAGATTTTTAAATTGACACACGTGACTACCGGTGGTTACTTTTAAGTATGCGGGCGGTTGGTGTAAAAACTCTAAAATCGCGTCTCAGCGAATACCTGCGACTCGTAAAAAATGGCGAAGTCGTTCTCGTCACCGAACGGGACACGGTCATCGCCGAACTGCGCCCACCCCGGACCCAGATGCCTCCGCCGTCTTCCCTTGAGGAAGGCCTTGATCGAATGGGCGCCGGGGTCACCCGTGCTGCCGTGGGGCTGGAAAACTGGAAAACCGAATCTGCTCCCGCACGGGCCAGGTTATTTGAACGGGCGGTCGCCGTTCTGGACGAACTTCGGGGGGAATGAATCCTGAGCCCGGTTTTTATCGAAACGTCAGCCCTGCTGCGCTATTTACTTCGTGGATCGAACTGGGAGGAAGTCCGTGCTTCCATGGCGCGGGCCGAAACCTGGCTGGCTTCCCGTTTGCTCAAAGTGGAAACCGAACGTGTTTTACTGCGCCTCGCGCTGGATGAGGGGGTTAACCTGAAAGCGCTGCATTCGGCCGGCGCCGAAGCCGCCGGTCTCTGGTCCCGGATGAATCTGTTCGAAATCAGCGCTGAAATTTGCGATCTGGCCGGAACGATCGCACCGGGCTCCCGTCTGCGGTCCCTTGACGCTCTGCACCTTGCCACGTATCGCATCGCGGTTCGCCTTGATCCGGACACGCGCCTGCTTTCGTTTGACGAACGGATTCTGACTGCGATTTGAGTCGCGTCGTCAACCGGCGAATTGTAACCATGCCAACAAAATCGCGAAGCCCCATAATACCCATCCGAGGATAAAAAACAAACCCGAAACAAGGGGCCTGCCCGGGGGTCCAGGAATGAAACTGGCGTTCAAAGGTGTCTCCGGATCGAAGCGCACCGTTACGACTTTACCCGCGGGGAATTCGTTCTGGACGGCCTCGATCCGCGACATGATATTATGAAAACTGGCAGTGGGGCGGTAATCTTTTTCCCAGGTCGCGCCGTTCGCCTCGTAACTGAATCGAATTAGAACGCGATACAACCACCCGCCGCTGCGACCAGGTTTTTGTTCCAGCTCGCAGGCGGTTAAAAGCCCGGTCACCTCGCGTGTGCGCCGCCGGTCCAGGACAAATTCCACCAGCCCGGCTTTCAGTCTGGAGTAGCCGAATAGAATCATAAAAAACCCGACAATGAAACCCGGTGCCGCCAGAGCGATGGGATCGCCATCAATATTCACGGGAATTTTCAGTCCCAGGAATGTGGCCGGGATCGCCGCCATCAGCAGCGGTCCCGTCAGGAGCAAGAGACGCAGGGCGGGAATTTTGACCTGAATCGGCGGGCGAGAGAGTTTTTGCTCTTCCTGTTTTTTGCGGGCCGCGGCCAGTTCCGCCTGGCGCGCACGCAGGTGGGCCGGCAGGTCTTCGGGACGGGGATCGGGTGCCATGGTCCGATTGTCCCCGACCCCCGAAAAAAGGCAAGTCCGCCGCCGCCCCCTACACCCGTTCCACGTGCATCATCAACCCGTGCTTCGGTCGCAGGGTGACCAGCGGTTCGGTTTCAACCGGATGATTTTTTTTCAGGCGAAAACGAAACCGGCCGGCGAGCATGGACAGGATCACGCGGGCCTCCAGCATGGCGAAGTGTTCGCCGATACACTGGCGCTGTCCGCCGCCGAAAGGAAAATACGCGAAGCGTGGTCGGCCCGCGGAACGTTCCGGCGCGAAACGATCCGGGTCGAAGATGCCAGGATCGTCCCAGTACTTCGGATCGCGGTGTACGACCCATTGCGGCAGGGAAACGATGGTATCGCGCGGGATGTGATAACCGAGAATTTCATCGACCTCAATCGTATTACGTTCGATGATCCAGGCCGGCGGATAAAGTCGCATGCCCTCCTGGATGACCCGTTCGGCGTACGTGAGTCGCGCGAGGTCCTCGGCGGTGACTTCCGCGCGCCCGTTCAGGACGCCGGCGACCTCGGCGCGCAGACGCTCCGCGGCGTTCGGGTTCTCCGACAATAAATACCAGGTCCAGGCCAGGGCGTTCGCGGTCGTTTCGTGGCCGGCGGCGAGCGCGGTTACCGCCTCGTCGCGCACGAGCCGGTCGTCCATCGTCCGGCCGTCCTCGTCTTTCGCTTCGATCAGCATCGTCAACAGATCAGGCGGTCGGTCGCCCGGCGACAGCGCGCGTCGTTCGGCGATCATCCCGTTCACCAGGCGATCGATGACCCTGACCGCCCGCCCGTAACGACGATTGGCGGGGGTCGGCCAGGGCATCGGCAGGCGCAGCGGGCTCAACGCTCGTTTGAACGCCTCCTGCTGCGACGTGCCCACGGCCTCGTAGACTTCGTCAGCGGCGCCGGAGACGTCTTTGCTGAACATCGCCCTGCCGATGATGTCGAAGGTCAGTTTCATCATGAGCCGGGCGATGTCGACCGGCGGTCCCCCCGCCGCCGCGTCCAGTTCGTCCATCAGGGCCCGGGTTTCGCGTACGAACAGCCCGAGCATGCCGGCGATTTTATCCTTTTGAAAGGCCGGCTGGATGATCCGCCGCTGCCGGCGCCAGAGTTCACCGTCCGATGTAACCAGGCCCTGGCCGAGGGCGGGCACCATGCCCTGGTAAAATTCGCTTTTGCGATAATTCTGGTTATTCGTGGAGAGTACGTATTTAATGGCCTCCGGATTCGTGACGATATGCGTCAGGTACGGACCGATGCGAAAACGAACGATTTCGCCATACCGCCGGGTAAGCTCCAACAGGTGATCCGCCGGGTTCTCTTTAAGCTTGAACAATTCGGCGACGGCGTTCAGGGGTCCCGGACCGGGAGCCAGTTTGCGGCGGGGATGGCGAGTGGTTGCGCTCATACCGTCAGGTTCGCAAAAGGCTGTCCGGGAAGTCGTCTTTTTTCCGGTCCAGGTTATTAAGATTACGTTAGCGTGGTGCCGGGCGTGGCGAACCTTTCGCACCCGGATTTTACTTGCCAGCCGTCGTCTCCTCTATATAATTCCCCGGTTCGGTTTCGGAATCTAACGAATAAGAGGCAAGCATGGCAGTAACAGAAACAGAAGTGATTGGCGGGGGTTCGAAGATGATGAATTCCCTGAAGGGGATGCTGGGCGGGCTGGCCCTGATTCCGCTTTCGTTCGGCGTCGTCTGGTACGCTTCCCAACGCGCGCAGGCGTCGGAAGAACTGGCCGGGGCCCTGTCGGTGGCCGAGCGCGCGAAGGCCGCCCAGGAAGGCAGGGCGGTGTACGCGACGGGAAAAATCCAGGCGCAGCCGCTGGGAGACGCGCCGTACATCAAACCGGGCACGTACCTGAGTTTAAATCGTACGGCTGAAGTGTACGCCTGGAAAGAGACGAAAAAAACCGAAGAGACCAAAGACGGGACCCAGACCGTAAAAAAAACCACCTACGACTGCAAACTGGAATGGGTGTCCAATCCTTCCAGCGCGTACGGCGAAAAAGGTTGCCAGGGCAAACCGAGGTATGCGGTGCGCGGCTCGGACAACTCCCAGTCGGCGCGGATCGCCCTCGTTGCCGGCGGACAGACCTACGCGATCGACGAGAGCGTGGACGATTACGGTTTCGCTTCACTGAGTCTCGCCGATTCCGATCTGGCGGACGGATCCTTGACTCTGAACAACAACGAAATTTATTTCGACTCCGCCTGCGCGAGTTCGCCGCGTGAAGGCTGCCAGCGTCTGTCGTACAGCGGGACAGCGTACGATCCCCAGGCCGACCACACGGTCGTCGGCCAGGAAGAGGGCGGTCGTTTCGCTGAATTCAAAGAATTCCTTGTGATCGGCGTGGGCGACTACACGCAAACCATGGAATCGGTGTCCTCCGCGGATACGCTCTGGACTCTGGGCCTTTTCGCACTCAGCGTCATCTTTCTCGGGGGCGGACTCGCGTTGTTGGTCGGACCGCTTTTGCAGCTCATCGAATTCATTCCGTTCATCGGCGGGTTCGGCGCGGGGCTCATTCGGTTCATCTTTTTCGCGTTCGCCTTCGTCTTCATGGGTGTCGTATTTCTATTAATTGAGTACTGGTACCTGGTGTTGCTCCTGTTCGTGATCGGCATCATCGCTACGGTGGTGATCGCCCGCAACCGGAAGGCCGCTGCGGCCACCGCGTGAGTCGCGCACAGATCAAGCGCACAACGCGTGACATTCGCCAGAGGCCCGGGGTGTATGCCCCGGGCTTTTTTTTGGGGTTGCAGCGACTCTCAGGTTTTGCGCAGGAGGTTCACCAGGCTTTTGCCTTTGAGCGTGCGGTAGATGGAAAAATCGGAATCGATGCTAAAGATGGTGCGAATATTTTCCCGTTCCGCGATGCACATCAGCGACGCGTCCGCCAGGTCCATTGGTAAATCGGAGTATTTTTTCATGCGCGTTTTAATATAGGGCAGATCGTCCAGAGTAATCGTCTCCACTGTAACGGCACCCCGCTCAATCCATTCGAAGAGGGCGATCTGCGCCACGACCGAAAAAGACAGCATATACGCGGCTTCCGTTACGACCGGCCAGCTTGTGATGAAGTAGCCCCGGAAACCGCGCAGTGTTTCGAGGGTTTTTTCGTGAAATCGATCATCCCGGTTAAACAGCGCGATAATCGGGCCCGAATCAATGAGCGCGACGTTTTTCATGTTTACGTCCGAACAGGTGCGATTTTCGATTTTCAGCGAGCCCTGGATTCCCGGAGCCAACAGTGCCGAATAAATCCTGGCCGAGTTCGTACGCCAGAACCGGCGGTGAGTTTTTGGCGATGTATTCGATAATGGAATCTTTCAAAACGGCCGACCGTGTCCGACCCTGTCGTTTCGCGATCAAATCAAGTTGCCGTTCCACCGCGGCCGGGAGTCGCACGCTAATCATACGGGAATTGTAATACAATATTGTATTACGGTCAATCATTTTTCGGCGGTTTCGTACGCCAGAACCGGCGCTGAGTTTTTGGCGAGTTCTGGCCGCCGCGCCTGGAACCGTTTGACAAATTAAACCGGCCCTGGTAAACTCCGGCCATGGACGAGCCCAACGAAGAGATGATCGAAGAGGAATTGCTCATTCAGGAAGAACGCCTGCGTCCGCGCGAAATAAACCTGGAAGCGTTCACGCGCACGATCGGCGAAATTTGCCAGAAACCGGCTAATACCATGGATGAAGCGGGCACCATTGGCCAGGCCATCCAGAGTATGCGCCACCGGGGCGTGGGCAATGTGGTCATCACGCGCGGGGGCAAATTACACGGGATCCTCACCGAACGCGATCTGATGATGAAAGTCGCCGGCAAGCCGGAGTCCGTGACCGCTCGCCCCGTGACGGAGGTCATGACGCCGGGTCCCGAGTGGCTCATGAAAAAAGATACGATCGCCTTTCTTCTAAATAAGATGTACGTGGGCGGTTACCGTCACATGCCGATCCTGGACGAGGACATGCGACCGATCCATACGGTATCGCTGCGATACATTTTACAGTATATCATTTCGTACTTACCGGACGAAGTCACCAAACTGCCCCCCGATCCGTTTCGCGGCCCGCCCACGCGCGACGGGGGTTGAAATATCCGCCAGGTTTCGGGGCGCATCCGCCGCGCTCCGGCGCGGCGGACCGGGCTGCTCCAGGCTGCGCTGACGCTCCGGTCCCGCTGCGCGGGACGCTACCGCCCTTCCGCATCCCTTGCGCGTCCGGCATCGTGTCCCGCCCCGCGTTCACTCACGGCTGCCGGCGTACAGTTCGTAGCGCCTGAAGCTGCATTCCAGCGGGCCATTGTGGACGGTCATCTTGCGCGAAGGTTTCAGCCCGATTTTTTTGAGCGCGTCGAGGTTCGAGCTCAGGATGAACGCGGTGTAGCCGGTGTATTTTTGTTTGAGACCGTCCCCGATCGATTTGTACAGGGCGAACGTATCCTCCGGCTGCATGCGTTCGCCGTAGGGCGGATTCATCACGAGCACCCCTGGCCCCGCGGGCGGCGAAAAATCCGCGAACGCCGCCCGCGTGAACAGAATCGCGTCTTCGGCCAGCCCCGCGCGCTGGCGGTTGGCCTGTGATACCTGGACGGCGCGTTTGTCGATGTCGGCGGCGTGTACCGGACCCGCGGGCGTCCGGCGTTCGCCCAGCGCCCGCTCGCGCAGCCGGGCCCACAATTTCGCGTCGAAATCGCCCCAGCTCATGAAGGCGAAATGTTCGCGCAGCAGGCCCGGGGCGATGTTCGCGGCCCGGAGCGCCGCCTCGATCGCGATCGTGCCCGATCCGCACATCGGGTCGACGAAGGGCGTCTCCCCGTTCCAGCCGCTGGCCAGCACCAGGCCGGCGCCGAGCACCTCGTTCAGCGGGGCTTCCAGAGCCTCCGTGCGGTAGCCGCGACGGTGCAGGGACTGCCCCGAGCTGTCCAGGGAAACGGCGCAGTCCCGGTTGGAAATATGCAGATGCAGTCGCAGGCCGGGGTCGCGCGTGTCCACGGAAGGCCGCCGCCCGGTGCGGTCGCGGAATTGATCGACGATGGCGTCCTTCGCTTTTTGCGCCGCGAACAGAGAATTGGTGAAAACAGGCGAATGCACCGCGCTGTCGATCGCGAAGGTCGTGTCCACGGTCAGGTGGCGCGACCAGTTGTATTCGCGCAGGCGATGGTACAGGTCCTGTTGCGCTACGATCCGGAACGAATGGACGGGTTTCAGAATGCGCAGAGCGGTACGCAAACAGAGGTTCGCGCGGTAGAGCAGGACCTGATCGCCCCGGAAGCTCACCGCCCGGTTCTGGATTTCCACCGCCTCCGCGCCAAGCGCGCGCAACTCGTCGGCGAGGATTTCCTCCAGGCCGCGCGGCGTGCGGGCCACCATGTCGAATAATGCCTCAGTCACATTCTACCCCCGGGCAGAGTTCTCCGGCCCCCGGACCCGTAGAATCATAATTTATTCGACAGGTTCGCCCGGCGGCGCGATCCTCGTTCATGATCCTGATGCCGCTCTCCGCGACCGATTTCGATCCGACCGAAGCGGCCGTTCCCTGGCAGGTGCTGACCGCGGCCGGTCACGCGGTGCGCTTCGCGACTCCCGACGCTCACCCGGGACGCGCCGACGGTCGAATGCTGACCGGGCGGGGGCTCGGTGTCTGGAAGCCGGTGCTCAGGGCGCGCCAGGACGCGACCCGGGCCTACGACGAAATGACGCGGAGTGAAGCCTTTCAACACCCGATCGCGTACGCCGATCTGCGCCCGGCCGGGTTTCAGGGCCTGATCCTGCCGGGAGGCCACGCGCCGGGGATGAAACCGTACCTGGAATCGCCCGATCTCATGCAGGCGGTGGCGGAGTTCGATCGCCAGGGTAAACCGATCGGAGCCATCTGCCACGGAGTTCTTCTGGCGGCTCGCAGCAAAGGCGCGGACGGGAAGTCGGTGTTGCACGGCAAAAAAGTCACCTGTCTCCTGCGTTCGCAGGAGATGGCGGCCTACCGCATGACCCAACTCTGGCTCGGCACGTATTATCGTACCTATCCGGAAACGACGACGCAGGCTGAAGTCGTGTCTTTTTTACGCGACCCGTCCGATTTTCTGGAAGGGCCCAGGCCTCTGTTGCGCGACGCGCCCGACGCGCTGGGGCGCGGTTTTTGCGTCGTTGATGGAAAATGGGTAACCGCGCGCTGGCCGGGGGATTCGTATACCTTCGCGAACGCTTTTTTAAAGTTACTGGAAGCGCAATAATTTTTTAGAATACCCGGGGACTTCTTCGCGCGTTCAGGGTGAAAAATCCGCTCGGTCCCGATTGTAACTGGACGCGATCCACGAACACTCGATGCGCTGCTTGCGTGAGTGAACAGGGGCGCTTGAAGCCGCCTGGTGGTTGAAAAAAGCTTGACTGAATCATATTTTTCAAGAATATTCTGAATATGGACGCGGTCGAATTGACGCGAATTCTGGCCTGGGACTACGAGGTGGACCCGGGTGAATTCCTGCGATTGTTGCGCGGCCAAATCGCCGGGGCCGGGCCATTTAACCGGGAGCAGGTTTTGCAGCGCGCCCTGGAACGATTGAACTGGTACCGGCTGATTGACCTCTTCGGAGTCGAAGGTGTAAAAGAACTTTTGACGGCCGAAAGAATCGCGAAACTCCGACGGCCGGACCTTAGAGCACGGTATGCGAATTCCCGCCAATTATTACCTGGAGAACCTTTACCCATTCCAGGATGGAGTACTGAAAATCGTGAACGAGTCCGGCGCTCCGTTGTATCTGACCGGCGGTACGGCGCTCAGTCGTAAGTACACCCACCACCGATTTTCCGACGATCTCGATTTTTTTTTCAATGCCGAGCCCAACTTTGACGCCTGGGCTGGGAAAGTTTTTTCGGCCCTTGAAATCGCCCGGACGAGAGCTGGATTTTCCATTGATCGTAACCTTTTTCGAAAGGAAATGGACTTTATGCAAGTTTATCTGAGGCGGGAGGATTCAGTACTAAAAATCGATTTCGTGAACGATGTGGCGGTCCACTACAAATTTGAGTTCTGGCTCCCCTGAACAGGGGGCGCCCCGGTCGCGCGAAGGCCATCCTGCGCCGGGCGCGACCGTCGGGCTTTCAGAGGCTGGCGCTGCGCGCCACCTCTTCAATCCCTGGCGCGGCCCGCGAAACGGGCCCCGAGCCCCCGCCTCAGCCGCCACGCATCGCGCGCTGCGCGCAGGCTTCGGCCGCCAGGCGTCCGCCCAGGAATCGCCAGGCGGGTAAAAGATCGACGCCCGTAGCCGCGGCTCCGGAGACCGAGTCGGCCGCGTTCGCGATCGCGGGCAGGGCCTGGCTGACTTTCGCCGTCAACGGATCGATGTACAGTTTCACCTGACCGGCCACTCCGGCGATCTGCGCGGTGAGCGTATCCAGAATGCCCGACACATCGTTCATGGGCGTGCCGCCCGAAAAATCGCGGAACTTCTGCATGGCCTGTTCGCGGTTCGCGTTCCAGAGTTTTCCGATCATCTCACCGCCGGTTTCCAGGAGATTGTCCGTAAAGGGCAGGGCGACTTCCGCGCTCGCGTAATAGAGCAGCATCTCGCGCCCGGCGGGCAGTTCCAGGAAGGAACTGACTTTCTCGCTCACGGAGCCGGGGAAGAGGTGATACACCATGTACGCCATGGCCAGGGCCTTGATGGCCGCGTCGGCGGCCTGCTGCGGATCGGCCTCAAACGTTCGGCGGCCTTCTTTCTTTTTCACGTGATCGTAAATGTTTTTCGCTCCGGTGAAAATGCCAAGGCCCTTGTCGATCGAGTCCATCGCGCTGGTTACCTTGAGGGCCTGGGTAACTTCGGGCAACTGGGCGATTTCCGCCGCGCGGCGCGCGAGGTTCGGATCCGCCATGGGGTTCACGCGCCGCATCGCCCCTTCCAGATTGAAGTAGTACACAAAATCCGGCGCGAAGGGCATCACCGAAAAGAGCGCGCGCACGAGTCGCACCGTATAATCGTCCTCGTCGAACTCCACGAGCATTTTGTCGACTTTATGCGCGTCGACTCCGTACTGTGAGGCGATCTTCGTCTTCATTTTTTCCGCGGCGACCGCCCCGGCCTGGCTGCGCGCGTCCAGGTGAATCAGAAATTCTTTGCGGGCCAGGAAGGCGTGGATGATCGAAATCAACCAGAAGAGAAAAAACGAACCGATGACCACATTTTCCAGCGTGGGGTCCCGCTCGGCGGCGTCCGGGTATTTTCCCGTGAACCAGAAGAGAGCCACCACCGGCGCCAGGTAGACGACCGCCGCGATCCACCATTTGATCTTCCCGGCGCGCAGGCCGATATAGGCGAAGGCCAGAAAGCCGGTGAGCATGGGCAGGGTCAGTAAAACCCACCATGAATGTAAAATTTCCCAGGCTGTTCCCCGGTTTGTCGTGGCCATGCGTTTCCCTCCCGTGATCCGACCGCTCGCGGTCAGCCGCGAAAACGATGGAGAGCGGCCGGGTCCCTGTCTACCAGAATTGATTCGCGCGCGGGCCCTTTTTTCGGTCCTGAAAGGTTGCGCGACCCGGTCGCGGGGAATCTGAAAAAAAATCTGCTTTTTACCCCATCCTTACACGATTTAAACGCCCTTGCTTTCTACTACATATATGGGTCCCAGCAAAAAGATACTGAGTGGTTCAATGGTTGAACCGGATGATTATTTCGATCAGAAGCGTGCCCTGGAACGCAACGCCGATGTTTTCCTGGAAATCAATGAAAACCAGACGATTTGCGGCGGTTTTTTGCCTGAAGCCGCCGGGGATGGTCAGATTTACGGGCTTTCTCTGCGGCGGGGCGGGGAATTGCGCGACAATTTCCGCGAATTCCTCGAACGCGTCAGTTTTCTGAGCTGAAAAAAGCGCGGGGTCCCCGGCCTGTTTTTTTCCGTTTATCGCAAATGTTTGTTGACATAATATATATTTGGTATACCCATGTTTAGCCATGAGGGATTTAACAGAAAAACAGGTCGCCATCTTACGCTACATTGAGGGATACATTCGGGATCAGGGTTACCCGCCCACCATTCGTGAAATCGGGGAAGAATTCGAAATCACCGCAAAAGGGGCCTATGATCATCTCAAGGCCATCGAAAAAAAGGGTTTTATAAAGTGTGAAAAGAACCGCAGCCGGGCTATAGAGCTGCTCCGAACTTCGGACGGGACCACACCCATCCCCACCGGGATGGTCGTCAGCGTCCCGCTGGTCGGTCGGGTCGCGGCCGGGATGCCGATTCTCGCGGAAGAGAATGTGGATGAATACCTGGCTTTTCCAAGATCGATGGTCCCGGATGAGGGGATCTTCGCCTTGCGGGTCGCGGGAGATTCCATGAAGGACGCGGGAATTTTCGATGGAGACATCGCCGTAATTCACAAGCAGGAGCAGGTGCAGAACGGAGACATTGTGGTTGCGCTCATTGAGGATGAGGCCACACTCAAATATTTCTTCCGGGAAAAGAAAAAAGTTAGACTGCAACCCGCCAACCGGGCCTACAAGCCAATCGTGACGCAGAACGTGCATGTGATCGGGAAACTGGTCGGCCTGTACCGCCAGTTTTGAAAGTATTTGGCCAGGAATTCCCGTACAGACAACACGGATCGACCTCTGATTGGCAGAGGAGAGTTCCTGGCCGCTGCCGGTGTTCTGGCTCTGGGCACGGCCGGCTGTGGCAGCGTCAGGGACTGGATCAGAGATTTTGACCTCCTGATTACCGGTGGCATTGTGCTGGACGGAACCGGCGCTGATCCGGTCGAAGCGGATGTGGGTATTCGTGACGGCCGCATTGCCGCTATCGGTGATCTGAAGACCCAGAGCGCGCGGCGGATCATTTCCGCGAACGGTCTGGCGGTGGCCCCGGGTTTTATCGATCTGCACGCCCATTCTGATACGAATCTCCTGGTGGACGGGCGTGGCTGGTCGAAAATTTTCCAGGGTGTCACCACAGAAGTCGTCGGCCAGGACGGTCGTTCCGAAGCTCCCCTGCATCCCGGGCGCGGCGGCTGGGTCGATTTTAACGGCTATTTTCGAACCCTGAGATCGCGCGGAATTTCCCTGAACCTGACCAGTATGGTTGGCGCGGGGACCCTGCGCGGGTATGTGATCGGCCAAGGAGACCGTTTCGCTGAAAATTCAGATATTCAACGAATGCGCGAATTATTTCGCGCGGCGCTTTCCCAGGGCGCCCGGCATCTTTCCTCGGGCCTTGAATACCAGCCGGGCAGTTTCGCATCGGACGCTGAACTGGTGGGCATTTTCGGTGGACTCACCAGAGAAGAAAAAACCGGGCTCGTCTACGCCACCCACATGCGCAACGAGGACGACCGGATCGAGTCGGCCTTGCAAGAAGCCATAACGATCGCGCGCTGGGCCGGGGTGGGTCTGCACATCAGCCACTTCAAAGTCCAGGGCAATCGCAACTGGAAACGTTTGCCGGAGCTCCTGGACCGGATCGATCGTGCGCGCGGAAGCGGGATGCGGATCACCTTCGACCGCTATCCATACCTGGCGTACAGTACCGGGCTCCAGAACCTGTTTCCAATGTGGGCGCGCGACGGATCGCGCGGATCGTTCGTCCACGTCATGCGCTCCGCCGAGCATTACGAACAATTGCGCCGGGCCGTCGAAAAAAAAGTGCGGTCGCTCGGCTCCTGGAACGCGGTGCAGATCGCGCGAGTATACGCTTCCAGTCGCAGCCTGGAAGGTCGTCGCCTGGGAGACCTGGCCGCCGAAACCGGACGCGATCCGTACGAGTTTCTGCGCGACTTATTGATTCGCGAAAAGGGCGGGGGCGTGATGGTCGGCTTCGGCATGAACGACGAGACCACCGATCGGATTCTGAAAGACCCCCACTGCGCGATCGCGTCCGACGGTTCCACCCTGGCGGTCAACGGTCCCCTGAGCGGAGGCGTGCCCCATCCGCGCAGTTTCGGCACGTTTCCGCGCGTGCTCGGTCATTACGTGCGCGAACGACGCCTCCTGTCCCTGTCGGAGGCCGTTCGAAAAATGACCGGCCTGCCCGCGGCAATCCTCGGCCTGCGCGACCGGGGCCTGCTCCAGCCGGGTTTCGCCGCGGATCTGACGCTTTTCGATCCGGACGGGATCCGGGACCGGGCGACCTTCATCGATCCGCGCCAGTATTCGTTCGGGATTCGCACCGTGATCGTCAACGGAGAGGTCGTCGTGGACGGCGGAGACCATACCGGCGCCCGCCCGGGTAAGGTTCTGCGCGGTGAGGATTTCGTCACCGCAATCGTCTGATCTAGTTTTCCAGACGAAAGTACGTTTCGTACAGGGCGTCGTCGATTTCGTTCAGTTTCAGTTGAAGCGAGTCCAGGTACTGGTGCAGGCCCTGGTTGAAGATTTCGTTAATATCCGTGTAATCGAGCTGTGAGCGAAATTGTCCGATGACCTTCTCGGCCGAATTGGAGAAGCTGCGTCCGTCGGCCCCGGAGATCCGCCGCAGGGATTCTTCGGCGCGGGAGAGGCAGAAGCGCACGGAACGCGGAAACTCCTCGTCCAGCAGCAAAAATTGCGCGATCTGCATCGGTCCGATCGAGTCGAACGAACGATTGTACATCTCGAAGGCGCTGGCCGATTTGAGCACCGATGACCATTGCAAAAGATCGAACGAGCCGCCGATGTCGGTGACGCGCGGCAGCAGAATGAAGTATTTCACGTCCAGCAGCCGGCTGGTTTTATCGGCCCGTTCGATCATTCGGCCCAGGGTCCCGAAATGCCAGCCTTCCGAATGTGATACGGTGGTATCGGCCAGGCCGTAGAAAAAAAGGCAGCCGCGGTGAACGGCGTCCGTGAACGGCAGGGGATCGCGAGTCAGGCCTTCTATGTCCGTGACTTTTTCGCGCACTTCCATAAAAAAGTCGTTTACGTGTTCCCAGATGTCGAGGGACAGCCAGTCGCGGATCGTGCGCGCGTTTTCCCTGGCCTTGAACAGACAGCTGTAAATGGACGAGGGGTTGCGTTTGTCCTCAATGAGGAATCGAAGTACGTTCGTTTTTGTGTATTCGCCGTAGGTACGGTCGAACAAATCGCGGTCCCCGGCGGCGAATACCAGCGGCTGCCACTGCTCCGGCATGTCCGGCGGCAGGTCCAGTGTCAGGTTGACGTTGACGTCTAAAAAGCGCGCGTAGTTATCCGCTCGTTCGATGTAGCGGTTCAGCCAGTAAATTGAATCAGCGACGCGACTTAGCATTTTTCATTTAACTGCGCAGGACCCAGGTGTCTTTGCTACCGCCTCCCTGGGACGAATTCACCACCAGCGAACCCTTGCGCAAGGCGACGCGCGTGAGCCCGCCGGGCAGAACGAAAATGTCCTCCCCGTTGAGAATGTACGGGCGCAGGTCCACGTGCCGGCCTTCGAATCGATCGTCGATCAGCGTGGGCACGCGCGAAAGCGAAAGCGTCGGCTGCGCGATGTAATTGCGCGGGTTGGCTTCGATTTTTTTCTTGAATTCCTCCTGCTGTTCGCGCGTCGAATGCGGGCCGATGAGCATGCCGTACCCGCCGGCTTCGTTCGTCGCCTTGACGACCAACTCGCCGATGTGTTCGATCACGTAGCGGCGGTCCGCTTCGTCCTCGCAGACGTACGTCGGCACGTTGGGCAGCAGGGCTTCTTCGTCCAGGTAGTACTTGATGATGCGCGGCACGTAGGCGTAGACCGCTTTGTCGTCGGCCACTCCGGTTCCAGGCGCGTTGGCGAGCGCGACTTTGCCTTTGCGATACACTTCAAAAATACCGGGAATCCCCAGCAGCGAATCCGGGTTGAAAGCCAGCGGATCCAGAAACGTATCGTCGATGCGCCGATAAATCACGTCCACGCGACGCAGGCCGCGCGTCGTGCGCATCTTGACTTCGCCGTCCACGACCGCGAGGTCTTTGCCCTCCACGAGTTCAACGCCCATCTGGCGCGCCAGGAACGCGTGCTCGAAGTAGGCCGAGTTGTAAACACCGGGCGTGAGCACGACCACGTTCGCGCGGTCGCGGTCGGAAAGATGACGCAGGGTTTCCAGCAGGCGAATGGGATAATCGTACACTGGCCTCACGCCCATGCGCGAAAATACATCCGGAAAAGAACGTTTCATGCTTTCGCGGTTCTCCAGGACGTACGCGACTCCGGACGGGCAGCGCAGGTTGTCTTCCAGAACGTAGTACTGCCCGTCGTCGTGACGGATCAGGTCCGTGCCGGTGATATGAATCCAGATATCGCGCGGGGGGGTCAGTCCGATACATTCGCGGCGATACGCCTGGCTGGTCTCGATGATATGCCGCGGCAGGACACCGTCTTTCAGGATTTTCTGTTCGTGGTAGATATCGGTCAAAAATAAGTTCAGGGCCGTAATCCGCTGGCGCAGGCCGCGTTCCAGACGGTCCCACTCAGAGCTTTCGATGATCCGGGGGATAATGTCGAAGGGCAGAACCCGCTCCAGTTCGCCCTGCTCCTGGCTGTACACGTTGAAGGTAATCCCCATCCGCATGAGGGCCCGTTCCACGGCGTGTTTGCGCTGCTGCAGTTCGTGCGACGTAATCCGGGAAAAACTATCGTTCAGAATCTGATACGAGGGGCGAACGCTGCGATCCCCCGTGAACATCTCGTCATAAAAGTTCCCGACTTCATAGTTACGTAATTCAGCGGCCATGGAGTCCATATTAGCAAGAATTATACCAGCCCGTATAAGGCCGCAATTCAAATTTGGGCGCCAAAAGAAACAGCATGCTCTAAAAACAGGCAGGCGTTCAAACCGTGAACTGCCTGTTTAATGGACAGACTGCCCTGACACCGCGCGAGCGATTTTCGCGAAAAACCGGCCTGGGTTATGGTTTGCGCTCTCGCACGAAAATTGCTTGGATGTTAAAAATCGAATTTCCTTCCTGGAACATGCATGTCGCAAAAAATAGCCCTTTACCACCGCACTGAATACCGTTACGATCGGTCGATCATGCTCGGCCCGCAGACTATTCGCCTGCGACCGGCGGCCCATTGTCGAACGCCAGTGATTTCGTACAGTCTACGGATCACTCCCAACCAGCATTTTCTTAACTGGCAGCAGGATGTTTCCGGCAATTTCCAGGCCCGGGTCGTCGTCCCGGATGCCACGGATCGGTTCCAGGTTGAAGTTGATCTCGTGGCGGATTTGGTGGCCATCAATCCTTTTGATTTTTTCGTGGAGCAGGGCTTCGAGAGCGTCCCGTTCAGGTACCCGGCTTCGAACCAGGCCGAGCTTTCCCCCTTTTTGCGCACCCTGACGGGCGAAGCGCAATTTGTCGCGTGGCTGGCGGAAATTCGCCGTATCTTCGATCAACCAGGCGGAATGCCATCCGTACCGTTTTTTTCTAAACTCACGGAGCTTGTCCGCGACCGCGTCGATTATTCCATTCGCATGGAGCCGGGTGTTCAGACCCCGGAGGAGACCCTGACCCGGGCCAGCGGCAGTTGCCGCGATTCCGCCTGGCTGCTTGTGCAGACCCTCCGTCACCTCGGTCTGGCCGCCAGGTTCGTTTCCGGTTACCTGGTGCAACTGGCCTTCGACCAGAAGCCCGTGGATGGACCGGTCGGCCCGGAGAAAGATTTCACCGATCTACACGCCTGGTGTGAGGTCTATCTCCCCGGCGCGGGCTGGATCGGGCTGGACGCGACCTCGGGCCTGTTCGCGGGCGAAGGTCATATCCCGCTCGCCTGTACTCCCGAACCGGCGAACGCCGCCCCCCTCTCCGGGGCGCACGAACCCTGCGAGTCTACTTTCACCTACGAGATGCAAGTTTCAAGAATACGCGAAAAGCCATCGTCCGCGCTGCCGTACACCGGAGCCGTCTGGGAACAGCTCGACGCGCTGGGTGAAAATGTCGACCAGGAATTACGGCGTCTCGGCGTTCATTTAACCATGGGCGGGGAGCCCACCTTCGTGTTCGCGAAAGACCCCGACGGCGACGAATGGAACGTTCGGGCCCTCGGTTCCGCCAAACGCGCTCTCGGCGCCCGGTTGTTGTACCGACTGGCGGGGCGTTTCGCTCCCGGGGGTTTGTTGTTCCACGGCCAGGGCAAATGGTATCCGGGTGAGGAACTGCCTCGCTGGGCGCTGGGAGTATATTATCGAAACGATGGCGCTTCGGTCTGGGAACGTTCGGAGCTCCTGGCCCGCGAAGGGGGTTTTGAAACGCCGGAGGTATCCGCCTTCCGGACCGCGCGCGGGGCGCGAACCATCGACGACGCGCACGAATTGATTCTGGAAATAGCCCGTCGTCTGGGCCTCGGGGACTATTTCGTAAAATCGGCACGCAATCCAATTGCGGGCGAAATCGGTGGAGGGTCCTTCCCGGGTGTTCCGCCGGTGCGCGGCTTCGTCCTGCCTCTGCGCTGGTGGAACGAACGGTCGGTATGGACCAGCGCGCGCTGGGACGAAATCGGCGAACCGGTCGTGCTGATCGCCGGCGATTCACCCATGGGGTATCGACTGCCGCTCGGTAATCTGGGCCCGGAAACATTTCCGGGCGAACACGGCAATTACGAGCCGAGCACGTTTGAAACTCCGCCCGCGTTACAGAAGCCGTCCGATTATCGGACAGCGCCCATTTCGGGCGCGGACTTCGAGACAATCGCGCGACGCGATCGAATCACGCCGGAAGCTTTTTCTTTGCACACGGCGCTCTGTGTGGAATTACGCGATGGCGCGCTGTTTGTATTTTTACCGCCGCAGAACGCCCTCGAAAACTGGCTGGGGTTGGTCGGAGCGATTGAAAACGCCGTCGCGGCGAAAGGGTTTCAGGTGTTTTTCGAAGGTTATCCGCCGCCCTTCGACCTGCGGATGCGGACCCTGCTCGTGACCCCCGATCCGGGCGTTATCGAAGTGAATATTCCGCCCTGCGATACCTGGGGGGAATTGCGCGATTTAATTCTGGTGCTGGGCGAGGAGGCGCGGCGCGAAATGCTCGTGGCTGAAAAGTATCAACTGGACGGCAGACCCGGCGGCTCGGGTGGCGGCAATCACATCACCCTCGGGGGTCCCGTACCCGCTGAAAGTCCCTTTCTCCTGAAACCGGGCTTGCTGCGCAGTTTCGTCACTTATTTTCAACATCATCCGTCGCTGTCGTATCTGTTTTCGGGTTTTTTTATCGGACCCACATCGCAGGCGCCGCGCATCGATGAAGGCCGGCACGAGTCGCTGTACGAACTGGAAATCGCCTTTCAGAAAATGCCCCTGGACGGTTCCCTGCCCTGGCTCTGCGACCGCCTGCTGCGCCACCATTTAACGGATCTTACCGGAAATACGCACCGCGCTGAAATCTGCATTGACAAACTGTATCCGCCGGACAGACTCGCCGGCCGTCTGGGACTGGTGGAATTGCGCGCCTTCGAAATGTTGCCGCATCCGCGCATGAATCTCGCGGTAATGCTTCTGGTGCGGGCGATCGCGGCCAGGCTATTGCGTGAGGATTATTTTTTCCCGTTCCGGCGTTTCGGAACGGACCTGCACGATCGTTTTATGCTGCCCTTTTATCTTGAAAAAGATCTGGACGAAGTGCGGACCGATCTCGCCGAATTCGGTTTCGTTTTTCCGCCCGAATTTTTCGAACCCATTCTTGAATTTCGTTTTCCAGTTTTCGGATCGGTAAATATTGAGTCCACAATGCTGGAAATTCGCGCTGCCCTGGAACCATGGCACGTGCTCGGGGAGGAATCGGTCGCCGGCAATACGTCGCGGATGGTGGATTCGGCCCTGGAGCGCGTTCAAATTACGGCGCGCGGATTTGATCCGCGCAAGCGGGTCGTCCTCTGCAACGGATTTCGCGTCCCCCTGCGTCCAACCGGCCTGCCCGGCGAATTTGTCGCCGGAATTCGTTTCAAAGCCTGGCATTTGACGCATACCTTACATCCGAATTTAAAAGTACACGCGCCGCTTGTGTTCGATCTGGTTGATCCAGGGCTGGGCCGGTCGCTCGGCGGCTGTACGTATCACGTAACACATCCAGGGGGCAGGGCGTACGAAAAACGGCCGGTCAACGCGGCCGAAGCCGAGGCCCGGCGCCAGCCAAGGTTCTGGCCGCACGGGCATACACCCGGGAAGGTGCCGCCCGCGCCGGAAGTCTTGAACCACGAATTTCCGCATACGCTTGACCTGCGTCTGGTCGATCCCTGACATTCCCATATGGCCGAGCCGGTTTTTTTAACGTACCGCGGGAGAGCCGATCGTTACGACGAGATGCTCGCCGGGGCCGGGTCCGCGCGCGAGCACTGGACTTTTTTTATGAATTCCATCGAGCGCCTCGGCGTCGATGAATTGCTGCTGCGGCGGGACGAGATCAATCGCCTGCTGCACGAAAGCGGCGTCACCTACAACGTCTACGAAAGCGAAAACGGATCGGTGGGCGAACGTCCCTGGTCGCTGGATCCCATCCCCAATCTGATCCAGAGCACCGAGTGGAGCCGCCTGGAACAGGGCCTCTCACAGCGCGCCGTGCTGCTCGATCTCATTTTACGCGATATCTATGGTCCCCGTGATTTATTGCGAAAAGGCCTGATTCCGCCGGAGGTGATCTTCGCCCATGGCGATTTTCAGCGACCCTGCCAGGGCATCACCCGCGGCGGCCGGTTTCTGTACATTTACGCCGTTGACCTGGGACGCCTGCCGTCCGGAGAATTCGTCGTCATGAACGACCGCGCCCAGTCTCCGTCCGGCTCGGGGTATGCCCTGGAAAATCGGATCGTGCTTTCGCGCGTTCTGCCGTCCCTGTTTCGCGACGCGCAGGTTCATCGCCTGGCCCTGTACTTTCGCGCTCTGCGCGAGGTGCTCGTCAGCTCCGCGCCCGGCAGCGACGATCCGCGCATCGTTCTGCTCACCCCCGGTCCGCGCACCGAAACGTTTTTCGAACACGCGTTCCTGGCCGGGTACCTCGGGTACCCGCTCGTGCAGGGTTCCGACCTGACCGTGCGCGACGGGAAAGTCTGGTTCAACACACTCGACGGCCAGCGCAGGGTGGACGTGATTCTGCGCCGGCTCGACGACCGGTTCGCCGATCCGCTCGAACTCAAACCTGATTCGGTTCTGGGTGTGCCCGGTCTGCTGGAAGCGACGCGCACGGGACAGGTGGCGATTTTAAATCCCCCGGGGAGTGGACTCCTGGAGAACCCGGCATTGTTACCCTTTTTACCCGAACTGTGTCGCAAGCTCCTGGGCCAGGATTTGCGCCTGCCTTCCGTGCCCACCGTATGGTGCGGGGACCCCGCCGGCCGTGAAGCGGTGATCGCGGGTCTCGACCGGTATACGATTCAACCGATCACGCCGGGAATCCGATCGCTGGCGATTCATCCGGAAAAACTTTCCGTAAACGAACGTTCGCTCCTGGTGGACCGGATCCGCGCGCGGCCGTACGAATACGTCGGCCAGGAGGCAGTGCCGCTGTCCACTCTGCCCACGTTGATCGACGGGCAGGTGGAACCCCGGTCCATGATCCTGCGTACATACCTCGTCGCCCGCGAAGGCGATTACGTGATGATGCCCGGCGGCCTTACACGCGTGGCTCGCGGGTCAGACAGTAATCTTGTTTCCGGTCAGCAGGGTGGGATTTCGAAGGACACCTGGGTGATCGCCTCCGAGCCGCGGCGCGAAGTCACCCTGCTACGCAGCGAGAATCCGGGCGCCGTACATCGCGGTGGCGCCGATGTTGCCAGGCACGCGGCCGAACGCCTCTTCTGGCTGGGCCGTTACATTGAACGCGCGGAAACCACGCTGCGTCTTGAACGCGAAATTTTACGCTGGCTCGCGGACGCGAACGAACAATCGCGCCCCCCGGCGCTCCCGGTCCTGCTCGTGGCGCTCACGCACCTGACCACGGCCTATCCCGGATTCACGGGAAATGCGCCGGAACTTTTCGCGGCCCCGGAAGCGGAATTGTTTGATCTGATCTACAACCCCGATCGACCGGGTTCGCTCGCTTTTAATTTAAATGCGGCGCTGGACTGCGGACGCGATGTCCAGGATCTTCTGGCGGACGACGCCTGGCGCATTTTGAATTCATTACGGGATTGCCTGCCGACGCGTTACGATCCCTCACGCGTGCTGGAAGATCTGCAACAGGTGCTGATGCGCCTGGCCGCGTTCGGTCGCCTGGCCGACGAAAGCATGGTGCGCGTCGTATCGTATTTTATGTTCGATCTTGGTCGCTGCCTTGAGCAGGCCCTCAACTCGGTTTCCTTAATCGGCTCGATCTGGTCGGACGGAACGGGGCGCGACGATTTCGTGCTGGAGCGTTTGCTGAGCGTTCAGATGTCGCTGCGGACCTTTCGCTGGCGGTACCCGGCCGGGTTTGGCGAGGATCTGGTGCTCGATTTACTGCTCCTGGATGAAACCAACCCGCGTTCGGTGGCGTTTCAACTGGCGGCGCTTGAGATGATCGCGGCGCGCCTGCCTGGCAAGAGGCAATCGTTCCGCTCGCGCGAGGAAAAAATCGTACTCGAAGCGCTCAGCCTGTTGCGCCTGGCCGATCCGGGTCTGCTCGCCACGAAAGAAGCGGGCGAAAGCAGCTCGCTCGCGCTCGAATCGCTGGTGGGCCGCATCAACCGGCTGCTGCGTGAGTTTTCGGACGTGCTGCATACCAGTTATCTTTCGCGCGTGGAAGGGCCGCGTCTGCTCGTGGGGAGCGGTTGATGAACCTCTACCGTATCCGCCACAGTACCGTGTACGAGTACCAGAAACCGGTAGTGCTCGGCCACAGCCTGGCCTGCATTCTTCCGCGCGATCTGAAAGCGCAGAAGTTGATCAATGGTTCGGTGACCGTGGAGCCGGAGGTCGCCTTCACGCGCCAGCACCTGGATTACTTCGGCAATCGCGTCGTGTACGTTTCCGTTTCGCGCGAACACAAACGGTTTTCGCTCACGGCTGAAAGCACTGTGGAGGTGCTGGGCGATGAAATCCCCGAATCGTTCGCGGGCGCCTGGGAAGACGCGCGGTTCCTCCTGGATCTCCCGGAACAATACGCCATCCGCGAGTATCGTCTCGGTTCGCCTATGGCCGATACGGACCCGGAATACGCGAAATTCGCCGCTCCGAGTTTCCAGCACGGCCGGTCGCTCCTCGACGCCTGTCGGGATCTGACGGCGCGCATCTACGAAGAATTCGATTATGATCCCAAATCAACGCGCGTGGGTACGCCCTTGAGCGAGGTGCTCGAAAAACGCGCCGGGGTATGCCAGGATTTCGCGCATCTGTTCATCGCCGCCGCGCGGTCCATCGGTCTCGCGGCCCGTTACGTCAGCGGCTACATTGAAACCAGACCGCCCCCCGGCCGTCCGAAGCTGCGCGGGGCGGACGCCTCCCACGCCTGGGCTTCGGTCTGGTTTCCGCAAGTGGGCTGGGTCGGTTTCGATCCGACCAACAACCAGAGTCCCGGCAAACAGTACGTAACTCTGGCCTGGGGGCGTGACTTCTCGGACGTGTCCCCGCTCAAAGGTGTCATCTTCGGCGGCGGCAAACACGTCGTAAAGGTAGCCGTGGATGTGGAACTCCTCGGCGTGGGTCCGGAAGGCGTGGTTTGAACGGTCCTCGGTCCGCTGACGAAGCCCGTTTTTTTCGTTCGATTATCGCGCCCCTGTTGTATCGCCTGGAGCCGGAGCGCGCGCACGAACTGGCGCGATTCGCCGGTCGGTTCGCCGCGGCGTTACCCGGCATGGGGACTCTGCTGGAGCGTCATTACGAGTATCGTTCGGAGCGTCTGCGGCTGCGACTCTTCGGATTGGACTTTCCCAACCCGGTCGGCATGGCGGCCGGTTTCGATAAGCGCGGCGACCTGTATCCCTTTCTCGCGCGCATGGGTTTTGGGTTCGTCGAATCCGGAACGTTCACGGCGCGCGCCCAGCCGGGCAATCCCCGGCCGCGAGTCTTTCGCTACCCCACCCACGAAGCCCTGGTCAATCGCATGGGATTCAACAACCCGGGCGCGGACGCGGCGGCGCGGTTGCTGGCGCGACAGCGCCGGTCGGTTCCGCACGGTATCAATCTCGGCAAGAGCAAGGTGGCCCCGCTGGAAGCGGCCGTGGCCGACTACCTGTACTCGCTTGAACGCCTGGGCCCGTTCGCGGATTATATCGCGATCAATGTCAGTTCGCCCAATACCCCCGAACTGCGCAAGCTCCAGGAAAAAGATCGCCTCTCGGCCCTGTTGCGAGAAATTCGCCTGTATATTGATAATAAATTTCATGGTGAAAAAATACCTTTGCTCCTCAAAATCGCCCCCGATTTGAACGACGCGGAATTCGAAGAGGTGCTGGCGGTGGCCCTGGATCATCGTCTGGACGGCCTGATCCTGACCAACACGACTCTGGACCGGACCGGTCTGCCGGATAGCCGCGAGGAGGCGGGCGGCCTGTCGGGGCGTCCGCTGGCGGGGCGCAGCACGGCCATGATCGCGCGCGCCTTTCGGCGCACGGAGGGACGTCTCCCGCTGGTCGGGGTGGGGGGCGTTTTTTCGGCGGCGGACGCGCTGGAAAAAATCCAGGCCGGGGCTTCCCTGATACAAATTTACACGGGTTATATCTACCGCGGGCCCGGCCTGCCCGCGGCCATCAACCGCGGCATCGACGAGTTCCTGGCGCGGGAAAACGTCGCGCTGGCGGACCTGGTCGGTGCGGGAAAAATTCATGGAGAATATCGTGCATGATCCGGGTCAGCGGAAGGCGTTCACTGGATAGCGTAAAATGGTACGGTCAACCGTAGCCAGCGGCCACCCGTTAAGCAACGCGTGGGCGACGAGCAGGCGGTCGAAGGGATCGCGGTGAATCGGCGGCAGCTTCCCGAGTAGAAAGATGGCCTCGTCTTCGATCGAGCGCCGCGCAAAGCCGGCTTCCTCGATCGCGGTAAGTAAGAACTCGTTCGGAGGTGCGGGAAGGTCCAGCCGTCCCAGATCGAATTTGGTCTGAATTTCCCAGATGGAGGCCTGGTGAACGATCCAGGTGTGATCCGCGGAGGACATCGCTCCGCGCAGATTTTCGGGCAGGCGCGGGTCGTCGAGCAGGACCCATAGAATTAAATGAGTATCGACGAGAACGCGCGCCAAAAGCTTATCCTTGCCGATAGCCGGTCGGGATGCCGATCACGAATAAAAATCCTTTTCGAAGTCCGCGAGCGGAGCGTCGAAATCGTCCGGTACGCGGAAACGGCCTTTTAAGGAGCCGAAGCGGAGCGGGCGATTGTGGTCGGATTTCTCCAGACCCACCAGGCGCGCCATGGGCTGATTCCGGTTGCAGAAGAGAAAGGACTCCCCCTTCTGCACCTGTTCCAGGTATCGCCCAAGATGGGCCTTAGCCTCGCTCAGCGGTATTTCTTCCATAACAATAGTCTAATAACAGTCTATTGATAGTCAACTCTCTTTTCCGCCATTTTATCACCCTTCCCACAGGTCAAAATGCTTACGACCGGATCCGCGAGGGTCTGCTGCACACAAACTACAAATCGCAGCTCTGGAATGGAGCAGGAAGATGGCTTCTTCCAGATTGCCTTCCGTTTCGACGGGCAGGATGCCGCTGTGGGTGTGACGCTGCGATATTGATGAATTGACCCGTCGTCGCCCTGGACTGACAGGCTACCTTGTGTAAGATCCGTTTCGCGCCTCCGGCGGGCTCGACCGCGCCTTAAATTTTTCAGGCTGATGACTTGAAAAATCTGTACGTCACCGGTTTTCAACCTGACGTACGAAACCAGGCTGGTGACCTGAACAAAGGGACTTCCGCCGTCGCCGAGAATTGCTAACCGGATGGTGGTGAAAAACCGGTTGACCGGATCCGATTTTTCCGCCATCCATGCGCATGGCCGACCATGGAGAAGAAAGCGCCCGCCGTTCGGTGCGAATCTGGCAGGAAGTCGATATTGACACTGTGAAAAAACACCTGATGTTGATCGACGATCTGTACGGCTCCTGCGCGAGCTGTAAAAACCTCGGCCTCAACTTCGTCAAAGACCGGACCTGCCCCCAGTGCGGTACGACCTTCGAATACCTGGCCACGCGGTCTCCTTCCGAAACCGGGAAAATTCTGGCGCGCATCCGCGCTGAAAAATTGCCGCTCAAGTTGATCGACCGTGCCGATTACGACAAAGCCTCCGCCACCGACGCGCTCGGAAATCTTTTTAAATAGCCCGCATTGACCTGGTTATTTTCCGCTTGCGATTTTTTCGAAATATGATTCTGTTTGGGTCTCATGCTGGAAACCCGGGAAACGGAAGCGGACGGTGTTGTAACGCTGGAGCTGTCAGGGACGTTTGATCTGTACTCCGCGCCGGAGTTCAACGATCGGTTCGATTCTTTTTATAAAAAGGGTCTCAAAAAATTCATCATCGACATATCCGGCCTCGAACACGTCGATTCATCGGGCCTGGCGGCATTCTTACGAATGTTTACTTTCCTGGAAGAACGCCAGGGACGTTCGGTCGTCATTGGCGCGCGGGGTACCGTGGCGCGAATCTTCGAGTTGACCAATCTGGACCAGCGGATCATCGTCCTGCGCGACCGGGAGCAGGCCCTGCGCGTTCTGGATAAAATTTAGCGTTCATGTGCCGCTCGCAATTCCCGACAGACGCAGGGCCGCGTACGGACGCACCGCCTCGTGCAGGGGCGTCAGATCGTAAAAGAAAAACGGGTATTCGCGGTCGAAAAAGACGTCCCGGTTGCGGGCCACAAGTTCGGCCCGTTCTTTTTCGCGCAGGAGTTCGGTCTCAAAATCCCCCAGCCGCGCGCGTGCCCGCTCTCGTAACCCAACGAACTCGCGGTGCAACCCGGCCGGGTCCTTGCGCGCGCGCCACCGGGCGATCAACTCCTCCCGCTGGCGGCGCAGGGGATCCGTGGGCGCCAGAAATCGGGCCGGATCGAAGTCGAGGTCGCGAATATCGCGGTCGATTTCGCCGGGCAGGCGCGCCTTGAGCGGGAATTCCTCACGGGGTTCGAGTGCGAGCGTGGCCGAGGCCACCGTATAGGGCGCTCCGGAACAGTTGAAAAAGTTTATTAAAATCGCGTCCGTGATTTGATCATAACGCGCGCCCCCCCGGCCGTGGATGAACAGATCGCCCAGGAAGAGGCGACAGAACAACGTGAGGGTCACCGCGCGCGGCAGAATCGGTCGATCGCGAATGTTTTCTTCCTCCAGCAGGGCCACCCGCCGGCCGTCTTTGACCACCCAGAAGGGCAGTTCGCGCGCGTCCAGATCGGGCAGAGGCTGGGCCGGATTTTTGATCCGGTGTACCCGACGGTATTCGCGGAGGGCCGAGTTGTAGGCCGCGCGGAAGCCCGCGGCGTTCCTCCGCAAAGAGTCCACGAAGTAACGATAGGCGGCCGATTGGATCAGTTCGCTGACGAAGACCGTCCGCAACGAAAGCCCAATTTCCCGTTCGTAACTTTCGCGCAGCCGTAAGGCCGCGTCGAACGGGTGTTCCGAGGTCCGCGCGAATTCGGTCACCTTACGCAGATACGCCTGGATGCTCGTGGCCCGGGCGGCGGGAAAAATCTGGCCGGCCGCGGCAGAGGCTTCTTCCAGGCCGTTCATGAACGCGGCGCGTTTTTCCGCTTCCCAGCCCTGTTCGCCTAAAACCGCTCCCGGTCGATTTAAGGCGAGTACGACGCGCGCGCCCACGGCCACACCGCCGCCGGATCTGGAAGCCAGCACGGGATAACGCCAGACGAGTTCTTCCTCGTCCGTGTCCACCACGAGATTCAAAGCCGTTCCGTCGAGGGCGCGGGCCAGTGTTCCGGCCAGCAGGTTTTTGATAAGAATGCCGGGGGGATAAAAGAGCGGCTGGTGGCCGGTCATGATCAGCGGTGCGGAGAGCGGGGTTTCACCGACGATTCCTTTGCGGAGAGCCAGAGCGTGCTCGCGGGCGGTATCCGGGCAGATGACTCCTTTCTGTTCGGGCAGGATGCGCGTGCTGAGTTTCGCTTCAAGAGCGGAGGGATCGTCCGGTAAAAAAATTTCCATGATTTCCAGCGCGCAAATCAGAGCTTGCGTTCATTTCAAATCGGGATTTGAAATGAACTATTATAAATAACCCTCGGGCCAGGCGTTCAGAGCGACCACTTCACGTTGAAAAAAGGGCTCGCCGGCAGCGAACCCGCTCTGGAACCCCCAGTAGCGGTTCTCGACCAGGACGTTCTCCACGAAGGCGACTTTCACATCTCCCTGGAATTGAGACGCGTAACACAGGATGGCGGTCTTTTTTTTTTCGAGAAACGGGCCGATATCCTGCACAAACGAGGGCCCCACCCGGAGGCGGATGTGGACCGGGAAATAATACAGGACACGGACCGGATACCAGGGTTCGCCGGGGATGTCCGATTTCGTCAGCTTGGCGTAAAAACGCGCGGCCTCCACCAGTCGCCCGGCGGCGATGTGATCCGGGTGGCCATCCTCCACCCAGGGCGCGAACAGGTAGTCGGGCCGGATTCGCCGGATTTCCGTGGCGATGGTTTTCCGGTGTTCCACAGTATCGAATAAAAAACGATTGGGCAGATCCAGCGTCACGCGCGGGGCGCCGAGGACGCGGGCCGCCGCCTGGGATTCCTGGATGCGGATCTCGTGCGATCCAATGGGTGTCGGTTCTCCGTCCGTCAGGTCGAGCAGGTGGACGGCGTGCCCGGCGGCCACCAGATGACAGATGGTCCCGCCCATGCCGATTTCCAGATCGTCCGGATGTGCGCCGATGCAGAGGATTCGCGCCATAGTGAGGTCAATAGTTACCAGGCCCCCGATGGGTGGAAACCCAATCACGGGACACGCGAAAAAAATACTATTACCTGTCGGCCTAACGATTCTCGAGGCCCAGCAGGGACAGCAGGCCGCGCACCGGCGCGAAGCGGGGCTGGAATTCAATGACCACGAAGGTGGTGTCGTCGCTGCGCGGTACCGCGCCCCGGAACGCGCTCAATTCTTCCTGTAAAAGCTGGACGATTTCAGCCGGGGTTCGGTCTCCCTGCGCGCGGATAAAATCGATCAGACGTGGATCGCCGAAGGCTTCCTCGTGTTCGTTGAAGGTTTCCGGCACGCCGTCCGAATACAGGATCAGTCGCTGCGATCCCTGGAGTTTGATGTGGGACGAAGTATACGGCCGCGGCAGGATGCCCAGCAGTCGCTGCGAATCCTGGAGGCGCATTAATTCGTTCTGCCCCGGCGTTTTGAGAAACGGGCCGGGGTGGGCGGCGTTGATGTACTCCATATCCCCCGAGTCGGTGTTCAAAATCAGGGCGAAGAGCGTGATGAACTCGTTGCCTCCGTATCGTTCCATCAGGAAATGATTGAGTGTTTCCACGGTCTCACGCAGGCCCGCTCCGCTCTCCAGGTGCGAGCGCACGATCGAACGCATGGCGCTGACCAGATACCCGGTGCCCAGTCCGTGTCCGCTCACGTCGCCCAGGAAAAACGCCAGGCGCTGGGGACCGAGGGGAATCAGATCCAGATAATCGCCCGTGACCGAAATCACCGGCGCGTTGAAGGACGAGATCTGCACGCCGCGCACGGGATTTTCCACGCTGCCGGTGATACTGCGCTGCACCTGACCCGCCAGATACAACTCGCGGATGCGGCGTCGTTTTTCGATTTCCTGGGCCAGGAGGGAGTAGTTGAAAATCAACATGCCCACCAGGCGCGCGGCTTCCTGCATGTAACGAATTTCGCTCAATCGATATTTTCGTTTGTCCCGGCGCGGCCCGAACAGGATGGCCGCGCGAATGTTCACCGGTTCGCCGCGGGCGCGCGTGAGTTTGCGAAAATCCGGCATGAGCGAGTTGTCGCGCAAAAAGGTGCCGGAGGCCGGGTTGGAAACGCCGATGGTCATGTATACGTTGTGGCGCATAAGATAACGATATAAATCGTTGCGCACACCGGCGCCGTACGTCAGGTACGAGGTCACGACGATTCGATCCGGCCGCAGATAATTCCAGAAGGGACTTCGCGCGGACCGGCGTAAAATCTGACCGAAGCGCAAATCCAGCTCCGGAAATAAATCGCTCGCGAACAAAAACTGCACCCGGGTGACGTCAAGCGTTCGTTCCAGCTCGTTCAAAAACGTTCGCGCGCCGGCGTGGATCTTGAGCGGCGAGGAAATCGATTTGGCCAGGTATTCCAGGGAAGTCGTCAACTCCGGGCTGAGTCGAAAGATGCGCCGTTCCAGGAGATTGGCGATCCGCTTGCGCGCCGGGTCCAGGAAAAACACCAGGATCAAAAGAAAGATCACGTGAACGATCCAGTGATTCTGTTCTTCCTGTTCGGGCAGCAGCAGGGAATGGATCAAGAGTACGGCCCCGTACACCAGGATGAACGTCATTGTCAGGAGTCCCGCCAGGATCGAACGGGTCAAAACGAACTGGAAGGGCAGGAGCTGGATGCGGTACGTGCTGTAAATCATCGTGGCCGGGAGCAGGGCCTGGAGCAACATCACGACGGTAATCGGGCTCTCGTCGGTCCAGAGGCGATAGTACTTAAATAAAAAGCCCGGCAGCAGAAATCCAAACACCGTGCCGGTCAGCAAAACCCAGTTTTTCCGGCGGACGATCGGATCGTCCGTTTTGCCGAGCGCGTTATTCGCCTGTAATAAAATGACGACGCCCAGCACGAAAAAGTGCAGGGCGAAGGTGATTTCGTACAGATTGCGCATCGTTTCCGGGTTGGTCTGGCCCACGTACGCCACGAGCGAAAAAAAAGTCAGAGCGACCAGTTCACCCAGCAGCAGGTACCCGGAGACTTCCTTGCCCGTGGTGCGCAGACCCATATTGAGTACGGTCGGAACCATGGTGAACAGGGCGATCTGGCGCGCGAAGCCCAGGTTGTGGTACGCGTTGGAGGTCACGGCCGTGAACAACAAAGCGCAGAACACGAAACAGAACGCGGCCAGATGCACGTCGTTACCCGCCGCCAGAAACCAGAAGCCGGCCCAGAGCGAAATAAAGGAAAGCAAGATGATCAACTTAAAATCGAAGACCACCTGCAGGACGTCGTTCGGAATCTTACGCATGAGGCCCACGCCGGCGTCCGTGACCACGATCACCGGGAGGGAATCCTCAAAGAGCACCGGGCTGCCGGAAGGATCGGCCCCGTCCAGGGAGTGAATGCGCTCTGTGTGAACGTCGGGGCCGAAATCGCCGCCGATCGGCAGAATTGTGCCGTCTTCGGAAAAGTACCGCGGCAGGCGAAATCCACCGGGCTCCAGGTAAACCGCGTACAGGACCAGGAGGACCAGCGAGCCCAGAATAAAATTAAGGCGATGAATCATGACAGGGGGCCGGCGGTGCGCGGGAAGGGGCGCTGTTCGGCCTGCGGCATGTACAGGGCTTCGCCGCGCTGGACCTGACCGGGACCGCTGACTCGCGTGACATCCAGCAGGGGATCGTCCTGGAACGAGATGCGAATCGTTTCGTTCTCCGCCAGTTCCAGGAAATTGCGCCAGCCTACGGAAACGAGCGAACGCCCGGGCCTGGCGGGATGAGCAATGTGGTAATCTTTGCCGTCCACCATGAGGACCAGGCTGTTGCTATCGGGCCGCAGTTCCCCCAGGAGAATCTGAAACGGGTACGCGGAAAAAGCCAGTTCCGGGTCTTTGCGCAATTCATTCAAAAGGCGATGCAGCGAAATATTTTTTTCGCGGTGCATGGTCGAGTACAGCCGGCCCAGGATCCCGGACATGATCAGACCGGCCGCGCTGTTCTGCCTGGAGGAGCACAGCGCCGCCAGGTACCAGACTTCTCGCCCGCGAAAAAATTCGAGGACGGACGGCATGTCCGGATCGCGCAGGAGTTTGAGCGCGTACCCGGGGATCTGCGGTATGGGCGCGCTCTGGAGCAAATTACGCACCTTGCGCGCGTTGCGCAGTTCGTATTCGAACGGATGCGAATCGATGATCTTCGCCGAAAGAATATGATTCTGGATGCTGATGGCCGCTTTGCGCGCGAACATATTCAGCGCGCGCCGGGCGAAACGGGTGCGCGGGATTTCGCCCAGGATCAGGTACCCCAGCAGTCGTCGCCGGTAGAAAAACGGCTGGATGATCGTGGCGCGATACTTCGCAAGCAATTCCCTGGCCTCGGTGCCCTGGTCCTCCCGGTGGTCCAGCGGCGCGTGTTTAAATTTGAGCACCCGTACCAGGTCTTCGTCCGGTGGCGAACCGGTGAAACGCCCGCGCGAAACCTGGCCGTTGCGGTAGACGAAAAACTGAAAGTGCTGACGGTCGGAGCCGAGCACGGCCAGGCGGCCGGTGCGCACCTCCAGCCAGGACATCAGCTCCGGATAAATTTCGTCCACCAGCGCGTCCATTGTAAACTGGCGGGCGATAAAATCGAGATGATGAAAATCCTGGCCGAAGAGCGAAGCGTACTCCGAGCGCATCAGGACCCGCCGTAAAATGAGTTCCCTGGCGGGGAACAGAATCAGGACGGAGAGAATGATAAACACCAGCGTGAGGATCTCATTGTGGCGCGGCAGCGTGGCGGGGACCAGCCAGCGCAGAGAATAAAATACGCTTACAATGATAATTCCGAAGAGTAAGGAAAATACCCAGCCTTTCTGGCGGGCTGAAAGTTTCAGCCGCGCCAGTCTGTTTCGAAAAACGGCCAGCATGTTTTTGTGATCGGGGATGACCGGCTTTTACGTGGTGTAAAGCGCGTTCAATTTGACGTAGGCTTCGTTGAGATCGCAACCCCAGACCCTTTCCTCCGCCTTTCCGGTGCCCAGAGATAAACGTATCACAATTTCGGAGTTTTGTAAATACCCCGAAAGAATTTTTGGGTCGGTTTCCTGGGTCAGTTCCATGTCCCCGAAAAAGATCCGCAGTCCCGTCAGGGGGATCGGCTCATCGAAGACCTTGCCCACGGCCATGATCAGGCGACCCCAGTTAGGATCCGCCCCGTAGACCGCGGTTTTGACGAGCGGGCTGTTTACCACGGAACGGGCGATTTTAAGGGCCTGGGAGCGGTCGCGGGCCTCCGTTACTCGAATTTCCATGAGTTTCGTGGCGCCTTCCCCGTCCCGCGCGATGTCCCGGGCGAGGTCCAGGGCGATTTCCCAGAAGTTGCGCGTGAATTCCTGGGAGGCCGGGTCGGTGCCCGGGAGGTCCAGGCCGTCCAGATCCGCCGGGGCGCGGAGATTTCGTTCTAAAAAAAATTCTTCCGCTTCAGGCGAAAAACCGATCCGCACCCCGCTGGCCCCGTTGGCCAGCACCACGGCCGTGTCGGAGGTGGAGGTGTCCGAGTCGACCGAAATGCGATTAAACGTGAGATTGACGACCGTACGTAACAGGCGATCCAGGTCCGCGGCCTCCATGGCCGCGTCCGTGCAAAAATAGGCGAGCATCGTGGCCATGTTCGGCTCGATCATGCCCGCCCCCTTCGCGCAACCGAACAGGCGAATCCCGCTCGCGAGCGTGCGGGCGTCACGTTTCGGAAAACGGTCCGTGGTCATGATCGCGTGGGCGAAGCCATCGAAATCGGCAGATGTTAAACGTCCCGGAATGGACCTGCAGGCCGCCTGGATTTTATCGCGCGGCATGGGTTTGCCGATGACCCCGGTGCTGGAGGGCAGGACCAGTTCGGGGGCAATGCCGAGCGCCCGCGCGGCCCAGTCGCAACTTTCGCGACAGAGCGCGAGGCCGTCCGGCCCTGTGGCCACGTTCGCGTTTTTGGAGTTGACCATAATCGTCTGCAGACGACCGGAGCGCGCGTGTTCGCGGCCGACTACGACTGGATGGCCGGGGAAATTGTTTTTCGTGAACACGGCCGCGGCGTTACAGGGCGTGCCGCTGTGGATGACGCCGAAGTCGAGGCTCGCGTCCTTGATGCCGACGTTCCAGCCGGCCGCTAAAAAGTTTTTCGGGTAGTTCTCGTTCATCGGCGAAATTCGCTTGTTGATTCAGGCGTGAATTTTTAGGGTCAAATACGATTTGAGTTTATCCCTGTGGACCCGTTCCTGGGTTTTGTTGTCGCGTTCACGGACGGTGACGGTGCCGTCTTCTTTCGTTTCGTAATCGATGGTGATCGCGAAGGGGGTACCCAGTTCGTCCTGGCGGTAGTACCGTTTGCCGATGGCGCCAGAGGCATCGTAGTCCACCGGAAACAGATCCGCCAGGCCGTCGTAGATTTCGCGCGCGATTTCCGGCAGTCCGTCCTTTTTCTGGAGCGGAAAAATACCGACTTTGACCGGGGCCAGGCGCGGACGCAGGGACAGAAGAACGCGCTGTTCTTTCGATCCCGGGTCTTCCACGCGGTACGAGTCACAGAGCACGGCCAGGAACAGGCGATTGAGGCCCAGGGCCGGCTCCACCACGTACGGCACAAATTTGCGATTATTCTCCTGGTCGTTGTATTCAAGCGGTTTTCGCGAAAATTCAGCGTGGCGCCCCAGATCGTAATTCGTGCGTGAGGCGATGCCCCAGAGTTCGCCCCAGCCGAACGGGAATTTGTATTCGATGTCCACCGTACGATCCGAATAAAAACTCAACTCCTCTGGAGCGTGTTCGCGTACGCGCAAATTCTCCGAACGCAGGCCGAGCGTATCCGTCAGCCATTTCATGCAGAACGCCTGCCAGTGGTCGAACCATTCCTTCTGGGTACCCGGTTCGCAGAAAAACTCCATTTCCATCTGTTCGAATTCACGCGTACGAAAAATGAATTGCCGCGCGATGATTTCGTTCCGGAAACTTTTGCCGATCTGGGCCACGCCGAACGGGATTTTGACACGGCACGAATCCACGATTTGTTTAAAGTTAATGAAGATCCCCTGGGCGGTTTCCGGGCGCAGATACACTTCCATGTCCGCTCCCGCGACCGAACCGGTGCGCGTCTGGAACATGAGATTGAACTGGCGTGGCGCGGTGAACGAACCCTTCGTTCCGCACGTCGGGCAGGCGAAACCGGCGCCCTGGTCTTTGAAAATCCGTTCGATATCCGCGAGCTTTAACCCTTCCGTCTCGATGCCGGCGAATTCTTCCAGAAAATGGTCGGCCCGGAAACGCGCCTTGCATTGTTTACAATCGAACAGCGGATCGTTAAACGAGTCGACATGACCGCTGGCTTTCCAGACATCCGGATGCAGGATTATGGAAGAATCCAGGCCGACGACGTCCTGGCGGCGATGAACAAACGCGGACCACCAGGCGTCTTTTAAATTACGTAAAAGTTCCACTCCGTACGGTCCGTAGTCGAAGGTAGCCGACAGGCCCCCGTACAGTTCCGAACCGGGGTACACAAAACCGCGGCGTTTGGTCAGGGCCACGATATCTTTCAGGGATTCCTGGATCTCGGCCGGGTCCGCTTTCTTTTTTTCTTTTTTTGAAGACATGGAAGGACAGCACCGCTCCCTGTGACTTTGCGCGCAAGTAAAAGCAGGCCGGATATCCCCCAAAAATTGCTGCGATGAACATGAAATACAGACGTGAAATTCCCGTCGCCTGGCGGGCCCTGGCTGTCCTCTGTTACTGCGCGGATTTGTTCGGGTTGGGTGTCCTGGTTCCCTTCGCGGTCTGGACCGTATACCCGCGTTCGTTTTTTTTGCGCGCCCACGCCCTGCAGGCGGGCGTCCTCCAGGCAGTCGGCCTTCTGGTCGCGGGGATTTTGCACGCGCTCGATTTGTTTTTTATTTACGAATCCGATTCGTATACAATCGCGTATTCTCAATTTCTCGGCGATACATTCGCGAAAGTTCCGCTGCTTTCCGGCCAGTTGCTTTTTTTCCTGGCGGGCCTGTTCCTGGTGAGCGCTCTGCGCCTGATCACCCGGCAGGCGGGCGCGGCCTGGCACCCCGGCCAGGGTTTGGTCCGTTCCGTTCGCAAATCGCCGGGCGAAGCGGGACCGCTGCTGGCCTTCCTGGCCATCGGCCTGACGGTGTTTGTGCTGAACAACCAGGCCATCTGGGGCCCTTCGGCGCCGGTGGAAGGCCAGGGCGGATCTTTTGGAACCGATCTTTTCAAAGTTTACCGGGACCCGCTTCGGCTCTTCCCGGATTTTCCGGTAACGCTCTGGTGCGTGTTCCTGGCCGCCTTCGCCGTACGGGGCCAGATCCTCTGGCTGCGGACCGGTCGCCGGCTCTTCGTGCGCTTTACGAAAGAGGCGCGCGCCCGGGGGGAACGTCGCCTGCGCGCCGCGCGTCTGCGAGCAATGCTGCTCCCGGGCTGGGGCCACTTTTTTCTCGGCCGGCGCGTGTCCGGGGTGGCGGCCTTCTGCTGCGCGGGGCTGTTCGTGTTTTATCTCGTCATCAGCGCCGGGCTGGTCTACGGCGAACGGGTTCAGAATATCCCCGGGCTCAACGCGAACTTCACCTGGTATTTTTTAAGCAACCTGGGTTTGCGTTCGCAGGTGTCCGATGCGCAGTTTAAGACTATGCTCGGCCAGCCCCTGGTATGCGCCGGTCTGCTCGTGGGTCTGGTGCTCACGTATTGTTATTCCTTCTGGGCCACGGGACAAATTTTTCTGGAGCGCAAGCGCGCGGCCTTTATCGCGCAGACCGCGCCCTCGCTGCTCCTGCATCTGACACCCCTGGCGATGGCCCTCGTCATTCCGGTTTCCTTCGAAATCGCGCGGCGGCCTTCGTCACCGCCTCCCGCTGAAATCGAACCGATTCCGATCGTTCCGGAATTTTTCGAAAAACCGCAAAATAAATTCGAATTGAACGGCGGGGCGTACAGCGGGAACGAGGCGCAAAAGTATTTCCCCGGACCGGCCGGCGAAACGCCGCGCCATGGACCCCAGGAAACCGCGCCAGGGCGTCAGGAAGCGCCCGATCGACAGGGACCCCTGGTCGAAAAAAAACCGCCTGGCGTCGGCGGGCGGCCGGGCAAACGCCAGGACCTGACCTACAGCAACTATATCTCCGCGAAAATTCGCGGGCCGCAATCGGGCGACTACTGGGACCGCGTGCCGGATCCGTACGCGGCCGTATTCGAATATAAAATCGCGTCCACCGGTCGCGTTTTCGATGTGCGGATACTGGAACCGTCCGGCCATCCCGAGGCCGATCGATTAACCGTCGGCGTCATCGAAGCGATGGGCGTGCTCCTGCCGCCGCCGGGTGGAACGACGGTCGTCGTAACCGAACTCTTCTGGAATACGAGTTACGCGGACGAAGGCCTGCCGAGTGAACTGAAACGAAATTTATCGAAAGCCTTCGACGGGCGAGTGATTGAGCCGTATTAACCCGGATTATGCATGAAACGAAAATATGATGCGCCCCACAGGCATACGCAGGTGTCCGCGATTTCTTCGACAAAATTTCACAGTTTTGGGATCGGCTCTAAATGAACGTCCTGTACGCGATTTTCGCTTTTCTTTCCGTGGTGCCCCTGCTACTCCTCCTGAGCGCGAAATCGATTCCGGAGTACGGCGCGTTTCTGAGTCGTATCGCCCGGTTTTTCCCCTACCGAACCCTGGCCCCCGCGCCCGTGTTCGGTGTGGCGGGCGGCGTGCTGGCGGGAGTTCTAACCGATCTGGTCAACTCCGCGTTGTTTCCGAATTTTGAGCTGGCGGCCAGGCCCTCCGAAGCGCTCACCTGGACCTTGCAGATCGCGTTTCTGAACGCGGGTTTCATGGAGGAATTGATCAAAAGTTCGGTGGCTGTCGCGCTTGTTTTCGCTCTGACTCGTGAAAAAAATATTAAAGGCGAAAATGAAAATTCCGCGCCCGGTTCGGTATTCCTGGCCGCCGCGCCCTTCCTTTGCGGCGGTGTTGGCGTTGGATTCGCGCTTTTCGAGAATTTTTTTTATTTACGATCGTACGCGGACGCCGGGCTGCCCGCGATGATCTTCACGCGCGGCCTGATTTCCGCGCCGATTCATACCGCCATCAATTTCAACTTCGGGCTGAGTTTGTATCTCGCGCGCGGGCGGGACCTGCCCCGGGCCGCTTTGGCAGCCCTGGTGGTGGCGATTTTTTTCCACGGGCTCTTCGATTTTTTCGCGCTGCCGCCCGTACCCTTCGCCGGTTTTCTGGCGATGGTGCTGGAGGTTCTGCTGGTCGGGTACGTGCTCGCGCGCATGTACACCATCCTGCCCGCGACCCGGTTTCGCGCCGGGCGATTCGGGCCCGCCACGGAACCGGAAGAAACAGCGACCGCGAACGCCTGGGAACTTTCCCCGGGGGCGCGTACGTTCTTCGCGCGGGGTCTGGTGCGTGATCCGCATCGGCAGGTGCGTCCCCTTCCGGGTCAGCCTCCGTTCGCCGATGATGAATTCCCGTTTCCGTCGCCGGGAATTCGCGACGCTTTTTTAATCAATTCCTACGCCTCTCCCGTGCCGGAGCCGGATCGCGAATACCGGGCGTTTTTCGAAAACGCCTGTCGCCAGACCTTCGCGGGTTCGCCGGTGTATGTCTGGGATTCGGGGGTCTTCGCCGAATTTCTCGCGCAAGATCCCGCGCTGTATCCGGGTCTACTCGCGCTCGGTCTGGATCTGACGCGCACGGTGCCGCTGCGAGTTCTGGAGATATGGCCTTCGGGGCGCTGGCCTGGCGCCTACCGGTATATCAGCTGCGGACTGGGACCGGTGCTGGGGCGTGAGTGCCTGCTTTCGTTTGCGCATCCCTTCGCGCTGGCCCGGATTCTGTTCATGGCTCTGGCGAGTGGCGCCTTCGCGAAGTCGCCGGAGGAACTGGTTCCTTTTCCGGTCGCGCCGATTCTTCTGGGCGATCCGCGCGCCTGGTTTGAGGCGATTCTGGTGAGTCCGATGCTCGATCCCGCCCGCGAAACCCTGGAACGATCCCTGGCGGGCCGCTGTCCGTTGCCACACGAAATTTTTTATCTCAACCGCGCTGATCTGCGTTTCGTCACACAGTACGGTGTTCAAAACTACTTCGCGATATTAAAAGAGCGCGGTCTGAGCTGGTTCAACGACTTTCTGCGGCCGGCGCTGCTGACCGGGGACGAGCCGACGCGGGGGATGACCGCTGATCGGGAGACAAAATGAAAAAACCAATTTTCGCCGCGATGATTCTCATGGCCCTCCTTGCCAGACCGGGCCGGGGAACCGCCGGGCCGGCGCCCACCTGCGATTTGACGGTCGTGGTAACCGGGCTGCGCAACGCGACCGGGCAGGTCATGATCGGACTCTATCAGGACCCGGCCACGTTCTTAAAAACCCCGCTCCGGGGCGAAATCGCCGCCATCAAGGGCGACCGGGTTGAGGTGCTGCTACGAAAAGTGCCCTACGGCGTGTACGCGGTGGCTGTCTATCACGATGAAAATCGCAATCGGAAGCTGGACACAAATTTTATCGGCATGCCGAAAGAAGGCGCCGCCGTGTCCAACAATCCCAAATCGCGGATGGGGCCCCCGCGCTGGGAAGATGCGAAGTTTACGATTGGGTCGCCGGTCATGCTGCAGACGATACAGCTCATTTACTTTTGAGAGGCATTTCGATTCAAGGAAGGGCAGGGGGCGGACCGGGGTACATGCGGCCGTGCGAAAACCGCGTCAGGTGTTTTTGCGCATGCAGAAAATAAGGGTCACGTTCTTCGGGCGCGTTTCGTTCGCCGTGCGCGGAGTGCCGTTGGTGCCGTCCACGGTGGGATCCTGGACGGTCAGTGTGTCTCCGGTTGCGCTCGTCCAGCCGCGCATGATTGTGTTGGCCTCCTCTATCGAACCGTTTGTTATTTTTACGTTCGTATGGCTGATCCCGTGCCGGTGACCCTGAAACGAGTCGGATTGAATGTCCCCGACCGCCCGGGTTCCACCCGAATCGTTCCCGGCCGCGCCTGTCCCCATGTCGTCACGACCCCGGATGAATCGGCCGCGTAGATCGGGGGATCCGTTGCCACCGTCGGCGGGAATCCAGCCCGTCGGGCAGGATGAAAGCATGAAGGCGGCCACAACCCCTTCCGGAGCGGCGATAGCGAAATTGGCGTTGAGGTTTGTCGCGGAAATGAGTTCACCGGCCGAAAACACTTTGATACTCTGGGCGACCAGGACGGAGACGGCGGCCATCACGATCATGGTCCCCCCGATTCCAGAACCGATACGGATGCCGCGAACAAGGTCCGGATGGAGCTTCATAGGCATTACACCTGGACGGACCAGCCGGGCCCGTATTCAGAACCTGAGCACTTTCCCTGGAGAAAGCAACAAAAAAATCGATCGCGATGGAAAATGGCCGATGAAAAATTCGGAATAAGTATGATTCCGTTCTATTACACGAAATTCTTATCACAACCGGCATGGTCCTGGGCTTGAGCCCGGCGTGATCCGGCATCCTCACTGTTCCACGCAGAGCAGGGAGCGGGCGGTTGTACAGGCGGCCGCGGCGCCCGGCGCGATCATCGTGTTGCTCGTGGAGTTGCCGATTCCGAACATCCCGTTGGTCCCGGTGACGGTCCAGTTGGTACAATCGTTCGCGGAGGTCGTCCAATCGGTCGCCAGCCCCGTATAATACGTGTTCGCGGTGGCGTCGATGCTGTTCGTGGCCGTGCCGAACACGAATAATTTCACGGAATTGGTGGCGAAGATCACCGTGGTACAATCAGTCCGGTAGTAAACCGTACTCGCCGCGAGGACCCAGTCAACCTGGCCGACGCCGCTGTTCGCGGTGGTGCTCGCGATGCGGCTCACGCCGTCCACGAGCAGGGCTTTGTACGTGCCTGTCGTGGGCTTGCTCGCGTCCGCGGCGCAGATCGCGTCGGCGGCGGTGATGCTTCCGATGGCGCCAGTCGTTGTCGTCGTAGTGCGGAAGATTCTTTTACACAGGACGTCGTTATCGGTGATGATGGCGGTGACTCCGGACGCCGCCAGCCCGTTGTAGCCTGAATCGCTGGAAGAAAGCGTGTGCGCAATGGCGCCGGTATGGGTTCCTTCCCCGCTCGAATCGTTTACCGCGGTCACGGTGACGGTCTGCGCCGTGAAATAATCAGAACCGGAAAACGCGACGGTTGTCGGACTGGCGGTGGTCTGCGCGTCGGTACTGACGGCGATCCGGACCGTGGCCGTGGGAGAAGTATTCAGCGCGATGGAGTAGGAACCGGTGGCTCCGCCTTCGGTGGCCGTCACGGAAGTCTGGCTCAGAGTCACCCCGGCGCTCTGCGTACCCGGATCCGCGAGGATCATCAACAGGGGCAGGACGCTCACTTCCTCATCCGCGGGCATGGAACAGGCGGACGGTCCCAGCCCGATGACCATCCAGGCGGTCAGAAAAAATTTGAACGGACGCCCCATCGGTAGTACCATCGGTCCGGGGCGACTCAAAATTGAAAGTACACCCCCAGCGCCGCGAACGAATCGTTTTCATCGCCCGCGACAATTCCCGTCACGATAGGACGAGAAAGCTCTCCTGGTGTATATGAAATACTTTCGGTTTTACCGATTCTTAACAAATCCGTAAGATGAAAAACGTATAAAACCCCGAGCGCGGCCCGCATCGCGTTATAATTCGAAGTATAAAAGGCGATTTCTTTCGAATACAGGTTTCCCTGATAATAATAATACTCCGCCAGGCGGGTATGATCAGAAACGTTCGCTTTCAAGGTGTCTTGAGCAAAATAATACAGGACCGGGTCGGTGTAAAACCGCAGTAATATGTCGCTTTTCTTGCGCGCGATCAGGGTGCTGCCCTGGTAGTAGTTGTACCCGGCCCCGCCCGCCAGACCAATAAAAGCTCCCAGAAAGAGGCCGCCCCGCAGGGTTTCGCCGCGTCGCATTTGCGAAATTCCGGGAACGAGCGGTTGCCAGTAATTGTACACTTTTTCGGGCGGCACGGGCACCCGCAAATAATTCGGAACCAGTCGTTCGCGGCCGGGGGGATTTCGCAAAACCAGATCGTAAGTTCCGGGTTTGATCTGGGACGGATCGAAAAAGAGCCGCACCCCGCCGGAGGTGAGCATTTCCCGCGATTGAATGGGTATGCTGCTTCCGGCGCGGTCGCGCAGCGCGATCACGGACTCTTCCTGAAAATTTTTGCCGCGCAACAGGATGGAAGTTTCTCGACCTTCCAGATCGAAAACCTGCCCGGATTCGTCGGTGAGTTCCGGCGGGGTGTCGGAAACGACCCGCAGGCGTTTCCAGTCGGACCATTCCGAAGACCGCCCCAGTTTATCAACGCTCGAAAGGCGATAGTGATAATCGCCTGGCGGCAGCGGAAACGAAATGCGCGTTTCGGCGGTTGTTTTGCGGAACACAGGCTGGAGCAGGGGGTCCACAACTTCCACCTGATATTCTTTCGCCCCGGCGACGCCGTCCCATTGGATATTCACCGATTTTTCCTGGGCAAACAAATCTCCCGCGATCAGGAACAGGACCGCGACTGCGGCGGTACATAGTCGCATGATATGGAGTTGCATCATCGTCCTCCCGGGGGACCTAAAATTTTGAATTCACTGTTTCCCGGGGGACGCAGATTGCCCCGCCCCGGCGTCGGTTTGAACGAGTCGAAATCAGGCGAGGCTTTTCCGGGGGCGACGACGCGCGGCGGTGCCGGCACGGGCGGCAGCACGATCGTGAAATCGCCGTGGTCCTGGGCGGAGAGCCCCGCTTCCTGGTACCCGGTCACCACCCAGCGGTACGAACCGGGCCGCAGACGCGCCGCGCGATCGAAAAAATAATCCCGGCGATCCGTTTTCACCTTGAAGACGCGCGCACCCAGACGCCCGTCGTAATGGAACAACTCCAGGCGAAAACGTTCGAAGACGGGCGAACTTTTCCAGTAAAAGGCGATACCATCCCGTTCGGTCGGATCAATCCGTCGGCCGCCGCGCGGGGAACGCACGTTCAGTCCGATTTTCGCCAGGTCACCGGCGGTACCCACGTTGAAGCGCGCCGGTTCTCCCGTCAGGCCGTCTTCGGCCGCGCCCTGGCCCGCGCTAACGCGCCACCAGTACGTCCCGCCGGGCAGGGCGAGGGTGGCGGCGGGTGAGCGGGTTTCTTTCGTCATGACGATCGTCTTGAACGAACGATCCGTGGCCACCTCCAGCCGGAAGGGAACTTCGGGCATGGCGAATCGCCATCGAAATTGCACCGGTGCGCGACTGCCGGTGATTTCGATTTTGCGTCCGCCCACGGGCCCGACGGCCACCGGCGGGGCCACGTTCAGGACGCGGAAAGCCCGCGTTTCGCCCGTTTCGATCGGTTTGCCGTCGGCGTTCAGGGCGCGCAGGCGCCAGTAGTACAGACCCGTCTGGAGATCCAGCCGCGTCTGTGAATCGCCTACTTCCTGTGAAAATAAAGGATTCGCGAAATTCGCCTCGCGGCCCAGATCGAGGTACACCGCGCCGTCTCTCGTAAATTCCCACTGAAACCGCACCCGGGCCCCGCGACCCGCGCTCAGTACGATCCCGTCCGCCTCCGGCACGAGCGGACGGACGACCAGATTGTTCACGGTCACCGAATCCCGGACCTTCGCTTCCTGGCGGGAGGAAAGCACCTGACGGCCCTGCGGACCGGTCACGACCAGGGACCCGGCGAACACCCGGGTGGTGATGCTTTCGCCGGCGGTTTTGAGCGCCGCGTCGCCGTTGATGAATTCGAATTTTCGCGCGCCGCTTGCGATCCAGAGCACGCGGCGGGTTCGGCCGCGAACGCGGAGTTCGCCGCGCGTGAGGGTGACCGTATCGCGCATGGAACAGGCGCCCGTGGGGCCGAGGCGCAGCTCCGTATCCGCTCCCGGGCTGAGGATTTCGCCCTGGTCCAGACGAACCTCCGTGCCGCTCCCGTCCCCGGTGCGCAGGGTATCCCCGACGAAGAGCGCGTCTCCGCTCTGGAGCCAGCGCCCGCCCACCTGGGCCCGGCCACTGAGGAGGGTACCGACGCGTTCGGGGGTGGGGCAGGGCGGTTCGTGGTCCGCCGCGAAGACCCACGCCAGAGCCAGGGCGCAGGCCGCCCCACTGACGAGGGCAAATTTGATTTCGCTCGAAAATCGTTGGAGCCTCATGCCGGACCCCGTCCCCCGGCGATCAAACGCCGGACTTCGTGCGTGAGTTCGCCGATCTCGTCGCCCGATGGAATCATTAGATTTTCGCTTTTACTTCCATAAGTAGAAAAATCGCGAACAGTCCGCACGAGCACACGGATCGGTTCCGTGATCGTACGCGCGAAAATGTAAAAGAACAGCAGCGCCAGGTTGAGGAAGACGAACACCAGCGGGAGGTTCTGGCTCATGTAACCCAGGAGCAGGGCCCCGCTTTCGCGAGCCGCCACGCTCACCAGGATGCCCATGGGACGGTGGGGGAGCTTGCGGTGCGCGGTCAGGTAATCCTGGCCCGCATAGGTCTGGCGCGTGAGGCCTTCCGGTTGTCCGCCGAACATCCTGCGAATCGGTTCCTCATCCGCCAGCGGCGGCGCGGGGCGATACGGGTCCAGGCGTTCGAACCGATCGTTTTCTTCGCGCACGAAGCGAACGGTAACGCGCCCGCCTTCCGGCGGGCCGAACAGAACCGCGGCCCGGGCCACGACGACGATGCCCCGACCGTCCCGCTCCGCCGTGGGCGCGGCGAGCAGCAACCAGCCCGGGGCGTCGGGTTCGGAAGCGAAAACGATCCTCGAATCGCCGCGCGCGGCGGCCAGTAGTTCGCTTTCTTTTTTTTGTAAAAAAGTCATAATACCGGTCGACATGGCCAGCGAATCGTAGGCCCCCCCTTCCGGCAGGCCGCTGGCTTCGAACTTCACGCCGAGATTCGCCTGGCGATACACGGCCGCGAAGACCACGCCGCGCCGAACGAGACCCGCTGAAATCGAAAAATCGACAGCTTCGTCTCCCCGCGCGAGTTCCGTGGCCGCGTGTTCCAGATTGTCCAGCTCGCTGCTGATCCGGCGCGCCAGAAGATCGGCGGTGCCCGAAGCGTACCATTGGACGATAAAATCGTTTTCATTTTTAAAGTATTTATAAGTAATATATACCGTCGCCACGGCGAAGGCGCTCAGGAGGAGACCGAAAACGCTCATGAGTTTTAAGCGCAAAGAAAACACGGAAGGTGTATACTCGTCTTTGCGCGGGGTCCCGCCCGGTTTTGCGAGCCGCGGCGCGCGCTCCGCGCCCCGGGGTCGACTGTCCATGCCTGCCGCGGCGACTGCCGGGCCTGCCGTGTGGTCGGGCCCGGCCGAAGCGGTTACGGCGTTGTTTTCGCCAGTTATTGAATCAGTCGTTGTTTTCGCGAAATCACCCGATGGAGGTTCGAAGGCGCGCAGACCGTGGCGGAGGGCGTATTCGGGGTCCACGAATTCTTTGTACTTATATACGAATCGGTCTTCCGGCTCCCGCTGCTGGCGGCCGGTGAGTCTCCGAATCGTCTCCAGGGGACTGAGGCGCGGATTGTTTTCGAGGAGGAGCGCGGCCAGAAGCCGTTCGATCCGTTTGCGTTCCAGACGATTAAAAAATAATAACGAGCCGCCGCCGTCGAGGTCGCGCAGGGTCCGTTGAAAAAACCGGGCCAGCTCCGCGTGGTCCTTGTTTTCGAAGGGTTCGGTGCTCAGGACCTGGAAGCCCAGACTGGCTTCCGTCACCGCCGCGCCCACGCGTTCGACCCGTTTTTCCTGGGTTCTGGAAAGCACGGGCGTACACAGGATGACCGCTCGCAGGCCCTTTTCGGTCCAGCCATGCACCCGGTGGCGCAGATCAGCGTTCGAGAGTCGAAATAGTTCCTCGATCGTATCGTACAGCAGGAGTTCGCCGCGATTTTCTATTTTTAGCCTGAAGCGAGACATACAGGCGGAGGGCCGCCGTTTTTGATTAACGGCCGGTTTCGGCGACATTTTGATTCTTTTACAGAGGGGCCCGGAAATTGCCGCGCCGCCCGGTGAAACGCGCCACATGGCGCGTCCGTCTCAGGCCCCGGTATTCATACCGGAGCCCAGTTCGATCGTCTCGAAGGATCTCAGGCGCTGCTCGACGCGTTCGCTCAGGGTGCGCATCAATTTGCGACTCCATTTGGGGTGCAGTTGAAACAGGAGGTGAAAGTCCGCGGACTTGAATTCGAGGGCGGTGATGTTCGTTCGCGCGACAACGTCCGCGGTCCGGGGCATGCCGTCGAACTGGGCCATCTCACCCGCCATATCGCTGGCCCCCAGGGTATCGATCTGGCGGCGATTGCCACCGGGCGGGGTCTGGAATACGTCCGCCTCGCCCTCCACGATGATATACAACTCGCTGCTCCCGTCGCCCTGGCGCAGGAGAAAATCGCCGGCCTGGAAGGTTCGCGAGAGCTGGTTCACAATGTGCGCGGGGAATTCGTCCTCATCGGCAAAGGACATTTCATAGAGGGCATCGCTCATTTCGGCGGCGGGCATCCCGATTTCCAGGTCCAGGTCGCGTTTGAGTTCCAGATCGGTGGTGCTGTTTCGCAAATCGTAGATGCGGATGCGCCGGCTGAGTTCCAGGATCACGCGGCGAGCCAGGGGCGGGTTCATCTGGGTCGCGTTCAGGAAGTCTTCCGCGTCCCAGACGACATAATGCGCTCCGGGGTATACGCCGACCGCTCCCTGGTGGGATTGTTCCAGCAGCAGGTCTTCCACCCCCACGAACGATGGGGCGAAATAGTTTTCATACAGGAAACGGTTTCCGCGTAACCGGACCTTGCGACGCGCCTTGCCTTCCAGCAGGGCCAGGATGTTCATGGGCGGGTGCCCGGTGAAGCGCATCACGCTCCGGTAACTGTTACTTTCTTCGAGTAGACCGCGCCTGACAAAGTTTTTAATTTCCATAGTAGTTCCTGAAAAAGAAGGCTTTCACGCTTTTTTTAAATCTTCGGATTATTTTCTAAAATTACGCGACACTTTCAACCGATTATGTAACCATCGGAGGATACGTTCCATTGGCACCGAACGAGGGAAAGCTGCTCAAGGAATTTCAGGATTACCTGCTCGTGGAGAAAGGGTTGAGCGAAAACTCGATTTTTTCTTACAGCTACGATCTGAAAAAATTCCAGTCGTTTTTATCCGACAACAAAAAGAATTTTCTCGAAGTAAAAACCGAGGATATCAGCAACTTTCTCAAAGAACAAAAAAAACGGAAAATATCCAGCCGTTCTCTGGCCCGCGCCGTGGCCGCCCTCCGTCAGTTCTACCGGTATCTGAAAGACGAGAACCGCATCGTCAACAATCCGGTCGACAGGATCCAGACCCCCGAGATCAAAAAAAGCCTGCCCGACTACCTGACCCTGGAAGAAATCGACGAGCTGTTCACTTCCATCCGGGAAGACGACCCGTACGAATTACGGGACAAAGCCATCTTTGAACTCCTGTATTCGAGCGGTCTGCGCATCAGCGAAGCCTGTAACCTGCGCCTGGACGACGTGGACCTTGACAATATGTTCCTGACCGTGCGGGGCAAGGGCGGCCGGGAACGCCTGGTGCCGTTCGGGGAAAAATCCCTGCTCATTTTGCGCAAGTACCTGGAGAACGCCCGCGATTCCATTCTCAAAAACCGCTTCAGCGATTATCTGTTCATCAGCAAGAAAGGCGATTATCTCAACCGCAAATCGGTCTGGCGCCTGCTCAAAAAATACATGGCGCGCACGAGCATCAAAAAGATCGTCACGCCGCATACTTTCCGCCACAGTTTCGCCACGCACCTGCTGGAAAACAACGCGGACCTCCGTTCCGTCCAGGAACTCCTGGGACACATCGACATTTCAACGACCCAGATCTACACGCACCTGGCCAGCCGCACCCTCAAAGAAGTCCACAAGAAGTTTCATCCGCGCGGGTAAGGCCGGATTCAAACGGACCGGCGCGCCTGTCCGGGTTTGAGTTCTGGCGAAAAACACTCGAAATCCTGGCACCGGTCGGTCCGGGCGTCCCTCCGCTTCTGACTCGCCGGGCGATGTTCGGGGTTGACAGCGGGGCGGGCCCGGGTTTTTTTTCGTCGTGTCACAAACAGTCGAAAGTTTTCCCCGCGAATTACTGGAGATGCGCGACCGGTCGGACGTGATCCGCGGTATCGAGCGCATGGAAACGGATGTGCGCGCGTTTTTCGCCGGGTTGAACCCGGACGTGTTTTTTCGTAAACCACCGACGGGCTGGTCTCCCGCTCAGAATCTGAACCACTTTATTAAATCGCTCCGGCCCGTTCGGCTCTCTCTGCGTCTGCCGCGCGCGACGTTTCTCATGTTCGGAACGGTTGCCGCTTCGGGTACGCCCCAGGATGTGATCGATCGGTATCTGACGGTGCTCGCCAGCGGCTTCCAGGCGGGCCTCGCGTTCAGACCCGGCGGATCCGACACCACAGGCTCCGCCGAATCGCGCGCGCAGAATCAGATGATCGACCGGTACGGCGGCGACTGCGCGACTCTGGCCGGGGTCGTGGAAAAATGGTCGGAGGGGGACCTGGACCGCTACCGCATGCCGCATCCCGCTACCGGTCTGCTCACGGTTCGCGAAATGTTGTACTTCACCGTCTTTCATCCGTACCATCACATGGGCAAAGTGCGCGCGAGGCTCGCAGGCGCAGGGTAGACTGAGCGAAACGAATCCATCTGGCTTGCGTTATCGAACAGAAATAATTACAAACGACAATTCCTTTGGTTGGAGCGGGCATCGCGGCGCTGGACCCGGATAGTTCTAAAAAACACTGGGCGCCCTGGCCGTCGCGTCGGAAGCCGTTCGGATGCCGGATCAAACTCGAATGCCTTCCGTCCCCGTTCGCCGCTGGCTGGGAGTGGTCTTGTTGATGGTGGTCCTGATGGTCATCATCGGGGGCATCACCCGTCTGACGCGCTCGGGCCTTTCGATCGTCGAGTGGCGGCCGATTACGGGGATCCTCCCACCACTGAACGAACAGGAATGGGAAACGGCTTTCGCCGCGTACCGCGCCACCCCGGAGTATCAGAAGTCGAACAGCCATTTCGACCTGGGCGATTTTAAATACATTTTTTTCTGGGAGTATCTGCACCGACTCTGGGGGCGGCTGATCGGGCTCGCGGTTTTTTTTCCGGGTCTCTGGCTGTTCGCGCGTCAGAAAATTCGGTCCGGCGCCTGGGACTCATCGCTGGCCTGGCTCTGGTGTTTGCTTTTGATCGGAGGCGGCCTCCAGGGACTGCTCGGCTGGTACATGGTGCAGAGCGGGCTGGTGAACGAACCGCGCGTGAGCCACTATCGTCTGGCCGCGCATCTGGCCTTCGCGCTGGGCCTGGACGCGTTCATTCTCTGGCGATTTTTGCGCGCTGGCGCTGCGACGCGCGCCGACGTTACGAACGTGGACGCGACGAGCCCGCAAGCGCTTCGCCTGGCGCGGGCCGCGGTTCTCGGCTTCGGCGGCTTGCTCTGTGTTCAGATCGTGTTCGGCGCGTTTACGGCGGGGCTGCGCGCGGGGCACATTCACAATACATTTCCGACGATGAGCGGGGACTGGATTCCGGACGGGCTGTGGACTCTGCGACCGGTCGCGGCGAATTTTCTCGAAAACATCCTGACAATTCAGTTTACGCACCGACTGCTGGGCTACCTGGTTTTCGCCGGCGGGCTGGCGCTC
>CAZVZS010000015.1:64254-70444 GCA_964631535.1 uncultured Leptospiraceae bacterium
CCTGCCGGTTCACGCGGCCCGGGCCCTGTACCTGACCGGCGCGGCGGTCGTGTTCCAGTTCCTGCTGGGCGTGGCCACGATCCTGAGCGCGGTACCGGTCTGGCTGGGCGTGCTGCACCAGGCCGGCGCGCTGGCGTTGTTTAACGCCTGGGTGTATTTGCTTTTTTCGCTAAAACGAAATCAAAATTGAAAATCGGCGATCATGGGCAGGTGATCGCTGATGTGTTTCGTGTCGCTGCCGCGCACGCGAAAATCGGCCAGTTTCAAAAGCGGCGAATAAAAATAAAAATCGATCGTACGATCGGCGCCCACGGTCTTCCTGTTATAATTGGCGATGTGCGTAAAATAGGCGGCGCGGCCTGGCCCGGTCAACTGGTTCAGATCCGGCGCGGCGGGGAAGGCGTCGAAGAGCGGGGTGATCTCCGTCCGTGGATTGTAAAACTGCCGCGATAATTCGTCGAGCGAGTTCGGATCGATGCGCGGCGGCAGCATGTTAAAATCGCCCGCGATGAGAAAGGGCTGGCCCGCGCGCGAATATCCTTCGAGCAGCCCGCGCACCTGCTCCACCTGACGGGCGAGCGTGTCTGTGCCCTGGCCGAACGCGTCCAGATGCGTGTTGAGCACGACCAGCGGCCGCGTCCCGCCCGCCACCGGCAGATCGGCCGTCAGCACCGCGCGTTTGAGGCCGAGCTGTTGCGAGATCGGATCCCCCGGAATCAACGCGAGCTGATGCCGCTGCGCCGCGGCGATCTTATAACGACTCAGGGTGACCAGTTTCATGTCCGTGCGGCCCATGATCTGCGGCACGGGCACGAACCCCGATTTCCAGTAAAACGCCTGGGCCACGCAGGGAAAACGACCGGGCAATTCTTTCAGCAGTTCGGTTAGATTATTGATATGGTGCGACTGGACCGCGTCTTCCTGCATCTCCTGTAAGAGCACGACATCCGGGTTTTCTTCCTGTATGATTCGCGCTACTTCGGGAATCGTTTTGCGCACGTCCTCGATGGCGGGGCGCGCGTCCGGTCCGGCGTTCGCGGGCATGTCGTACCAGAAGACATAGTTCGTGGAAGCCATGTACTGGATGTTCCAGTTGAGCACCTTCAGTTTCCCGCTCGCCGGGAGTTCGGGCGCGTCCGCCGCGCAGGCGACTTCGGCCGGCTCGATATCATGCGGATGATACGAAATCGCGTACACCACCCCGGCCACGAGTAAAACGACCAGTGACACGCAGGCAAGGCACACGAGGAGCAGGCGGAAAAGCTTCGATACCATCCGGCCATTCCTTGACGGCGTATGCCCCGTTGTAAAGAACTTCTCATGCAACTGGTCGCGTCCGATTATCTGGTCATTCTCGTCTATTTTCTCGTGAGTTTCGGCTTTGGCCTGTTCTGGAGTCGCCGGGCGGGAAAGTCGATGAGCGAGTATTTTTTGTCCGGGCGGCAGGCCCCGTGGTGGCTGGCCGGTACGGGAATGGTGGCCACCACCTTCGCGGCCGATACCCCGCTGTTCGTGGCCGGGCAGGTCGCAAAGGCCGGCATCGCCGCCAACTGGATCTGGTGGTGCGCGGCGGCCGGCGGTATGATGACCGTGTTTTTTTTCGCGCGACTCTGGCGGCGCGCGGGGGTCGTCACGGACCTGGAATTTGTCGAACTGCGCTACGGTGGTCCGGTGGCCGCGCTCCTGCGCGCCTTCAAATCGGTCTACTTCGGTCTGTTCATGAACTGCGTGATCATCGGCTGGGTTAACCTGGCCATGCTGAAGATTCTGGCCGTGACCTTTCCCCTGGTGGACCCGCGTCTGGCGCTCCTCGCCGTGGCCGGTGTCACCGTGCTTTATGTTTCGGTTTCGGGCCTCTGGGGCGTGGCCGTGGCCGACGCGTTTCAATTCACCGTGGCCATGACCGGTTGTATCGTGCTGGCGGTGTTCGCGGTGAACGCGCCGGCCGTGCTGGAGCAGGGCGGCCTGCGCGCGGCCCTGCCGGACTCCGTTTTCGCGTTTTTCCCATCATTCTCTGAAGAGGCGAATTCAGTTCCGGCCGCGACGGGCGGGGCGCCCGGGGTTTTCCGCCTGCCGCTCTCGGCCTTCCTGGCCTTCGTGCTCGTGCAGTGGTGGGCCGCCTGGTATCCGGGGGCCGAACCCGGAGGCGGCGGATACGTCGCGCAGCGGATCATGTCGGCGAAGGACGAAAAAAGCGGGCTGCTGGCCACCCTCTGGTTCGTCATCGCCCATTATTGCGTACGCTCCTGGCCCTGGATTCTGGCGGGTCTGGCCACGATCATAATTTATCCACAACTGCCGACGGGGCAGAAAGAAAGCGGATACGTGCTGCTCATGCGCGATCTTTTACCTTCGCCGCTGCTCGGACTTTTGCTCGCGGCTTTTTGCGGGGCGTACATGTCCACGCTCGCCACGCAGTTTAACTGGGGCAGTTCGTACCTGGTGAACGATCTGTATCGCCGTTTCCTGGTGAGCGACCGTGACGAAAAACATTATGTATTGATCGCGCGTCTGGCCACGCTGTTGATTTTCGCCGTTTCGATTTTGATAACGTTTTACGTACTCAACGATTCCATCGCGAAGGCCTGGGAAATCGTCCTGGAATGCGGGGCCGGAACGGGCTTCGTCCTGATCCTGCGCTGGTACTGGTGGCGCCTGAACGCTGTCGCCGAACTCGTTTCGATGATCGTGCCCACGGGTACAGTGCTCGTCATGCGCGTGCTCCTGCCGCTCATCCTGCCGGAGTATACGCCGCCGGGTTTCCCGCAGTCCCTGTTTTTGCTTGTGGGATTGACCGTTCCTCTGACCGTACTCGCGATGTACCTGAGTCCCGCCGAAAAACCGGAAGTACTGAAGAAGTTTTACGCGACGGTTTTTCCCCCTGGTCCGGGCTGGAAACCGTTTCACACACGAACGGGCGAAGGCGCTGGCCTCGGCCGCCTGACCGTCGGCTGGCTCTCCGGCACCGCGCTCGTCTACTGTTTACTCTTCGGATTGGGATCGTTGCTGCTGGGCGATCTTTCGTCGGCGCTCTGGCTGGGCGCTGGCGCGGTGTTTTCGGGCGGCGTGGTGGCGATCGTGATCAGGCGCGAGTTTGGGTGATAGATACCCTCACGCCGTCGCTTCACGCGCCGCGGCCTCCTTTGCGCGTTTCGCTCCCCTTCGAAATTGAACGAAGAGGCCCATGATGAGTCCGAACACGCCAAAGCTGATCCACTGTAAAGCGTAGTTCAGGTGACGAAACGGCGGCAGCACGTCGCGGACCAGGGCGATGGGGTACTCCTCGCCCGTTTTGATCAATTCGAAATACACGGGGGCCACGTCCTTCGCGTACGGCAGATACGATTGCATGCGGGTCACGTTCATCCGGAACCAGCCTTCGTCTGGAGCGTTCAGGACGTGATCGGGGGGTGAAAGAAAAAAGCCGCCTTCGCGACTCTGGCGGGCGATGGCCATGATACGTGTTTCGCCACGCGGTTCATGATACTTGCGGCGTGCCTCCGCGCTCGATTCCTCACGAATGATGAAGCCGCGGTCCACGAGCACCACGCGGTCCGAACCGGCCAGGCGAAAGGGCGTGACCAGTTTGACGCCCGGTTTGTAATTGTACGTCCGATTGAGCACGATCATTTCACGATCGAAATCGAAACTGCCGCGCAGGGTTCGTCGTTCGCCCAGGAGCGATTCCCAGTTCGCCGGTTCCACCTCCAGCGCGGGCAGGGTGTCCACCGTCGCCGCGTCCAGCGCCCGGAAATAAACTTTTTTTTCTTCGTAGCGACGAAACTGCCAGGTGCTCATGTAAAAACAGGTCAGGGCGAGCGCCAGGCTCCCGCCCATGATCCAGGGTGAAAATTGGAATCGTTTGAAAAAATCCACGGGAAGGTCCTCACAGGTTGCGGAAAACCGCTGTTTCACGAAACACCGGTTCTGGCGCTGCATTCTGTAGCGCATAGCAGGCAGCTTTTTTCGAAGCCTGCTAAAAACCTTACATTTTGCGCGTACCCATTTTTGTCAACCGGAGCGGCTGACTTCCCCCCGTTCGCGAAAGCAAAATCGCCCCGCGGGTTACGATTGGCTCCGGGTTACGGTGATTCCGGCCCCAGATTGCTTTCGCGATGAGCCGGTACTGGCCGGGATTTCTGCCAGAATAATAAGAATTTCGTGCATAATCCGGGCTAATGCTTTACAATAACAACCGGAAGCGCGACCAGCAACCATGTCTTTCTTTGAAAACGCCGTAGCGCGCCTTTATTTCCGTCCGACCCCGGACGCTCCCGAACAATCCCTGGTTCTGCCGCCGCGGTCGGGGGTTATCGTTTCGTCCGTGAGCGATCTCTCGCTCTCCTGGACGCGCCAGGTCGAAAAACGCCGGCTGCGTGGCACGCTCAAACACGAAGGCGGGGTCGGGGTGCGCCTGGAACGCCTGGAGCTCGCGCTCGTGGCCGGGGCCGGCGGGGCGGTGCTGCTCGACGAGGAGCTGGACCCGGAAGCGGGGTACGTGTTGTATCGCCATGGCTACCAGTCCTGGTCGGACACCGGTCTCCAGAAAGCGGACGAAAGCGACCATTTCGCCATTCTGAGCTGGAAACACGCAATGGACGAAAACCCGGAGGTGGTCGGGCGCAGCGTCTTCGGCCCGCAGTTGCCCGGGGCGCTCTTCCCCGCGAAGGGATTTTTTCACTCGGATACGTTTCTCGGCCTGGAAAGCGCCGCCTTCCGCGATGCCTCCGTGTTCTTTGGCATCGACGGCCCGGGCCAGCAATTCGTCCGCTTTCGGGTCCAGTTCGATCCGGCCAGCGGCCGCCTGCGCGAGTTCCGGGTCATCTGGGACTTCAACGGCCAGTTGTTCGACGCGCACTCGATCCTGGCGCTCACGCCCGTGGCCTGCGATATCTCCCGTTCCACAGGGGAGGGCGGTCGCCCCGCCAAACGATTGGCCGATTTGCTGGACGACAATATGCTGCGTATCGGCGCGAATTTCGAAACCCCCCGTTTCGCGCGCGAGGTGTACGCCGGCTGGTGTTCCTGGTATCACTATTACACTAAAATTGATGAAAAAATAATCCAGGCGAATTTACAGCGCGCCGTCGACATGAACCTCGGCCTGGACGTGTTCCAGATCGACGACGGATACCAGAAAAACGTGGGCGACTGGACCGAACGCGCGGATCTGTTCCCCGCCGGCATGCGGGCCCTCGCGGCACAGATCAAAAAGAAAAACATGATCCCGGGCATCTGGCTCGCCCCGTTTATCTGTCACGCTAATTCCGATTTGAGCAAACAGTTCCCCGAACTCGTGCTGCGTCGCCACGGGAAACCCGTGCGTGCCCTGTACAATCCCAACTGGGGCGGCTGGACGTACTGCCTGGACGTGACACACCCGCATTTCGAGGAGTGGCTGCGTTCCGTGATCTATCGGTACGTGGAAGAATGGGGCTACGAGTACCTCAAGCTTGACTTTTTATTCGCCGCCGCCTTTCGCGGCGATCACCACGACCTCAGGACCACGGGCGCGACGCGCGTGCGCCACGGGCTGAACATCATTCGCAAAATCGCCGGCAAAAAAACTATCCTGGTCGGCTGCGGCTGTCCGCTTTTGCCTGGCATGGGCATGGTCGACATCCAGCGCATCGGCATGGATGTGAACGAAGTCTGGGACCCGCCGCTCCTCGGGCGACTCCTGCGCGATCGCAATTTCCCGACCGCGCGCGGGGCCATGAAAAACAGCATCACCCGCGCGATGCTACATCGTCGCTTCTGGAACAACGATCCGGACTGTTTACTCTTTCGTCAGGAAAAAACTTCGCTCAGCGAACGCCAGATCCTCTTGATGGCGTCGGTCGTCTGTTTATCGGGTGGGATGATGTTCATCAGCGACGATCTCGCGCTGGTGGAAGGACGCGGGCGTGAGATTCTCAGCAAGGCCCTGGAACTGTTTCGTCGCGCGGCCCCGCACACGAGCCGGCCGGTCGGGCTCACGCGCTGGCATTTTCCGCGCGCGCTCTACAACCCCGGCGGATTTCTCGGCATCTGGAATCCCACGCCCCGGCCCGAACGGGTGCGACTCGACGTCAGCGCCTTCATGGACGAAGCGCGCGTGCGCGGCGCGGTCAACTACTGGTCCGGCGAAAAAATTCCCTGGAGCCACGCGGAAGGTTTCGTGGAAATCGCGCTCGCGCCGTTCGAAAGT
>CAZVZS010000015.1:70546-99817 GCA_964631535.1 uncultured Leptospiraceae bacterium
GGCCGGTGGAACGTCCCTCGCCCCCTGGCGCGGGGTTGGTGGTCGCCGCGTGTCGCCCGATTGTATCACTGCCTATTTCAGGCGATCTTTCCAGTACCCAGGACGACGCGCCTGGTGGGCCACAGCAAGGATATAAATGACTTCGTTATCCAGGGTATAAAACAGGGAGAACGGAAACCGGTTGAAAGAGTATTTACGAACGGGTTCAAATTCCGGAACCCCGAGGCGCGGGAATTTCAATAGCCGTTCGCAAATACGTTGAAATTCCCGATCAAATTTTTCGGCGGCCTGTGGCGACTGGTATGCGTAAAACCGTAGCGCCCCCAGAAAATCCGCCTCAGCGTCCCGAAGAAGTTCTATGCGCATTCAAAATTTTTTTGGCCGCGACCAGAACATCATCGACGGGAACGGTTTTCGCACGGCCCGCTTTTAAATCGCTCAGCCGTTTCTGGATTTCAATATTCCAGACCCGATCGACTTCATTTTGATCGACTGCATCCAGGCTTTCCAGGAGCCGATAAATGAGAATCTCGCGTTCCGCTTCTGAAATCTTGAGCGACTCCGCTTCGAGTTCGTCCAGGGTCATGGCCATAGGATCAAACAGAGGTCCCCGCAACCAGTCGTCCACAAAAATTCAGGCTCGCACCTTCCCGGTCCGGCTACTCCAGCCGCAGCGCAAGGAGCCCGAACGCGCCACCCAGGCCCATGCACAGCGCCGGCGCGGGAAAAAAGTACACGGCCGCGAGGATCGCGCCCAGGATGAGTCCCACGCTCGTAACCAGCAGGATCGCATTGTCCGCGCCGACCGGTTTGTGGTTTGAAAGAATGATCAGGCACAGGCCCGCGACGAGCAGGTACACGCTCGTTGTGAAGCTGAGTCCGTTCATTACCGCCAGAAAGGACTTCGGCGCGCCGACAGGCATCGGCATCAGCGTTTCGGTCATCGCCTTGAGCGTGGCGTGGATGCGGGCGTCAGCGGGTGGGGGCGCGAACGCTCCGAAGGTATGACCCAGGGCGGTGAACAGCACCAGCCCCGCGGCGACGCGCAACAAAACTTTTCGACTCATGGCGCGGAGTCTGGCACGGCAAAATCTCCCGTCAAACAGTATTCGTCACGGGCATGAGCGCCAATTCTGGGACACACGGATAAAAAATGGTTTTACTGCTCCGCGATTTTCTCCGGTCCACTCTCGTTTAAAACGGCTTCCACGTACGTTTTGAGCCGGTGGTAGTACATGATGCGATCGGCCAGGACTTCCTCCCTTAAATCCGGCGCGATCGCTTCGCCTTTGAGGAGGGTTTCACTGCCTTCGAGCATGTAACTCAGGGCGCTGAGGAGCGCCGTCGTGCGCAGGGACTGCACCTGTTCGTTGAGCGCCTTCTGCGATCTGATCTGCGCGTCGGCGGTCCGTTTCAATTCGCGTCGTTGTTCGGCCAGCTCGCGATTCTGTAAAATGATTGTGAAGATGACCCCCGCGAAGGCCAGACCGGAGAAGAGCGAGTTGATGAATCCGAACGTATCGCCGAAGGTTCCGCTCACACCCCAGTCGCCGAAGTAAAACCCGACCGCCAGTCCCGACGTGAGCCAGGCAAGGGGAATGGCGAAAAAAATCATCGCGATGATTCGTTTTTCTTTTGGGGTCAGGGTCTGATTGATAAAATGGTACGCCACCGGTTCGGGAGTTTTTTCCATACGAACGCCTCTATGTTTATGCGAAAATTCACGACAAGATCATACGATCATACAGGCGAATCGCCGTCGCGTACATTTCTTCGTACAACGCCAGGCGTTCGTTCGATCCGGACGGGCCCGCGGCCTTGATCGCCGCGCGCAGGGCGAAGGCACCGGCCTCGGGCAGGGAACTGAGGGCGGCCACTTCGGTCGCCTTATCCCAGGACTGGCTGTAAGCGATCAGAGCCGCGGAGCACCGAACACGCAGTTCGGATTCGCTCAGGCGACCGCGTAAAAAGCGACATTTCGCGGCCACGGCCTGGCGCGCCGCGGGTTCGCGCATGGCGTGGCGCAACCGATACGCGCCGAGCAGCGCCAGGCGATGAACGAGCGGGGCGGGCAGAACCATCGAAATGAATAAAAGGCGATCCCAGCGTGGTAGATCGAAGAGGGCGTCGTCCACCTTGAAAAATTCGCGCAGGGTCATGGGTCGCGGAATCAGCGTACGCAGGCGCTCGGCCGGGTAGGCGGAGAGCGGGCCGGCCGCGAGAATGGCCTCGGCCGAGATGGGGCTGGGTGATGACGCTTTCATTTGCCAGTGCTGATTCCCGGTGCCGGTTTTAACGGAGGGGCGCCGGAGTACGAGGGTTTTTCTGGTTTTGCCCCCGGTTTTTTGTTTATATAGGACAGGATTCTTCCAATAATCTAAGGGCCGGGCTAAGACCCCTGTTCGCGAAAGCCTCGCTCCAGCGGTGTTAGCCTGACCCCGGAAAATTTGGAAATTTCGGCCTTCGGCTACTTTCCAGCCGGGGGCGGTTATCCGAAATTCCTTGAATCAATATCCCTGAGGATTTCGATACGCTCAAAAAGAAATCTTCCATTAAATAGAATAGACAGCACCAGTATTATGTCACATACTGGTGCGGGAGACTGACCATGCCCGGCGATGGTTCCTTAACACAAGACGAAATCGATATGTTGCTCATGGGCGCCGATTCCCTGGGCCCCTCCGACAGCGGTGGGGGGGGCGGCGGTGGCGGGAGTGGCCTGGCCATGGACATGTCGCCTCTGGAACGCGAGGCGGTGGCCGATCTCATGACCCAGGCCCTGCAGAGCGGCACCCAGGGTCTGAGCATGATCCTCTCCAAAGGCATTCGCCTCGGGCAGCCCTATGCCGAGGTGCGCCAGCAGGCGGAGATGGAACGTGAGTTCGGTCAGGACCATGTCTTCCTGGGCCAGAAGATTACCGGAGCGCTCAACGGCACTCTCGGCCTGTTCATCCCGACCGCGGACGCGGCCAAGATCAGCGCCCTGGTAATGGGCTCCGAAGACGCCGTGTCCGACACCCTCGATAGCGCGCATATCGCCACCGTCAAAGACGCGCTCGGTCCGATGCTCTTCGCGATGGTGACCCAGGTTTCCGTACGCATCGGCTCGGCGGTTTCGCCCATGCCGGTCGAAGTGACGGTCCTGGACGGGGTTGCGAATTTCCCGCTTTCCGAAGCGAGCTCTTATCTGCGGATTCAAATTCCGTTCACGGTGGAGGGCACCGTCCAGACGCGCGCCTCCATTGGTCTGCCCCTGCCGCTCGCCACGGAGATGTACCGCCTTTCCCAGGCCGGCACGCGCAGATCCGCCGGGGCCCAGGATTTCAGCGCCAGTTCCGCCATGGACGTGCCGGCCGGTCCTCTGCCCGGCCAGCAGTCCCTGAAAACGGTCGACTTTCCTTCTATAAATAATGCCTCGCCCGGCCCGTTGCAGGCCAACATGAATCTGCTGCTGGACGTGCAGATGACCCTGACGGTGGAACTCGGGCGTACCAATATGTACATCAAGGACATCCTGTCGCTGGGGGAAGGTTCGATCATCGAGCTGGATAAACTGGCCGGTGAACCGGTCGATCTGCTGGTGAACAACAAACTGATCGCGAAAGGGGAAGTCGTGGTCATCGACGAAAACTTCGGCGTGCGCGTGACGGATATCGTCAGTACGCTCGATCGTCTGAAGACCCAGAAACAACAGCGCTGACCCGGAACCCATATGATAGGCCTCATCAGTCCGTCCTTTTACCCGGTGCAGATATGAAAAAGTCGCCTCGTTTGAAATTAAAACGGCGCTGGTTGCGGACCTCGGTCTGTGTCGCGCTGCTGAGCGCGGCCGGGGTTATTTTCGCCCAGGAAAGGCCGCGGACACCGCAGGCGAAAAACCGTCCGGCCACCCGTACGCTTGAAAAAAAGGCCCCCGGGTTCGCGGGCCCGGACGCTCCGCCGGGCGCGTTGACCGAAGCCGCGCCCACGGGTGATTCCGCCGCGAACGAAGCCGCCCGCGCCGAGGAAATGCGCCAGATCGAAGAAAGCTGGATGAGTACGATCAACGGCGGAAACGCGCCCGCGACTCCCTCCGCGACCGAGCCCACGGCCGAGGGTGAGACCCAACGTTTTAAGAATCCAGGCACGTCCGCGCCGGCGGAAAGCGCCGGGGAGACCACGGGCGCGGCAGCGGAAGTGTTCGGTAGCAAAGAAGAAGGGCCGTCTTTTTTTTCGGTGGTCTTTCGATTCCTGGGTCTGACCGCCCTGATGATTCTGATTCTTTACGCCGGCCTGCGTTTCCTCCGCGCGCGCGGCGGACCTCTGGCCGGCACCGGGGATCTGGTCCAGGTCGTGGCCACCGTCCCGCTGATGCAGGGGCGATTTCTGCAGATCGTCGACCTGGCCGGTCAATTGCTGGTGCTTGGCGTTTCTGATTCGGGTGTGCACCTGGTGACCGAGATTGAAGACTCGCGCCTGCATGATCGCATTCGACTCTGGCAGGCTGAACGCTCGCGTCTGCCTTCCCCGGCCGGGATGCTCGAACGTCTGACCGGGGTTCTGAAGAATTCGGAATTCCGCTTCTGGCACCAGGAGGGCCGGGGCACCGAAAAAAGTGGGCCCGGCTTCAAAGAGTGGCTCTCCCGTTACGCGCCCGCTCCGGGCGGGACGGTCGCGGCGGAAGAATTTTCCGCCGGTGCGGCCGAGCAGGAATCGCTCAGCGAACTTTTAAAATCGCAACGCAATCGTCTTTCCTCCCTGCACCGTAAGACTTGAGGGGGACCGCCAACGTGGGCCTTACCACGTTTGAAAAATTCCTCGGTGTATAAAAAATCCTTGTACAACGGGGAAGCCCGGGCAAACTACGGTATTATGTCCCATTTCTGCTCCGGCAGTACTGGCAAACGAGTTTGGGTGAATTTATTACTGGGCGTCGGATTTCTGGCGGTCTTAGCCGGGGATCTGCACGCCCAGGTTCCTTTCCAGATTCCCGTCATCGAGGGTGTCCGCGGCGCGCGCGACGGCCAGGAGGCCTCCCTGTCGCTCGTCATCATTCTGCTGTTCACGCTGCTTTCGCTCGCGCCGGCCCTGATCATGATGATGACCTCGTTCACGAAAGTGATCATCGTCTTCGACTTCGTGCGCCGGGCGATGGCCCTGCAGAATATGCCGCCCAACCAGGTCCTGTTCGGCCTCGCGGTTTTTATCACGCTCTTCATCATGGCGCCTACCCTGCGCGAATTCAACCAGGAAGCGCTCACGCCCTACCTGGCGGGCAAGGCGAACACCGCCACGTTCATGGATAAGGGCCTCGCGCCCTTTCGCAAATTCATGATCCGCCAGATTGGCAAAGACGGCGCGAAAGAGATGAACCTGTTCATTTCGCTCGCGGGCAAAAAACCGGGCGAAATCAAGACGGTCGAGGACATCGACTCCTACATTCTGATCCCCGCGTTCATGCTGTCTGAGATCAAGAAGGCCTTTATCATCGGGATCGTCATCTTCATCCCGTTCATCGTCATCGATCTGGTGATCGCGTCGACGCTCATGTCCATGGGGATGGTGATGCTGCCGCCGGCCATGATCTCGCTGCCCTTTAAGATCATTCTGTTCATCCTCGTGGACGGCTGGCATCTGATCACGTACAATCTCGTGCTTTCGTACGGAGGCGGGACCTGATGCAGGAAGCGGACGTCATCGCCATGATGGGGCAGGCCCTGGTGGTTACGCTGAAAATTTCCGCGCCCATTCTCATTATCAGTATGGTCGTGGGGCTTGTGATTTCGATCATCCAGACGACCACCTCCATCCAGGAGCAGACTCTGACGTTCGTGCCGAAGCTGATCGCCGTTTTTCTTTCGATCGCGGTGTTTTTCGCCTGGATTTTACACACAGCCATGGATTTTACCCGGGACATGTACAATCTGATCGCGAAATTTTGATACAGGTTCTCCGCGTAGTAAATACCCGGATGGCCGTAGTTCGTTTCAGCCATGGATACCATCAACGACGGAATGCAGTACTACGCGCTGATCTTCGCGCGCCTGATGGGGCTGTTGAGCGTGGCGCCGGTCTTTTCCACGGAGTCAGTGCCGGTGCGTCTGCGTGTGTCTCTGGCCTTGCTCCTGGCCGCGGCCATGTATCCGGTGACGATCAATTACATGCCCGAATTGCCGGGACATCTGGTCGGTTTTTCGCTGCTTGCTTTCGGGGAAGCGGCGGTGGGTGTCATGATCGGATTTATGATCCAGGCGATTTTCGCGGCCTTCCAGGTGGCGGGGGAAATTTTTTCGATTCAGATCGGGATCTCCTTCGCGGAGGTGCTCGATCCCCAGGCCGAAGTTTCGATTCCGATTCTCGGCACGCTGAAAAATACGATCGGCATGTTGTTGTTCGTGTCGGTGGATTTTCCCATGGACGGGTTCAACACGACCGCGCTCCTGCATATGTTTCGCGCGCTGGCGATTTCGTTTCACTACGTGCCGGGCGGTCTGTTCACGCCCGAAGTGGCCGGCGGCGTGCTGGCCTATATGGACCAGGCGTTCGGGATCATGTTCATCACGGCGCTGAAAATCGGCGTACCGCTCATGGGGATCTTATTCATCAGCTCGCTCACGCTGGGAATCTTAGGACGGGCCGCGCCGCAGATGAACCTGATGGTGCTCGGCATCCAGGTGAATATCATCGTGGGCCTGGTTGTATTGATCATCGTCGAACCCGTGCTCATCCCGATCATGCTCGATTCGTTTCACCGTGCGTTCGATACCCTCGGGGAAATGTACCGGGCCTGGCCGAAAGCCTCATGAACGCCGATCAGAATATGGCCGAAGCAAAAAAGCCAGAATGGTTTGAAACCGTCCTCGGGCTTCCAGTGGGCGGGTCCGCGTGGTCCCCCCGCCCGGCGGCCAGGTTTCGCGTCGACTGGAACGCGGTGCGCCTGCCCGTGTTCGATCTGCAACGGTTCGCGGCCGAAGACGAAGGCCGTACCGAACAGCCGACGGACCGCCGGATTCGCGAAGAACGCGACAAAGGAAATGTTCCCCGCTCCCAGGATATTACATCGTCCATCGTTCTGCTGGGTACGGTGCTCACCCTGTTTTTCCTGGGAACGTACCTCTTTCAACAGATTCGCGAAATTTTTACGGTCTACCTGACGCTTGACATGTCGCAGTTTTACAATCTGGGCGTGGCCGATGTGCGCGTTCTACTCTTTCGCCTGGCCTGGGATGTCACCAAAATCGTGGGACCCGTGATGATTGTCGCCATGGTGATGGGCCTCATCGGCGGGATTTCGCAGGTTGGCGCTTTGTTTACGCTGCGGGCCATCGAGTTTAAACCCGAACGGCTCGTGCCCGATTTCAATCGCGTGTTGCCCGGTCGCAAGACGGCGTATTCGCTGGGGCGCATTGTCGTGCAGGTCGTGATCATCGGGGCCGCGGCCTATTTCGTCATCGTGGACGATTTTATTCCCATGTTAAAATCGAGCGGAACGGATCTCAAAGCCGCTGTCGGGCTCTTCGCCTGGTCGAGCTTCAAGCTCCTGCTGATCTCTTCGGTGGTTCTCATTTTGCTGGCGATTCCCGATTATTTTTACCAGCGTTACGAGTTCATGGAAAACCTCAAGATGACGATTTCCGAAGTGAAACGCGAACGGCGCGAGGAGGAAGGGGACCCGCTCGTTCGCCAGCGCCAGCGCGAACGCGGCTATCAACTGCGCAACCAGCGCAATATGCTGCGTGAAGTTCCCGAGGCCGACGTGGTCATCACCAATCCCACGCACTACGCGGTGGCTCTGCAGTACGATCCCGGCAAAAGTTCGGCGCCCATGGTCATCGCCAAAGGCAAGGATCACCTGGCGTTCGAAATTCGTTCGATCGCCCGTCAGAACAACGTGCCCGTCCAGGAAAATCCGGTCCTCGCGCGGGTTCTGTTCGACGAAGTGGAAGTCGGCGAAATGATTCCGGAAACTATGTACCAGGTCGTGAGCCTGGTCTTCGCGAAGCTGGATCGTTTTCAGCAAGCGGCCCGCACCTGAGGTAATTGATGCTCGAAAAACTGCGACCATATCTCCAGAACAACGACTCCATCATCGGGATGGGGGTGGTGTTCGTGATGGCGCTCTTGATCATCCCGCTGCCGGGGGTGATTCTGGACGGCCTGATTGTGCTCAGTTTATTGATCGCGCTGTTGATTTTTTTGACGGCGCTTTCCAGCAACAGCCCGGCTGATTTTTCGGTATTCCCCACGTTACTTTTGATTACGACTCTGTACCGGCTCGCGGTGAACATCTCGACGACGCGGATGATTCTGACGAAAGGGAAAGAAGCGGATTCGGCCATGATCAACGCCTTCGCGGATTTCGTGGTGGGCGGGGCGAACGCGGGTTCGATGGTGATCGGGATTATCATCTTCGTCATCCTCACTCTCGTGCAGATCATGGTCATCACCAAGGGCGCCACGCGGGTTTCGGAAGTCGCCGCGCGGTTCGTACTCGATAGTTTGCCGGGGAAACAGCTCGCGATCGATTCCGATATGGCCGCGGGGCACATCGACGAAAAAGAGGCGCGCCGGCGCCGCGAAGGTTTGCAGAAAGAGATGGCTTTTTACGGGGCCATGGACGGTGCGTCCAAATTCGTTCAGGGCGACGTGCGGCTGGGCCTGATCATCACCGCGATCAACATCATCGGCGGCCTGGTCGTCGGCATGACCATCCGCGGGGAGGGTTTCAACGACGCGCTGGTGACCTACACGCGCTTCACGATCGGTGACGGTCTGGTTTCCTCGATTCCGGCCCTGCTCATCACCACGGCGACCGGCGTGATCGTAACCCGCTCGGTGGGCGAGGACGCGCTCCCGGTCGATCTGCGCAAACAGATTTTCGCCAATCCGAATATTCTATATACAGTTGGCGGGATTCTTGTGCTGGCCGGGTTCATCCCCGGCTTCCCGACCGTGGCCCTGTTTACGATTGGTGGCCTCCTGATTTATCTGGGCACCCGGATCGAAAAATCGCGCAAGGTCGAAAGCGAACGCGTTCGCCAGGAAGAGCTCAAAGTCACCGAGGACCGCAAGCCCGAGTCGTACCTGGAACATTTACGCACCGAGCCGCTGGAGGTCGAAATCGGTTACAATTTAATCCCCCTGGTGGACCCGAAATCGGGCGGGACTCTCCTGGATCAGATCTCCCGTCTCCGGCGCCGGTTCGCCATGGAAAGCGGCCTGATCGTGCCCCCGGTGCGCATCCGCGACAATATGAACCTGGAACCGGGGGAATATGTGGTCAAACTCCAGGGCAGTATCATCGCCGGCTCCAAACTCGAGCCCGACCGCCTGATGGCGATCGATACCGGGCGGGTGACCATTCCCCTGGAAGGCCAGGAATTCAAGGAGCCGACGTATAATTTAAAGGCATTCTGGATCAATCCCGACCAGAAGCTGGACGCCGAATCGGGCGGGTACGACGTGGTCGACCCGGCCACTGTCGTGGCCACCCATCTTTCGAGCGTGATTCAGCACAACAGTTCGGACATCATGGGTCGCCAGGAAGTCAAGAGCATCGTGGACAGCATCCGGGAGGACAACCCGGTGATCGTGGACGAGGTGCTCACGGAGAAAAAAATGACCCTCGGCCAGATCCAGGCGGTGCTCGCGGGCCTTCTGAAAGAGGGCGTTTCCATCCGCAATATGGTGAAAATCCTCGAGACGATCGCCAACCACGCCGAACGCACCCATCGCGATCCGTATTTGTTGACAGAGGCCGTCCGCCAATCCCTGAGAAGGCAAATTGTGGCGGATTATGTCGACGAAGACAACAAATTGAAGTGCCTGACCATCGAACCGGGCATCGACCGGCGCCTGCGCGAGGGGATCCACCGCGATCCGGAGGAAGGTTTCGTCATGGCGCTCAAGCCCGACTTCCAGATCGCCCTGCGCGACGCGCTCAGCGAGTCCTATCAGCTCGCGAGCCGGCAGTCCCAGCAGCCCGTTTTTCTGTGTTCACGCGAAATCCGGGCGGGGGTTTTCTCAATCCTGGAGCGACTTTTCCCGGCCAGGAACTTCGCCGTGCTCGCTCACGAGGAAATTTCTTCCGATGTCCAGCTGGAAGTCATCGGCCAGGTCGCCCTGCGCGCGCGCCAGACGGAGGAAGTCGGCGTAGAATAAGGTCGGGATAAAATTCCGGCCGGAACCGGGCCGAAAATCGTCTAAACTATGATTTTTGCGGACCTTTCGCTTTTCGTGACAAAAAAGGTTGAAAAATTCGTGCTGCCTGCGAGCTTGTTGAGACGTAGGGTGAATTTGCTCGGGGGTTTTTTAAGAATCTGTTCTCCGGAATATTGAATCAATCAGGATCTCTGGCGTTTCCCGGATTCTCCGAAAAATTTCCCGTTTTGCCAAAATTTTTTAAATGACAGCCTGTTTGACTACTCTAAACAGGCCACATTAAATATCACCGATACCCAAATTCCAAAGCACTGGAGTGGAGAAGAATATGAATATTGCTAAAAATAAATACGTGGGACTGGCGCTGCTGGTTGCCATTTCCCTCGTATTCGCCCAATGCGGTGGCGGATCCAAAGGAGCTATGCCCAAAGGTGGAATGGCGATGCCGACCGGAACGCCTTCGCAAGTTGAGGGGAAAACTGTTCCGAAAGGAGCGAAACTGGAAGGCGCGCAAGCGATCGCTCTGGCACCTTTTCAGGGAGCTATCCAGTTCCCGCACGCCGTTTCCTCGTTCGCGGGAATGGACAAAGGCGTTTTCGGAAAAATCGAAACCATCCTGAAAAACGCTGCCCCCGCAATCGCGAAAGTCGCGAAAGAACTGCCGAAAGGATCCAAGCTGGTTATTGTTGGCCATGCTGACCCGATCGGTGGCGCTGCCGCCGCTTACAACTATGGTTACGCTCGCGCTCTGACGGTTCGTACCTACCTGATCAAAAACGGTGTTCCGGCTGACAAGCTGGCCGTGTTCAGCGCTGCCGCGAACGATCTTCAAAACAAGACCGACATCAAAGCAGACGTTAACCACCGGGTCACCTTCACGATCCAAAAATAATTCGCGAACGGTCACCGTTTACGTTGGAATGCCTCCGCCTGTTTTTCGGGCGGGGGCATTTTTATTGTGCCCCGGGTCCCCGGTTTAGAATTCCTCCCAGAACTCCGTTTGAAAGGAATTCGGGGCTACCGGAGGACCCCATCGGCGAGCACTCGCGAAGCGGAGTCGTTTGCGAGGGTTTTGCGGGCAGTCACCGCAAAACTCGGCCGTTTTAAAGCTGCAGGAAGGCAGTTTTTAGATGGCCTCTTATTGTGATTTTCGTACCGCCCGGAGACCCGAATAATGGTCAGATTGTGTTCTCTTGCGGCCGATGTACCATAAAAGGCTCATCCGCAGCGCCAGCGCCGAACCCCTTTTTATCCTCTATGTCCGGTAAAATCGGAAAATTCAGCCTCCCGGCCATGGTCCTGTTTTTGATGGCTGCCTGCGCGTCCCCTGCGGCTCGCGAGGAAGCCTGGATCGCCCGTGAAATCCGGAAAAACCCCGTGGTCATGGTGACCCCGCTCGATAGCGACGAGAAGACCACGGGCGGGGCACTTGCCATGGCCCGGATGGCCATCGGTTATCTCAGCAGCGTAAAAAAACTGAGCGTCATTACCCCCGAAGACCGGGCCTCCGTGATCCGCGAGTTTTTTCCCGCGTACGAAAAGAAAAAAAAAGACGTGGAATTGAAAATCGCCCGCTATCTCGGCGCCGATCTGATCTTCACGGGTGAATTCGCGGTCGAACGCGAAATCGTCGAAATCGAACTCGAAATCATCGATACTCTGACCGGTTCCACGCACAACGCGGGCACCGTTTCGCAGCCGACAACCCGGATCGGTTACCTGCCCCAGGACCTGGTCCGGGCCTGGATTGGCGCCACCGAATCCGAGGAACTGGAAAACTTTCCCGAAAAATTGATCGGGGAGGATGAGTCGAATCTGTTCAATTTTCGCAAAAAACCGGACCAGAAACCCGTCGAAATTTTCGGCAACGGCCTCGTGTTCGAACCGGAGAATCGGCTCGCTTCCGTATTTCATTACCGGAACGCCCTGGCTCTGGAACCCGCGTTCGTGGATGCGGTCGATCGCATCCTGTTCCTCGAAAATCGCGACCGCCTGCACCACGCGGAAACGCGACTGCGCATGACGAAGGTCCTGGAGGACTTTTACAAAAACGGCCGCACGGACATGGTGAACGTGGCTTTCGTGATGGACGAGTTTGGCCGCATCAGCATGGAAAACGGTCGTCCCGAAGACGGGGAATTTTATTTTTCCCTGGCCAATTCCATTCTAAAAGAATACAATCGCCAGTTTTCGCTCTACTACGTAAAAACCCTGAGTTCGCTGGGTGATATCGCTCATAAAAAAAGCAATTACAACGATTCGCTCAGTTTCTACAAAAACGCGCAGGAAATCCTCGAGCGCATGGGCAAAGTCAATTCGTTGTTTTACGTCAAGAACCTGGTGCGCATCGGTACGGTGTACGCCGCGAACGAGCAGTACGATCTTTCGCTCCGCAATTTTTTGCTGGCGAAATCGAAGCTGGCCGCCATGGACCTCAAAGAGTCCGGTTTGTACTCCACGGTCATTTACAATCTGGGCAATCTCCAGGGCAATCTGGGCAAAACCGAAGCCGCGCTGGATTTGTTCGAGGAGGCCCGGTTGATTCTGTCGGGTAACGCGCTGGTGAACAGCCGTCTGTACCAGGCGATTCTCCTGAACATGGGCAATAGTTTCAAAAACCTGGACGAACCGCGCCAGGCCCTGGGGTATTATGACCGGATCATCACGAACGCCAAGATGCTTGGCAATACCAGGGATGAAATCGTGGCCAGCGCGCTGTACAATATCGTACTCGCCCGGCGGGAAGTCGGCAGCGAAAGTAAGACGGCCGGCGGAACCCGGGGTCTGCTCAGCCTGCAAAATCTGAATTACGAATTGCCGCGCTTCGTGGGCTGTTTTTTACCGTACGAAGCGCCAGGCCGCGGGGATTTTTTTCAGACTGTCCTGGAAGAACACCGCATGCGTTCCTTCACCGGCGCCTTCGATTTCGAGGCCCACCGCCAGATGGCCAAAGCCCGTACCTACGGGGGCCGGCTGGAAGACACCAATATTCTTTTAAAAGACCTGCTGGAGTCCTGGGAAAAAGATCGGTATAAAAAGCTGGCCGAAAAGCGCGAGACCGATCAACTAAAAGCGCTCCGTAAAAAATTCCTGTCCTGGACAAATAACGCGAAGGGCAGCGGCGTCGTGTTCATCGATATCGGTCCGGCTCTGGCCAACCCGATTTTTTCCGCCACCACCACGCATTCGATCGCGCAGGATTTCGCGGATATGGCGGTCATTGCCCTCGACCTGCCGGAACAGGTGACTCTGTTCAAGAAGGCTCTGCCGGCGTATTTACAGAATAAATTACTGGCTCTGAAAAACGTCAACATCCTGTCGGGGAACGGTCATCATTCCCTCCGGGATCAAATGGATAAACGCGAGAACTGGGCCTATCCCGAACGCGGGGCCGTCCGCGTGGAAACCGGGACGCCACTGATTATTCGATCGGCGAATTCCATGGATATTTATTCGGAGTGGGGCCACGTCGAGCCCGCGTTGCGGCGCATGGGGCGCGATTTTAAGGAAAATCCCGTTTTACTTTTTTTTAATCGCAGCATCGCCTACAAGCCGGTCGGGAGCATCCGGTTTCGGGTGATCGGGTTTCTGTCTCCGCGCGGGTTTCACCACATGACGGACAGCCTGGACCGGGAAGGGGAGGAGCCGTACACGCTTTCCCCCTCCGTGACCCTGGACGACGGGTATTGAGGCATAAACCAGGTTCAGGCGTCGCGAAATTAACGGGTTCGTAATTTATTGACTGGATTTTCTGATCGGAATATCATGTAAGACTCGGCGGAGCGGGCTCCGGCAGGCATACTATTTCGCTGAAGAGGAGCGGGGTTTCACAGGTGCGCATTAAACTCTGGGGTGTTCGAGGTTCGCTGCCCACGCCGATGAGCCAGGAGGAGTACCGCTCCCGGATCATCAAGGCGCTTGTTCTCGCGCGGGATGAGTTTAAGCAGAATCCGGACGCGGACCCGGACGCCGTTCTGGAAAGCGTCAGCCCCCGTTATAACAATCTGATCGGCGGTGAAACCACCTGCGTGGAAGTGGAAAAAAACGGGTGCATCCTGGTGCTGGACCTCGGCAGCGGGGCGCGGGCCCTCGGGCTCGAAATCGAACGACGGCTGCGCGAGGGTGAATTGAAAACAAAGGACATCTACGTCCTCCTCACGCACACCCACTGGGATCATATCCAGGGCCTGCCGCTCTTCCGTCCGGCCTTTGACCCCGGGATCACCCTGCATTTTTATTCCTGCCTGGAAAATTGCGAAGAACGCCTCGTGCGTCAGCAACATGGCGATCATTGTCCGGTTTCGTTCGCGGACCTGCCCTGTAAAAAAGAATTCCACCATATGAAGTCCGGCAGCCATTTTCAAATCGGCCCGTTTCAGATCAGCACGCAGTCCCTGATTCATCCGGGGGGATCCACTTCGTACAAAATAGAAGAAAGCGGGCGTTCCTTTATTTTCGCCACGGATACGGAATTTTACGGTCCGGACCTGTTCAATCTCATCCAGGAATACCACGCGTTTTTTAACATGGCCGACCTGATGATCATGGACGCCCAGTATTCCCTGGCGGAGGCCGAGCAGAAAAAAGGCTGGGGCCACACCGCCATGACCATCGCCGTGGACTGTTCAATCCACTGGAAGATTAAACGCCTGGTGCTTACGCACCATGAACCCGCGCATACCGATGACGTAATCCATGAGCTGTACCTCAAGGCCTCCTCGTACGTGGACGCGTACGCGGAAAATGAGGTTTCGCCCATTAAGGTGATTCTGGCCCGCGAAGGCGACCAGTACACATTATAAGATTTGCCGCTAATTTATTCAAGATAAACATTGACACCCGGTCCGGCAAGGCCGATAGAAACCCGGGTCTTTCCCGGTTTGTGGCCCCTCTGAACAATGACAGAACACTTGAAGATGGAAATCCAGGGCGAGCGGGTGACGAACTACCTGCGAATTTTCCTGACTGCGGTGTTTGTTCTGGCCACCATCCTGGCTTTCATTGGGGGCACTCTCGATTCGGTCCTCTGGTATTTCGTGGCCGGTATTTCACTGTACGCGAGCGCGCTGATCATCTCGCTGCTGCTCGTTCGCTCGGATCGTTACAACTCCAATATTAAGTACTTCCTGCTGTTTCCGGAAATCCTCGGCCTGTTTCTCGTTAATTTGTCCTTCCTGTCATTGAATGATCCCGCGCAGTGGGTCGGCGCGGTGGACAACGCGTCCCGGCACTCCATTTATTTTTTATTCATCGGTGGCGCGCTCTTACGTTTTTCTCCAAAATTCACGCTGGCCACCGGGCTCGGTTGCCTGCTTACCTATAACCTCCTGTATCTGATTCTGGCATTGCGGCCGGAAATTTCCATCGCGGGGGCCGTGCAACCGGGAGCCGTTAAAACCATTTCGGTCGTGCAGTGGGGGGTCGGCACAATTTTCATGCTGGCCATGGCGCTGGTGCTCGCCAGGGCAACGTCCTGGGTGCGCGATGTCGTGACGCGCGCGCAGAATTCGGAAGGGGACGCGCAAAATCATATCATGAATCTCGTCGAACTCATGGCGGAGGCTAACGCTACCGTGCGCAGCGTCGGAAAGTCCACGCGCGATATCAATGAAATCAGCGTGAAAAACGACGGCCTGAGTCAGGAACAACTTTCCGCCATCCAGGAGACCTCCGCCACGATGGAGGAGATGGGCGCCTCCATCGACACGATCGCGATCCAGGCGCGCGAACAGGACGAACTCTGCGCCAGTAACGCGACCTCGATGGGTCGCCTGGGCGATATCATCAAACGTTTTCAGGACATCAGTACCGAGGTCGATGGCAGCAGCCGGGAGACGCTCTCCAGCGCGCGCAACAGCGAAGGCGAACTGTCCGCGGCCATCGAAGGAATTACGCGCATCCAGGAAAGCGGCGCGAAGATCCAGGAAATCGTCACCGTCATCAACGACATCGCCGATCGAACCAACCTGCTGGCCCTGAACGCGGCCATCGAAGCCGCGCGCGCCGGAGAAGAAGGCCGCGGCTTTTCGGTCGTGGCGGACGAGGTCGGCAAACTCGCGGAAATGTCCAGCTCCAACGCGCGCCAGATCGAACGATTGATCGAAAGCAACCGCACCGACATCGACCAGGGCGTGACTTCCATCGATTCCACGGTCAAGGCGCTCCAGGGCATCATCACGCGGATTAAGGACATGGTCGGCAAGATGGCCATGATGAACGAACTCACTCTGGAGCAGGGCCGCACCGCCAGCGCGGTTTTTTCCGATACGGAAAAGGTTCAGCGCATGGCCCGGGAAATGCGAAACGCGACCGCCGAACTCGTGGCCGGTTCCAATGAGATGCAGAACGCGATGGATTCCATCAACACCAGCGCGGAAAATTTCACCAGGTCCTCCGTCGAACTGCGGCAGGCCGCCGAGGAACTCCAGACCGCCGTTAAACGCATGGAGCAGAAAATCACGGAAGACCAGGCCCGCATGATGGGCATGTAAGAACGCGCCTTCCGCGGAGAAAAATCATCGCCACCCCAGGAATGTATAGCACAGTCCAGGATCTGGAACGCCACGGCCACCTGGTTCGTGTAACTGAAGAGGTCGACCCGTACCTGGAAATGGCGGAAATTCACCGCCGTGTGTTCCAGGCCGGCGGTCCGGCGATTTTTTACGAACGCGTCAAAGACAGTCCGTTCCCCGCCGTTTCGAATTTATTCGGTACGCCGGACCGCGCGCGGTTTTTGTTTCGGCGAACCATCGACGTCGTCCGCGATGTAATTCGCCTGCGTGCCGACCCATCGCTGCTTTTGCGAAATCCCTGGGCCTTCCGCGCGGCCCCGCTCGCGGGGCTGGCCTCCCTCCCGAAACGCGTGCGCGGCGGGCCGGTGTTCTACGGGCGAACGACGGTGGACCGCCTGCCGCAGATCCAGTCCTGGCCGGACGACGGGGGGCCCTTCATCACTCTCCCGCAAGTTTACACCGAGGACGCGGCCCGCCCGGGCTGGCAGAAATCGAACCTGGGAATGTACCGGGTGCAACTGGGCGGGAACCGCTACGAGCCCGGCGGTCAGATCGGCCTGCACTACCAGATTCATCGCGGGATCGGCGTGCATCACGCGCGCGCGATCGAACTTGGCGTTCCGTTTCGGGTCAGTATTTTCGTCGGCGGTCCGCCCGCGTTTTCGTTCGCCGCGGTCATGCCGCTGCCGGAAGGGATTCCGGAACTCGCGTTCGCGGGGGCTCTCGCGGGCCGCCGGTTTCGTTACGCGCGGCGCGACGGAGCGGTCATCGCCACTGAGGCCGATTTCTGTATTACCGGCGTAGTGGAGGACGGTCTGCTACCAGAAGGACCCTTCGGCGACCATCTCGGCTACTACTCTCTGGCCCACGATTTTCCCGTACTGCGCGTCGAGCGCGTGTATCATCGAAAAAACGCGATCTGGCCGTTTACGGTGGTCGGTCGCCCGCCCCAGGAAGACACGGTGTTCGGCGCGCTCATCCACGATCTGACGGGGCCCATGGTGCCGGCTTCGATTCCCGGCCTGCGCGAGATGCACGCCGTGGACGCGGCGGGGGTGCCCCCGCTCCTGCTGGCCATCGGCAGCGAACGGTACACACCGTACGAAAACGCGGCCCGGCGCCGTCCGCGCGAAATTCTTACGATCGCGAGCGCCATCCTCGGCTTCGGCCAGGCGTCACTCGCGAAGTATTTGATGATCGCCGCCGGCGAGGACGATCCCGGCCTGCGCCTGCATGACCTGCCGGCGTTCTTTGCGCATGTTCTCGCCCGGGTCGATTTTACGCGAGATCTGCATTTTTTTACCAGCACCACCATCGACACGCTCGATTATTCCGGCACCGGCCTGAACGAAGGATCGAAGCTGGTGATCGCCGCGGCCGGACCGCCGCGCCGCGCGCTCGGAACCACGCTTCCGCGCCTCCCGCTGCCCGATGGGTTCGCCGGTCCTTTCCTGGTGGCGCCCGGTATCCTCGCCGTGAACGCGCCCGCGTTTCGCGCGACCGGTACCGGAGAGCTCGATGTTCGGCGTTTTACGACCGCCCTGGCCGGCCACAGCCCGGCCGACTTCCCGCTGCTCGTCCTGGTGGATGACGGCCCGTTCGTGGCGCGGACCTTCGCGAATTTTCTCTGGGTCGTGTTTACGCGGTCCAACCCATCGCACGACGTGCACGGCGTGGACGAGTTCACCGAACATAAACACTGGGGCTGCCGCGGATCGCTCGTGATCGACGCGCGCGTGAAGCCCCACCACGCGCCCGCGCTCGAAACCGATCCCACCACGGTGCGTGCGGTGGATCGCCTCGGCGCGCCGGGCGGGTCCCTGCACGGCCTGATCTGATACACCGGGGTTGCTGGCGAAGGTACGTTACGGCGATTTTCAGTAAGACCTTCGCGGGATCGCGCCGGGTAGTCGCCCGTCAGCCTCCGGGCCGCCACAGTCCGGGATGTCCCAGGGGAAAGGCGGGTTGCCCCAGCGGTTTTACAGCGAGCGAAAGCAGCAGAATCTCGTTATCGTCCGGAGCGATCCGGTTCGATTTGATTTGCCCGCAACCGCGACAGCGATGTAGAAGCGCCCACTCGTCGCCCCGCACCCAGATGGCGATCGGTTCCATGATACTTTTGCAAATGGACGCCCGGTCGCCGGGTTCCTCATCCAGATGCAGAGAGTGCAGACAGACCGGACAATGGTTACGCTGGCGCGTACCGGTGGCGGGAATACCGATCACCTGCGCGCAGTTTCGACACCGAAACTCCGGCGATTCGCGTTTTCGCCTTTTTTCGGCAGTTGATTTTTCGCGCGAAATTTCTCCCCGGTCGTCGGGAGGATTTCGAATAAATTTGCCTTTTTGTTTCCAGATTTTTTCGCTGGAAAATTCGTCTGAACGAACGTATTTCATCAAGCCCCGCGGCACATAAACGGAACATTCGGTTCCAGCAGGGAACCGACGGTAAATGTGATGGTAGGGTGGTCCCGCGAACGTTTGGTTCGACGCCGGTTTTCCGCGATTCGCCGCAGAATCTAAAGATTTGAAAACAGAGCGCCGGGGACTTGCGCGTGGACCTTGTTACACAGTGGCTTGCATAATTCGTTTACGTGAGGAAGTGATCGAATCGATAGAATCGGTACGCGGTGCTGCGTGTCAATTTTTTTTAGATCGAAGCAGGGAAAATTTCGCGGCCCGATCAGCCTGCGTGTCCCTGCCTCCTGAAACCAGGTGCGGCCCCGGCGGCTCCCGGTTTTCAGTAACCCTGGCCGGCCCCGCACGTCCAAGCCGTTATGTTCCCCCGGTCAGCGAAAGCCGCACTCGCTGTTTTCGGCATGATTTTCGCACAATCACTGCCGTGCTGTTCCTATCGTGAAATTGGGCTCGTGCGCGTGTTGTTTTATCCCCCTGAACGCAGCATGACCGGGCCCTTCCCGGCGGATACGGCTGGCGATCGGTTTGACCACGACGTTTTCGATCGACTGCTGCGTAACCATGTGGACGCGCGGGGCCAGGTCAATTACGGGACTCTCCGTCAGGACGAGGCCGAATTGAATCGATACATCGCGGGGCTTGACGCGGCGCGGGTGGACACGCTGGGGGAATACGAAAAACTCGCGCTCTATTTAAACGCCTACAACGCGTTCACCCTGCGACTGCTGCTCAACCACGCGGGCGTCGTTTCGATTCGCAAGATTCCGAATGCCTGGGACAGGGAGGAATGGAAACTGAGCGGGCGAACCGCCTCGCTCAACCAGCTTGAACATGACTGGATTCGCGGGAATTACGCCGAGCCGCGCGTTCACTTCGTGCTGGTCTGCGCGGCGCGGAGCTGTCCCTGGTTGCGGAATGAAGCCTACACGGGCCGGGCCCTGGTCCGCCAACTGACCGACCAGACCGCGCGATTTCTGGAGCGGCCGGACGCGGGGTACCGCCGTGAAGGGGATACGATTTACGTTTCGGAAATTTTGGACTGGTATAAAAACGATTTCGTGAGCAACGCCGGGTCGCTCGTCGCCTTTGTGATTCAACATCATCCGCTTCCGGAAGAATCCGCGTACTTAAAACAAAACGAAGCGCGAATCGTAGTTCAATTTTCGCCGTATGTCTGGGATCTGAACGGGACCTGGTAAGTCCCGCGCGCGCGATCTTCGCGCGGTCTTGGATTGATACCGGCTGTTTTTAAGAGAGCTTCCACCGAATCTTCCAGATTGGCGGTCCACTGGCGCAGGGTGTTCTTTTCCGTATTATCCGGGAGTCGGTCGGGCGAAATCGTCTGACCGATCCGGTAGATCACCACGCGCCCGCGGTTGCGTCCGGAAACCCAGCGAGTCATATCGCTCAACCCGTGCGTGCCGTAGAGCGCCGCCGGAACGAGCGGAACTTTCGCTTCAATCAAAAGCCGCGCCACGGCCGGATCGAACGTACCCGCATCGCGTCCCCGCGAAAAGCCCAGGCCGGGAAACACCGCGACGAGATGGCCCGCGCGTAAAATTTCCAGCAGTCGATCGTGGTGTTCGGCGAGCGGGCGCGCGGTGGGCAGCCAGTGGCCGGCGAACGAATACAACCGGCCCAGGTCCAGCAGCATCTGGGACATCAGATCGAGCAATTCTTCGCCCGGATCGAAGGCGGGGAGTTCGGTGGTCATGTGCTCCTGCACCTCGCGGAACACACGTTCGATCGTACCGAACACCGGCGAGGTTTTGACTTCCTGGCGACCGGGAAAGACGACCCGCCGCCCGCTGAAGAGGCCAACGAGTAGACCGTCCATGAGATCGTGGTGATTGCAGACGAGCAGGGCGCCCTGGTTGCGGGGAATATGTTCAATACCTTCCGCGCGGAAGGAAATCATCTGATTGATCAGGGCCTTCAAGAATAGACTGAGTTGTTCCGCTGTAAGCAATGAATCGCTTCTTTACGCGCCCGTGTTCCCGGTTCCCGATTGTCTCGGACCGGTCAGGGTGCTGTCCAGGATTTCTTCCGCTGAAAGTTTCCGCAGCGGGTAGCCGCGTACAATTTCAATGAGTGTGTTTTCGCCGGGGGATCGTTCGTCGCCGCGCGGGATGGATTCCCATATCTGGCGAAATTGCACGGGATCGATGAGTTCGTCGTCCAGGGCGGCCAGGGCGAAGCCGAGCCCCCCGCGGCAGGCCGTGAAGGGCACGATGCCGTCGGCCGCGGCGAAGTTCAATGAAACGCCTTCAGGCAGGGCGGCCTGTACTTGGGTACGCATCTCTTCTTCGGTGGGGTTCTGATACGCCAGATTGATCCAGACCCGGTGTACCGAGTTGATCCGGCCGTGGCGCTTGACGTTTTCCTTGCCCAGTTCGGCGATGCGGCGCGCGCTGTCGCGGGTGAGCGCCTCGCGGTCCTGAAAGACCAGCCGGTAGAGATAGTTTTCAAGGGCGTCGTTTTCGAGTTTGCCGGTCAGGATGTACTGGTAGAGCGTAAAAATAAAAAAATCGCTTTCGGTATTGTCGCCCATTAAAATTTCGCGCGTACCCGTGGGCTGCATCAGACGATTTTCCAGCAGGGTGGTGAGTTTGTACGCGATCTGATCGTACAGGGACTGGATGCTGGACCCGAAAAATTTCAACGAACGCTCCACCGCCTGCGAGACGCCGCTGGAAAGAAAGTCGGGAAAATGTGTCACGGTCTGTAAGGTTTTCCGGATCATGGAGTCGATGGTGCTCATCAGATACTTTAAGTTGAGCGCCGTAAATTCGATGTCGTGGAATTCGAACACCGATTTTAATGTACGTCGGAAGAAGTGGGGCGAAGCCGAAATAAAAATCAGCGGAACTCCGCCGCCGTATTTACGCAACTGTCGAAAAAACTCCGGCATACCCGGCAGCGCCAGTTTGTGGTCCGGCGTCTCAAAGAGCGTTTCCAGCAGGCCCTGGGAGGAGCCGATGTGGGTGTCCAGATAGGTCTGATCGATGTCGGAGGTGATGATCAGGCCCCGGTAATCGTCAGACAGGATCCGCAAATGGCCGTACCCGATCGGCAGGTCTTTTTTGAGGATGAGCGAATTGCTGTTGCCGATGAATGACAGATCGGACACGGACTGGCGCAGGCTGTCGACTCCGCGCAGAATCACCCGGATGGTATAATCGCCCGGCGGAATTTTCTCCTGGATTCGAACCGAAAAAAAACTGTTGTCATCCCCGTTGAAAATCGGGGAAGTATAGACGACCGCCGCGCCCGCCAGCTCCGCTTCCGAAGCGTTTTTCAGTTTGCCTTCCAGTATCTCGATTTGCAGTCTGGGCCTGCGGACCCCGGTCATACCGAAGTCCTGGATGGGACGAATGGACGATTTCTGGGAGCGCGGGATGGGATGCAGATGATCCCATTCCTCTTTGATATGCAGTTCAGTTACCGGGATGTCCACCACCTGGCCGGCAATGTCGATCCGGTCGGCCCGGCCGCAACTTCCGTTGACCAGGGCGATTCGTTTTTTGTCGATGGGGACTTCGCGTTTTTCTTCGATTTCAACCTGATCGGGCACCTGATTTTCCTCTTGATTCGGGTACAGTTCCCGGGTACTCTCAGAACCGCAATCAAAAACGGCGCGGCGGGGGCCCCCTGCGTGGGACCGGGCGCGCGCCGGTCCGCGGTCCTTCGCCCGGTTGCGAGAGCATTCTAACGGCGACTCATGGAAAAGTCAAAGAATTCTGCCCACCTGCCGGTATTCGTCTACGCTCCCGAATACGATCTGGAAATCGGCCCGCACGTATTCCCCGCGATCAAGTTTGGCATTTTACGAAACCGCCTGAGGGCGGACGAACGGTTCCAGGACCATCTGTTCGCGCGGCCCGAACCGCTCACCGTCAAGGAAGCGCGTACCGTGCACGGGTCGCGCTACCTCGAGGCGCTCGTGAATCTGCGCCCGACTCCGGCCCTGCGGCGCAGCGAACTCCCCCTGACCCGTCAGATCGTGGACGGCTTTTTCCTGGCTTCGGGCGGAACGCTGCTCGCCGCGCGGCTGGCTCTGGAAAACGGACGGGCCATGAATCTCAGCGGCGGGTTTCACCACGCGTTCGCCCGCGAGGCCCAGGGTTTCTGTTACCTGAACGACGTAGCCATCGCCGTGCGCATTCTCCAGAAAGAAAAAAAAATCCGCCGCGCCTTGATCGTGGACCTCGACGTGCACCAGGGCAACGGGACCGCGCGTATTTTTCGCCGGGACCGGAATGTATTCACTTTTTCGATGCACGAGATGAACAACTATCCGCGAAAGGAAAAAAGCTCCCTGGACGTGGGCCTGGCGACCGGCTGCGAAGACCGCGAGTATCTGAGTCTGCTCCGTGACGCGCTGCGGACGATTCGGGCGCGCTTCACGCCCGACATGATTTTTTACCTGGCCGGGGTCGATATCTTCGAAAAAGATCGCCTGGGAGGGCTTGCCCTCTCCCGTCAGGGTATGCTGGAACGCGATCGCGTCGTCCGCGATTTTATGCCCGGCGTTCCGCTGGTCACCGTGCTGGCGGGCGGGGATTCGATCAACACCGACGATACGATCAGTCTGCATCTGCAAACCTGCGAGGTGCTCGCGGGTCTCGACGGCGCCGAAACAACCGCGCACGCCGGATAAACGCCATGGGATTTTTCAAGGGATCGGATAAATGGAAAAATCGCAAAACCGCGTCGGGTTCCGCCGCCGCGGGCGAAGAGGCGCGCACCGGCAAAGAATTTTTTGGCGATGGCGAAATCGAGTTGAGCGGACTCGACAACGTCGATCTGCGCGAGGAATTCAACCAGCCCCTGGTGCGCGGTCGCGCGGCGGACGGCCGCGTGTTGATGTTCGGCAAGTTCACCGAAAACCAGATCCACGAACTCATGGACTGGGCCGGGGTGTACGCCGCGGTCAGGGACAAAGGTTATAAAAAGTACAACCTGGATTTACAATATTTATCCGAACAGGACCAGCGCATCTTTCTGTACAGCGGAGACGAGGTGCTGATTCATATTCGCCTGAAGCTGTCTTTTTTTCGATTTCGTTTTCATTCCGGCGTTCCACAGAAAAAATTGCTCTACATCGACTGGTTGATGACCCGCCACCCGCAGAGCGACGCCATCCGCGACGACCGCCTCTTCCCCGGACAGGACGTGCCCGGCCTGGGAATCTTCAGCCAGATATCGGAGTTTATCACGAGCATCGCGCTCGGCGTTGGCGCGCAGGGGGCTTTCAATATTCCCGAATACTTTCACGACGCCCTGCTATTCCATCGTCGTTTTAATTTTTACGATCCCGTGCGCGAAGCGCATTTCCGCGCGCTCATTCGCGACCTGCGCAAGTTCGGCGCGCGCGAGATCTCAAAGGGCCTGGCCGACGGCCGACTCCTGAACCAGGCGGGCGAGACCGTTCGCTGGACGCCGGGTGAGATGATTACCGCCCTGGACGAGGAACTCGAAGAGATGATCTGGAACCGCGACTACTTCACGCGCGTGGTGCGCGAACTCAAACGTATCCGCTACCGCATGCGGGAGTAATCGCCGTTCCCGGCGGTTATTTCTCGCTCAAAGAGAAAGTGATGCGGCGATTTTCCGGGGCTTCCACGTCGGCTTTGTTCAGCAGCTCCGAAGCGCCAGCGCTCATGGTGGTCAGCCGTCCCCGGGGCAGGCCGTGCGCGACCAGGTAATTGCGCACGGACCGTGCCCGTGCTTCGCCGAAGCGCAGGGCTTCGTCCGGCCCGCCAATCGGATCCGAATGGCCGATGATCACGATCTGGCTCGTTTCCGGCAGGACCGCCAGCGCCCGTTCAAGCGCATGGCGCGTTTCAATCAGGTGCGGCGACATCTCCCGAAAGGTCCTGGGGTTCACATCCTGGATGGATACGATTCCCTGGGGAAAGCGAATGCGGCCCTGCACGAATTCGAACATTCGGCGGACGCCCGGGTTTTTCGCCATCTCGGGTGGCGGGGGCTGGATGACCGGCGGATCGGCCATTTTGAGCGCCAGATCTTTGACCGATTCGCTCACGCTGGCGCAGGCAAGGAGCGCCAGGCCGGGCGCGCAACAAACTCCCGCGCGAAATAGTAAATAAAATATAGTGGTGGGTTTCACGCCGCTCAGCCTGGCGGGAAAATCCGACAATCCAATCAAAATTTGAGCGCGCGCCCGGCGCGAAATGATTTTCTCGCGAAAATTTCGCACTAAGAGCGCGCCCCGGAATTAGCGCTCGCGCGATCCAGGATGGATCGCCGATCGGTACAAGGACCGGAGCGGCCCTGAAAAACGGTTTGACCGCCGACCCGCTGGCCGCCAGGCTGAGGGTATGTTTATGAAACGCAGGCAAGTCGAATTTTTTCCGCTGACCCTGGTCCTTTGCGTCGGACTCGCGTTCGGTTGCGGTGGGGCGCAGAAAACGAAGGACCCGGACGGAGTGTGTTGCGTGCTGGCCGATCAGTCGGTCCCCGGCGTGGAATTCGAAAAACTCTGCCAGAAGGGCAAAGCAACCGTCCTGCATTTTCAGCTCACCGTCCCGCTGGAAGCCTGCGTCGATATCAAACAGACTCGCCTCGAGGACGATACCGGTCGCCAGTATAAAGCCCTGTCCCACACCGGCCTGCCCGATTGCGCCGAGGAACTCAAGCGGCAGGAGCCCGGGCCGTTTCGTCTGACGTACGAACTGGTGGACGAAGACGCTAAAAAAATCACCGTCCGCGAAGATTACAAAATGGACGTGGACCCCTGGCTTTCCTGGAAGTGGGAGAAACTGGATATTTCACACTGCAAGTTTTAGGGCGCCTCCGCGCTGCGCGCGCGGACCGCGCTCTCGCTCGCGGGGACGCTCACTCGATCGCTGGCGCGGACACCCGGATGGGCGCCATGCTCCTGAAGTCAGGGTTGCTCCGCTGCAGAATAACGATTGCGCCCTTCGTGTTTCGATTGATACAGCAGATGGTCGAGTCGCCCGTAAAAATGGGTCAGGTTTTCGTCCGCTCGTAACTGAGCGCAACCCATCGAGGCCGTGCAACCGAGTGTGAACTGATCGAATTCCACCTTCAACTCCTGAAAGGCCTGCCACAACTGGGCGGCTTTGGCCAGGCAGCCGGCAAGATCGGAACCCGGCAGGATGATTAAAAACTCCTCGCCGCCGGAGCGACCCACCGTATCGGAGGAACGTGAAGTGGCTTCCATGATCGCCGCGGCTTCCATCAGGACGCGGTCTCCGGCCTGGTGGCCGTAATTGTCGTTGATGTCCTTGAAGTTGTCCAGATCGATCAGGATGACACTCAGCGGTGTTCCGTGCCGTTGCGATCGATCGATTTCGCGGGTGAGCGTTTCGAATACGGCGCGCCGATTCCAGAGGTTCGTCAGGTCGTCCCGCGTGGCCAGCCGCGAGAGTTTGTTTTCATAATGCGATTTGAAAATGGCCGCGGACAATCCGGGGAGCAAAGTTTCCAGATTTCGCTTTTCCTCGTCCGTAAAAGCTGGAGGCGAATTGCGAAACAGCACCACCATGCCGATCAGCGTCAGATCCGCCATGATCGGTCCGCCGAGCATGCTGCTCGCGCCGCACTCTACGAAGGTGGGAATCGCCAGGGGATGGGCCGGGTAATCCTCCACGATCATGGCCTGGCCGCTCTTGGCCACATGTTGCAAAATGCTGCGCGAGAGCGGAATTTCCAGGGCCGGCATGGATTCCGGCAGGCCAACGAAATGGGTGTATTTCAAAATCCCTTCGCCCTCCACCGGGCGAAAAAAAGCCAGGGCTCCGCTATCGGCCCTTGCCAGGGAAAGGGCGCCCTTCAGCGCGGTTACGAGCGTCTCATCCGGGCCGCGTTCGGTCAGGAGGTGCTGTAACAGATCGTTGATCTGGTTGTTCAGTTTCACCGCCATTTCCAGGCGATTCGTGCGTTCGTGCAGGGAGCGGTTGAGCAAAATGCTCGGGGTGATATCACGGAATACGATCAAACCGCCATCCACCTCATGATCCGTCAGGACGGGGACGCCGGTCATCAGGACGTGGATTTCGCGCCCGGCACCGGTGCGCAGAACGCATTCGTCCGTGGAAATGAGGTCACCGCCAAGGAGCGATCCGAGCAGGGAGTCGTAGTCCGACCGGCCGACGAAAAAATCGCCCAGGGTCCGGCCCTGGATTTCCTCCGGGGCGGTTTCCAGCAGGCGGCGGGCGGCCTTATTGGTGTAATGGATGGCGCCGTCCGCGTCGATGGCCACAATACCCTCGCCAACCGCGTTCAGCAGCCACTGGAGTTCATTGGACCGGGGAAGGTTGGCGAGGATGGCCTGCATATTGAGAGAAAACGGAGTCGCGATAGTATTTGACACCCGATTTTGAATAAAAATTAAGATAATAGCGCCCAAAAACGCCGGAAACTGTTCATCTGGCAGGTCGGGGTTTTTCCGAAAAGGAATAAATACCCCCTCCGGTTCATTTTTGGAGGCGGTATTCGGGCGGACTCTGGAGGAATTCGTGAGCGCGATTAAAATCGGTGTAATTGGCGGGTCGGGCCTGTACGACATAGACGGGTTAAAAATTGAGGAAGAACGCCAGGTCGAAACGCCCTGGGGCAGCCCCTCGGACGCTCTCCTGATCGGCCAGCTGGGCGGCAAAAAGATCGCCTTTCTGGCGCGCCACGGTCGCGGCCACGGGCTTTCGCCGTCCGAGGTCAATTATCGCGCGAATATCGCCGCCATGAAAATGCTGGGCGTTGAGGAAATCATCGCCTTCACGGCGGTCGGCTCACTGCGTGAGGAAATTCCGCCGCGCGATTTCGTCCTGCCCGCGCAATTGATCGATCGCACGAAAGGCATCCGCGCGTCCACGTTTTTCGACGAAGGCCTGGTCGTACACGCCACCTTCGGCGATCCGTTTTCGAAGCACCTGGAAGAAATCATTTTTCGCCATGCGGGCGTACTCGAGGGCGTCAAAATGCACCGCGGGAAGACGCTCATCGTCATGGAAGGTCCGGTGTTTTCCACCAGGGCCGAGTCGCATATGTACCGCCAGTGGGGCGGGGACATCATCAATATGTCCACGCTGCCAGAAGCGAAACTGGCCTGCGAAGCCGAAATCGCCTACCAGCCGATCTGTATGTCCACCGACTACGACTCCTGGCGCGAAGAGCACGAGGCCGTGACGGCGGAGTACATCATCGCGAACCTGACCGCGAACGCGGGCAACGCGAAAAAACTGCTCGCGGCGATTCTGCCTGAACTCGGCGTTACGCCCAATCCGCGCGCGGGCACGATCAAGTCCGCGGTCATTACCGCGCCCGAAAAACGAAACCCCGCCGCCGTGGCCAGGCTGAATCGCCTGTTTCCGGGATATTTTTAGTTTATGCGAAACGCGCGCCGTCTGGTTCTCGCGCTGACGCTCCTGCCGGGCCTGGTTCTCTGGCCCCGGTGGCCGGGGCTCGCCCAGACGGCGCCTTCGTCGTCGGAAAAAAAACCGACGATCAAAGACCCCCGCTACCGCGCGCCGCAACTGCCCGAACATCTGCAACAGGAAGAAAGCGCGGAGAGTATCATCCTGGCCCCCGGCGGCGAACTCGATTTAAAACGGGTCCAGCGCGCTCTGCTCAAGAAACAGGAACGTCAGTCGCGGCGCGGCGGTCGCCTGAAAGAACGCGAGTATTACGAACGGCTTGAAACCGAAGCAGGGCGTCGCGCGATCGAACGGGACATCCTCGATCAATTCGGCGTTGAGGAATTTCCGTACGAATCGCAGGGCGGCCGGCACGAACACAGTGAAAGCCCCGGGCGTCGGTTCCAGATCGTATTTTTCCTGTCCCTGCCCATCACCGCCGCCTTCGTGGGCGGGGCCATCTCCGCGGCGCGCCAGTCGCGCGGGGACGGGGGCGGACTCACGCTGGAGGAAAGCGCGGGTGCCCTCGCGGGCGGGATGGTTTTTTCCGCGTTGATCGGCTGGTATGATCACAATCGCTGGATCGAATTCCAGCGCCGCCGCATTGAAGCCGAAGCCGATCCGGCCCCCGCGCCGGAAGGCCCCACCGGCAGCGCCGGTCTGCGCGCCCTGTACCTGGCGGGACCCGGATCGGACACGGCCCCGAACGCGCTGGTTTTCGGCGTTCAATTTTCGTATTAAGAGCCCATCTCAAAACTGCATGGAGGCAGTTTTGAGATGAACTCTAAATCTAATTATGA
>CAZVZS010000016.1:0-3007 GCA_964631535.1 uncultured Leptospiraceae bacterium
GCCCCAGGCATGGGCGATCCGCAGCGCGTCCGGGGTCAGCGCAACGTCCGGCGTAATTTCGTCTTTTTCGACTTCGGTTATAAAAGGAGCGAAACGCGGATCGGTCCGACGATCGCCGGCCAGGAACGCGGCGATACGGTCGCTAATGCCATAGACCCGGTCCAGAAAAACGGTACGGGGCGCGGCTGGCTCCATGGCGATGATTCCCTGCCGAATCAGGATGCTACCCGGGCCCAGGGCCGCATGCAGGTCGTGGTATGCCCGTCGGTCGGCCGGCAGCACGACTTGTAGCAGACGCGGGGTGAGAACCGGGATCATGGTTCGTTCGTTTTGCGCGATACCGAATACGGTATTAAAATTGCGCGCGAAGGCTGGTTCCAGCGCGACCGCAAATGCGAGGGCCATGATGCGGGTTTCCGTGTCCGAAAAATTGAAATTTTTCTGGAGGGCCGCAAGGTCTTGCGGGGCCGGGGGCGCATGGTCGCCCGCGCGCAGCAAAGCCGTGCAGTATGTCCTAAATTCTGCGGATAATAACATACACCCCCGCCTGACGGCCCGGAATTCGGGCAGGCCGGGTAAACCGCGAAATGCGTTAAAGGTTGTATAGAAATATTCGGCGGGGTGCGGGATATCAGAACCCGGAGCGGGTACTATTGTGTAAAAAATCGAATGAATTTTACGGGTTGAAAGAGGCGAAGGTCTACTCACTACCGCGCAGCTGGATCTGATCGCCCACCAGGACGAAACGCGTATACCCGTAGTGCGCGCGGTTCTCAAGGCGGTAGCGTTTGACCCCCGCCCCGAACGAAATTTCCGCCCCCGGAAAAAACGCCTCAACCGCCACGACCTGGGCCGCCGGGTCCGGTTTGATCGAACTGTAGATCCGCTCGCGCTGGTGGTCCAGGCCGGTCAGGAGCCCGGCGTAACGTTCCTCCAGGATCCCCAATTTGGCGGCCGTCGCGCGGTCCTCGTCCTTGAGCTCGCGTCCCAGACGCTCGGACTCCGCGTACTGCGCGAGCGCGGTCTGCACGCGCGCGAGGGTTTTGCGCGTATCCTCGTATTCTTCTTCCAGTACGCGCAATTGTTCCATGGTCTCCGGCTTGAGGCCCACCGTGATGAGGGTTTGCGATTCGCCGCGGCTGCCCAGTTTGCGCGCGCGCACCAACCCGGCGCACAGGGCCGATCCGCCGATGATCTCACCGCGCCCGCCTTCCACGGCGATGTTCGCCCCGGCCGTCAGGCGCGAATTCATGCTGGCCTCTTCGATAAAAATACAACCCGCGGCGTACAGGGTGGAGTTCTGCGCGAAGCGAGCGAAGAGATCCCCCCCGGCCTGGATATAACTCGCTCCGCGCCCGACCACACCGCCCGCGAGAATCACGTCGCCCCCGGCGATCAACTTCACATTGCTGACGCTGCGCTGGACGATGATATCGCCGCGCGCGCGCACTTCGAATCCGTCGAGGACCGTTCCTTCGACGACGATGGTTCCGGGAAATTCGACGTTGCCCGTGGAAAAATTCACTTCTTCCAGATTGAGGATATCGCGCACGTCCACGCGCGCGCGCCGGTCGGTGCCGATGTCCTCGCCCGCGCCCGTGATCGTGACCTGACCGGGGGCGGTGGCGTACGGAGCGGTTTCGTCGTCGGTGAAGCGGACGTTTTCTCCGGCGAAGAGACGGGCCGCGCTCACGGGTTCGGGTTCGAGCACCTGGCCGGTGACCGTAAAACCGGCCACGCCTTTTTCAGGAGGAATCACTTCCACCAGGAGCGCGTCCTGTTCACAGGTCTGGATCACGCGCAGATTGCGATAATCCACGCGCGTCGGTTCGTCGACTGTCACCACCGGAGCGGAACGCGGATTCGCGGCGAAATAATGCCGCAGGTACCCCGACCTGCCCTCGCGCGCCGGCTCGCCCCGCGCGGCGAGGATACGCACCGTACGTCCGGGAGCGGACCCGGGGCCGAGCGGAATCCCGCCCACGCCCACCGGCACGACCTCGTCGCCGGGCTCTTCGCTCCGGGCCAGAAGATCAATCCCGGTCCAGTCGCGCGCCGCAAGGCGACGGATATCGTCTTCCAGCAGGCCGCGCATGACGCCCGCCGCGCGCAAGGCCGCGAAAAGTTCGCTTGCGCCGGGCCAGCGCCCGTCAAATTTCGGTGGCGTGATTTCGATGTACGCCTGCATGGCGCCGGGAGCCAGTTCCACGGTGAAATTCGCGTCAACCGGGTCCGGCGCTTTCCAGGCGCAAATGTCCGCGGGTTCGCCCTCGGCCATGAGCACGATTTCGTCGACGTGTTTCGGATCGTATCCTTCCAGAGCGAACAGGTCGAGCCGGGCGATCACATCCGTCGCGCGCACGGGGCGACCCGCCCGGCCCGGCGGATACACGCAGAGCACCGCGCGGCCGAATTGTTCTTCCAGCGTGAACCGCCCGTTTTCGCCCTCTTCGAGTTCAGTGACTAAATCCTGGGGCCGCATACGAATTTTTCACATGGTCCGAATTCGGGCGAAGTCCTGGAAAAAATCGGGATAGGTTTTGGAAACGCAGCCGGGGTTTTCAATTTCGATATCCGTGCCGAAGCTCGCCAGCGCGAAGGCCATCGCCATGCGGTGATCGTTGTACGTGGCGATGCGCGCGGGCCGGAGCGCGGCGGGCGGCGTGATGCGCAGGGCGTCCGGCTCTTCGGCGACGACCGCGCCCAGTTTTTCCAGCTCCACGCGCAGGCCGCGAATGCGTTCGGATTCTTTCACGCGCAGATTGGCGATATTACGAATATGCGTGGGGCCGTTCAGAAACAGGGCGAGCACGGCGAGCGTCATGGCCGCGTCCGGCATCGCGTTCATGTCCAGATCGACGCCGGGCAATGGCGCGGCGGCGCCTTCGGCCTGGGTCCAGTCCGGCCCGGACGTAATGCGCGCTCCCAGGGAAGCGAGCACGTCGGCGAAGCGCGCGTCGCCCTGCAGGGAATCCGCTCGCGAAAGACCGCGCACGCGCACCGGCCC
>CAZVZS010000016.1:3017-99281 GCA_964631535.1 uncultured Leptospiraceae bacterium
GGGCAGGGACCCCGCCGCGAGAAAGTACGTGGCCGCCGACGCGTCCCCTTCCACGCGAAATTCGCCGGGCGAACGATACGGGCCCGCGGGCACGCGAAAATGTCGGTATCCTTCGCGCGCGACGCGCACACCGAAACGTTCCATGAGCGCGAGCGTCAGATCGATATACGGCTTGCTCACCGGTTCGTCGGTGACTTCAATGATACATTCTTCACTCGCGGGACCGCGCTCGGCCAGCGGGGCCGCGATCAAAAGCGCGGAAATGTACTGCGACGAAACCCGGCCGCTCAACCGGACCGTTCCCGCGCGCAGGCCACTGGCGCGCAGTCGCAGCGGCGGATACCCTCCGCCCTCCCCGCTGCCGGTGATTTCGACGCCGATTTGACGCAGCGCGTCGGTCAAATCGCCCGCTGGACGCCGCCGCATTTGTTCGTCCCCGTCGATTAAACACTAGCCGCGCGCGGCGAGCACCGCGGTCAGAGGACGGAGCGCCGTGCCCGCGTTGCCGAGAAACAGATCGCCCCGGTCCGCCGCGAACGGCCCCCCGGAACCGACGATTTCCACCACGCGTCCGGGAAAAGATTCCGTTTCGTTCGCGGTCGGTTTCTGAATCTGGCTCGTGACGCCGAGGGCCGGCAATACGTTCAGCAGCACGGCCACATCGTCCGAATCCGGTACGTTGAGCAGGCGGGTGCGGCCTTCGCTGAGAGCGGCCAGCAGGAGAACCCGGTTGGCGATGGACTTCGATCCCGGCAGCGCGATTTCGCCGCGAAAGGACCGACAGCGCGGGAGTCGCAAGAGGCCGGGGTTCATCTCAAAAATTCACCCGTTCGTTCAAAGAAATCCAGCGACCGGTTTTTACGAGAAAACAGTTCACCGCGGAAAACCCGGCGGCGCCACCGTTGACGCCCTCCGTGAGTTCCGGTCGATTGGCCGCGAAGGCGCGCTGGCTCAGAGAATACGCGTAGTACGCGCTGTACAGCAACATTTGTTGTTCACAGTCCTTCACCGATTTTAATACGTAGTACCGATCATCCTGCACCCCCGCCAGGGCCGCCGTCATAACACCCGTTTCCCAGGCGTTCACGAGATCGCCTCCGTCCGGTTCACGCTGGAGATTTTTTTCGCGTTCGAAGGTATTCAGTCCGATCGTGAATCCGAGCGATGCCATGGCCCGGATGCGTTCGCGCGCGTCGTTGCCGCGAATGGAACCGAACGGCGGCATGCCCAGCTCGGTGGTCAGAAAACAACCGGAGCAAAATAACAGGAGCGGCAGAACGACGCGTGCGATTCGCATTTTTTACGGTCCCCTGTCCAGAGGATTCCTGTCAATTCGGTCTTATCACCATCACAGGACGACGCAGGAAGGCCATCCGGATGAGCGCGATGCCAAAAAACGCTACAGCGGTCGTGGGTCACAAAACGGTTTTTAATTGACCGATCACCAATCTTGACTGATTAAGTCAACATGGCGCGTATATTCGAGGACAACTCCCTGGCAATTGGCGGCACGCCCCTGGTGCGATTAAATCGGATCACCGAGGGCGCCGGTGCCACGGTTCTGGCTAAGATCGAAGGACGCAACCCCGCTTATTCCGTAAAATGTCGCATCGGCGCCGCCATGATTCGCGACGCGGAACGTTCCGGTCGCCTGAAGCCGGGCATGGAAATCATCGAACCGACCTCCGGCAATACGGGGATCGCCCTGGCGTACGTGGCCGCGGCCAGAGGTTATGCCCTCACGCTCACAATGCCCGAGAGCATGAGTATGGAACGGCGCAAGGTACTCAAGGCCTTCGGGGCGAATCTGGTGCTCACCGAGGCACCGCTGGGCATGCGCGGGGCGATTGAAAAGGCCGCCCAGGTCGCCGCGTCCGATCCACACCGTTTTTTTATGCCGCAGCAATTTGATAATCCGGCCAACCCCCGCATCCACGAGGAAACGACCGGTCCGGAAATCTGGAACGATACCGACGGCCAGGTGGACGTGCTCGTGGCCGGAGTCGGCACCGGCGGCACGATCACGGGGGTGAGTCGTTATTTCAAAAAAACGCGCGGGACGAACCTGGTTTCGGTGGCCGTCGAGCCGGTGCATTCGCCCGTACTCACGCAAAAACGCGCCGGTAAACCACTGGCGCCCGGGCCGCATAAAATCCAGGGCATCGGGGCCGGTTTTATTCCGTCCATCCTGGACCTCGATTTGATCGATCGCGTCGAAACCGTTAATAATGAAGAAAGTATCGAGATGGCCCGGCGACTCGCGCGCGAGGAAGGGATTCTCTCCGGGATCAGCTGCGGGGCCGCCACCACCGTGGCCCTGCGCCTGGCCCGGGAACCGGCCCTGCGTGGCAAAACCATCGTCGTGATCCTGCCCGATTCCGGTGAACGTTATCTTTCTACGGTCCTGTTCGACGGTCTGTTCGCGGGGGTCGAGCTGGGGGCGGAAACGCCGGCCTGAGCTTAATCCGGGCGGTTCCGGGTCCGATTGTAGGAACTCCTGCAGGTCGGCCTGAGGTGGGCGGGTCATCCATCGCCCCAAAAAACCCGATAATGTACACAGTGAGCGGAACCCCGGACATTTCCCGCCATCTGGCTCGCGATCAGGAAATCATCCAGAAATCCCTGGCCCGCGCCTGCGCCCTCCTGCCCGACCGGGTGTTCGAAGAATACTCCGCTTTCTTAAAAAAGATCCAGAACCATCCAGAACTGCTGACATCGTCGATTCGCTGGTTCCTGCATCATTATTTTTTATTCGCCGGCTTCGTGCAGGCGATCGTCTCCTTCAACGAGCAGCCGGTCTTTACATTCGGCGCCAAAATTCTGCCCTGGAACGCGGCCGACCCACGCGAATTTCCCCCCGAGTTGCTGGGACAGGCCAAACACGGAATCCCCGCGGCCAGCGCGCTTTCGCGCCTCGAACGCGGGGAGGAACGCGGCCCCCGGCATTTACTGGTCGAGGGTGTCGTCCCCGCTGAAATCGAACCCATCGCGGGTTCGGTGCTCGACATCGAAATCATGCCGATGGCCCGGAGTTATTACTTTTTCGATCCGGGCATCCAGGAAAACCGGCACCTGAATTTTCTCAAGCAGGTGGAGGACGAATGTAATCGCCAGTGCCGTGTGGCGGTATCGAGTGCCAGTGTATTTTCCATCAGTTACTTTCGATTTCAGGATATGTCCCTGTATTTTGAGATGTCCGGCGAAAAAGCGGGCATCGAACTCATGGAAGCCATCCAGCAGGTCATCCACCAGAATCTGAAACGTACGGACACCCTGTTTCAATTGTCGCCTTTCTCCTACCTGGCCCTTTCGCCCGGCGCCGACCGGGCCCAGATCTTCGAGCGTTACCAGAACGTGTACTTCGGTTACAAGAGCCTGTATATGGATTACGATCTGAACGTGGTGACCCTGAATGATCTGCCCGAGGACTGGAGCACGGTCTGGGCCGAACTCGGCGTATGAGCACGAGGCCCGCAACGAATTGACGGGCGCGCCCCGCCCAGGGACCCTTCCTTCATGAAAGAAAAAAACCAGCTCTGGCAGGGTAGGTCCTCCGGTCGGGTGGATGAAATCACCGTCGCGATGGGTCAGTCCATCACCCTCGACATTCGACTCTACCGGGAAGACATCGAAGGATCGCGCGCGCACGCGCGCATGCTGGCGCGCATCGGCGTCCTGACCGAAGCGGAAAAAAATTTGATCCTCGACGGGCTGGAGCGTGTCCGCCTGGAAATCGAGGAAGGCCGCCTCGCGCTGCGGCCGGAGCTGGAAGACATTCACACCCACGTCGAAAATCGCCTGATCGAACTCATCGGAGAAGCCGGCAAAAAATTGCACACCGGTCGCTCGCGCAACGACCAGGTGGCCGTGGACACGCATCTGTTCGTGCGCCACGCGAGCCACTCGGCCCTTGCAGCGCTGTTGGAACTGTGCGACGCGCTGCGGCAGCGCGCCGAAGGCGTGATCGACATCGTCCTGCCCGGATACACGCATCTCCAGGTGGCGCAACCGGTGCGACTCAGCCACCATCTCCTGGCGCATTTCTGGTCGTTCCTGCGCGATATCGAACGTTTCGATCTGGCCGCGCGCCAGGCGGGGCGACTCCCCCTGGGTTCGGGCGCCATGGCCGGGGTAAACTATCCGAGCGACCGCGAATTTTTGCGCGAAGAGCTGGGATTCGACTCAATTTACGCGAATTCGATGGACGCGGTTTCCACGCGCGATCATATCCTGAATTATCTGTACGCGGCGTCCATGTTCGCCGTGCACGCGTCGCGCGTGGCCGAGGAAATCATTCTCTGGAACAGCGTCGAGTTCGGATTTCTGTCGCTGCCCGATGCGCTGACGACCGGATCGAGCATCATGCCGCAGAAAAAAAATCCGGATCTGGCCGAACTGATCCGCGGCAAAACCGGGCGCCTGCAGGCCAATCTCATGAACGTGCTCACCGCGGTAAAGGGCCTGCCATTGACGTACAATCGCGATCTCCAGGAAGACCGCTGGCCGCTGCTGGATTCGACGGACCAGGTGGATCTGATCGCGCGCGCGCTCGTGGCCATGGTTCGCGAAATGTCGTTTCATCCCGACGCGATGCGCCGTTCGCTTGAGGCGGGTTTCGCCGCCGCGACCGATCTGGCGGACGCGCTCGTCCACGAAAAAAAAATTCCCTTTCGCGAAGCGCATCACATCGCCGGGCGCCTGGTCGCCCTGTGCATCGAAAACGGTCGCACCCTTGCTGATGTAAGCGCCGAACAGCGCGCGACCGTCCACCCGGACCTGGCCGATGAGACGTTTTATCGCCAGGCCGTGGATCTGGCGCGCAGCACGGATAAAAAAATCAGTCCCGGCGGAACGGCGCGTGCGTCCCAGATCGAACAACTGCGCCAGGCCGGCGCGGCTCTGGAAGATTGGCGCGGTCGCGCGGTGGATTAAGAATCAGGCGCCGGGCGGGAAGGACGAGCGCTGCTGGATCACTCGAACTGATTGACAGGATTCTTTCTGATGGGTGTGTTGCTTTTCAGATGTACGGCAAGGTTTTTCGGGAAAGTACGCAGGCCGGAGTGCAGGTCAATTTCCCATTTTCTGAAATCCTGTTTGAGGCCAGGACGAAGTACCAGCAGGTGGTTTATATTCGTACGCTCGGATTCGGCCGGACCCTGTTCATTGACAATATCATCAACTCATCCGAGGCCGATGAATTCGTTTATCATGAGGCCATCGTACACCCCGCCCTGCTTCGCGCGGCGCGGCGCCAGTCCGTTCTGATCATCGGCGGGGCCGAAGGCGCCACGCTCCGGGAAGCGCTCAAGTATAAAAGCGTACGTTCCGCCGTGATGGTGGACATCGACGAAGAACTGGTGCGCCTCTGCCAGCGGCACCTGACCGAGGTGTACGGGAATCCCTGGGTTGATCCGCGCGTGGAACTTGTTTTCGGGGACGGACGCTCGTTCTTAAAAGAGGGCCGCACCTTCGACGCGATCATCATCGATCTCAACGAACCGACCGAGGACTCGCCGGCCCGGAGCCTGTACACGAGAGAGTTTTATGAACTGGTCAAAACGGCGCTGAACCCGGGCGGCGTGATTTCTGTCCAGTCCGAGTGGATTCACATGCCATTCCATAACGATCTGACGCGTACCCAGGCAGCGGTGTTCCCGGCGGTAAAAACGCTGGAAGTGAATATTCCCAGCTTCATGATGCCGACGGCCTTCAATCTCTGCGCCGCGGGTCCCGCCCGCCTCGACCTGGACCCCGACACAATCGACCGCCTGATCGGGGAAAATGAACTGGACCTGCGCTATTACAACGGGCAGGTGGACCGAAAGATCGCCACGCTGCCGCCTTATCTCATCCGGATGAAAGAAAAACCGGGGCGAATATTTACTGACGCGGAATTGCCGGATTATTATGATTAAGAACGTGTCCGGCTGAGAAGACCCGCGATCCAATATCGAGAACAGGACTCTGACCATGAAACAAATCACCGGCGTATTTTTCTTTTTTAGCGGCCTGCTGGCCGCGTCCACCGCATTTTGCGGGCCGGCTCCCGATCAACTGGCGCCCGCCACAAAAGGGCTCTATGCCGTGATCGAAACGGATCGTGGAGCCCTGGTGGCGCGCCTTGAACCGGAAGTGGCCCCGAAGACAGTCAAAAATTTCCAGGACCTCGCCACGAAAGGATTTTATAACGGAATTTTATTCCACCGCGTCATCGAAGGGTTTATGGCCCAGACGGGGGACCCCACCGGAACCGGAACGGGCGGGCCCGGGTACCAGTTCGCCGATGAAATCGACGCCATGGCCCTCGGCCTGGATCAACTGAAACTGAAAGAAGCGCCCCAGTACGGACGCCAGGCGCAACAGTACGTCGCGCAAAAATTGCAAATTCGCAGCCAGGAAGAATTTTTAAAACAACGCGAAAATTTTACGCGCGAAATGCGCCGCCTGGAAGACTGGAGCGTCCAGCGTCTCCTGGAAGCGGTGGGGTATAAATTCACGCCAGGTCTGTCTTCACTCAAGGCGGTGCGCGGCGCGCTGGCCATGGCCAACTCCGGCCCGAACACGAACGGTTCCCAGTTTTTCATCAATCAGGTGGAAACACCGCACCTGAACGGTCTGCATACCGTTTTCGGCACGCTGGTCGACGCTGAGAGCGAAAAAACGCTCGGAGCGATCATCGCCGCGGGAAACGGTCAGACCAAAATTACCCGGATCAGCATCGTGGACCGCCGTTATGGACCGTGAAATCATCAGCGGCTACAAGCGCGTGATGTCGCGCCTGTTGAGCCTGCCGTCGGACGATACGCTGCCGACGATGGTCGCGAAGCTTGAGACCATCAATGACGACGTCGATCCGCTGAAAAGCCAGGTGCTGGCCGGCATGGCCCAGGAGAACTATCCGGTTCACTGGATCGCGATATTACGTTTTATTAAATTGTCCCTGGTGGCCCGCAACGCCGTACAGCCCGCCTACGAATCGTACGTGGACACCTACCAGCAACTCAGCTCGAAAAATAAGCGGGACGAACACGAAGAGCAACTGCGCCGGGAAGCCAGCGGCTTTCTGGGGCGTTTCGACGATATCACCGGTCGGCACGATCGACTGGTGCTGCGCATTCTCGGTCTGATCCGTCGCGACATGCAGGAAAATTTTTCATCGAACTCCGTACTGGACGATTCGTTTTACAGCGGGGAGATGAACCCCGCCACGCGCAGGGATCTGGAACCCCTGCTCGGCGAATTGTTCGACATCTGCCGTGAACTCCACGAATCCAACCTGGTCATCGCCGCGCTCGACCGAATTCGCAAGCTGATAATAGGAGGGAAATCCTGACCCGAAATAAATCCGACTGCTAATTCAGGTTTTTCCATTTCTATGCCCGCTAAATCCGCACGCGCCGCAGCCTCCCCCCCGCGCGCCCGGAGGCGTCCTGCTTCAGATCGAAGGCGAGCGCGTTCCAGAACGAATCGAAATCGCGCGGAACTCCCTCAACCACCAGAGCGTGAAACCGCGGAACGGGCCGGCGTACCAGGCGTTCGTTCACCGCGGCCAGATACGTCCCGGTCGCTCCACGACGCGCAAGCCAGCGGTCGGAAACATTCAGAAGGCGACTCAACTTCGAAAGGCCGGTTCCGGGGGGGTCGGTCGCGGGGGCGTGGGTCGCGGCCAGTACGACGACGCCAGCGTTCGGTTCACACAGAACCAGCGGTCCACGCCCGGGGCGAACCAGTTCCGCGCAACGATGAGGCAGTTCACGCAGGAGGCCTCCGTACAGCGGCCAGAGCGCGGCGCGATCGCTCCGGGAAAGTAATTCGCATTCAGGCAAATACAGTACAATAATAGCGAAATTGACCCCCGGCCCCGGTTCCACGCGAAACGCGTCCTCCATCAGACCCACGGCCGCGCGACCGGCGGGCAGTCCGGTTTCCCCGTGGAGTCGACAGAACGCGCGGTAACGGTCCAGAGCCCGGTCCATGCGCCCGAATAATTCGATCGGGAAAAACGGTCGCAGGATACAGTCGTCCCAGCCGGCGGCGAAACCCGCGGCGATCGCCTCGGGCCGGCTGGCGTCCGCGATGCGAATGACCGGCACCCCGGCCGTGCGGGTGGCCGCCCGCAGGCGCCGCAGCGTGTTTCGCTCCATGCCACCCGAAAAACCGGGACCCAGCAGTACGAGTTCGGGGGCGAGCCGGCGCGCTCTGCGGCAGGCCCGCGCGACCGGGAACACACAGGCCGCCCGGTAGCCTTCGCGTTCGAGCAGTGCCGCCGCGCCACGCGCGAAGCCCGGATCGCGATCAAGCACGAGCACGCGCCCGCGCGTTCGTTCGAGTGATACAACCCGCACCAGCATGCCTGTCCCGATGAAACGCGGGGCCTGGTTTCACAAGAAAAAGTCGCGCGCGAATTTCGCCAAACAATACGATCCGGATATTTTACGCGGAAATTCGCGAAAATTAATAAATCGAAAGGAACCCGGGCGGAGGGAAAAACGAACGGGAGCGAACGAAGGGAAAATGGTTCACTTTTGATGGAAAAAAGAGAGCGGCCAGTTGCCGCGGAAGGCGCGCCTGAGGAATTGCCTCAGACCGTGTCAGCGAGCGCGGTCACGACGGTCTCCAGGATTTTCACGCGCGCGAACAGTTTATCATTCGCTTCCACGAGCGTCCAGGGCGCGTCCGGTGAATCGGTTCGATCGAGCATTTCCTCGATGGCCATGCGGTACTGCGGCCACTTTTCGCGGTTGCGCCAGTCTTCGTCGGTGAGTTTCCATTGTTTGAGCGGCGAATTTTCGCGCTCCTGAAAACGCCGCAACTGCTCGTCCAGGTCGATCTGTAGCCAGAATTTACACAACACGACGCCGGCCTGAACCCAGCTGCGTTCCATATCGTTGATTTCGCGGTACGCCTGTTGCCATTTTTCTTCCGGCGCGAAACCTTCCACGCGTTCCACGAGCACGCGACCGTACCAGCTGCGATCGAACACGAGCACCGAACCGAAGGCGGGGAAGCGCGACCAGAATCGCCAGAGATAATGATGCGAACGTTCGCTTTCGTTGGGCGCGCCGTAGGCGAGCACCCGGTACAGGCTGGGATCCATGGCCTGGGTCAGGCGGCGAATGGCCCCGCCCTTGCCGGCGGCGTCCATGCCTTCGAACACCAGAATCACGTACCGTTTCTTGCGGCCGAGGCGGGTGGCCAGGCGAGCCAGCTCCCCCTGCCCTTTTGAAAGCCGCAGGTCGTATTCCTCGCGCTCGAGGCTGTGCGCGAGATCGAGTTCAGACAACCGGGACATGCGGCGCCTCCGTATCGTGTTTTCGTCCGCTGACCAGGCGCATGCGATCCATCGCTTCGTCGAATTCTTTCACCGCCTCCAGCGAATTCAGCGACAGGTCTTCTTCCAGACGGGCGATGAGAAAATTCAGGATATCCTCTTCCAGTTTACGGTAACTCTGGACCGTGGGACGAAACCAGGGCGAATGATACGGGTTCGTCGCTTCGATCAAATCGCCCATGAACGATTCGACCGCGTCGTAGTTTTTTAATAAAAATTCCAGGTCCTCTTCCAGGAGGCTGATCGGATCTTTTTTGCGCGAACGCGCTTTTTTGTAGTCTTTTTCGAGCTTTTTGCGCGAACGATCGAACGCGATCTTAAAAACGCGCGTCTCGTTGTGGTGCAGAGTCCATTCGAAATCGTTGATCTCCCGCACGAGTTCGCCGAAGCGCTTCTTGCCGGTTTTGCCCGCCGCGCGGCCGAGGAGCAGATCGTAGTAGTACGAACGTTCCAGAATCAACACTTCCCCGAAACGCGGCAGGGCGCGCCAGTAGGGCAGCAGGAACGGCCGGGATTTGATTTCGCCTCCGGTGCGACCGTGCCAGTGTACGCGAAAATGGCGGGGATCCAGAATCTGGGCCAGGCGCGCGATGAAACGTTTCATGCCCGGGAGGTGCGCGCCTTCACAGACCAGCACGGTGGCCCGCCCGCGCGCGAACGCTTCCCGAAACAACAGGGCCACGCGGTCTTTGCGCTCCTGGGAGGGGTTTTTGACGTGCACGGGGGCGACACTCATAGGGCGAAACCAGAGAGAGCGAACGAAGGTTAACGTTTCCGGGCGCGGTCCCGATCGCGATCGCGGTCACGGTTGTTTCCGCCGCGCCGGGGGCGATTGCCGCCGAACAGTGAAATCACTTTTCCCGCTTCGGGGGGCCGCATCCGCGGACCAAACTCCCAGAACATGGCTTTCTGGATATTTTCGTCGTTTTTCAGAGAGATGGCGTTGATTTTGAACACCATAAAGGATTCGTAAAAAAACACTTTTGTGCGAAAATGTTCGGGGTTGTACCGATTTTTGCCTTCCGTCCGCAAGAATCGGTTCTGGGCGCTGTAGATCTGAATCAGACGTTCGCGATCTTTGCCGGGAAGTTGCAGGCGTTTGAACGCGGGCTCAAGCCCCGCGGTCACGTAATCGATCAGGTTTTTGCGGCCGCCTTCCTCGAACGCTTCCCGCACGATATCCGCGAAGATGAGCGCGAAGTAAATACTGGGCGTGAGGTCTTCGCGCTCCTTCAACATATTGTCCGCGATGTCCAGACGCCGGCCGATGGACGTGGCCAGAAAATCATCGTCCCGCCCGCGGGCCATGCTCGCGTCATGCGCTTCGGGGAACATGGTCTTGAACAGGCTGGTTTCGTAAAACGACTTAAAGATCACCGCGGTGGAACCGGTCCGGAAGATCTTCTGGTATTCGTCATACATGCGCGAGGTGTTCGCTTTCAGCATTTCATGCCGATTGCGGCGCAACGCGCGAAGGTCGGTCTGGTTCAGTTTGAGATCAAGGAGTGCGGCGAATTTCGCGGCGCGGAACATCCGGACCGGGTCTTCGCGAAAGGAGATATCCGGGTCCCCGATTACGGAGAGTTTTTTTTCCTGGATATCCTCAAACCCGCCCACGTAATCGATCAGGGATTCGTTGCGCGGATCAAAAAACAGCGCGTTGATGGAAAAATCGCGGCGGGCGGCGTCTTCCTGGGGCGACCCGTAGGAATTGTCCCGTTTCATCATCAGATCTTCGTCTTTGACCTTACTTTTTTCGAGCCGATGGTCCGGCAGCGAACGAAAGGTGGAAACTTCGATGACTTTTCCGCGAAAAATGATATGAACGATTTTGAACCGACGACCGATGGCCCGGCTGTTGGAGAAAACCTTGCGAATCTGTCCGGGTGTGGCCGTGGTTACGACGTCAAAATCCTTGGGCCGCTTGCCCAGCAGCATGTCCCGGATACAACCGCCCACGAGGTATGAACGGTAACCGTGGCGGTTGAGCCGATTGACAACCTTCAGGGCGTCCTGATCCATGTTTTCGCGCCGGAGGTTATGAAGATGACGGTAATACCGCATCCCTTCGGGATACTTCAGGATTTGCTCGACCCCAGGTTGCCGAGAAAAAAGACGTGAGACCCAGCGCCACATTCGTTAAGAGGGAGGTTGAAAGACGGCCGTCAGGGATCAAGTCAAAAATGGTTCGACCGGAAGAACCTTTTATGGTTGCAGGACCCCGCCCCGCACTTTTTTCTGAATTCGCGGACTTTGCGGAGCCTTTTTCAGCACCCACAACCTGCCAGAACCGCCTCCGGGCCCACCGTGGGGCCGTTTTCTATGAAAACCGCCGAAAAGATCCACTTTTTTCTGGGCCGGGTGTATGATTCCTTCACCCGGCGGCGCCAGAAAGCCTGGAACGGCCTGTCGATCCTCGTTATCCAGGATGATACGGCGGCCCCACCCCGGAGTTATCGGATCAATTATTATCTGCTTTTTTTTGTCGGCCTGATTATTGTCTTCCTGCCCGCGTTCGCCTTCGGGGTGGCCCTGAACCGGGGTCTGCGCCAGAGCCGAACGGGCGATAATCTCGAGCACCGCCGGTCGCAACTCCTGAGCATGATGCTCCTGACCGAGGAAAAGCGCGATCTGTTCGGCCGCATGGAGTCCCAGCTCTCCGAATTCGCGGGGATTGCCGCGCGCGTTCAGGAAGAGCCCCAGGTGCCCCTGAATATCGTTACCGCCGCGCTGGAGGCCGAAGACCACAGCTCGCCCGACACGTTTACCCGCAACCTGATCCGCATCCAGGGCCTGCGCACGCGTTCCCGCAATTTCCAGAACTCGGCCGGGCATGTGTTGAACTTCTTCTGGCATCGCGTTTACATCCACCATATCATGCCCCGCGGTCGCCCCCTGAACCAGGGAGTCGGCAGTATTACCTCGCTCTGGGGCTCACGCCGCGATCCCCTGGGCCGGATCATCGGGGGAGAACACCACAACGGGATGGACTTCGCCGCCGGCCAGGGGGAACCCCTGCTCGCCACCGCGCCCGGTGTCGTGTTCAAATCCGGCGACGAAGGCGGATACGGTCAGGCGATTCGCATCCACCACGGGCTTGGATATACGACGCTCTACGCGCACTGTTCGGAGCTGGTGGTGGAAGAAGGCCAGTGGGTTCGGCGCGGACAGATGGTGGCGAAAATGGGCGCGACCGGTCGCGCCACGGGGACCCATATCCACTATGAGGTCAAACTGGGCTGGGGCCGGTCGAGCGATCCGCTGCCCTACGTGCAGTTGAAATAATCCGCGCGCCGCGGGGCGAAACTCCGTAGACGCGTTTGAACGCCTTCGAAAAAGAAAACGCGGACGAGTAGCCGACCCGCGCGGCCACATCGTCCAGAGTCCGCTCCCGGTCGCGCAGCAGGCGCCGGGCTTCTTCCAGACGGAGCCGGGTCACATACTCGATGGGCGTCGTGCCGACCGCCGAGCGAAACCGCGCCGCGAGCGCGGCCCGCGACATCCCCACACTGCGTGCCAGCGCATCGAGCGTCCAGGGATGATGCGGATTGCGGTGCAAAAAGTCGAGCGCGGCCCCGATCTTTTCATCCCGCATGGCGCTGCGATACCCCGGCTTGCGCGAGGGGTTACTTTCCAGCCAGTGGCGCAGAGCATAATATAGAAGAAGGTCGGTCAATCGCTCCAGCACAAGGGCCGATGGCGCGCGCTGCGCCAGCTCACCGGAAAGCAGGACCAGGGTTTGCGCGAGCGGATGGTGGGGCGCAACCTCGCCGGAGCGCACGATCAGGAGCGCCGGCAACTCGCGAAAAAAAGAATGGTTTTCCCCGTCCGGAAATTCGTAACGCACGGAAATCATGGCGACTCCGCCTGCCGCGCGCCGGGCCCCGACGGACGCTTTTTTTTCCAGCTTCAATGGTTCCGCTGACCGCGCGTCGATTGTTTTCTGATCGGGCGCGGAAACGAGATCGTGCGACATTCCACGCATGACGAACACGATATCGCCCTTCTCCAGTCGAACGGTTTCCGCCGCCGTGCGCAGAAAACAGGCCCCCCTGGCGATTACGTGAAATCCGCCGCTGCGTTCGCAAAAATAACGGTACCCGCGTTCGCGCCCGAGGGTTTGATGCGCGAACGCGTGGTTGGCCAGGCGCGCGCCGGCCAGGATGGTCGAAAGCAGGTCCATGCCCCGGTGTACCGGCTCATATCCAGAAGTCCAGCGGAATATACGATTGGATATGAAAGTTGGAGGCCCGGACATGGCCGCCGCACTCCTCCGGGCGTACGTTCAGGGGATCAGTTGAGAGTTTAAATTTTTTTTTACAGAGGAGCGATCAAAGCATGAAACTATTCGTATATGGGGCCGGCGGTCAGACCGGCGGAGGCATCGTGGAACATTTGCTGGCGGCCGGTCATGAAGTCGTGGCCGGTCGGCGCGACCCGGACCGCGGCGAAAAAAAACCAGGCCTGAGTCACATCGCCGTGGATTCGGCCCGGCCACAGCAAGGCCTTGAGGTTCTGGAGCGGGTGGACGGCGCGTTTCTGCTCAGCCCCGCGGGGTACCTCGATCAATACGGGCTGCTCGCGCCGTGGGTCAACCGCGCCCGCGAGAAGGGCCTGAAAAAAATCGTGCTCATGACGGCCATGGGTGTCGAGTTCGCCCCGCCCGAAGCCCCTTTTCGCAAACTGGAACTCCTGCTGGAAGGTTCCGGCCTCGACTATACGATCCTGCGACCGAACTGGTTCATGCAAAATTTCCAGACCTACTGGATCGGCGGGATTCTCAAAGACAAAACCATTTTTTTCCCGGGTGGCCAGGCCCGGGCCAGTTTTATCGACGTGCGTGACATCGTCGCGAGCGCGAGTGTTTGCCTGACCTCCGGCCGTTTTAAGAACCGGGCCCTGGCTCTGACCGGCCCCGCGGCTCTGACGCATGACGAGGTCGCGGCTACGCTTTCGGATGTCACGGGCATTAAAATTAAGTACGCCGACATTTCGCCGGAAGAGTTCAAGAAAGGACTGCTGGCGGGTGGTGTCAGCCCGGAGTACGCGGATGTACTCGTATACATCGCCGGCGCCCTCCGCGACGGACACGCGGCGGCCGTAACCGAGAGCGTGGCGGAGGTCACGGGCAAAGCTCCGATTTCGTTTCAACGGTACGCAGAGGACAATCGCAAAGCCTGGTTGCCGGGCTGAGACGTGCGGGACGGCGGCCTTCTGAATGCCGCCGCCCCGCGCTGATTCGTTTCAGTCCGCCAGGGAAAATACGGCGCCGTCTTCGGCGATTTCGCCGAGCGGCTCGCCGCGCCGCGCGCCAAGGGCCCGCACCTCGTCGGCCAGTTCATCGTAGATATGCGAAAACACGAGACGCCTGGCCCGGAGGCGCGCGCGGCCTGCCAGGATTTCCTCCAGGCTCACGTGCGCTGTGGGCGGCGTCGTCTGGCGCGGCATGGACAGTTCGATGATCGCCAGATCGACCCCGTCCACGAGCCGCTCTAAATTCGCGTCGAATGCGCTATCTCCTGAAAAGGCGAATACGCGCCCCGCGGGACCGCGGACCCGGTACCCCGTGCTTTCGGGGCGGTGGGTAATCGGAAACGGTTCCACCTGAAACGCGCCGATGCGCACAGGAGCTACGACCTCGCGGTATTCGATGGGAAAGTCGAACTGGAGACCGGGATAGGCCAGTTCGCGCGCCTGTTCGCAGACACGGGCCAGGCCTGGCGGTCCGTACACGAAAAACGGCCGCGTGCGCCGATTGATCAGGCCCATCTGCAATAGAAGGAAGGGCACGCCCAGAAAATGATCGCCGTGAAAATGCGTGAGGATCAGAAAATCGAGCGTATCGAAATCGAACCCATGCTGTTGCAAACGCAGCAGCGAGGTGGCCCCGCAGTCCATGAGCATCAATTCCCCCGCCGAATTTTCGAGCAGATAACAGGCGTTGGCCCGACCGTTCATATTGAACGCGTTACCCGAGCCCAGGACGGTGACTGTTTTCATGGTCCGCGACCGAGCGCCTGTTGAATCAGATCCGCGTACAGCGGCGCCATTTCATTCACACCGTAGTACGTAAGATGATGGGCGTCCACGAAGTGTTGCCGGGGTTGTCGGTCGCGCAGGTCCGCGAAGCCCACGCCCTCGTCTTCCCGGTCGAGGCCCTGGAAAAAAGCGACGTATCCCGCGTACCACGCGTTGTCTTCGTAGTCGACGCGCGTCAGCGGATTCTCCGGATTGTTGACCAGCAGAACGCGCACGTTCGCGGCGCGCAGAGCGCTGACCACGCGCCGCACTTCGCGCGCCTGGTAAATTTCACTCCATTCATACCAGTTGGTGGCGTACTTCGCCAGTCGCAGAGTATTGAATTGCCGCAGCCCGCGGTACCGTTCGTCGCGCCAGTTCTGGGGATGCACGCGCCGTTCAAAATCCGCGTCGTAGGCCGCGTCACTCAGCGAACGCAGGCGCGCGTCCTCCAGGGAAAGGCCCCGTTGATAATACACGTCAGTGGCGGGAGCGGCGCGGCCCAGTTGTCCCGGCAGGCGCACGCCCCGTCCGGCCCAGATTGGACTCGCCGGAGTGACCGGGCGCACGGTTCCGTCGTCCAGTACGTGCGAAAGACGCGCGAAATATCCGGGCCCGGCCGGCAGCGGCAGTTCCACGCGCTGCCAGCCGGCCACGCCGAAGCTGAGCGTGGCCGCCGGAGCGCCCCGCCCGCGCGCGCATTCCGGTTTTCCTTTAAAATCGTCTATAAATAGTTCAATGCGAAAATCTGGCCGGAGCAATTCGGCGGGCACCTGAAGCCAGAGAGAGCCGTTCTCGTCCAGCCATTCGCGCCGCAGCGAAAAACACGCGCCGGTCCAGCCGTCGCGCCAGAGCAACTCGGGTACGAACTGTCCCTGGTAGTTCAGGTAACCGCGCAGCGGCGGAGTCCGGACCTGTTCGTTAAAACGCAGCAGCGCCCGCCAGTCGTCCTTGAAGCGCATGCTGTACAGGGCAGCGCGCACCAGCAAACGAGAGATTTCCTCCGGCTCCAGCGCGCCCCTGTGTTCGAGCGCGAAGCGGCCCGGATAATAATAAAGCATCGGATGACGAATCGCTAGGTAGTGTTCCATGGAAACGTCGCTGAATCCGCCCGCGCCTTCCCAGGGCGGCAGGTACCGTTCCAGGTCCAGGTCCGCTGGATTGGTCAGGTACACGACGAGATCAGGCCGCGCCGCGAGAATACGATCACGGTAGTAATAAAGGTCCGTGGGTAGCAGGGCCGAATGCACCGCGAACTGTACGCGCGCGTCCACGCCGCGCTGTTTTAATTCACGCTCGAGCGATTCTGTTTGCGCGGAATACTGAGCGATGCTCGACCCGACCACAAGTACGAGCGGCCTTCCGTCCGCGTCCCGCACGGCTTCACGCTCCAGCCGGCGCAGATTGTATTCGAAATTGTACCAGCGAAAACTGTCCCAGCCGCTGTAATTGGGCAGCGCGAACAAGAGCCCGCTGTACAGCAGGCGATCCAGACCGAACAGTCCCAGCCCGATCAAAAGGATGACCAGGGCGAGTCGCGCTGGCGGAGGCAGAAGGGAAAGCATGGACGAACAGAAAACAGGCGAGGAAGCGGGTTGTCAAAGCGGAAACTGGGCGGCCGCCTGACGATTTCGGCTCAGGAGCCCATCACGAAGCGCGCCAGGCGCGTTTTACAGAACGGCCGGTTGAAGGAGAGTCGGATAGTCCGTATAACCCTCCGGCCCCGGTGTATAAAATTTGTCAAAGGCGGGCTGGTTCAGCGCCGCTCCCAACCGGAAACGTTCCACCAGATCCGGATTGGCAAGGAAGGGACGCGCGAAAGCGATCAGATCGCCTCTGCCAGCCGTCAGATCCGCTTCCGCTCTGGCGAGGTCATAGCCGCCGCTCAGGATGATCGTTCCGGGAAAGGCTGCACGAATTGCCTGGACGATGGCCGGTGGGACAGCGGGCGCGCCCATGCTGGAGTGATCCACGAGATGTAAATAAGCCAGTTGCAGCCGGCCCAGTTCGCGGGCAAGATGCGCGTAAGTTGCGTCCACTTCGTCGTAGGCGGGAATGTCATTAAAAACGCCGTACGGCGAAAAGCGAATCCCGACCCGTCCGGGTCCGATGGCTTCCACGGCGGCGCGAGCGGCATGGATGGCGAAGCGCGCCCGTTTTTCGAAGCTTCCCCCGAATTCATCCGTGCGCAGGTTGGTCCCCGGATTCAGGAATTGTTCAATCAGGTAACCGTTCGCGCCGTGCAACTCCACGCCATCGAAACCGGCCCGGTCAGCGTTGCGTGCGGCCTGGCCAAATTCCTCGATTGCCTGATGAACTTCCGCCGCGGTCATGGCCTGCGGTACCGGGAGCGGCTGCACGCCCGCCGCGTCCGTAACCATCGTACCCTTGGCCGCGACGGCCGAAGGCCCCAGAACCCGCCCGCCCGCCGGCAGATTGGCGGGATGCGTGATGCGACCGGTGTGCATGAGCTGCGCGAAAATTCGCCCGCCAGCGGCATGGACCGCCTTCGTTACCAGCTTCCAGCCCTGGACCTGCTCGTTGTTGAAAATTCCCGGAATGCGCGGATACCCGAGGCCATTTGGCGAAGGCGAGGTACCCTCCGTGATGATCAGACCGGCACCCGCTCGTTGCCGGTAGTAGGTGGCCATCAACTCATTTGGTACGTTCCCGAGCGCCCGGGAGCGGGTCATGGGCGCCATAACCGCATGGTTTTTTAACGAAAGGTTTCCCAGTCGGGTGGGTCGCAGCAGAATCGAATCGTTCATGAATGCCTCAATGGGAAGTTGCCTTCATACAATTTGACTCTCAAGGTAGTGCCCCGGTTACAAAAAGCGGGGTACTCCGCGGAAAAACCAGGCGGATCCTTGCTAGAGGCCTTAACCCGCGAATTCGAACACGAGCCCGCGGCCTTCGCCGCGCCGGTCCAGCAGGTCCCGGGCGCGGCGCGCGAATTCATCGCGGCCCTGGCCGATCAGCGTTTCGAGTTCCGTTCGTTCGTGTTCGCGGGGAGTGCCGGGCAGGATCAGTACACGGTCGCCGGGGCGCAGGCGGCCACGGATCTGTTTCATATGCGCGCCTTCGGTTCCGGTCGCGCCGTCTGCGCCCACGAACAGGTCGCGTCCCTGGGCGCGAAAGACGATCGGGGTAAACCCATCCGTCCAGAGCCGCAGCCGCCCCTGGGCGGACAGTTCCATCGTGCAGAGCGAAAGTTCGGCGCCGTGGTCGCGCTCCTTCCACTGACGCACGCGTTCTTCCAGTTCGGCTCCGGTCGTCGCGGGCGCGGCGGTGAGGGTCATACGAAATTTATCGTCATCAAAGCGTTCGGACAGTTTCTGGAGCGTCGCCCCGTCCGACGATCCCGCGCGCGCGTACGCGACCCTGCCGCGTTCTTCCCACCGCATCGGGACGGCCCGACCGCCCGCGTATTCGAGTTGCCGGCGCGGCGCCAGGGGTGAGGCGAGCAGATTTCGTTTCCAGGTTTTTAGCTCGCGACGGTCTTCGCGTTTTTTGAGCATCTGCTCCAGAGGCTGGCGGTCCGCGGTCCACACGAGCAGAAAACAGGGACGCTGCCCGTCGAATCCATAACGATCGTACATTTTAGGCGAAAACGAAAGCAGGGCGTACTCGCGCCGGCCGCGCCCGGCCTGTTCGAGCCATTCGCGCAGTTCGCGTTTGATGAGCGGGTCGCGCGCATCGCGCCGACCGGCCGCGTTGTGTTCGACAATCACGCCCGCGCGCAGGGGACGGCGATCACGCAGAAAAAAATTGCCTTCGGGTTCGAGCGGCAGATAGGTGTCTTCGATGAGTTGATAACGCCCGCTGCCGTGGAAGGCCAGGAGTCGCCGGACCAGCACGACCACGGGCAGATAACGCAGGATCATGCGCGTGAACGCGCCCGCGGCGAAAGGCCGCGTATCTGAGATAGCTGGTGGCGGGACCGCGGGCCCGGCACCCAGCGGCCCGGGAAAAAGTAAGGAACTACCGACCGGCGTGCCCATAGTGGGCCTCCACCTGGGCGAAGTTATTCTGGATTCGTTTCCCGAGCGCGGTCAGAATCTTGAACGCCCAGCGCGGATGCGATTTGAATATTTTTTCGAAATTTTCCGGCGAAAGCGCGAGCAGCTTGGTGGGGATGGCCGCGATCAACGTGGCGGAGCGGGCCTGTTGTTCCAGCAGAGCCATCTCGCCGAAGATTTCGCCGGGGCCGAGCGAGTTGAGCACGCGGTACGAGCCCTTGTTCACCTTCTCGGTCACGACCACCTTGCCGGCGATGATCAGATACACCTCGCGGCCGAAATCGCCCTCGCGGATGATGATCTGTTTGGCCTTGTATGTGCGGCCGTATTTGAAAAACAAATCGGCGGTGATCGCCTGTTCGCCTTCGAAGCCGAGTTTGATGAGATCGAAATCGTGCGCTTCCGCGTTTTGCATGGGAGTTCTCAGGTCAGCGATTTAATTTTATGGTTGATCTGCCGGAGCATCCGGCTGAGCGAACGAATGGACTGAATCGCGAAATTCAAATTACCCACCATCGCTTTTTCGAGTTCGGCCTTGGAATAACCGATGGCCTTGACTTCGGTCACGGCGACCGCCTGGGTCATCCGCGGGGTGCCGGTGTAAATTTCCAGCACGCCGAACACGTCCCCTTTCTCAAAATGAAACACTTCCTTCTGGAGCGGGGTGTATTTTTTGATCACATCCACCTTCCCGTCCAGAATCAAAAAGGCCGAGGGATCGCCCACGAGAAACTCGGTTTCGTAGATGACATCACCCGGGAAGTAACTGACTGTTTTCCCGATCTCTTTAAAATCCGGACGGTCCGGACGTTTTTCCTGTTCGTTCATGGATCTGAACCTTCTGGCGCTCTGACACTCCGACCTTCGCTGTCTTTAAAAAATAAACAATTGCCCCGGTTTGTCCCGGAAGGCAATGATAAATTGAACTTTACGCCAGGCCTGTCCGGTTGAGCATGCCGGGACCTTCCCGGGCTCCTGACTAAAATCGGATGTTCCCGCCGGAAAACGTACCGGATTTCTCGCGGAATTGTGAACGATTTTCCAGGTTCCTCGTAGAAGACAGGGAAGCAGCACTTTTAATCAACCGAGCAGGCCATGAGCGTCACATTCGACGAATGTTTTCAAACATTTCCGGAATTAAAACCACCCTCCGATCTGGAACCTTTCTGGAAAAACGCCGAAGGCGAACTGCGCCAGATTCCGGTGGACGGGAACCAAAAACTGATTCTAAAAAAATCCCTGGGCTGGGAAAGTACTTCCGAAGTCAATTTCCAGAGCCTCGGCGGGGAAAAGATCCGCGGTCAACTTTCCATCCCCCGCAAACGGGGCAACGTTCCGGCGGTCATTTCCTTCCATGACTACCATAACGAAATCGAAGCCGGGCGGGAGTTCACCGACCAGGGTCTGGCGCACCTGGCCATCCGTCTGCGCGGTCACGAGCCCGCCGAAGCCCGGGGACCCCAGGAACCCGAGCAGGTGGCCATCCCCCACTTTCAGCAAAGCGGCCTGGCCTCACCCGAAAAAAGTTACCCGTACGCCTGTTTCCTGGACGCCCTGCGCGCGGTCGATTTTCTCAGACTTCAAAAAGGTATCGACACCGATCGGATCGGGGTGATCGGACGCGGGTTCGGCGCGGCCCTGGCCGTGTTCGCCGCGTTTCACCGCGAACAGGTGCGAGCCCTGGCCCTGGAACAGATGGGTTTTACCTGGCTGCTGGACTGGGCGCGGGAGGCCCAGGCTGATTACGCCGAAGAAATTCGATTTCTGACCGGGAAAAACGCCCGCAACCGCCTGAAAGCGCGCAAAAGCCTGGAATACTTCGACGTGCTGAACTACGCCGAGGAACTCAAACAACCGGTGCTGGCCTTTATCGTGCTGGACGACGCCCGCAACCCGGCCCGCGCGGCCTTCGCTTTTTTCAACCACCTGAAGTCGGAGAAGACCATGGAACTTTTTCCGGAAACCGGCGATCTTCCGCCGGCCGGGGAGATTCGCAAAAAATCGGTGAACTTCCTGGCTGAAATCCTCAACGTACCCTGACCCATAGACGCGCACAACAGGCTCCGCTGTCCGGGGCACCTGAAATTTCGAAATTTTTAGAATAATGGTTTACATTTTCCGGGCGGACCATAATTTGGCTCCATTCTATTCCATATTTCTGGAAATATAGAATATATACGACCCCATGAAACAACCGATGGCAACAAAATTGGATAATGCGAACTACCTTTCGGAAACCTTCCAGACGGCCCGCGGGTATTTTCCTGCGCTGAGGGAGCCGCCGGGGGTGTTTCTCGACAACCCTGCGGGAACCCAGGTCCCGCAGCAATGCGGCGCGGCCATGGCCGCGTATTTAAACGGTGCAACCGCGAACTCCGGGGGGGAATACGGCCCGAGCGTCGCCACCGACCGGAATACTCAGACTGCCCGCGAAAAGATCGCCCGTCTGGTGGATGCCGGGCCCCGCGAAATCGTGTTTGGCCCAAATATGACCGCCCTCGCTTTTCTACTGGCGCGCGCCCTCGCCCCTTCCATGGGTCCTGGAGACGAAATCATCGTAACCGACCTCGATCACGATGCCAATATCGCCCCCTGGCTTGCCCTGCGCGCGGAACGCGGCGTTTCAATTCGGACATTACCGATCGATCCACTTTCCTATTCGATCAACATGGAAAAATTGGAGCGGTTGCTGAATCCACGTACGCGCCTGCTGGCAATCGGCTGGGTCTCCAACGTAACCGGGTCCATTGTTGACGTTGGAACAGCGATTGAGAAGGCCCATCGGAATGGCACGCTCGTGTTCGTGGACGCGACCCAGGCCGTTCCCCATGTTCCCGTTCGTTTCAATGAAATAGAAGCCGACTTTATCGGCTTTTCGATGTACAAAGTTTTCGGCCCGCATATGGGGGTTCTGGTCGGACGCGAAGAACACCTGCGCAATTTTCACCCGGAAGGAATTCGCTACGCGAACCCACTGCCTCCGAACCGCTGGGAAATCGGGACGCCAAATTTCGAAGCCCACGCGGGAACGCTGGGAACGTTTGAATATTTCGACCGGTTGATCGAGCTGCTCGGTCTTGCCCCGGAAGATTACCCCGGGCTGTTCACCGGCATCGCCGCGTACGAACGTCTGCTTTCGCGGAAATTGATCGAATCGATCGCCGGTTTTCCGGAGATAAATATCCTGGGCCCCGCAAATCCAGACAGCACTGACTCGCGCGCTCCGACCTTCGCCCTGTATTCCCCGGTTATTTCCGCGCGAACGCTCGCCCACAGACTGATCGAGCGGGGCTTTTTCGTTCGCAGCGGTTTTTTTCACGCAAACCATACACTGGCGCATTACGGACCCGGTTCGGAAACACAGGGTTCTCTGCGCGTGGGTCTGACCCATTACAATACGTTCGCGGAGATCGCGAGTTTCGCGGAAGCGCTGCGAGAAAGCATCGCCAGCGGGGGCCGCGATTGACAGAGAAATTCCGGGTGCGGAGGTACATATGAAAAAGCAAATCGTCAGAGCGGCCGCCAGGATCTGGCCTCAAAAATTTCGGCGCGCGCGCGTAATCATCCTGTTCGTGGCGGGAGGTTTCACCTGTTTCCTGGCCCTTACAACCGCGCGAGCATGGTTGAACACTCCGGGAGAATTTCCCGCCTTTGCCGCCCCGGGTGCCGCCGCGCTGCCGGACCGGCTGGGGATCATGGCCGGCGCGATTCGCATTCCGACCGTTTCTCCCCAGGTCGCCGGGGAGGATTCAGTCATATCCGATCCCGTGGCGCTCACCGCATTTCGAAATTATCTGAGGCAACGCTTTCCAGAAGTCCATCGCCGGCTTTCGCGAGAGGTTTTCGCCGAACACAGTCTGCTGTACACCTGGCAGGGTCGGTCACCCGATCGGCCTCCCGTAATCCTGAGCGGGCACATGGATGTCGTGCCCGCCTCCGATGACTGGGAAGCGCCACCGTTCGCGGGGATCGTTCACCAGGGATATTTATACGGCCGCGGGACCTGCGATGACAAGATCAGTGTAATCGGTATTTTAATCGCGGCGGAAGAACTGCTGAAGGCCGGCTTCGTTCCAGAAAGGACTTTATACTTCGCGTTCGGTCACGATGAAGAAACGGGAGCCCGGGGCCGGGGCGCTCTGACGATGGCCGCGGAATTTAAAAAACGCGGAGTTCGCGCCGAATTCGTCCTGGATGAGGGTTCGGGAATTGTCTCGGGCATGGTGCCTGGAATTCGCGCTCCCGTGGCGCTTATCGGAACGGGCGAAAAAGGAGCCGCCACCTTTCGATTGACAGGTCACGGTTCCGGAGGTCATGCCCAGATGCCGCCCGCTCATACCTCAATTGGCCGGCTGGCCGCCGCGATCGCGAAGATCGAGGAGACTCCGGAACCACCGCGATTATCACCCGGCCTTGCCGCGATGTTTCGCCATGTAGGACCGCACGCGAGTCCTTTGATGCGTTACGTTTTTTTGAATGCCCCCCTGTTCGAGCCCGTCCTCGTTCGTTATTTGCGTGCCGCATCCGATGGCGGTCGCGCCGCGGTAAGCACAACCGGAGCCGTCACCGTAATTCGCGGGGGCGAAAAAGAAACCGCTCTGCCGGTGGAATCTTATGCCCTCATTAACTACCGGATTTTGCCTGGAGATTCGGTCGCGAGCGTGGAGGCCCGATTACGCGGGCTGACAGAAAGCTTCGGCGTAACGGTCGCGCGCGCCGCGCCGGCCCTGGAACCTTCCCCGGAGTCCGCGCCGGATGGCTCCGGATTCAGGATGGTGGCCGCGGCCGTTCACTCTGTGTTTCCCGGGGCAGTCCCGGCCCCGTTTACCATTTCGGGCCGAACGGACGGGCGCTACTACCATTCCGTTAGCGACCAGATACTTCGGTTCACGCCGGTCTCCTATTCAAAGGCCGATCTGGCCCGGGTGCATGGTCAGAACGAGCGGATTACACCGGACGATTTCAATCGTGCCGTGAATTTTTTTCGCGTATTAATTTCAAATTTATAAAAAATACGAAAATTAAAATCTGGATGATGAACAATGATCGCACATGAGTCCCTCCCATCCCCGCAAGGGCGCGTCTCCAACTGGCGCGAAAAAATTACCGGAGCCATCTACTTTGTGAACGCCACGGCATTGATTTTATTCGGCGTCCTGTACGTTTCCGCCGGCAGGATTATGCCCTACCACCAGGCCGTTCTCGGCGGAGACTGGACCCAACTGCGGCCCGAGCTCCAATTATTACTCCTGTCCATGATCAGGGCCGCGGGAACCGGTTTTTTTCTGACAGGGCTTGGCGCGTTATTGCTCTTACTGACTTCGGAAAATACAAATGTGAAAAAACACGCGGCCCCCCTGCTGCTTGTTCTCGGAGACGGAACTCTCACGTTCATCACCGGGAATCTGGCGTTCCGGTCAGGCGTGGCCACTCCCTGGCCGCTGTGCGCCGCGGGCACCGCTCTGGTTATTTTCGCTTATGTACTTTCTTCACGCGGATCAAACGGTAGGACGCAAAATGCGGCGAAGCAAGGAACCATGATGGCTCTGAAATTTGAAAACCTGCCCCGCATCCGCCACCGATCCGGTGATCTGGACCTCGATCTTCCGATTGCGTACGAACAGGCGAACAATTTGACCTGCTTTTTTCGCGTCGATTTGGACACAGCCAGGCGCATGATACCGGAACCCGGCTTTCGTCCCGTACGTCATGCGGGGCGGGGAATCGCGGTCATCAGTTTTTTCGAATACATTCAGTGCGATCTGGCGCCGTACAATGAGGCGGCGCTGGCGCTCCTGGTCGTACCTGAATCGGCGGCGAATCCCTGGAACATTTACCTCGATTTAATCAAAGGCGAAAAAACACGTAGTTCCGGAGCGTATATTTTCGATCTACCGGTCACGACCGAGGAAGCGTGCGAGTACGGGCGGCGGTTCTGGGGTTACCCTAAATTCGTTACGGGAATTGATTTTAGCCTCAACAAAAAGAAATTCATGGGCCGGATCCACGGCCCGAACGGGGACGGACCGGTAGCCAGCCTGCGGGGGAGTTATGGTCCTGGTTTTCCGTTTCTTCCGCTCAGTTTTTCACTCTTTTCACGGCTGGGAACAGAAAACCTGAAAACGTTCGTTCAGGTTCATACCGCCGGCCATCTCGCCGGGGGCGGCGAGTTGCGCCTTACAGTGGGACATACGCCGCATCCGATGGCCCGGCGCTTGCGCGAACTCGACCTGGACGGCAAACGGCCCTTTATGGTACTCGCGAACCGCAACATGCGGTCCTTGCTTCACGCAGGCATACCGTTTGCCCAGGCTGTTGATTGACCGGAAAGTGGGGCGGCGGCAATCCGTCCGAAAAACGCGGGACCCGGAATCGCCAATTTATAGCTTTTTAGTACTTGCCACGGAATCGGGATTTCAGAGAATGGACAGCTTATTATGGGTGAAGAGCGCGAATTAAAACCTCAGGGCATGGATCGGGACCGTGGCATGGACCGGGATCGAGACATGGACCGTGGGGACGGCATGCAATCCGATCGGAAAAAAGGCCAGGGACGCCGGTACCGCAAAAAAGTCCTGGATACCCGCAACCTGGTAATCGATTATAAAAGCCCCGAGACCCTGGAACGTTTTATTTCCAAAACCGGCAAAATCCTGCCGCGTCGGATGACCGGGGCCACCGCCAAGATTCAGCGCAAAATCGCGCGCGAAATCAAACGCGCCCGCCAGATCAATTTACTCCCGCATATTCGCCGCTGACGATCCGTCGTCGGCGTTCGTCCCGGTGCGCGGCCTGGCCGCCACCGATCGCTCCCTTACATCTCTGATTCGACTTCCGCGTGCTTTTTGTTTGCCGAATTGCCCGGCCTTCCATTTTGTTGGTTCATGGCCGGAAGCGAAATTCAGATCAAAGTCCCGCAAATGGGCGAGTCCGTAGCGGAAGGTACGGTCGCCGACTGGCACTTTGAAATCGGCCAGGCGTTCAATGAAGGCGATATCCTCGTCGAACTGGAAACGGACAAGGTAACCGTTGAGATTCCAGCCCCCACCTCCGGAACCCTGACCAGCATTTTTAAAAAACGCGGGGAAACCGTCATCGTCGGCACGATCCTCGCGAACATGAACAGCGGCGCGGCACCCGCCACCGCTCCCGTTCAGACTCCGGCCACGGCCGCCCCCGCACCGGCAGCCGTCCCGGTCGCGACTTCCGCGCCCGCGGCGCGCAACGAAACCTTACCCCCGGGCGCACGCCGGCTCGTCGCCGAAAACAATCTGGATCCGGCAGGGATCCCTGGCACGGGCAAGCAGGGTCAGGTGACGAAGACCGATGTGTTGCAACACTTAGAATCCGGTGGCGCGAAAAAAAACCCGGCGCCCGTGGCCCCGCGTCCGCGCGCCCCCATTACCGTTGGCGAACGCGAAAAGATCGTGCCCATGAGCCGGTTGCGTCAAAAAATCGCCGAACGCCTGGTGGCCGCGCAACAGACGGCCGCGATTCTCACGACCTTCAACGAAATCGATATGTCGAACGTGATGGCCATACGTTCGCGTTACAAGGACCAGTTCAAAGAAAAGTACGGCGTGGGCCTGGGGTTCATGTCGTTCTTCACGAAGGCCGTCATCAGAGCCTTACACGAAGTACCGGAGATCAACGCGGAGATTCGCGGCATCGACGTAATTTATAAAAATTATTTCGACATCGGCGTGGCCGTGGGCGGCCCGAAAGGACTCGTCGTGCCGATCATTCGCGACGCGGACCGCATGAGTTTCTGGGAAATCGAAGCGGAGATCACGCGCCTGGCGGGTCGTGTGAAAGAAGGTTCGATTTCGCTGGAAGAAATGCAGGACGGCACGTTCACGATTTCGAACGGCGGCATCTACGGTTCGATGATGTCCACTCCCATCATCAACCCGCCCCAGTCCGGCATTCTCGGCATGCACAATATCACCAAACGTGCCGTGGTCGTGAACGACGAAATCGTGATTCGTCCGATGATGTACGTCGCGCTTTCGTACGATCACCGCATCGTGGACGGCAAGGGCGCGGTGACCTTCCTCGTACGCGTCAAAGAATGTATCGAAAACCCGGAACGTTTGTTGCTTGAGGTTTAGGGTCCGATTGGATTTTTTTTATTTTTTACCACTGGGGCACGGGGAACACGGGGTGGTTCCGAATTTAATCGCGCCGAAAAGCGTTCCGGAACGATTAAAACTTGAAATGAAAAATGTATCCCCGTGTCCCCCGTGCCCCTGTGGTTCAAATTCACCAATTAAGTAAAACATATGTCTGATAATTTTGATTTAGTTGTAATCGGCGGCGGCCCTGGCGGGTACGTTTGCGCCATTCGCGCGGCCCAGCTCGGTCTAAAAACGGCCATCATCGAAAAACGCGAAACGCTCGGCGGGACCTGCGTGAACGTGGGTTGTATCCCCTCCAAGGCGCTGCTGGATTCGTCGCATAAATTCGAGGAAGTGAACCACTCGCTCGGCGATCACGGGATCGACGTGAAAGGCGCGAAGATCGACGTGGGGAAGATGATGGAGCGCAAAGTGCGCGTCGTCAAAGAACTCACTGACGGCCTGAACTTCCTCATGAATAAAAATAAGATCAAGGTTCTGCGCGGCCACGGGAGTTTCGTGAGCGCGGCCCCGGGCGCCGTCCAGATCAAAGTGGACGGACCGGACGCGGGCGTGATCACGACGGCTAACGCGGTCATCGCCACCGGATCCGAAGTGATTCCCCTGCCCCACATTCCCGTCAACGGCGATACGATCATCACGTCGGACGAGGCCATCGCGCTCGAAAAGACGCCCGAACATCTGGTGATCATCGGCGCCGGGATCATCGGACTCGAACTGGGTTCGGTCTGGGCCCGGCTGGGCGCGAAGGTGACGCTGGTGGAAATGTTACCGGCCATCCTCATGCCCCTTGATCGGAGTATGCGCGACCAGGCGCGGCGACTTTTCGAAAAACAGGGCCTTGAGATTCTGCTGGAACACAAAGTGACCGGGGCCGGGGCCGCCGGGAAGACGGTGAAAGTGCTAATCGAAGATCCAGCCGGCGCGAAAAAGGAACTCAAATGCGATAAGCTGCTCGTGGCCGTGGGCCGCAGGCCCTTTACGCAAAATCTTGGACTGGAAGCGGTTGGGGTGAAATTGAACGCGCGCGGCCGCGTGGACGTCGACGCCCACCTGTCCACCGGAGTTCCCGGCATCTTCGCCATCGGCGACGTGATCGAAGGCGCCATGCTCGCGCACAAGGCCGAGGAGGAAGGCGTCATGGTGGCCGAAAATCTGGCCGGCATGGCGGGCCACGTGAGCTACGACAAAATCCCCGGCGTGGTGTATACATCGCCTGAAATCGCCTGGGTGGGACTGAACGCGGACGAAGCGAAAGACAAAGGCATCGACGCGCGCGTCGGCAAGTTTTTTTTCAAACCCAACGGCCGCGCGAAGGCCATGGGCGTCCAGGAAGGCCAGGTCAAACTCGTCACCGACAGGAAGACCGACCGGGTACTCGGCGCGCAGATCATGGGACCGAGCGCGGCGGATTTACTGGCCGAGGTCGTGCTCTGTATGGAGTTCGGCGGATCGTCGGAAGACATCGCGCGTTCGTGTCATTCGCACCCCACGCTCTCGGAAGTGATGAAGGAAGCCGCGCTGGACGCGACCGGTCGCGTATTGCACGCGTGAAGTCAAACCCGCAGCGCGCCGCGAAACCCCCTGGCCGCGTAGTATGAATCCGCGCCGTTGTGATACACGAAAACCTGGCCGTAGCGAAAATCGGCGAAAATGGCGCCGCCGAGTTTTCTGATCGCGGCGGGGGTCTGTATCCAGCTCGACGTTTTCATGTCGAAATTTCCGAGTTTCTGCAACTCGCGGTACTGTTCCTCCGATAATAGTTCAATGCCCATGGCAGCCGCCACGTCGATGACGTTGTTCTTCGGTTTATTTTCTTTCCGTCCCTCCAGCGCCGCGCGGTCGTAGCAGTAACTGCGGCGGCCTTTCGGACTTTCCGCTGAACAATCGTAAAAAATGAATTCGCCGGTCTTTTTATCGTGGGCGACGACATCCGGTTCGCCGCCGGTTGCTTCCATTTCATAGAGCGCCCACAGTTTTTCAGCGCTTGCTTCCAGTTTTGACTGTACTTTTTCCCATACAAGGCCTTTGTGGCGGTTTTTGTTTTTCTCAAAACGGGCCCGCAACACGCCGAGCAGTTCTTCTTTTTGTTTCGGGTTTAATTTCTGCTTTTTGTTTTTCATGGGTTATATTTTCTTTTTTTTTAAATTTGTAAAAAATTAACCGGTATTTTTTTGACTACGAAATTTTTTTGGAAAGTAAAAATTGTAGGGCAGGCCCACCAAAGGGCCTGCTGCCGCTACGGGACTACCCTGTTAAATTTCCGATAGGGGGCAGATAAACCAGCGGAGCGGAGCCGATTGCGAGCGGTTTTCGGACTTGTGCCGAAAACCGCGACAATCTCAAAACTGCATGGAGGCAGTTTTGGGATGAACTCTCAGCTATCTGGGAATCGCCAAACTGTCAATGAACGGATCGACGATTCTGGCGCGTTCCGCGACAGGAATCTGATGGCCTCGATCGGGAAATATTACGACTTTAGCTCTCCCGCCGTGCTTGCGAATTTCCGCCGCCATTGTTCGAGCCTGCTCCGGGTCGGTTTTTTCGTCGTTCTGCCCGTTGAGGATTAAAGTCTCAGCCCGAATGTTCCGGGCGAAATGGATCAAGGAGCGCGCTCTGAGTGCTTCTTCGGAAGCACCGATCTCGTCGATCATTGATTCAAGGATCGCTTTCTTTTCAGCACTGGTCTCGGCATCCACGCGGTATTTTGTTAGATCAAATACCCCGGATATCAGGATTATGCCTCTAATTGATTTTTCCCGGGCCGCGACAAGACCGGCGACGATCGCGCCACGGCTAATGCCCTGGAGGATTGTTCTGCCTGGCCGGCTGATGCCATCTTGCTCAAGTTTCACCAGGACCGCGATCACCGCCTTCTGGGTGTAGGGACCGCAATAGTCGGCCGGTCCATCGGATGCCCCGTATCCCGGCTGCGAGATGGCCACCGCGGCGAATCCGCGGTTCGCGAATTGACCCAGGACGCCCCAATCGACAAAATCCCTGCCGCCATTCTTGAAGCCGACCTGATGTCCGTGGATGAAGACTATCGTGGGCCAGGGACCTTTTCCGTTCGGAGTCTGGAGGTAATACTCTACCTTTCTGGAGGGTTGATCAGGATGCCGTATGAATGCGGGAGTCGCCTGGAACTTCTGTCCGCAGGCGATGAGCGGAAGGGCGATGGCCACGAAGCACAGGGAGAGTGCGATTTCGCTGAGTATCCGCATATATGTTTAGGTTGAAAGCGATTCTGGGCTTCCACAAATGTGGACTCCCTGTACAACGTAGTTTTACCCGTGCTCTTTGGCCATGAAGCGCCTGACACTATCGATCGTGTCCATGAGCTGGGCCGGAAAGATAATGGTACTGTTCTTCTCAATAGCAATCTCGCTCAATACCTGTAGATTGCGAAGCTGAAGAGCAATTGGATGTTTGGCGATTATATCCGCCGCTTCACCAAGTTTTGCGGCGCTCAGGGCCTCCCCTTCCGCAGCGATGATCTTGGCGCGCTTTTCCCGTTCTGCTTCGGCTTCCTTTGCCATCGCCCGCTGCATGGTGTCTGGCAACTGAATGTCTTTCAACTCGACATTACTGACATAGATGCCCCACTTTTCCGTGGCCTGGTCCAGAATCGCTTTCACTTTTTCATTCAAAGTTGCGGTCTCGCTCAGGACATGATCCAGAGTAGTCTGGCCCACGACGTTGCGAACAGTCGTCTGCGCGATCTGGTATGTGGCTGCAACAACATCCTCAATCTCGACAATTGCTTTTACCGGGTCTTTGACCTGGTAATATGCGACCGCCGCAACGTCGATGCTTACGTTGTCACGGGTGATGATCTTTTGCGTTTCAATTGGGAGGGTAACGGTTCTCAATGCCACTTTGCGCAGCCTGTCAATAATCGGGATAATAAAGCGAAGGCCGGGTTCCTTAAGTCGCAGTCGAACCTTTCCCAGTCTGAATACAACACCCCGTTCGTACTGATTGATGATACGAACACCGTATCCCCAGACAAAAACGAGGATAACTGCGACAACAATTATTATTAGCTCGGTCATGATAACGTTATTTCACGGAACTTATCCTCGCGCATAGAAGAAAAAAAATTCGCATCGGCATTGGAGATGATTTTTAACAGGTCGTTTCCAGTTTTTTCCGGAAAACACCGTGATTGACAGAGTTTCACTTTCGGCGGACCCTGACTCCAGATGGCATTTCTGCGAAAAATATTAAAATGGAGTGGCGTGGCTCTGGTGGGCCTCATTGTTACAGTTCTTATCATTACATTTGTCCAGAAACAATTCGTTGCGTCCGCAACCGAAGCACGGATCGCCGTGGGGCCTGAAGGCGTTTCGTTTCGCGAAAAAATAATGATCGGAGGCGCCGAGCAGTGGATCTTCGCTCGAAGTCAAAAAAAGGACAATCCTGTGTTGCTCTTTATTCACGGGGGCCCCGGTTTCGCATGTAGTTTTCTCGCTCACGCCCTGAACGGGGGACTGGAGGAAAATTTCATTGTCGTGAACTGGGACCAGCGCGGCGCCGGTAAATCGTTTTCGCCCTGGCAGGGTACGGCAACTCTCGACAGGGAACAGTATCTGACGGATACCCATCAGCTGGTCCAGTACTTAAAAAAACGTTTTAATGTTCGCAGAATTTATCTGATGGGCCACTCATGGGGGTCCTGGCTCGGCGCGGTCACGGCACACCGTCATCCGGAAGATTTCATCGCGTACATCGGCATCGGGCAGATGGTGAACGCGGTGGAGAATGAAGTCGTCTCGTATAACTTTACGCTGAATGCGGCCCGACGCGATGGTAACATGAAGGCAATCGCCGAACTTGAACACATCGGCCCGCCTCCCTACGAGGAACTTAGATCCATGGGTATTGAGCGCGACTGGCTGCTCTACTACGGCGGGGCCATGTTCCACGGCGAACATCGCCACGATTCGTACGAGTATCTGGGCAGGCTGATGTTTGCTTCACCAGATTACACTTACACGGATATGTTCAAGTTTTTCGCGGGGCTTGCCATCACACTTACGGCGATCTATCCGGAATTCTACAGCCTTGATCTGTACACCCAGGCACCGGCCATAGACGTTCCTGTCTATTTTATGGCCGGTCGTCACGATTACAACACGCCGTGGGAAATCATGCTCAAGTATGAAAAGGTTCTCAAAGCGCCCCGGAAGACGGTGATCTGGTTTGAAAAATCAGCGCATGCGCCTAACTTCGAAGAACCGGAAGCATTCGCGGATGCGCTGCTTCGCGTGAAGCGCGAGACCTACGAATGAAAAAAACGACAGCTGCTGGAACCCAGGAAATCCTCAGGGCTGGCGATATCAGCATCTGAACGTTCGCCGGAAGTTGATCAGGCTACGCGCGCGTTCAGGGCCCGCCGAGCATGCGGTCCGTATCCACATCCCACACGCGAATGATTCGCACCGCGTCGCCCAGGGTCGCGAGCAGGGGCTCGGTCGGATGAAAGGCGATGCCGGACAGCCAGGTCTTGCCGGGGAATTCGGGAAGGGTGGCGACGGTTTCCGCGATCTCCATGCTCCAGATGCGCACCGTTCCGTCGCCGGACTTGGAGGCCAGGAGTTGACCGTCGGCGGAGAGCGATACGGAATGCACGGCGCCATCGTGACCGGCGAGTCGCGTCAGCCCGGTGTGTTCGATCGGGTCCCAGAGTCGAACCAGCCCGTCCTTCCCGCCCGATACGAGCAAAGTCTTCTCGGGCGAAAATTCGAGCGAGTACACGCCGCCCTCGTGGCCCGCGAGCCCGGGCAGTTCGCCGTGATCGTGCCGATTCCAGATACGAATCCGGCCTGATTCACAGCCCGCGGCGAAAAGAGGATTATGTTTCGAAAAGGCCAGGCAAAAAATTCGGTCGTTGCTCTTTTTCGCCAGTTCTCGGAAATTTTTAAATTCAGCGTCCCAGAGTCGTACCGATCCGTTGAGCGCGCCGGTCGCCACTACGCTGCCATCGGGCGCCCACTGCACCGACGTCACCTGGCCCAGCCCGCCGGTGCGGGTGCGTTCATATTTTCCCTCCGCTACATTCCACAATCGCAGCATATCGTTGCTGGCCACATGAGCGAGTTTTTCGCCGTCGGGCGACCAGGCCGCGGCCACGGCGGGCGCCGCGCTGTCCATGAGCGTTCCGATGAGCCGGCCGTCCTGCCAGATGCGCGTGCTTTTGTCCAGGGACGGCGAAACCAGTTTGCCGCCCGCGGGCGACCAGGCGATCCGATGGATATCCGAAGTGTGGCCGGTCAGGGTCCAGCGCAGACTGAGCGGGAGGGTCTTCGTTTTCGATTGTCAATTTTTGCTCCATCCTGGATTTTTCGGTCTCGCAGCAGTCATTCGCATCATTAAAAATTAGTTTTATGTGAAACTTTTTTCCAGGCCGCATACGTCTTCGGAGCGTCCATCTTTTTCAACTGATTCCAGGCTGCGATGCCCTGCGTGCGTGTTCGACCTTTTTCGTGAGCCAGATACTCCGCGAGAAAATTAATGTACCGGCCGGAGGGAATTTTCGCGAACGGTTTTTTTGACGTGTTCAGGTTGATATATTCCTCAACGATATCGCCGTAGGTAATTTTTTTCCCGCGTTTTATCCGGTCCTCACGCCAACGGTTGAGCCGGTAGCGTACGCCGGATCGTTCTTTTAAATCGGGGTGACGTTTTTTCGCCTCACGGACGATGAAATCTTTGGTAGTTTTGTTGCTCGTGTAGTTTTGGACGGGAAGCGAGAGACGCAGACCCAGATCAACGTCTTTCTTGCCGACCCTGGCCGGTTTTTTTATATTTTTTGCTCTGCCTGAATGCAAAAAAGCCAGAATGGACCCTTCCAGCTCGTCTTTGCGCAGCCGACTGATTGACCGGACCCCAATTACAAGAGCGAATTGTTTTAATTCACTCGCGTACCAGTATCCGTTTTCGAATTCTTGAGGCGTCATCTTCGGATGCAAGCGGGGTTTCTTCATTTTTCTGTCTCCCCGGTGTCAGATAGAATTCGCTCGTAACAATAAAAGCGGCCTTTTCCACGTATGCGGCGGGCTTTTTGTCCGCGGGGCGTCAGATACCAGGTACAGAGCGACACCCGATTTCGGCTCACAGGCGATTTCATACACCAGCTCTTCCGATTCTGTAGCCGGGCGATAGCGCTCCAACCAGAACGATCGGGCTTTCGTCGCCTCTCGTAATTCACCGGCGACCCGGTCAAGAGAAGCGGGAGCGAGGCCGCCGCTGGCGATCTCCAAACCGATACGATGCAAAAGAGCTTCGATGAACATAACCATGCCCTGCGGCCGGATCGCAGGGTATCGCGTTTTATTTTATGATATCTCCGGAATGAACATAACTCAAGTAGTCATCGCGCGCGGGACTGAATACTTCAATCGCGATTGAATCTTCCAGTATTTCCGCTCTGTGTTTTGTATTGCCCGGGATATTCCAGCTACCGCCGGTCTTGAGTTCCTGCGCCTTACCATCGATGTGCAACAAAATGCGTCCTTTCACCAGATATCCCGATTGTTCATATACATGCGAATGCTCCGGCAAAAGAGATCCTTTATCGAGCAAAAACTCGGACATGAGCATTTTTTCCCCGTGGTTGATGGTTTTGATTTTGATTCCAGGCAAAATAGTCACGTATCCATCTTTCGACCCTGTTCCGTACACCGGACATCCCCCCGCTGGAAATCTCCAATCACTCCTGAACCTCCAGCCGGGAAATCGCCTTCAGAAGGAGCCGCCCGACGTTCAGATGTAGAGAATAATGGGAAGAATGATGGTATGCCGGCCGGCTCTGTCAAGCCTGTAAAAGTTGTCCTTGGCAAGTTCATTTTGCGCGAACGCTGCTTCGAAATCGGGAGGCAACACCGCGCCAGGGGGCGACGGACGGTCTCCGGCCGGAGCACCCGACGGTCCCGCCCATCGCAGCGTGACACCGCGGGACCGGGGCGCCCCGAAACCTTACGCGCCTCAGAAAGACCCCGTTCGTTCACCCGGGCCCCGGAGCGCGGCGATCGGAATCCGGAAAAAACTGGACAGCTCTATGCGCACCCGCCTCTTACCGTCATGCCCGACAAAAAAACCGGTTTCCTCGACAACCTGACGAACGTTTCTTTTCGACCCGACGATTCCGAAGAGGCACGCACGCGCAAGCGTGTGATCGTGGCGGCCGGTGTGCTCACCCCGCCCGCCCTGGTGGGAGTCGGCCTGACATACCTCCTCTTCGGGGACCTGTTGCCTGGACTGATTTACATCGCTTTCGCGATTTTCGTCTGGGTGAATATTCTCGCGTTCGTCTTCGGGCATAAAAACGAACGCCTTCTCGTTTTGATCATCGGGCTCGTAGCCCTGCCCACCCATCTTTCGATCGCCCTCCTGCTCGGCGATTTCGTCTCCTCGGGTGGCATCATTCTCTGGGGTCTCGCGTTTCCCGTGGGCACGGGGGCCATTTTTTTGTCCCGGCGCGGCATGATTCCGTTTTATCTTCTCTTCGCGGTGAACCTCATCGTCGGCGTGTTTTTCGCGACAGGTAGCCGCACGAACGTGCCCCCTGTTGTGGCCAGCGGAATTCTCGTCGCGAATCTTGGCGCGCTGGCGGCGCTCCTCACTGCGACGCTCGCGTACTTCATCCGTCAACGCGACGCCGCCTACGGCCGGTTGCGCGAGGAGCAGGCCCGCGCGGAAAATCTCCTGTTGAATATTCTGCCGGCCGACATCGCCGCCCGGTTGAAGGTCGACCAGGGCGCCATGGCCGATCACTTCGATCAGGCGAGCATCCTTTTCGCCGACGTCGTGGGGTTCACTCCGCTTTCGGCGAGCCTTTCGCCCGCGCGGCTGGTGGAATTGCTGAACGAGGTTTTCTCCGGTTTCGATACGCTCGTGGAGCGCTACGGGCTCGAAAAGATCAAGACCATCGGCGATTGTTACATGGTCGCCGCGGGGGTCCCCCTCCCGCGGGACGATCACGCCGAGGCCATCGTGCGGTTGGGCCTGGACATCCAGGCGCTGGTCACCACGCACGATTTTCAGGGGCATCGCCTGAGGGTCCGCGTCGGCATCAATTCGGGCCCGGTTGTCGCCGGCGTGATCGGTCGCAAAAAGTTCATCTACGATCTCTGGGGCGACGCGGTGAACATCGCCAGCCGCATGGAATCGCATGGCCAGGACGGGCGAGTGCAGATCACCGGCAGCACCTTCGAACTCGTGCGCGGCGTCTTCGAGTGCGAGCCGCTCGGTCCCGTTTTCATCAAGGGCAAGGGCGAGATGGAGGTTTATCTCGTGGCGGGCGAAGGCGCGGCGGGCCGGCCGGGGCCTTGAGAAAATTCTTTGACAGTAATTACGAAGTAATTACATTGACCCCATGAAGGTTAACGTTGTCAGAATCGGGAATTCAAGGGGAATACGCATTCCAAAGACGTTGCTCCTGGCATGTGGGATCGATGAGGAATTGGATCTGAAAGTCGAAAAGCAACGTATTATCCTGGAAGCGGTAAAAGCCCGGCCCAGGTCCGGTTGGGCGGATCGCTTCCGTGAGATGCACGCGAGAGGTGACGATCAACTGCTGCTGCCAGAGGGAATCGATGCCGAATTGAAGGACTGGAACTGGTGATCAAGCAATACGAAGTGCATCTTGTAAACCTGGACCCGGCCGTCGGTCATGAGATCCGGAAGACCCGACCCTGCGCCGTGCTGTCACCGGACGAAATGAACGAGAGCATTGAAACGGTGATCATTGCGCCATTGACAACCAGGTCGCGGCCCTATCCTACGAGAATTCAGTTACAATTCGGTGGCAAAAAAGGATTCATTGTCCTGGATCAAATCCGGACCGTTGACAAACGGCGCCTTGTGAAGCGATTGGGAAAGCTCCCTGTTCGAACGGTGAAGCATACCAAAGAAACCCTGCGCGAGATGCTGGTCGACTGAACCTTCGCCCCGGCCCTCACCCGATCGAATACGAAGCGGTCGCGTGCGCGCAGGGACGGTCGACGATTCCCGAATAAAGATGCGCTTCCAGAAACGCCAGGTGCTTGCCAGGCTGGAGCAGTCGCGCGACGGCGATGAGATCGCCCGCGCCGGCGGTGCGCAAAAATGATATGTGATACGTAAGAGTGAAGATGCGCGCCCGCCCGCCGTAGAACGCGTGGGCGCAGGCGTAGAGCGCGGTCTCGGCGAAACCCATGAGGACCGGGCCGGAGAGTACGACGCGACCGGACCCGGCCGGCAGGTCGTGGCTCAGGTATTCATCCAGGACCGGCAGGCGCAGGCGTACGAAATCCGTTCCAATTTCTTCGATGATTTCGCCGCGGTGGTCGACCGGCGGCAGATTCCGTTTGAGCAAAGCCGCGAGTTCGTCGGGGGTCAGTTCTGCCATGATCGTAACTCCCCAGAACCGGCCATTCCGTCACTCGCCCGGTTTTTATAATATCCTGGATATAAAAAAAAAGTACCAAAAAAAATACAATTTTGCATAAAATTTGCGTAGCCAGATGGCTACGCAATAATATCCGTAGTCAAATAGCTACGCGATGAATCTAAGACGGGACGTATTTCAAGCCATCGCAGACCCGACCAGAAGGGCCATCCTTCTGCTGGTGGCTTCGCAATCAATGACGGCTGGCGCCATTGCCTCGAACTTTGGCACAGCGCGACCGACAGTTTCAAAACATATTCAAATCCTGACCGAATGCCAGCTTCTAAAACAAGAGCAATCAGGCCGGGAAATTTACTATCACTTCAATCCCAATAAAATGAAAGAAGTAGCTGAATGGCTGATGCCCTTTGCGAAAATGTGGGATGACCGGTTTAATAAACTGGAAACCATCATGAAAAAATACAAATCGAAAAAATAGGATACCATGGAAAGAAAAACAAAAGTTTCTGCCGAAGACGGCACACAGGAATTGGTGATCACAAGGGAGTTCGATTTGCCCCTGGAATTACTTTTTAAAGCGTATGCGGAACCCGAAATTGTCGAGCAATGGATGGGAACGAAAGTACTGAAACTCGAAAGCAAAAAGCACGGCAGTTACCGGTTTGAAACGACCGATCCCCGGGGAAACAAACACCTACTCAACGGGGTAATCCACGAATTCAGTCCGAACGAAAAAATCACGCGAACATTTGAAATGGAAAATACGCCTTTTGGCGTGCAGCTTGAGTTCCTGGAAATTGAGCAACTCACGGACGACACCAGCAAACTCAGTATGCATACGATATTTAAATCAGTCGCACAGAGAGATCAGATACTGCAACTCCCCTTCGCTCATGGAATCAATATGGCACACAACCGATTGGAAGAGATCGTAAAAAAATTAGGTTAAAAAATTATGACAAAAACAAAAAAAATTACCTACTGGATTTCCACACTCTGGCTTGCATTGGGAATGCTCTCAAGTGGGATCGTCCAGATACTCAATGTAAAAGAGGACGTAGAATTTATTATACGTCTGGGCTATCCTGTGTATTTTTTAACAATCCTCGGCATCTGGAAAATTCTGGGAGTTGCCGCGGTACTTATCCCAAAATTTCCTTTACTGAAAGAATGGGCCTATGCGGGCTTTTTCTTTGTCATGTCGGGAGCGGTTTATTCGCATATCGCCGCGGGTAATTCCGCCAATGAAATATTTCCGCCCGCGTTACTGCTAACCCTGACTGTAGCGTCGTGGTATTTCCGGCCGGTGACCAGGAAAATTTTGGCGTGAAATTGCTCGACGATATGTTGAATGTCGTCTGGTACCAGGCCCAGCTCAGACGCATGGCGCGGGGCCTCGTTCCGCTGCCCGGGCTCGGTCGCCTGTTCGCGCTCGTCACCGGTTTTTTTCTGAGCTACGCGGCCAATCCGTTCGCTTTTTTATTCAGGGCAAAACCTGGCCGCATACGCAAAGACTCCGGGCCACTACCGCACGCGATCTGAGCCACCCGTGAAAAAAGGCGACGAAACTCGCGATCGATTGATCCGGGCGGCCGGTCGACTGTTACAGACCCAGGGGTTTTTCGCCACGGGCATCAATGAGATTCTCGCAGAAAGCCAGACCCCGCGCGGTTCGTTTTATTTTCATTTTCTCGGCGGCAAAGAGGAACTGGCCGTAGTCGCTCTTGAGGCGAACGCGCTGGAGTGGAAACGGAGAGTCGCTGCGGCTGCCCCGGCCTCGGATCTTCCCGAGGCTCTGTCCGCCGTTTGCGCAGAACTCGCCCGCGTTCTGGTGCAATCAGATTTTCAACTGGGCTGCCCGCTCGCCACGACAACGCTCGAAGTGGCCGCCACGGAACTTTTTCGATCCTGGTGCGACTTGCTTGCCGCACAACTGGAAGCCGCCGGCATCCCCGCCCCGCAGCGCGCGCCCATGGCGACTCTGATCCTCTCGGCCATCGAAGGCGCCTTGCTGCTGGCCCGCGCGTATCGCGATCCGGAGCCGTTGTACCAGGTGGCGGTAACCTTGAAGGGTTTGCTTCGGGTGAAGTCAAGGTTGTATCGGTCGTAGCCAGCCCCCGAATTTGACCAAGGGCCTAAAAATGTGCAAGCGCATTTTTGGCGAAAAGCGCGAAACTTGCCGGCGGGCAACACGCGCCAGGGGGAGACGGACGGTCACCGGCCGGAGCACCCGACGGTCCCGCGCGGCGCAGCGCGACACCGCGGGACCGGGGCGCCCTGAATCCCGTGACGCTCGCCCGGGCATTACGCGATCGAATACGACGCCGTCGCGTGGGTGGGCGCAGGGCCGGTCGAAGCCGCCCGAATACAGATGCACCTCCAGAAAGGCGAGGCTCCGGCCGGACTGGAGATGCCTGGCGCCGGCGACGAGATCGTCCGAGCCGGCGACGCGCAAAAATGATATGTTCTACGTAAGAGTTCATACGCGCGCCATCTGGAAAGCGCGCCGCTCCCGTTCAGTCCTCGTCCGAATCTGCATCCGACCTGGCCGATGAAGGAGACCCTTTTTTTCGCCTGCTGGTTTTCTTTTTCGTTTTTTTCCGAGGTTTGGACCCGGTAGCGGAGGAAGTCGACGCACTCCCGGCACCCTGGCTCCGGATATCGGGAGTGGTTTCGAAATCGTGAACGCTGAAATTGCTCGTAGTTTCCGCCTGGACTGCCGAAACGGCACTTTCAAAACCGGCCTTCTTGAGCCGCTCCACGACTTCCGCCGGAGCAGTACTCGCGTCGATAGATTCCAGGCTGGTCCGGTCCTTCATTTTTTTCAAAGCGGCCAGGTGGGCCGCCACTATGTCGACGTATTTGGCGCTGCCCGGGGGCTGTGCCGCCGGAATCGCAGACGGTTTTGACTGTGCTGCCAGGGCCAGGGTCTTCAATACCATAGCCCGATTTAACGTGCGTTGTAACTCCTGTGCGGCGTCCGGATGCGGCGGTCTCGGCGTGAAAGGTGCCAGGGGATTCGTGCTTGCGGCCAGATCGAACATGACCGGCAAATGGTCCGAGGTCTCGAACAGGGGAGTCGAATAACTCTGGTCCGTGGTATCCACGTTCTGCGGCTGATCCGGATTTTGAAGATTCGGGAGCAGGGGACGGTGGCCAGGCCAGCCGTGAGCCACGCCCAGGTCCGCGACCTGATAATGCCCCTTCGCCAGATTGGTCGCGAAGGCTGGCGCCGCTATGTGAGGGTCAACGAGGGTTTGAGCCGCCGCAGCGCGATCGCCGGCGCTGCCCGCCACCGCGGTTTGCGGGAACAGGTCCTTTTTTTTGGGGTCTTTGCCCTGCATGATCGCCGCCAGGTTCAATTGCGCGCTGAGCATTTTTTCCGGTGCGTTACGCGCTTTCTGCGCACCGCCCTTGCGCACCACCGCCTCGGGCGTCAGGTAATAATCGCCTCCGACAAACAGGCGCGCCTTCGCTTTGGCCGCGGCGCTCTGCGCCTGTTTTAAGGGGCCTTCAACCTGGGAGTAGACAGCGGTGCGGGAGAATTCGTTGCCGGCCGGCGTCGTGTGGACCGCTCCATACCAGTGTTCTTCGCGCGTGATTCGGTCCCTGAGCCGGTAGATAACGAGCGGCCGCGACCCGGGCAGGGCATCGGCGTCTTCACTTCGATTTTTCGATTTTTGCCACTGATAGCTTTCCCCGGCGCCCTCGAACGCGTCGTCAGTGGCGATATGCGCGCCGAGATACTCGTAACGAGCGGTCCGATACATCAGCGGATAGTACTCCTTCTGACCGATCTGGCTTTTTTTGCCCAGCGCCTGCATTTCCGGCCCGGTCTCAAAAGCATAGTCTCTGTTCGCGGCTGTGATTTGTTTTTCAAGAGCACCCACGCCCGCGTTGACTTCGTTTAAAAGAACGACATCGGGATTCGATTGGAGCAGTTTCTCAATCGTATTCGATTTGTTTTTCAGCTTCGCGGTGTTCCGCCTGGTGAGCTTCCCGAAGTGATTTACGTTCCAGATTATTGCGCGTGCCAGTATCTCAGCGGGGGCGGAGCTGGACGAGCTGGACGCACTTTGCGCCGCAGGAGTCGCGGCAAGCGAAGTGGTAGCAGGCAGCGGAAGTCCGCTTGCATTGGCCAGCGCATTCCCGGTAATCGTTGGGGGCGGGGCGGTTTGGGCCGGGGCCTCGTCCTCCGCTTCTGATTTGCCAGACCGGCGCCGTTTATTCGCCGAAGACGCCCCGACGTCCTCATCGGCAGGCTCCGGGGTGTCGTCCCTTTTTCGCGCCGATTTCACCGATCCTGCTTTCGCCTCCTTGATCAAATCTTCAATGGGGCGCCCCACCTCCTTCCCACCCGCGTTCCGGCGCACATGTCGTTTTTGACGCGGCGTTAGACCCTTGAGAAAAAATTCTATTTGATCAAGCGTCAGTGGCTGTCCGGGATTGAATAGACTTACGAAATAACCCTGCAACACTGGCGGCGCGGGCGGAACGTTTTCTGAAACCCCGGGCGCCTCCGCTGCGTGCGCGCCGCTGACGCCGCCCGCGCGGTCGGCCTCGGCTTCCAACTGCGGATCGGTACTGGCCGGAAAACCGCCGATACGGGTATCCGCTTTTACGCGTCCGGCCCGTTGTTGCAAAACATGCCTGAGCTCGTGCTTCAGCAGGCCGCGACCGGCACCTGAAGTGAGCGCGCCTGCGGCGGGATCGATCACCATTTCCTCCCCGCGAACCCATCCCAGGGCGCCGAGCCGCGCGGCTTCGGAAGTCCGGCGCAGGCTTACTCCGGAAAAATCCGCGTGCAACTCGCGTTCCATATCCTGGCGTAAAGCTCCGCTCAGCGGCGCTCCGCGACCCGTGAAACGAGTCTGACTGAACGAAAAAAAACTATCCGGTTCCGCACTATCCTGATCTTGCGCATCATCCCCGGGACGCCGTCCGGTCTTCGCCACAGGGTGAGCAGCCCGAAACGAGTCGAATGTCGAGCGACTTTCAAATTCCATCATACGCGTACCTGTTGTATCGGCCCCTGCCCTTCATGCCCCCCGGCGTCATTGTCCAGCCAGCCGGCGATCTCTTCTTCGGTTAGCCGGCGCTCCTGTTTACGATACTCCGCGCGCGCCGCCGCCAGCAAGTCCTGCATCGTAACCGCGCGTCCAGCGTCCGCCGCGCGAAACGCGGCGTCGAGCGCGATGCTGCGGATGTGTCCGCCGGCGATGTTCAGTCGGGCGAGCTTCGCGAAGTCAAGCCCCTGGTGCGGCGTCCTGGCCGGCCAGATGCGCCGCCAGATCAGCTCGCGCTCCACAGGGCCAGGGAACTGAAAGTAGACAATGAAACGCAGTCGCCGCAAAAACGCCTGGTCCAGCGCGTCTTTCTTGTTGGTTGTCAGGATCGACAGGCCGCGGTAGGATTCCATACGCTGCAGGAGATAACTTACGCCGATGTTCGCATATCGATCGTGGGAGTCTTTGACCTCACTGCGCTTGCCGAACAGGGCGTCGGCCTCGTCGAACAGCAGAATCGCCCCGCCGCGCTCCGCCGCGGCGAAGAGCCTGCGCAAATGTTTTTCCGTTTCGCCGATGTATTTACTGACCACGAGCGAAAGGTCAATGCGGTAAATATCCAGGTGCAAATCGGCGGCGATCGCTTCGGCGGCCATGGTCTTGCCCGTGCCGCTCACGCCGGCGAACAACGCCACCACGCCGAGACCGCGATCAGCCGCGCCGAAACCCCACTCTTCGTAAACCTGTTCCTGGCGACGTACATGCACGGCGATGTTACGGAGAATTTCGCGCTGCTCGTCGGGCAGCACCAGATCCTCAAATCGGACCCCAGGAGTGAGACGTTCGGCCAGATCCTCCAGACGCTGCCGCGCCGTTTCCCGGGCCGCCTCCCAGAGATCGCCATCGCCTGCCCGGGCCACCGCCGATCGGATCTGATGTACGGCAAGAGGAAATTGCCGCGCCACCGCGCGGAGTGCTGGGTCCGCATCGGGAACCCCGAGGACTCGTTGCCAGAGATGCAGACGTTCGGCGATCGCAAGCGCGGGCCATTCGCATACGAGCAGCGAGCGCTCCCCCACGGAAAAGCGCTCCTCCCCCCCGAGTGCGATAAAACCCGATAAACGATCGAGCAGTCGTTCGAGCAGGGGATGCGGTTCGGGACAATCGATGTAGAGACCGGCCGGGATCAGGGACGCGAAGCGCATCCACAGGCGGGCAAAATTTTCGAGGCCCGCGGGTTCGCGCGGTAGAACCTGCGTGGAAGTCGAAAAAAGACGTAACCCGAGACGTGTCCCGGTCGCGGCGGCCATCGAGCGATGGTGATCGGGTCCGCAAAAGAACAGGGTCGACTCCGGGTTTCGCTGCCAGGCTTCGACCATGCGGTCGACAAGCGCGGACTGCGAAGGCGCGAGTTCGGGCTCGCCGACGTATTGATCCAGGAGGCCTTCCAGTTTGCGATCGAAGGCGGGAACCCCCGCCAGATAGTGCAATACGAATTCATCGATGCGCAGGCGTGCACCGACCAGCGGTCCATTTTCTTCCACCTCGATCAGGCGCCAGTATCGCAACGCGCGATCCGGCGCGAGCGCTGACCAGTGCGCCCCGGGAAATATCGCCAGGGCCAGGCCGAAGCTCGGGAAACGCGCGCCATGGGACGCGCCACACAAGTCCGCGAATTCGCTCTCCAGCTCGATTCCGGCCGTCAGGAGCAGGGTCGCCTTTTCAAAAAAGGACAACTGAAAACGCGTGGCAAGATTTGCAAGAGCGGGGCTGCGGTCCGTGGATTCGAAATCGACCTCACCGGCGGGCTCCTCCCCCGGCGCTCCGGAACCCGCCCGGATACAATGCTCCAGGGCGCGGCGAACCTGAGCCAGGTCCTCCGCAAGGCCGCGCTGATTCTGGATTTCTATGGATTCCAACATCGGTTTTCGGCGCTCAATTGGTGCGAACTGCGTTGCGTGGATCCGGAGCCGCGTTGGGAACCGGTGGCGCGCCACCCGCTTTCCGCAGTTCTTCCTCCAGGACCTGAATGGCCCCGGAAATGCGCAGCAGAGTCTCGCGCAGTTCCTGTTGCTTGCGCTCGTATTCGCGAGCCAGCGCCTCCCCCTGCGCATACTCGGAGCGCAGGGCGGCCAGTCGTTCTTCCAGTTGTATTTTCATGGTCTCTCCTCCACAGTCCTTTTCAACCCGTCCCCAGCGGCGTCACCAGGACCGCGGCCGTACAGCCCGCCGATGGATTCGACAGGGTTGCCTGCCAGCCCGCGCCGCTGCGGATCGGAAAGGAAAAACTGCTCTGTGACAGGGCCTCGCAACGATAGTGGTACACGTTTGCGCTGCCGGGACTATTATTGACGCCCACCGCACAGTGGGCGCCGCTCATCGCCAGCGCCGCCACCTGCCCGAAGGAAATCGAAGTCACAGTATTCCAGGCGCCGGGGGCGTAGGAATAAAAATAGACCGCACCCCCCGTGCTTACCGCAAAGCAATTGTCCCCGATGGCGACGGCCGAACCGAAACCCACGGGACCGGTGATGACGGGCCCGATTTGCGTGGCGCCGCCCGCGCTAATGTAATACAACCAGGCCTGTCCATTTCCGCCGACCAGCAGATAATTGCCGCTCATGGCCAGGGACGCGGCCGCCACCTTCAGCACGGTGAGCAGCGAAACCTTATTGTTATTGATCTGGTAAATACTGACGGAATTCGCCGGAGCACCCACCGCGAAAAGATTGCCACTGATCGCGATGGGCCCGGTCGCCCCGCTCCAGAGACCCGGGGCCGAGCCCTGACCGACGAGATAGAGCGTAACGCCCGGGTCGCTGCGTCGCAGCAGGTAGTTGCCGCTCAATGCAAGCAGGGTTGTTCCCTGGCCGGTATCGAGACCGATGTTCACCAGATTTGAGATATTGCCGCCGGAGTATTGGAACGCCCCGATACCGCCGCCGACATCTGAGTTGAAGCCGACCGCGGCAAATTGCGCGCCATCGAGTGCCACCCCCTGGCCGCAAAGCGTAATGCTGGTGACAGGCATCGGTATGGAGACTGAGCCGAGCGGCCGGGATTGACCTGTAAAGAGGTAGGCAGTGTCTGGCATTTCATTGGCGCCCGGTCCCGCGTTGCTATTACCGATCAGGTAATTGTCGCCGCTGACGGCAATGGCGGTGATGTTAAGGGTACTGTCATCACTTTGAAAATTGTCCGTGAAGGTCGGTGTTACGCTGATCGGGCCCGGCACGACCGTGGACGCACCGAGGATCACGCCGCCGCTCTGGCCGATCACGGTGCCCGTCGCATTGGTCCCGGGAGCCTGCATGGTAATGGTGATGATCGCATCGGTCGGCGCGGCGGAGCTGTAATTCAAATTCGATGCGTTGAGCGTCGCCTTCTGGGCCGGCGCCCCCAGTATCTGCACCGTTCCCCTGGCGTTCAGGGTTCCGCTCACCGTGAGGGATCGCGTTGCAAAATCCTGGCCGGACGATCCGCCCAGGCTGGCGCGCGTCTGTATTTGCGCCGAAACGAACTGCTGCACCGCCAGTTGTGTGGGAACCGCGGCGTTGACTGGTCCGGAGAAGGACGCGTCCGTGGAAAAGGACGTAATCGCCGCTCCACCGCCCACCTGCAGGGTGCCGTTGATGGCCAGGGTCGGCGGGGTTTGCGTGGGATCAGGAGCCGTGCTGGTGCCGATGGCCGCCAGGGCGCCGGGTTCCACCCACAGGGTGTGCGTGATGTACAGGTCGGGATAAACGCTCATTAGTTTCCTCCGCTGGTTGATTTCAGGCCGAGACCGAGCCAGGTGACATGCGCAAAATACCCCTGACTGTATGGAACGTTTTCTATGTAGATTTTCCAGGTGTCGCCCTTGCGCACCGGCACGCACAGGCTCCCAGTGATCGGGACCCAGGCGCGCTCACTACCCTCCGGCGATTCGAGTACAAGTTTGCTGACGGAAAAACTGGCTTCGGGAGTGAACGTCGTTACTGTGCTGACAAATCCATCGCTGGTTGCGGTCGCCGAGTATTCCGTATACCCATACTGGAACCAGAGGGTCGCCACTTCAGTCAAGGTACCAAACAGCTCGACGGGGCCATCGGCGCGGAAGGCCTCTCCCACGCTGAGCGATTGCGATACCGTGAGCGCGCGGTCGACCGCCAGGGACCCGCTCACGCGGAGATTTTGCGCCGAGAAATCCCGCGTTTTCGAACCGGCCAGAGGCGCCTTCGCTGCCAGAGCGTTCGTTACGAATATTTGGACGGCCAGTTGCGTCGGAACCACGGCATTGCCGGAATCGGAGAAGGACGCGTCCGTGGAAAAGGACGTGATCGCAGCTCCGCCGCCGACCTGCAGGCTGCCATCGGTCACCAGAGTCGGCGGTTTTTTTTGGGGATCAGGCGCGGCCTCCGTGCCAATGCTCGCAAACCCGCCCGGCTTAATCCATAACGTGTGATTGATAGACAACTCATGATAGGAGATCAATTCAGTCATTGCGTTCCTCCACCGGTCCACTGTTCGAGTTCGAACCGAGCCCGAGCCCGAGCCACGTGACGGTCACCGAACAATCGCCCGTGGGATTTTGTAATGAGATCTTCCAGGCGTCGCCCTTGCGCACGGGCACACACAGGCTCCCGCGTGTTATATCTATCCGGGAACGCACGCTGCCCTCTGGAGATTCAAGTGCAAGATAGCCCCCACTATTGGTATGGGTCGTCGGCACGGAGGTGACAAGGCCATCGCTGGGTGCGACATTCTGGTAGCTTTGATTCGTAAGATTGAGAGTGGCCACATTGGTCCAGCCACCGAAGAGCTCGACAGGGCCGTTTGCGCTGAAGGACTGGCCCACGCTGAGCGATTGCGATACCGTGACTGTCTGGCTGACCACCAGGGACCCGCTCACGCTGAGATTCTGCGTGGAGAAATCCTGCGTGCTCGAGCCGGCCAGGGGCGCTCTGGACGCAAGAGCGTTCGTTACGAATTTTTGGACGGCCAGTTGCGTCGGAACCACGGCATTGCCGGAATCGGAGAAGGACGCGTCCGTGGAAAAGGACGTGATCGCAGCTCCGCCGCCGACCTGCAGGCTGCCATCGATCACCAGAGTCGGCGGTTTTTTTTTGGGATCAGGCGCGGCCTCCGTGCCAATGCCCGCAAAACCGCCCGGCTTCATCCATAACGTATGATTGATAGACAAATCATTATAAGAGATCAATTCATTCATTTCGTTACTCCTCAGGGCCTGCGCCGGACGGCAACCAGTGCAGCACGGCCGAGCAATCGCCGACAGGATTCGTCAGAGTCGCCTGCCAGGCGTCGCCTTTGCGCACGGGCAGGGATAAACTATCGGAATCCGTCAAAAATAGATCGAAAAGATCGAGACCGTGCCCGATCGGTTGGGAAATGCTGGCCCAATTGGTCGAAAAAAAAGCCCCCGCGTCGCTCAGCGAAGCCGAGGTCGCGGTGTCGCTCGTCGATAAGCTCAGATCGAACATGTGCTGTACCTGGCCGCCGTTCAGGGAATACAGTGCGGCCATGCCATTGCCGCCCACGGCAAGGATCGATCCGTGAATGGCGACTGCCCGACCGAAGTACTTTTGCGGAGAAGTAATGTTTGCTATTTGGGCCACGGTTCCCCCGGCGGCGTCGATTTGAAATACCTGGGCGCTTGAGCTATCGAAGGCGCCTGCAATATAGTACGTCCCGCTGATGTCCATGTCGGCGCCCGTTCCGGCCGGTCCGGAGACGGGGGCCCCGATCTGCTTCCATTGCGAACCGTCGAACGCGAACACATAGGTGTTGTTCTGAAACGGATCGCCGACGACTGCCAGGTCACCGTCCACCGTTACGGCACTGCCCCAGTCGCCACCCGAATAGGGTGGATTCAGGGTCTGGCCGACCTGATGGGCCTTGCCGGCAGAGTCGATCTCGTAGACATAGACCGGCCCGGTCACGAACGCGCCTACGATCAAACGGGAACCGGAGATCGCCAGCACCGTGCCAAAATTGGCTGCCCCCGGAATTTGATCCGTTTGATTCCAGGTCGTTCCCGCACGCAGAAAAATCTGAACGATTCCAATACCACCCACGGCCAGGATCGACTCGCTCAGGGCAATCGCGGAGTAGAAGGCCATCATGCCCTCGGATGGGAAAGGCGTTCCCGGTGTCCATTGTCCCGCGACGCGAAACAGTGGATAGACGGTCGTGTATGAATCATCGCCGACGACGCCGTAGACGGCAGCATCGCCGGCCACGGCGACGCTGATGATATTGTATGAACTGATCGTCGTGGAAAAGGCCTTCGTGGCGATACCCGATTCCGCGCGGACGTCGATCGCGCCGCGCTGCGAGCCGGACGGCGATTCAACCGACAGTCCGCCGGAACTCAGATAATTCGCGTTCAAGGACGCGATCAGCCATCCGTCGCCGGGAGCGACCGGAGCCTGGTAGACCGGCTTACCCGCATTCAGGGTGACGGGATCGGCCCAGGACCCGAACATTTGCGTCGGACCCTTTGCATACAGACTGCCACCGACGCTCAACGCCTCCGGGCCGGCGGGAGGGGCACCCGGCCGCAGTCGATCCGAGACCGTGGCGATACCTCCGGCGCCTAAATCTGCGGCCGAAAAATCGACCGTGGCAGAGCCGCCCAGGTTCGCCCTTTCCTGTAAAGCCTGAACGAAATTCGCGCTCTGCGTGCCGGCATAAGATTTGACCGCGGTCTGAGTCGGAACCGCGTCGGCACGGGGGGGATCGAAAGTCGCATCCGTCGCAAAGGCCGCGATCGTCGTGCCCAGTTTGAGGCTTCCCAGGACCTCAAGCGTCGGCGGATTTTTCGTGGGATCGGGCGCTGCCGCGGTTCCGAAACCTCCGTCCGCTCCGGGGACTCCGGGCGGCAGGTAGAGCTGCGACTGAATCCCCAGCTGCTCGAACAGGATCGCGACGCTTCCTCCAGGCCCTCCGCCACGGGGTCCACAAAGGATGGCGCGCATACGACGCAGAAACCCGATCATGAATCGGCCCCCAGGCTGATCCAGACGATCTGTGCCGAACAACTTCCGCTGACGTTGCTCAAAGAAACCTGCCAGGAATCGCCGTTGCGGACCGGAAAGCTAAAGCTTCGCGCGCCCGTCGACGGCCCGACGCTTGCCGTCGCGTGCCCGGTTCCGGTTGGCGTGGCGCCGGCAGCCACGCCGGAGCCGCTGGCGCCAGCCGAAAGACTGACGAGTACAATTCCGTCCGTGGATGCCGCGCTGACCGAATAGGTCGGATTCGACCCGCTCAGGGTGACGGTGGAGCCCCATGCGCCGAAGAGCTGCACGGGTCCGCTTACCCGCATGGAGCCCTCCACGTCGAGCACGGCCGCCGGTTCTTTGTTCGAACCCACGACCAGTGACTTTGCCACGGTCAGATCAGCCGCCACGGATAGATTTTGAGCGGAAAAGTTATTGCTCGCCGACCCGTTCAGAGGGGCCTTCCCGGCCAGTTGCTGATTTAAGGACGCGATCTGGCCGTCGACGTACGTCTTCACCGCGGATTGCACCGGCACGAGAGCGTCCCCAGGATTGGAGAAGGTTCCATCGATCGAGAAAGCGGTGATCGTCGCGCCCATCTTCAGGCTACCGTCGATTTCGAGCGTGGGTGGATTCTTCGAAGGATCGGGGGCGGACGCCGTTCCGAATCCGGCTGCGCCACCAGGCTGCAACCAGAGTGCCTGCGTGACCGTTACGGCGGGATAGGTGACCTGCGGAATGTCTGTTGGGTTGTTCATTGCTTACTCCAAAAAATTCTCTAACAGGTTGCGAATGCCGGGCTCAGAGGGCCGTGACCAGCAATGACGAATCGGGGTAAATTGTATCCGTTCCGCTTGTTATCTTTTGCGACAGGACAGCGTAGGCGCCTTTTTCTGTTGCGGCGAAGTAATATTGCAGCTGAAACGTGTGCGGCCCCGCGTCGAGGATTCCGTACCACTGTAGCATAATATCGATGGAACCCGTATTGCCCCCCGCCGGGAAAAAATAGGCTTTGACGGCGCCCTGCTGAGCGTCCACAAGCAAGCGAAAGACGCAGGTAGGCGTGGTTTCTGTAGTGCAAATATTAAAACCCCCTCCGCAAAAAATGACGGACACGGGGGCGTTCGCCGGCGTGCTGAATTTCTGAATACCCAGACCGTTTACATCCTGCCAGGTCGTCGTCGGCGGCAGTTGTGTCTCCGTTTGCAGGCGCACGAACTGTCGGGAGTTACCGGACAGAACGAAACCACCGACGGTCAGATTTCCCGCGGCCAGGCTGATGTTCCCTTTCGATACCTGAAGGTCGCCTTCGGTCAGGGTCAGGCTGTTAGTAATGGTCAGCGGTCCAGCCATCGACGCGGAGCCGGTGGTCGGCACGAAGCCTTTGCCCGGTGGCACAAACAGGGGTCGCAGATCTGTTAACCCGGTCCAGGCACTGCCGGTCCACTGCACGAGCGCGAGAGCGCTGAAGGAATGCGTGATGCCCATCGCCGGCTGATACTGTGGCTGGCCACTTTTGTCCTCCGGCCAGTCGAGACCGGTTGCGGTGCGGGTAATGAACCACCAGTAATCCCCGGTGCGAAACTGATTCGCCTGGTCCGTATTAAACTGCACTTCGAGCTCATCGTCTCCGAGTGTGAGCCATTTGTCGCTCGTGGTGTTGACGGCTATGTCGCCGGAATTCGCGTCCCCGGAATCCCAGCGCCGAACGATGACGCCCGGATCGCCAACCAGAGGGATATAAGGCTGCAGGTTAGAGCCATCGCCATAGACAGTCAGCACATTGTTCTGTACGGCCTGGAGTCGGGCCAGGGTTCCGGTCTGGTCGTCCGGAGCGCCCACCGCCTTCACCTCGATCCAGATGCCGGCCGCGAAGTCCACGGCCGGGTTGCCGAGAGTTTCGCCCAGGGTGATCATCGCTCCCTGGATCGACGCCACGCGCGCGGCCACCGAGCCGTTGTCGCGCGACCACTTGAAGGTCGCCTGGCTCTGATTTCCGCCCTGGTGAATTTCAATGCGATACAGGCGATTCTCGAACTGGGGCGCGCTGGACTTGGCCTGTACCGCGAAGGTGCCCACGCTGATGGACGGATCGTTCCAGGTGGGACCGGGAACCCAGGCGGGATCGGTGTAGATGGATGGATCGTCGTCCGCGGAATTATAGTGAACGACCCATGAGTTTTCGACACGCCCGGCCGTATCGGCCCCACCGAGCGCGGGTTCGAGGAGAGACAGGTCGTCCAGGACCGTATTGAAATGCTCCCAGACGTTCAGGTAAAACAAATACCACTGGTTGGCGACAAGTCCGCTTACAGGGACATTGAGCGGGGTCCGGGCGCCGTTCACATAAAGCAGTCCGTCCACGTAGTACCGGCCCGGCCCCAGGTCCAGGGCCGCGGGATTTTGCGGATCGACCGTGACCTGAAACGCCGTCGATGTATTCGCCTTCACGTCCGTCGCCGGGGCGCCGGCATGGCCGATGAAATCGCGGATCTGATCGCTGATGCGCAATTCGGTCCGTCGCACCTGTTCGTTGAAATCCGCGTCGGTCTGTACGCGCCCCTGCTGCATCAGCAGGTTGTTGTACTTCGAAGCGAAGTACAGAGTTCTGGAAAAATCACCTTTCATTTAATTGCGCCTGCTTTAAAATATTCGCTCAGGTTACGTATAAAACGCCGGCTTCGAGCCCCAGCGGTAGATACTCGTTGATTACAAGATCGAGATTAGCCCGGCGACGATTCTGATAAAGACTGCGAAAAACTCCCATTTCGGAACCATCCTCCGCGCCGCTGGCAATTTCCGGAGAGGTCCTTGCCGTGAGCTGGAGGAAGCCAGGCCGGGTGTACTGCGTCGATGTGAAGATCAGACGCAAGGTCGGGTCTTTGTCCTGAGCGGCGCATCGATAGCGCACGGGAGTGAGCGAACCGGCCGCGAAATAACAAAATCGCGCGAAACCGACCGACGTCCTCTGAACCGTCACCGCGCCCTGGAATATTACATTGGAAGCCCGGATGCTCCCCGCGGCGACCGGGCCCAGAATCGTTACGCTGTCCAGCTGGAGGTCCGGTCCCCACTTTTCCGTCGAGGAACCGATGCATCGGGGAGCGGTGGGGTCGGCGACGAGAGCGCTGCCGGTTATGCTTAATCCGGCGATGTATTGTGGCAGATCGATCGGACCGAGGATGCTATTCGTGATGACGACACGTAGAGTCGCGCAGGAACTCCCTGCGGATGTGATGGAATTCGTTCCGGCAACCGGGGCGATCGTGCAATCGTTGATGGAACAATTCAAATTGCCGCCGACCGCAAGACCACCGAGGAGCAGGCATCCATTCAACTGGAAAGTGATCTGTGCACCGGTCGCCGTGACGGAAGTTATCCCATTCGACCGCGGCACGGACACGCTCGCAACCCCGAGAATCAGGCAGGGTCGAAATCCGTCGTCCGCTTCGATCGTCAGGTCTGACGACAGTTCCGGAACTGCGGCCAGAGCGTACGTCGAATTGTCCAGAATGCGGACCACCCCCGCCGTACCGCTCTCCGCGTAAGCCGCCAGGGCCGCTGAAAGATCCGTGTAGACCCCCGGCGCCGCATATTGCGAGACCAGGAATAGATTTTCCGACGCTGTCAGGTCGCGCGGATACGGTCCGCCGCCGATGTCGGCGCTGCGCCCGAAACAGTACGTAGCCCGCAGCGATTTCCGCGGGGACTCGCCGGCGGCGAAGCTAAGGCGTCCGAGCACGACGTCGACTCCCAGAATACCCGCCGGAGGGGCGCCCCAGTTCGACAGGTCCATTCCCTGGACGCTCGTGGCGGGAACGAGGGCGCCGTCCTTCCAGACGCACAGACTGCCATCCGGACCAAAGAACAGTCCTGGTTCCGCGGCGAACAGGGCCGGATCGATCGGAGCGGGCCGATTGAACACGTCGCCCTGGCTGTAAATATCCGCGGTCGGAGCGGGATTTACGAAAAGCGGCGTGTCTTGAGCTCCCGGATCGAAGTGATATTGCCCCGGAGCTTCACTCGCGGGGCAGCTCGCTTCGAGGGCGTAGGAGTTGAGTCGCCACAGGAAGATACCGACGTTCGGCAGATTGTGGGACCCAGGGAGGCGCGTTCCCACCGCGCCGATGGGTCGCATATCGGGTCGGTGAGCGAGCGTATCAAATATTCCGTTCAGGCCGCGAAGGGCAACCGTGTCGCGCATGTCGACGTAGCGCCCCTGGGCGGGCAGTACGTGGTTCACGTTCTGCGTCCAGGCGAGCAGCTGGAAAAATTCGACCACGCGCGCGGACCACCCGGTCACGTCGCCGGCGACGTTTTCGAGAATCGCGGCAAGCCCCTTGCTGCGTCGATAAGCGATGGTGTTGGCGACATGCCGACGCTGATTGTAAATGTTGCTCTGCCGGTCCGCCAGCGTACGGACCCCGTTCAGATCCCCGATATACGGCAGAACCCAGTCATCACAGGTCTCCACGAACCAATTTTCGTACAGGGTCTGTGTATCCGACCGCAGGCGCTGGTATTCAGTTTCCAGTACGGAGAACAGCGCGCGTAAAGGCCAGCCCTGGTCCGCGTCACGCTCCCGATAGATCGGTGGTAAAAGGTTATAAAGCCGTTCGCTCATTGAACGAACTCCAGGGAATTATTATGGAGCAGAAGCATTTGAGCGGGATAGCCGACGCCGGCCTGCCAGCGCGCCGGTTGCGCCGCCAGCAAAGAGTTGAATTCAGGATTCGCGCCGGAAACGTAAAGCTGCAGAAGATCGACGCTCAGGACATCTTCGACCTCCTGTATGGTCGACGTAATCGCCGAAGCGGCGACAGTATTCACGAAACTTTGAGAGGCGAACGAAAAAGCCGCCAGCAGAGCCGCATTCACCGCCGCCTGTACCGCGCCTACAGTGGCCGATCGTTTTATCGTGATTTTCGCCGTCGTGTTGAAGGGAACCGGTTCGTACGACTCGACGACCAGTACCAGCGGGAGGGCGCGCAGGGCATCCATGGCCGCGATCAAATTCTGCTGAATCTCGGAACCGGCGGGAATCGCGGCCCCATCGACGCCGCCGATGGTAAGAAATATCCGACTGCCGCTCTCGGTCCACAGTCGGGTCGCCTGCGCTTTGGACACACCGGGGAAATTTTGCGCGAAATTCTCGTAATCCGGTAGCGAAACGATTCGGTCCATGACCAGCAGAGAACGCGGGGGTGCGGTGCGCGCGATGTCCAGATTCTCGGCGTCGACCCCGCCGCTGGCCGGCAGAGGATTGGTCACCGATTTCAAACCCTGCGGGCGGGACACCGGCAGTATCAGGGTTCCCGCGTCCAGATTCCCCCCGGCGCCACCGCCGTAGCGATAACGCGCGCGTACGTTTTCGAGCCCGTTGGGCAGGCGCGCTCCGTGAATTCCGTCGCCGAACAAAATCCAGGTTTTTCCCTGGGCGTCGCTGCGAACGAGGTACACCTGATCGTTCGGCCCGCACGCGGAAAGCGAACCAGTCGCCTGCCACTCCACGCCATTCACACGCACGGAGAGCTCTCCTTCTTCGCCGGATGCGCTCGCGGCCGAAACGTATGTCAGCGGAGCCTTACTCAAACTGAAGGTTTGATACGCCAGAGCCGCGTTGCCGCTACCGAGCGCTTCGTCGGCGACTGTGCGCCCTTCGGTCGCGAGCGTGGTATTGGCAAGCAAATTTACGCTCGATCGATCGTAGACGTTCGCGAGCGGAGCGGCCAGTTTTATCTGCGTCGAATTCTCCTGGTCGGCCGACCCGGCCACGACACAGATCTCGTTTATGACCGGATCGTCAGGCTCCGCACCGATCAGTGATGCCCGGTCGGTCTCACCGGCGTAAATCCAGCCGCTGAAACCCTGGAAATTCTGAACCAGCCAGTGCGTGGGATTTCCAGGAACGCTGGTATTGTTCAGGCCTGGCGCGCACACGATCGGCGACTCGCCTACGAAGAGGATTGCCTGACCGCCTCCGGAATCGGTCAGGAGGCTTTCGCGTCGCGCCGCCACTACCAGATCGTTTGTCGAAAAAAGTAAGGCGGAATAATTATTGGCTATCCCGGAGTAATAAAGGGCCCAGCTTTCGTCCTGCGGTGCAGCGCGATAAATTCCGCCCGGTGTGGCTGCGTACAGGTCACCCGCTCCAGGCGCAATCGTCAGCGCACGCACATCAAGACTGCCGAGGCCGGCACTGAACGGTTCCAGGTCCAATTCCTCGATCAGGTCCCCGGGAACCGGGCTCCTGAAAACACCACCCATCGTAGCCGCGTACATCACCCCCGATTCGCTGCCAGCGGAAATTAACAGGAACTGCACGGACAAATTGACAAGGCCGGCAACGCTCCATTGCGAACTGCCCCCGGAATGTTCGTAGAGATACAGGCCGCTTTCCGCGCCGACCCAGAGCGCTCCAAACGGGGCCTCTGCAAGTGAGCGGATCGGAGCACCGGGGGAGCCGATACTTTCCCAGGTCGCTCCGTCGCCCGCCCGGCATTGATACAGCCCATCGTCCGCCCCGGCATATAGAGCGCCATCGGACGCGAGCAAAAAGCAATGAACCGGGGGTTTGGTATCAAAACCGCCAGCGCGGGTCCAGATCCAGTTCGGCCCCGCGGAAGTGCTCGTAAAGTAAACACCGTCACCAGCAGCGGCCAGAAGGCGTCCTGATTTTGAAATTAATATTATAGAAGAAACCTCACGCGCAAGCCCGGTAGCCTGCCAGGTCGCTCCTTTATCGGGTGAAGTAAACAGGTCCCGGAAGGTGCCAGCGTACAGTTGTCCTGCCTGCAGGGACAGGCAGAGCACATCTTCTCCTTGAAGACCGGCGGGCTGGATGGCCCCGCTTCCGGTTTCGATCCGGGTTACCCGCGGGAGGTCCGGGGTAGATAACCGCACGCGTCGGCCACTCAGAATGATCGTCTGTCCGGGGGCGGGCGGTTGTTTCAGGCGCACGCACTCCAGACCGCTTCCCTGCACGGGATCGGTTTCCGTGACGGGCCTTGCCGCGAGACCCAGGGACTGAAAACCGCCGTACACTTCGAAATCGCGAATGTTCTGTCCGGCAAAGGGGGTCAGGGCCGCATCCAGCTTTAGCATCGTGACACGCGCCGACTGGTTAAAACCAGTAACCGTTTCCGCCTGGGCTGCGACGATCGTATTGACCTGGGCTGATGTGGAACTCTCCAGGAGCAGCCCGGTCTGCGGGAAAATATCCGGATAAACCGCGTCGAGCGCCAGGGACTGGCTCCCCGGCGCGATCGTAATGCCCGGCCAGTCGGAATCCGGCGGCCCAATGAAACTGGTTCCCGCGTAGAGCGTTCCGCTGGCATCCGCCGCAAGGGCGAGCGTGATTCCGGGCGGTGAACCGATGGGCACCGGCGGCTGGCCGGAGATGGAACGGTAGATATGATTGGTCGTCACGAAATAGACCGCCTCAATCCCTGTGGCGAGAGTGCGGTAAATCAGGTAGGCCGAGGTGTCTCCCTGCGCGGGCGGTGCCGGGGTCCAGGAACCGCCGTCGGCCAGAAAAAAGGTCCCCGCGTTTTCCGACCCGGCGTAGACTCCCGTACTAGTCGAAACGGCGCTCGTAAATCCGGAAGGCTGTTCGGGCAAGGTTTCGAGACTGAACGTCAGTTCCTTCTTCGTCAGATCCGCGCTGTAGACCCCGTCGGCCGCAGCCGCGTAGACGCGCGTCGTTTGTTTTTTGGGATCCATGTGAATGGCCAGCGCGGAAACGACCGAACCGAGCGTGCCTCCAGAAGTTTCCGCAAGCGACCATTGAATGGGGTCGATCATGGAAAGATAAAGACCCGATTGAGTTCCGGCAAACAGGGTCTGATTGTACGTTAACACGGCGAGTGTCGCCGTTTTCGGCATCCCGGTTACGCTGGTTACGTTTCCCGCGGGCTGCCCGGTTTCGGTGCGGGTGATGGTGATCGCGCCGGTGGTCAGCGAGGTCCAGGAACGCCCCTGATTGGCGGAGCGAAAAAGACCCGTCCCGCAGCCCGCGAATAAATTTGTACCATCATAGTAGAGCGTACGCACATCCAGATCGCTCAGACCCGCAATCCCGGGCGCCCAGGGAATGCTGCCGAAGATACCCTGTGGCCCGCCGATCAAAAGCGAATTGCCGCAAAACGTAAGAGCCCGCGTGGATACGAAGGGCAGACCGGAGATTTGCGCGTATTGCGACCAGCTGGTTGCTTCAGGCGAAAGTGTATAAAGTGCGCGCGGAGCAATCCCCACGCGTTGCTGAACGGCGGGCGGCTGCGCGGACCATTCAGGAGCGCTGGCGCCGAAGAGGCGGGCTTCATCGCGGAAGGCGCTGACGACCGGCTTTCCATACACCCGGCCGCTCGTATCCGGTCCCAGCGAAACGCCGGTCGCGACAAGATTCTGTCCATTCGAGTCCGACGCGGTCGACTGGATCAAAAAGCGAAACCAGCGCCCGTCCAGCGCATCCTGACAGAGCAAAATCTGTCCGACGGCAAGTCCCGAAGGACGACCGACAAGAACGAGCTCCGTCACCTGAGAGCTTACAGATTGAGTAAGTATCGTTTGCGAAATCAGCGGTCGGATGGAATTCCATTCGAGTCGCGCCGTAAAATCGTCGGCGGTCTCGTACGTCAGGGGCAGGCCATTCGCTGCCGGCAGAGAACGCACAGCCGATCCGGCCGGAATCAGGACCTCCTCGTCGCTGACGGTGAATACAAGCAGGGCCGAAGCGGAAAGCGGACCGCGCAAAGAGTAACCCACAGAACGGGCCAGTTGCAGCAGCGAAAGGCTCTCCAGAGCCGTGCGCAGATACCCCTCGTTGGCGATGCGTTCCTGGTAGAAACCCAGAATGTCGACAAGCATGGCCCATGCGTCGAGCAGAGCGAGCGCGGCGTTCCCGGTGGGATTCAGGCTGAGCTTCGCGAGCGGTCGCTGATCCCCCACCGGGGCGAGCGGAAGGGCCAGCGTCATACGCGCCAGTATCTCATTCTGGCGGCCCGGACTGAAGGCGATCTGATTCTGACCCGGGGCATTGATGGCTCCGCTATCCGCGCTCATTGACCGCCCCTCATTACGAAAGTAATTGAACCGAATTGCGGTTCCTCCCGGTTGTTGTCCAGTCGCGCCACTTCGAGAGCTCCGATACTAATGACGCCGTCGAGGACGTTGTCGCGGGCGCTGCCCAGTCTTTGAAACCTGGAATCCGGGTCCTTGAGATCGATGTAAGCGACCCCGGGCGTCCGGGTGGCGACATCGAGCACGGCGCTCAGATACACGTTCTGATTGAAGGTGAAGTTTGCGGCGTAAAAAAAGCCCCGCTGGCCATTCGGTAAAAGACGATTGCTGAAGGCCTCCAGCAAGGCCTGCTGCACGGTGCTCTGAAACCGATCGGGATTTACGTAAACGACCAGACAGATTTCCAGTGGGACGTATTCGGGAGCGCGCACCTCGAGATCGCGACCCATCAGACGATAGCGGTTCAGGAAGGTCGCCAGACCGCCGAGAAAATCCACGGTCACTGGTTGATCGCCTTCGAGCAGGACCGAAACGTAAGCCGTATACCAGCTCCCATTCCAGCGCAACACCGCGACGGCGGCGCGTACATTCGGGTAAGTTTTCGCAATCGCGATGTAGTCGTCGCCCGTCACCAGGCGGCGCTGGCTTTTTATGATTTCCGGAACGAAGATCGGTACATCGACGCTGGCTTCAGGTCCCGGTCCATCGACGGAGGACAGGGGATTGCGAACCCCGACTACGCCCGTGGAGTCGCTGACGACGTGATACAGAGCGTCGATTCCTGTATGGGACGGGGTCGTGCAGACTCGATAGGTCGTCGCGAAGGCCGTCCCGACCGCCGGTCGTCGGCCATGCACGCCGTCGCCGAAACGAAGCTGCGCGCTGCGATCGTTTTCCATTTCCACAACGAAATTCCGGTCGTAATGTCGGCAGGAAAGTAAATCCGGCGCGGGTCGCCAGCTCGCCCCGTCCGGGCTCACCAGCACCGCGGCCGGGACGCTGCCCTGTGGGGTTTGATCCAGCAATCCCGTGGCCGGCGCGCCCGGGACGTCTGACCAGGGTGTGGCAAAAACCAGACCGGGCGTGGAGAGCGTGGTCGTCAGTCCCTGATCCGGCATGACGAGGGTCTCGAAGCAGGTTCGGCCTGAGTCCGCCACGAGGATGTTGCCCGTCGCGCCGCTGACGTTTTTCACCGGGGTTTCGCCAATTACCGTCGAAACGACCAGGTCGAAGGTCAGCGCGTCTTCGGGCACCCAGACGACCTGGGTGATATCCACAGGTCCGGCGACCGGGGGATTCAAAAATTGACCGCCAAGGGGATCTTCCGTCAGCGTAACGGACTGAACCCGTACGCACTGGCGGTGGTCGCTGCGCGCTTCGCTGGCCAGTCCAGACTGCGGCGAAAGCAATTCCTCGAAGATGAGAAGCGCACCCGGCTGAAGCTCCGGGATATGTCCCGCGCAGGCGCAGGAAACGCTGCCGACGGCCAGGATGAAGTCCGGCGCCCCCCAGTCGTAGATCTGCAACCGGTTCAGGGCCACCGCTGCGTCCAGGGGTGCGACCGTTTCGTACACGATCGGATTAAGATTGAGAGCCTCGAAGTACTCCGGAGAGTTGGGTGCAAGTCGGACCGCGGGGGCCGTGCGCGAAAGAAGCTGCAGGTTTGCGGGAAGTTTCAGGTTCGAAGTAACTTCGACGTGCACGAAAACACGGCTGTTGGCGCCTTCCGAAAGGGGATAACCCAGGAGACGCGCGTGACGGCGCAGGGAAACGCGCTGGCGCGCGAGTCCCGGATAAGCCTCGGTCGCCACCGCGTCCTGAAAGTAAGCCAGCTCGTCTGCGGCCTGGGCGAGGGCCTCGACGAGAGTGACGCCGACATCAGCGGGGTTACGTTCGGTCCATTCCGGCAGAGTCTGCGCAAGTCGACCGAACATTTCCCGCATGAAACTGACAGAATCCCGCGCCAGATAATTCACATTCGCGTCGGGCAGAGGTTCCGGCGCTGCCTGCTGGACCGGAGCCGGATCGAATTGATCCTCGGCCTCTACCACAAAAGGAGCGCTGGAAAAAAAAGGATCAAGGCCTGTGATGCCGATGAATCCGAGTGCGTATTGCGTGTAGGCGACCGAACTGCTCAGCAAAACCAGGCGCACGGTGTTCGACTCCACAGCGATACTTTTGATCGAAAAATCCGGGACCCTCTGCCCGTTGCTGTTGCGAATTTCAATGTTCGCCGGGCTCAGGGCCGCCAGCAGGCCCGATAAGGGAGCCTGGCCGGTAATAAAATTCACAACCAGAATGCTGTCGCTCTTCTGGCCGGGTTGAGGACTCTGGCGCACATCGATGTAATCCAGACCGAATTGAGCTGCGCTCCCTTCGATGGCCAGGCGTCTCAAATTCAGGTATCCCGTATCCATCATGACAAACCGGTCCGGGTAAATTCTGCGACGGTTCTTACGCCACTGCGCTTATCGACGAAAACGATTTTTACGGTGAAGGTTGCGTCCGCGGCGGTAATCTCCAGCGCGTCGACCCGAATCACCTCGCCCAGCCAGCGTTGCAGGGCGCCCTGAAGCAAAAATTGAGCGGCCGCCGTCATTTCGTCACCGTTCGGCGCGAAAACGAGCTGGCCGAGATCGCAGCCAAATTCCGGGCGATTCACCCGCTCTCCGGGCCCCGTGAACAGCACCTGCTCCACAAGCTGGCGCAGGTGGTCCGGGTGGTTCGCCGGGGCCGCCCGGCCCGTGGAACTCAGATGAAAGGGAAACGCGATATCCATTGTTTATCAAGACCGCTTACATTGCGCTCACGCGCATTTGCGAGAGTACAACGTCCACCGGAGCGCCGGTCGGGACGCAGAGCGCCTCGCTGCTCAAAGTGAGCGCCGGCAGGCCCTCGACCAGGACGCGTTCGCTTCCGGAAAGCCAGTTCGCGGTTACGCACGGGCCGTTGCCCGCCGGCGGAGCAAACGTGCAGCCCGCGACCGTTCCGGGCGGTTCCAGGGTGAGGGTACCGGCGCCGGCGATCAGTACACGCAGACTGGGCTTCTCCGAAACGATCGTTCCCCCGTGCTCACACAGCATGACGGTGGCCTCGGTCAGAATGTAACCCGCCATGCTTACAACACCACCAGCGCGCCTTCGTTCACGGAGACGCTGCCCCCCGTCAGATTGATGGTCGCGGCTCCGTTCACCAGGGTCACTCCGTCAGCGCCAATCTGGGCGAGCGAAGCGCCGCTGGTTAGCGTCGCCGAACTTGCGTTCAAACTCAAATTCGTCGGACCGCTGACGATCTCGACGCCGGTGCCGGAGAGGGTGGCGTCGGTCGCGCCACTCTGTACCTGTACGTTTTCGGGGGTTACGGCCAGGCTCGAAGTTTCGCTCGAAAGTTGCACTCCGGCCGCTGAGATTTGAATCGATGCCGCGCAATTCGCGCCGATTTTTTCGGGGGTGAGGGTTAGCTGCGTTTCCGCGCTGCGGAGGGTGGCACCTTCGACGTTCAGTGTCAGAGTACATTGCTCGCCGAACTGGATCGAAATAACCGGCCCAAAAAGGGAGAGCGACAGCGGCGTCTGCGAAACGGGCGCGCCCACGTTAAAGAGCAGGCCGCCTTCCTCGACACTGTTCAAGATCAGGGACACGCCCGGGGCTTTGAAGGCGCGCATCAGAGCCGGTTCAACAATGTCCTCAGGGAATTCGCCTTCGCCCCAGAAGCAACCGCTCCAGATGGCTCGATCCGGATCGCCTTCTTCGAATTCGACCCAGACATTCGCGTCAATCGGTGGCAGAGCGACAAAGCCCTGTTGCGGACCGGCGTAAGGTGTGCAGGGCAGAGCCCAGCAGAGCAGATCGTCGCCGGTGACCGCTGGCACGACTACAAGCAAGCGTCCGAGGCGGCCGCCCTCCTCTTCGATATCGTCGTTCGCCAGCACCTTACCGCGATATTTGCCATAAAAAGGCGGTCCTTCATTCATACGAGCACCACCGGTGTGGTTGAGTCCAGGCCTTCGCGTGAGAGAGTGAAGTTTTGCGTGTACGATCCCGCGCGAATCGTATGGACAACGCTCTGCACATAATATAGACCGTCGAAGCTGAAACCGGCGCCGCGCACGCCGACCAGGCGTCGCGCGCGCAGGATTCCGTTGTAGCGCAGAGCATCGAGATCGCCTGTGACGCGCACGACGTTGTCGGTGGATCGGGTGACCAGAGCCTCCGCCAGGGATTCCGCCTGGGTCAGGGTCAACCCGGAGGTGCGCAACCTGCGTAAGCGAACGTTTGGTTGATTGGTCGTGAGCGCGGGGCGCAGAGCCAGCGGCTCTCTTTCGCTGACCATCGCCACAACCGGTTCCAGCATCTGGGTGTTAGCGTCCTGATTGACCCCTTCGATCGTGAACGGTCGCAAAGCGTCGTAGGAAAATACCAGGTTTTCAGCATTGGAACCGACGCCCATGTTGACCGAAATGGCCTTTTGCACTTCCGGAAGGGCGGCTGGCGGTCCGAAGTAGGCGCGGTTCATACCCGGCAATTCGCCCGGTTCCACATAAAAAACGTACCCGGAGCGCGCCGCCAGAGAGCGCAGCATGCGCAGGTCCGTCCTTTGCTGCGTGCGCAGGCCATTGGTCGCCCAGACGGGAACGCCCTGCGGGGTCGGCGCCACAAGTGGCTCCTGAATATATTCTACGTATTCCGCGAGAATCGATTCCACGATCGTCGAGTCAGGCATTCCCACGAACTGGACGAATTTCTCGCGCATGTCCATTTGCACCGACACGTCCTCGCCGGTTAGATACAACATTTCTCCATTCGGCTGGAGCTCCAGGTGCGTGATGAAACCATCAAAGAGTACCATTGGCGTGAAGTTGAACGTAACTACGAAGATGACTCTATTGAATGGTTGCAGCAGGGGGTTCTGCAGCAAGGGATAATCGACAATCCCCCAGGGCAGCGTTCGGTCGGCGCGGAGACCCAGTTGAAAGACGGATGCTCCGTTATCGTTCGAACGAATTTCGAGGCTGTCGAATACACTCGAAATGGAATACGGCGCCGGCACGGGAAGTGTCGGCCCGATCAGTATCGTGAGATGTATGCCGGCGAGATTGATCATGTCTTCCGTTCAGAGGCTCGCTGGCCGATAACCCGACTGTGGAATCCGCAGCGTAAGCCCCGGTTTGTCGAACAATGCTACCGGCTCCATGCCGTCGTTGGCGTCGCAGATTCGCCAGTACTGGGTCGGGTCACCCAGAGTCTTCGTCGCCATAAGATCAGGCCGTTCGCCCTGCCCCACGACAGCGCTGCCCACCGAAGGCAGGGAGCCGGCCAACGGCAGGAAACGTCGACGAAAGTACACGATTTCTTTGTCGCCTTCGATTTTAATGCTCCGCGTACCGACCGCGTAGTAGCGGCTGCTGGCTGAAACGAGGGCGGGATTGTTCTTCGTCGTCTCCATGATCAGTACAGATTGATATTTCCATTAACCAGATCGCCGAAGTTGTTAACCGTCGCCAGATCGGCCAGGCCTTCTTTCACCACCTGATTGGCCAGATAAATATAGTAGCCCGGATTCCACAGCGTGAGGTCGTTGTAAGATAGTACTCGCAGGTTCAATCCCACCGTTGCGCGAATCGGATTGAGTTTCGTATCGTAGGCCTCCTCCCGGATATTGTAACTCTCGATCAGCACGGGAAGCGCGCGTTTGGGGCCCCAGATGAATAAAACCAGAGGCGCGACCGGCGGCGAAATCTCGATGGTTCCGGTCGCCATAAGCGATGTATCGAGGATGACTTTGGCGCTGGGCGGGTAGACGAATATTTCCAGGGCCGACAGTTGCGGATAGATACCGAACAATTCCGTTGTGCGATCGGCATCGGCAAGCTGATCAGTGGCGTCGATTCGCACATCGACCGTGATGTTCTCGCGTGGCGCGCCGCTGATACGTTGCGGATCGAAATGGCCTGACGCGCTGCGCGAGGGTGTCACTTCGCGCGTGAGCGTTTCCGGATTGTACTGGAACAAAACGACCGTGGGCATCGGACCGGGCGGGGCAATCCCGACGAGGGCCCCCTTAATCACTTTCGGGCTGCCGGGAAAACTCACCGAACTTCTCCCAGTCGATCGTATATCGCGCGCGCGATTTTCCCGGAATGCGCACCCGGAGTGTCTTTCGACGTGTGACCGGAAACCGGGGTCCCGGCAAATAGGCGACCCAGCTCTTGCTCCACTTCGTGAACAAAAGTCTCGCGCTCGACACCTGCCGGAAGCGACAATTCGTCTATCGTGATTTCAATTTCCATTAGTGGCCTTGATGAATACCAGGTCGGGGGCAAGCAGGTGATCGAGATCCTCCTTGACCCCGACTTCGAGTTCGACCTCGTCGACGTCCGGGAGCGGCAGGGCGCTCTGCGTCTCGAGATATACGACTGAGGCCTCATAAGCCAGCGAAAGCATGTAAGGCGTTTGGGTGGAGAACGCGGCCCAGAGTCGGGACAGATCCTCGGCGCTCACCGGCATGATGTTAAAGCGGACTGAAAACGTTTCGTTCGGGTTGCCCGGATCCGCGACGGTCAGGGCCGGCTGGTCGTGGAGCCAGGCGATGACGGTCCCGAGCAGTTTTTGCAGCGCCTGGTCGGTATCGTCGCCGTAGAAGCTGATGATATAACGCAGGTCCAGGGCAGTGCGGGGACCGACGACCCACTGATTTTTCGAGGGATCGGCGGACGAATTCACCTTCCGTGGTCCCAGTTCCGTGTTGCGGTACGAGGGATCGGGCAAAACCGTGAACAGGAATAAATTGACCAGGGAGCGTGTCTGGCCCAGGTCTTTTAAATCGCCAGGCGGTTTCATCGTCACATCTGAGTTGGGCACGACGCTCTGCACACGCGGCAGCAGAAAATCCCGCAGAGCCGCGGTGACACCGGCGATGGCCTGTACGCTGCTCATCTGTCTTCGCCCCGTGAAGACAGATATTGTTCCAGGGTGATGCGCGGTGCCGCTCGCGGGGTCGCAGGTTCCCGGGCCTGGACTGTTAACCGGGGAGCGGCCGGTGCCTGTACTTCGATACGGCCGATATGGACGCGTAGCACATGATCCTTCCGATTTTCCCGGCTCGCCCCAGCCGGCCGGTCGCCGGGATCAGGACGATATACCTGCAAAGGCCTGACCGACTCCCGTGGAGATTCAGACGATCGCGGCCTCACCGCGCCGCTGTCCCCCATATCGACCTTCGGCCCCTTCCGGGGCGCTTCGCGGTCGGACGGGATTTCGACGTCGGGCCGGTGCCTGGTCCGTTCCGCGCGCCGGATGGCCTTCTCCGGATTTCCGGGCCTGTTCACTGAAGCGCTTTCTCGTTGAGAATCTACAAAATCTACGGCAATTGGCGCGGCCTCCCTGCGAGAAGCCGGATCCTCCTGCGCGGCGGGGGGATTCGGCGGAGCGGCAGTCCTTCGTGAGAGGCCCTCAAAGGGTAGCGCGATCTCGCGATCCCGGCCTTTCGGTTCCGGAGGCAGGACCCGCGCATTTCCCTCTCGCTTTCCCTCTCGCTTTCCCTCTCGCTTTCCCTCTCGCTTTCCCTTCAGCGCCACCCTGCCAAGGGCCCCTTCCGATTCGCTTTGTGGCCCGGAGGAAATCGACGCATCCGTCGACCGGTTTCGCCCGGGAAGCAACGCCGGGGAATCCGAATCGACAGGCAGCGGATGCGGACTCCTTTCCCCTGCCCGCTCGCCGGGGAGTCGTGGGATGGGGCTTTCTTTTCCGGCACCGACGTCCGGGAGCGATCGAGACTCCGGCGGACCTTTACTCTTCGAACCGGAGATTGCCCGCTCCTCGTTGAGGGAACCTTTCGGGGACGGCGAGATTCCAGTTTCAGCTTCTTCGACGAATCTTTCCGTTTCGGTGACCCCTGCGCTCCGGACCGCCGACTGACGTTCCACTCCGGCGAGAACCTCATCGTTATCCGCCTGGGGAGCAGCCGGCCCCCGGGTTTCGTCCCCGGTCGCCCGCTCGAAATCCTCCGGGGGAGCGGCGTTGACCTCGGCCACGGGATCATAAAGCGGCACAGAGCGGCGTTCGGCGACGGCCAGCGCTCCGAAAACCCGCCCGGCGACAATTGCAAACCAATCAGCCATAAATTTCAGCCAGATACAATTTACGACGGCCGCCCGGAATTCGCAGGATGGCTTCCTCCGACCACCCGTAAGCCCGGGCGATCGTATGAACTTCGCGAATCAATCTGCGCGCCCCGTCGCAAATATCTTTCCAGAGATGGGTTACCACCTCGAACAGGACTTCCCAGCGATGGTTGCAGGCCGCGCACCGCAGGTTGACCGTGATGACCGCAAGAGGGTCAGATTTTTCGAGCGCTTCCGAGAGGCGCGAAATGAGTTCTTCGGGAAGTTTCCGGTTCGCCCGCGGCGACCGCTCCAGACAACGGCGTAGCAGTACCTCACGCGCCCCGGTCGCGTCAGACGCCTTTTCAGCGAGCAACAAATCTTCACTGTTCAGCGTGCGGTACCCGATCCTGCGATTTCGGAATTGAATCGAACCGCGCCCGAGAACAGCAGGAGTCCCCGCGCTCCGCAGCCCGACGGCGTCCAGTGAGAACTCCAGTTTCACCGCGCAGGCCGGACAAATTGCGAAACAATCCAGACGGGGTCCGAAGGTGGCGACGCGCAGGGAGAGGAGGAGAGCGTCGCGAGCGCCAATGCTCAGGCGTAATATATCGTCATGATTCATCCAGGGAACCCCACGTCGCAAGATTTCCACGGCGCGGGCCGTCCGCGACAGTCCATCACAGGATTCGCGCAACTCCAGGAGATCATTAACGGTGAACCCATCCATGTTTTCATCAAGCGCCTGAAACCGACTGCTGCGGAGCGACTCTCAGCCAGCCTTCGTTCTGCAACTCGATACGCTCAATGGCAACGGCGTTCGCACTGGCGTCCAGATCCGGTGCGGCCTGATACTCCGAAACCCAGCAACGAAACAGGTTAAAGGTCAGTGCCAGCTGGTTCGCTTCGTTGTACATTTCAATAATGATATCCTTGCGAAAGTCCGCCAGGGACATTTCGTCCTTCGAGTGCAATTGCCAGACCTTGTCCGCCCACTGCTGGAAGGCAGCGTCATATGACAGGCCCCGTTCGATCGTGACGGCACCGTAGCGAGTCTGACCGGGTGAAAGCTTGACAGTGCTCGGATCTCCGCCTTCGCGAAATTCAATCACCTGGGTGGTGCGCGTGAGTGCGCTCACGGTGGTAACTCCGGCAACATAATTGTTGTCCCATTTCACCCGGAATTTGAAGTTTTTGTACGGCTCGAATACCGTGGTTTGCGCGCTGATACTTGCCATATCGGTCTTCCTGATAATTTGTTTGTTTAGAATTAGGGTTCCTTACGAGCCCGAGATCAATTGCACCTGCACCACCACGAACTCCGCCGGTTCCAGTGGAGCGAAACCGACACGTACGGTCACGATCCCCTGCGCGATCTTATCGGGAGGATTCGTGTCCGAATCGCACTGGACAAAGTACGCATCTTGCGGGGTACGCCCCGCGAAGGCGTCCTGTTCAAAGAGGCCCTGAAGAAAAGCGCCCACACTCAAACGGATCTGCGACCAGAGTGGTTCAGCGTTCGGCTCGAAGACCGCGAACTGAAGGCCGTCGTAAAGGCTGTCTTCTATGTAGAGCGCTGTTCGCCGCACCGCAATATACTTCCATTGCGACTGAAGCATGTCAGCGCCCATCAGGGTGCGGGCGCCGTAGACGACCGGCCCGGTCTGCGGAAACCACCGCAGACAATTGATCCCCAGGGGATTTAGCTGACCCTGCTGTGAGTCCGTAATGGAAGCGGCCAGGCCGAGCGCTCCCTGAAGAGTGGCCTGTACCCCGGCGGGCGATTTCCACACACCGCGCGCTGCGTCCGTTCGAGCGATCGCACCGGCGACTGTTCCGCAGGGCGCGAAGGCGGTCGTGCGATTGTTTTGTAATGGGTCGGCCGCGTTGATATACGGGAAAAACAGAGCCGCATTCGGACTGCGCAGGTAGTCGATTTCCCAGCTCTTTGCGATGGCGCTGTCGGCGTTGTTCCAGTCAGTCGGAGGATCAGCGATAAAAAACGCACGGCGATTCTCGCAATACGCTGCGGCCGCAGCGTAAATATCGCCGGTGATCGAGGCACCGAAGGTCAGCGGCGGGATGCACAACAGGTTGAAAACGTGCACGGAATCGAGCGCGTAGATGCCCTGTTTCGGGCCGCCCGGCAGGACGCCGCTGAAGGCGGAGCCATCGGCACCGTCCCCGTTGGCCAGGACGAAGGCGCCCGCAGGCATTGGTCGCTGGGCCAGTGAAGCGGAATTCGACAATTGCAGCAGAGTCGATTGGGCGTCCAGGACCGTTCCCGCGAAATTCGGATCCGAACTTTGCGTCGAAAGATTTTGAAAAATTTCCGTTTTCGCCGCGCCGACGGGGGAGCCGAGGCGAACCGTGAGATTGAAGAGATTGCCATTCACCGGATTGGTCCTGTAATCAATCCAGACGCTGAGGTCGTTTCCCCAGGCACCGGGGTTTTTCGCCTGCAGGGCGATGGCACCCGAGACATCCGGCAGCGATAATTGCGCCGGCTGAGCGGGCACGCTGCTGGAACCGCCCGTGAATTTCGCCTGGGCACTTACGGAAGGAGCCGTCTTGGGAATTTGCGACGCGGTGAACAAGGCCGTGCCGCCGGTGTAGTTCACCGCGTCCCCAAGTGCCTTGAGGACGTAGTCGGCGCCGTCCGCCGACGAAATGGATACGTCGCGCGCCGGAAACGCGTAGGTCTTGCCTGACTGCAAAATTGCCAGGTTGAAATAATTGTTCTTCGGCGTGACCGGTGCTCCGACCTGTACGGTCCAGTCATTGTACCGGGCGGTGGGCACGAGCGCCGTCAGTCCGAGGCCGGATACGGACGCCTGTGCTTTTGCGGACGTTCCAGTGGCGTCCGTACCCCCGCTGAAAGCCGCCGATTGCAGAAGAGCGAGCCCCGCGACGCTGACCGCGCCCGAGACCTGAATCGGCGTCGTGCTATTAAGCACGGTGGTGATATAGTCCGGCGCGGTCGGGTCCTTGAGCGATATTTTGTATGTAATCGGCAGGGACGCGCCTCCGGGAAGGAGGGTCAGCTGATAGCGCTGATTTACCAGATCGATGGGTGCGATCGACAGGCCCATGGCGTTGCCGGCCGCCCCGGCCTGGGTCGCAACCAGCGTCAGCAAGGTCCCCTTTTCGGGCGGCAGGCTCAAGGTCGCCGGAATCGCGTCCGTCGCGGTGACTCGCACGATCAGGGACGTCGAACCCCCGTTCAAAAAAAACTGCTGCACCGCGTAACTGAGCGGACTCGAGCCTGCCAGACCACCGAAGATGCGCGAAAAATCCCCGAAGCTTTTGACCTGCGTGGGTTCGTTTACCGGTCCCATCGCGGCCGGACCGACGAAGGCCGTCACGGAAAATGGAGCGCCGGTGATGGACGCGGGCCCGGGAGGCAGTTCTTCGATGTAAACTCCTGGATAACTAACCTGAACAGGCATCCTTTCCTCCGCCCCCAGGTCTAATTAGCCTGGACTTTGAAAGTTAAGAACAAAAACTCGTCATGGGGCCGACTGCAATTGCAGTTGAACGATTACAAACTCTGCCGGTTCCACGGGGGCGAAACCGACACGCACGGTAACGAGGCCCAGGTCGATGGATGTCGACGTATTATTTGTGTCGTCGCACTGCACGAAGTAGGCTTGCTGCGGCGTGCGTCCGGCAAAAGCTCCCTGCTGAAACAGATCCTGTAAAAAGGAGCCGACGCTGAGTCGAATCTGTGACCAGAGCGGTTCAGCGTTCGGTTCGAACACAGCGAACTGTAATCCGGCATAGAGACTGTCTTCGATGTACAACGCGGTCCTGCGTACCGGAACGTACTTCCACTGCGATTGTAGTATGTCGGCTCCCACCAGGGTGCGCGCCCCATAAACCACGGCGCCCGTTATCGGAAAGAGTCGCAGACAATTCACCGCCAGAGGGTTGAGTTGCCCCTGCTCCCCGTCGGTTATGGTTACGGATAACCCGAGTGCCCCGATCAAATTGGCCTGGGTACCGGCCGCTGCCTTCCATACTCCGCGCGCGCTATCGGTGCGGGCCATTACCCCGGCGACGGAACCGGCCGAAGCGAAGACCGCGACGGCGCCATTTTGCAAGGGATCCGCGTACTGTATTCGCGGGAAGAACAGGATGGCATTCGCCGTACGCAGCGAGCCGAAAGGCCCGGATTCCATGCCGGTTACGGCGGCCTGCGCGCTGGCCCAGGTGGCCGGAGAATCGATCAGAAGCATGGCTCGCTGCTGAGCGCAGAATGCCTCCGCCGTCGCATAGGTTCCGGGTTGCAGATCTGTGGCTGAATTCAGGGGCGGAAGACAGAGCAGGTTGAAGGTCGACTGTGGCGAATCCAGCGCAAACATGCCGGAATGTGTCGCGGAATCTCCGAGTACATCAGCATCGCTGATTGCCCCGCCGTCGTCGCCGCCGGCGAAGACCGTGAAACCGGTCAAAAATGGGCCGGCACCCCCCTGTTTTACCACCGAACCGGTGACCAGGGCCGATTCCTGGGCCAGGACTTTCGGGGCGTATTGCGGGGAAGAGTCCTCCAGAGATAGATTTTGATAAACTTCCGATTGAATGACTGTTGGATTGGGCTGACCGATCGTCGATGGGTCGAGCAGCTGTACCGTGAGATTGAACAGGTTGCTGTTCGAAGGCGGATAAACAGCGTAGTCCAAACGCGTGGCGAGGCCGTTTCCCCAGGTGCCCGGGTTGGCAGCACTCAGCGAAAGAAAATCCGGGTCCGTCTGGACCGGAACGCAGAGGCGTGCCGATTTACCGGGACCCCCGCCTGAAAAGGTCAGCGGGGTGCTCGCCACAGCCAGGGAATTAGGAATCTCCGCGGCCGAACCGCAGGCGAAAATGTCCGCGCCGGCGGAGGGCCCGAGTTGCTTCGCGCTCAGGATGAAATCGTCTCCATCCGCGCTGTTCAGCGAGACCGTAAAACTTGCCGGATGCGGACTGGTCGCAAGGACCAGCGTGTAATAAGGACCACGCTTACCCGTCGGTGTGGCGACCGACGCGACCGTCAACGTGTAACTATTCCCGCCGGAACCTGCCGCCTGTGCCTGTAACTTAAGCGAAAAGTCCAGTTGCGCGGCCGAACCAGATGGCGGCGATTGGGAACTGGCCACGCGCACGACGATGGCCGTCCCGCCGCCGTTCTGGAAGAACTGCGAAACAGAATAACCCAGCGTGTTGCTCAACCACAAACCGCCGAAAATACTTTCGAAATTGCTGTAACCGGTAACGAAAACGGGCTGGTTGAGGGGCCCCATGCGGCTTCGCCCGACGAATGCGCAAATTGAGGTCGGTGCGCCTGAGACCGCGACCGCGCTTGCGGGTATTTCTTCAATATATACACCGGGATAAGTTGGTTGTTGCATGTGGATAAACACCCGGAGCTGAAATAGAGGGACTATGAATCCCCAGGTTCAGCGTGCTCAATTCGAGCCAGACGAGTGCCTTTGGATAAAGTCGTGCAATAACAATTTCGTTTATAACATTTTTTTTTTCATCTGCGCATAAAAATAGATCGACGCTTTTGCATTCGAGTATAAACGAGAGAATTGAGCGATCTTCGTTCGAATCCACTGCCCGGGGCATTCTCCGAATATCCGACGAGGTCGCGCAGCGGACCGGCGGGGGGGCGAAGCTCCGAGGCGGACCGTGTGTCCCCGCCCCGGGCCCGGCGCACGCAACTATATCTCCAACATCGCGCGCGTCCGGGCCGAGCACGTCACGCGAAGGGCGGCGCGCTCCGAGCGGGCGGGGACCGAGCACCGCAGGAGGCGCAGCGGCCGAGAAGCGCAGCGGATACATTGAGTTAGGCTGGCCCGGCACTAGTTAATCTGCTAAGTGCACGCCCTGCCAGGGATTCCTTAAGCCCTGGCTCCTAGACGCTCAAGTCCATTCGGAGAACAAAACCATGTTCCTCTATGATACGCCAATCCCCTGCGGCCAATATCGCGGCTCAGGTACTTCTCATCACGCGCCGGATTTCGTCGAACGCAAGTATGATGTACATATAACTGTGACTCGAACGAGAATTCGTACCGAATGGGATATCGGGAAAGGCCTCCAAACCTTTACCCTGTTACTCCGCGCAATGAACTTCGATCACACTACTACTCCGCAACTCGCCAATTTTTTTCGCGTCTACGTAATGCTTGGTCCTCTTCCTTTTCCGGCAGGTTATGGATTTCGCAGGGACAATGAACGCCAATTTTCCGGTAAGTTGTTCGGGCAGTCCTTCAATATTCTCTACCGCTGGAATCCCGAAGAAAAGCAACTTTTCAAGACCGGAATCCGCCACAAGGGCCACCGCAAATTAAGTAATTGGCGCGAATATCTCAAAATGCCGTAAGAAGTCAGGCGGAACTTCCGCTGACACCGAGGGGTCGCGTATCTGCTTGTCTGCGCCCTCCGAGGGCAACCGTCGGTCCCTCTCACAACCTAACGGTGCCTGAGCTTGGTGACGCACACGCACGAGCTGGATTTCCGCGAGTCTCGCATCTCCATCGGCATGCCATGCGCAATCTTAATAAAGTCAATATAAGGAGGTTGTTCCGGCCTGCAAAGTGCAAGACCAGAGATGGTCCTCGCAGGTTTGGTCCTTAATCTTAATTGAACTGAACCAGATGCGCCAATCCCGGTATTTTCAACGTGTATACGAAAATACTCAACCGATTTTCCCCGTTCACCCTTCCCGCACGGAGAGCGGCCCGGTGAATTTTTAGCGAAAAACGCGCAACGCCCCGACGAGCAACACCGCGCCAGGGGGCGACGGAGCACCCGACGGTCCCGCGCGGCGCAGCGCGACACCGCGGGACCGGGGCGCCCTGAAGCCTTTGAGGTTTGAAAATCGTATTCCGCGATTAAATTCGACACCGCGCCTGGTCTAATTTTAAATTGACGCTGGAGGGAGAACGCTGAATGGGTAGTAGATATCGGAATCTCAACGCGCGTTTTTCTTGAATACGCGTCCACTTCCGATATAGATGCCACCGTTCGTCAGAACGGTATCGATCACGAGCAGATCGCCGCCAAGAGCGGCAGCCCTGTTACGAAGGACGTTTTTTAGCGCCGTCATGGAGTAGGGTTTCCAGTCTGAAACTCCAATCTCAACGTCACCAATGTACCTTGATGTGGGTGGGGGTTCTTCCTTGACCATGACATCGACCGTACGGCCGGCTTCTGTAAGGTCAAATGACACGCACGCCGTGAAAAAAAGCGCGACGATGACGCACATGGATATTCGAACCAGAGCCATAAATGGTATAAGGCCGTTCACCTGACCGTCGCTTAACGTTTCTCCCCGCTTACAAACACCATGCTGCCGCGCGTGAAATGTTCGACCGCTACAACGCGCGCATCGAAGAGCGCCAGAGTCTCAGCGGACGTGAACGGCGCGCCGAATTCGCCCTGGAGCGACTGGATGACCCGCTTGCTGAAGGGGCGATCGGCGGTCAGTGACGAAAAATAAAAACGGCCGCCGCGCTTGAGAACACGCAGGGCTTCCGCGATCAGGTCCTGTCGGTTATTGAACAGGTGCAGCATGCCGAAACTGCAAACCGCGTCGAAACATTCAGCCGGGAACGGCAGCGCGAACGCGTCCGCCTGTAGAAAACGAACGCGCTCCGGCACGGCGCCGATTTTTCGCCGCAATCGTTCTTGCGCGATGCGCAACATCGCCAGCGAATGATCCACCAGGATCAGCACCCGTTCCGTTTTCGCGTACAGGTCGGCGGTATGCGTTAGTCCGCCGCAGCCCAGATCAAGCGTGAGACCCGCTTGCGCGCCGAGGGCCGTCGCCGCGAAGGCGGTATAGTCGTCCGGGGACGTGCCCCACATGATCCGATTGTAAATCCTGGAACTCACCAGGCGTTCGTACATTTTCGCTTTATTGTCGTACGCGGCGCCGGCCCCGTCGACGCAGGTGTAGATGCCCTCTTCGATTTTTTTTATTTTGCTCTCGTCAAATGGAAGCGCACCCGGCACCATAGTCGTCCACGATAATCTGACGGTCACAACCGGTCATTCAAAATCGCCGAAAATCATCGATGAAAACCACGCTTGTATTCATTCTTCTGAGCACTCTGGCGCTCGGCGCATGCGCCCCGCGTTATTCCGGCAAACCGCGACCGGAAGCCGTCGCCGGGGTCCTTGATTTGCGGGGGTGGAGTTTCGATAAAGATGGCCCGTTGAATCTGGACGGGCAATGGGAATTTTACTGGGAACAACTTTTTAGCACAAAACCCATCGAACAAAACCCCGATCAAAAGCCTGATTATTTTGCCGTGCCGGCCTACTGGAACGGGCGTCCGCAGGGCGGCGGAGTTCTGGCCGGTACCGGTTTCGCGACGTTCCGGGTAAACATATTATTGGACCCGGGGCACGAGCGACACCTGGCATTGTTCGTGACCGACGCGTTGACGGCCCATCGCACGTTCGTGAACAATCTCGAAGTGGCCCGCAACGGGACAGTGGCGACGGACCAGGCCCGTGCGCGACCGCAGTACCTGCCGCAGATCGCGGAACTGCCCGATGGCGGGGAAACGCTGGAACTCGTCGTCCAGGTCGCAAATTTTCACCACCGCAACGGCGGCATCTGGAACGCGCCCCGGCTGGGTCTGGAAAAAGATCTGCGCCGGGAGCGCGAAAGAACCAGGGATCTCGAATTGTTTCTATTCGGAGCCCTGCTCATCATGGGGACCTATCACCTTACCCTGTTCGCGTTACGCCGGTCCGACCGGTCAGCTCTGTTTTTCGGATTATTCTGTATCGCGCTCGTGTTGCGGATCCTCGTCACGGGCGACCGCTATCTGATTCAGAACTTCCCCGATCTACCGTTCGAGTTTTTCAGCAAAATCGAGTACCTCTCCTTCCAAACATCGATCCCCCTGTTCGCGATGTTCACGGCATCGCTCTTTCCCGCCCGGTTCGATGTCCGCGTGCTGCGCTTTATTCAGATCTGCGCCGTCGGATTCGCGCTGCTGGTACTCTTTACCCCCGTGGCCATCTATTCATATTCTGTAACTTTTTATTATGTGCTGACAGTCGTCGGTTGTTCGTACGCGCTCTATATCGTCACCCGGGCTGTTTTTCACAAAGAAGAAGGCGCGATTCTGTTCCTTTCCGGCTTCGCGGCCCTGTTCGCGGCGGCCATCAACGACATCCTGTACAACGAGTTGATCATCCGTTCCACGTACCTGGCACCCGCTGGCTTATGGCTGTTTATTTTCGCCCAGGCGACACTGCTGGCGCGCCATTTCGCGGGCGCCTTTCGACGCGTGCAAACGCTCTCGGTCGCGTTTGAACGTTTTGTACCGCGCGACTTTCTCAAACATCTGAACAAAGAATCGATCGTGGAAGTGGGACTGGGGGACGCGGTCCAGAAAGAAATGACGGTCCTGTTTTCCGATCTGCGTAATTTTTCCACGCTCTCTGAGACCATGCGCCCATCGGAGAATTTCGCCTTCCTCAACGCCGTCTACCGGCGCGTCGGTCCCGTCATCCGCGAGCACGGTGGCTTCATCGATAAATACATCGGCGACGGAATCATGGCCCTGTTTCCCGAGCAACCCGCGGACGCGATCCGCGCCGCCGTCGCGATGCAGAAACTGGTGACCAACTACAATATCCAGCGGGTGGCGGACGGCCATGATCCGATCGCAGCGGGCTTCGGTATTCATTCCGGTTCCCTGATGCTCGGGACAGTGGGCGAACCGCAGCGGATGGATTCCACCGTGATCTCCGACGCGGTCAATCTGGCCAGTCGCCTCGAAGGCGTGAGCAAGATTCTGGGCGCTAAGATTGTGGTCAGCCAGTCGTGCGTAACCGGAATGACCGAATCCGCGGAGTTCGGCCTGCGACCTCTGGGCCGGATGCACGTCAAAGGCCGACGGGACGCTGTCACCATCTTCGAAGTATTTTCCGGAGAGGATGAACGGTCAGCACGGATCAAATCAGCCACCCGACCCGATTTCGAGGAAGGCCTTCGGTGTTACCACGCGCGGTCCTTCGCCCGCGCCTGCGAACATTTTCAGGCGGCCCTTACCGCGCTGCCCGATGATTTACCCGCCCGGCACTATCTGCAACGGTCAACGTATCTCCTGGACCACCCGCCGTCCGACGACTGGGACGGAACCCTGCAGATGCACGCGTAAATCGGAAGGGTCACCGTCGCGTTTTTTACAACACCAGTTCCCCGAACGATAGGATGCGTCCCGTCGGTTCGATCGCGTCGAAACAGGCCTGGCCCGTACCCTTCACGCCGAACAATGTCGACGCGGCGAAGTCGTCCGGTCCGAGTACGTTCGCGCGTGATCCGGTCTGAATCGTCGATTCGAGATACAGACGCGTGAGCAGATACGAACGCAGGAGCGCCGCGCTTTTACATGCTTCCAGGCCCGACTCGCGGTAGTAAAAATGTTTATTCTCGCGCGCAATGGGCACCATCTCGTTGCCCGCGTTGCGCGCGGCGGTCGCGTACAGTCCGAAAAACTCGGCGCCGTTGTGAACCCCGCCGCAATCCTGGCTGGCGGCCGCGCTGAATTTTGTATTCTGCGTCGTAAGCGCCGCGTTACATCCCAGAAACCAGCCTTCCGCCGCCGCGCCCGCCGCCTGCCTGGCAACCGTGACCACCGGAATCCCGCCGACGGGCTGAACCTCAAGAAAATCGGTCAACATACAGTTGCCGGACAGAACGATCATGAACGCGCCGGTCATGGCGAGCGCCGCGTTTTTTCGTAAAACATTCATAATAAGGCGAAACTCCTTTCGCGGCTTGAGCGCGAACGACATTAAAATTTCGCGCGTTCGCGTGTGATTGAATGCGCTTCAAACTGTGCTATTGAAGCGCCGGTGAAGCAGTCAAGAATATTTCTTTTTTTCTTGACTGCTTCAAGTTTTACGAATCAATGGCCGGTGCTGTGCTCACGGTTCGAAAAAACATTATGCGGGTGAGCGCCGGTCTAATTTTGACCGCGTTGCTTGCCGCGCAGGCTGGCAGCGTCCAGGTTCAGGCGCACACGGTTCGTTCCGGCCTGGACCAGGCATCCGCTGACATCTGCAACGCGCAAACTCTGCACGCACGCACGCCACGCGTGAGCGCGGGGGAATCGAGCGTTGTTTCCAGCGTGTCACAGGCCCCGGTCCTGCTTTTCGTCGCCGTGGCCTGTTTCACGGACACCATTCGTGTAACTGTTCGGCCCACTTCCACGGCTCCCTCCGGCAATTCTTATCACACTGCCGCTTTCATTCGCGGTCCTCCCGTTCGGTCCTGAATCCCAACCTTTCGCCGCCTCTGGCGGTTGTTCGCGATTATTGACCAACAGGAGGTGCAAGCATGCGCCGTTATTTTCAGAGACACCACCGTTCCGTACGTACGCTCGCGGGATTCGCCGCTCTGACCACGGGGCTGAACTTTTTCATCGCGTGTAATAGTATCAATCTTTCCGCTCTGACCGGGCAGCAGGAGGAAGACGCCCTTCCGGATTCGGTTTTGCTCGCGGGTTTGCTGAACGCGACCCTGGGCAGTGCTTCCAGAACGGCCAGCGTGGCCTTCAAGGCGCTCGACAGCAACAGCTCAGCGTTCAATTGCGGCTCCACGTTCTTCGTGGACACGACGACCGGCGGGAGCGGAACCATGACGCCGATCGATCTGCGCTTTTTCGTATCAGAAGTCAAACTGATCGATTGGAACGGCACGACGAGTTCCGCCCCGCTCACGTCCGATGGCGTCTGGCAGGCGTACGGCGCCGGCCTGCTGGATTTTGAAAACAGCACCGGTCTCTGCGCGAACTCGAGCCCGAACACGAACACGACGCTGCGCATGAACGCGCCCATCGGTAGCTGGCAGGGGATCGAGTTTACGCTCGGCCTGCCCTACGAACTCAATAAAACCGACAACAGCGGCTCCGCCACATCGTCCCCCTTCAACAGTACGGGCATGTACTGGAGCTGGACATCGGGTTATAAATTCACGAAGATCGAATGGAACGGGCACGCGGGCAACAAAGTCAACTGGCACATCGGTTCCACCGGCTGCACCGGCATCCAGTCCGCCGATTGCGCGAAACCGTATCGCAGTACCGTACGCCTCACGCACGCGGATGGTTTCAATCCGATCGCCGATACGCTCGTCTTCGACTGGGAGACGGCGCTGTCCAACTTCCCGCGCGATACGGGCGCCACGAAGTTCTGCATGCCGGGCGACGCGGACGCCGATTGCCAGAAGCTGCTGACCAATGTCGGTCTGGCCACGACGGGTGCCGCCACGGGGGCCGCGGCGGCCTTTCGCATTCAGAAAGGACGCTGACGACATTCCATGAATACGGCCTGGAAAAATGGCATGACTCGGATCCTGTCCGGCACGCGACACGCGCTCATGGTGGGCGCGCTTGCGGTCGCTGCGGTCGTGCTGTTCGACTCGTGCGGCTTTTTTTTATTTCCCGGCCCGTTGCTGGTAGAAGAAGCGGCAACACGCCAGGCGCAGGCAGAGGAGTTGCGTCCGGAACTCCTGCTGGCCCTGTGGTTCCTCTCCAATCAAAATAACAACGGCGACAGTGGTTGTCCCGGTTACGACTGGGGCCTGCCGTCGGGTGTTCCGGTCCCCTCCGTCTCGACCGCGAACTGTATGTCGGCGGAAAAGGTGGCGTTGGGCCGGCTCCTGTTTTACGACCGGCGATTGTCCGGCGACGAGTCCATGTCCTGCGCCACCTGTCACCGGCAGGCTTTCGCGTTCACGGATCGATTGGCCACGCCGCGGGGCATCACCGGTGAAACCCACCCGCGCAATTCGCAACAACTCTCCAACACGGCCTATCATACGAAACTCACCTGGGCCAACCCGACCCTGGCCTCGCTGGAAAGCCAGGCGGGGGTGCCGATTTTTTCGACTTCCGGGCCCAGCACGATCGTGGAGCTGGGCGCCACGGACGCTGCGTTCGAAAAAATTCGCGCCGATACCCTGTACCGGGAAGCGTTCGCGAGCGCGTTCGGCGCCGGAACCGAAAGGGTTACCGAGTTAAACATCCGGCGCGCGCTGGCCGCGTTCCAGCGCACGCTGCTCTCGTTCGGATCGGAGTTCGATAAGAACCAGCGCGGGGAAAGTAATACTATGTCGGCCGCGGCGAAACGGGGCCGGCTGCTTTTCAACGGCGAAACCGCCGAGTGTTTTCACTGCCACGGCGGATTCAATTTCACCGACACGACGACGCACAGCTCCACCGTGGAGTCCGAGTTTTTCTTTCACAACAACGGCCTGTACAGCGCCGCCGAGTACGCGGCAAAGCCCCCGCGGGAACGCGGACTCGTGGACGTCACGGGCAACCAGTCGGACGAGGGTAAATTCCGCGCGCCCTCGCTGCGCAACGTGGGCCTGACCTTTCCCTACATGCACGATGGCAGCATTACCTGCGACGGCGCCTTCGCGGGCGACGCCGACGCCTGCGCGACGAACGCGCTCGGAAAAATCGTCACGCACTACATGTCCGGCGGCAAGGTCCATCCCACGGTCGATACGACGCTGATCCGGCCCTTTTCCCTTACGGCCGCCGAACAGACCGACCTGGTGGAATTTCTAAAATCGCTTTCGGACACAAGTTTTATCAGTAACACGAAATTATCCAACCCGCGACCGGCCGACGCCAACTTCGGTCCATAACGGCACTCACGAAAAAGGACAAAGGAAAACTCTATGCGAAATTGGAAATCCAGCCTCCCGACCCTGGCGCTCGCGCTCCTGCCCGGATTGTTCGGTAACGCCTGCGCCTTCGGCGAAGTGGCAGATCGGCGCGCGGAAACGGCGGCGGCCCTCGGTTTTTTGTTTTCGCTCCAGCCGCGGAGCCGCGGCGAGGCGCGCGTCCTGATCCGGTTCGGCGACGGCGGCACGGACGGCTTCGATACGTTCACCGCGGAAGGCAACGCCGTCGTGCTGTCCGGCGCGAACTGGATCGAATTCGAAAAAATCGAACTCGTGCCGGACACGGCCACCGCGTACAGCGGCACGCCCGATCTGGACGGGCTCGCGCATGCTGCGAATTTCGCGGCGGAAAAAATTTTTAGCGCGCTCAATCCGGTATCGCCATTGTACGCGCACGGCGAAAGCGGAACGACCGATACGGGCGGGAAAGATCCCATCGTGGTTGCCACCGATTTTTTCGTGGAACCGCTGAGCGCGGGCAACCAGGGCACGGGGCGCGACAGCCTGGATCGATATTATTTTCAGGCGGACGAAGCGCGCCGTTCGTTTGGAACCGGGACGATCACGCGCGTCAAACTGCACATTCGACGATTTCAGTTTTCAGGGACCGTAGCGGGCAACGCGTTCGCCGTTTTGAAAAACTCACAGAGCGATCTCGGCATCACCCTCGCCTGCCACCGCACCGTCAGCGAAGGCGGGACGCTCGAAATCCCGCTCTACTTCAACATGGCCGAATTGTTCCACGACATCCCTTCCGCCGACGCGGCCGGCGTCACCCAGGCCTTCGAAGAAAACGCGTCGAAATCGGACCTGGTCCTGGAGCATGAATGCTGAGTCCCGCTGGATACCTCATCAGTCCGTCCGCACGGCCCTCCGTGGCCGAGCGTTCGGACGGCGGGCCATCCATGGCCCGCTTCTGACGAGGTATCCAGCGGGGACTTAAAAAATTGAAACAGAACGGATGCGAAGAAATCGAATGTTGAATAATAAAAAATCTTTAGTTCCTCCGTTACATTTTTGGTTTTTGTTCGCTGTCGCGCTGGGTGTGGGTGTGCCGGTGGTGGTCCTGGCGCATCATGATTCGGCGGGCATCGCTTCGCGCGTGCTGGGCGGTGGTCGGACGCTGCGCCCGCGGTCGCAGGTACTCCTCGATTCGGAGTACCGCAAGGGCGAGCGGCAGAATCGCCACAGCCTGCTCGTGACAGCTGGCGCGGAACTCCCGCTCGTGGCGGAGGTACTGGCCCTGAGCGTGGAAGTGCCGTACGTGTATTTCAACCAGACCGACCGCGGCGACGCGGGACGCTACGGACGTTCGCGGCTCGGGTTGCGCCTGCGCGCACCGCTGGAAAAAATCGCGGCATCGCTCACGCCCTGGCTCCTGGTACTGGACGCGGACGCGGGCGGGCCGGCGGGAACGGACCGCCAGGTTTTTCTGGACGAACCGTACGCGGACGCGCGCGCGGGCCTGACCGCCGGTTACGAAGGCGATCACTGGCTCTTCGTCCTGCGCGCGGGTGGTGTGTTTCCCGCCTCGCGCCTGCCCTTCACCGCCGTGGACGAACTCGTGTTCCCGCCCTGGGAGCCCGCGCCCGAACTGGTGCGGCGCGAAACGCATGAACTCAAAAAAGTTACCGAATGGCAGGGCCGCCTCGGTTTTCGCGAAAAGAACGTTCTGTTCTTCCTCGGCGCTTTGCACCGCACCCCGTACTCTGGAGTCGTGCGCGAGCGCGAGTGGCCGGGATCGCCGCCGGTGACGCGTTTCATTACGGCCGCCGCGCTAAAAACAACTCTGCCGACCTACCGGCCCACGCTCTTCGATTTCAGCCGGGCCCGACCGCCGACCGTCTACCGCGAGGTGGAAGCCGGCTTCGGTCTGCAATTCCTGGAGGACTGGTCCGTGGTCGTCGGCTACCGCTACCCGCTGTACCGCGGCCGGGAGGTCAGCCCCGGCGAAAAAGCCTGGTATCTGTACAATAAACGCGTCCCGCCCGATCCGAAGGAGTTCCGGTTGTACGACGAAATGTACAATCTCTCGGTCTCGTTCGCGTTTTAATCCCGTCCGGTTTGACAATTAATCCTTGCTTTATTTATATCATAGAAGAGAAACGAGCGGAGATTGATCGGTCCGCCGCGCGGACGGGCGGCTTTTCCATGAAATTCGGCGAATTTTTGATCCAGAAAGGTGCCATCACCCCCGCTGCCCTTGATGAGGCCCTCCGCGTGCAGGCCGAACGCACCCCGCACAACCTCCTCGGTGAGGTTCTGGTCGAACTCGGGTCCTTGAACGCACGGGCCCTCTTCCAGGACTTGCTGGCGTTCACGCGCGAACGGGGCGCGGATCATACCACCCTCAAAGAATGGATTACCCAGGCTGAGATCGACCGCCTGCTCGCCGGAGGCGCGACGCCCGAGTGACGCCCCCGCTGGACGTCGTATTATACGGTGCCACCGGATTTACCGGTCGGCAGACGGTCGAATATTTTCGCGACCACGCGCCGGGTCATATCGCCTGGGCCATCGCCGGTCGTAACGCCGCGAAGCTCGCCGCTCTGGCGGGCGAACTGGCCCTGCCACCGACGGTCGAGCGGATCGTAGCTGAAGCGAGCGACACCGCCGCGCTCGAACAAATCGCCAGGCGGACGCGCGTCGTATTATCGACGGCCGGTCCTTTCGCGCTGTACGGCGAGGGGCTGATCGCCGCCTGCGCCCGGAACGGAACACACTACGTGGACATCACCGGCGAAACCTGGTGGGTGCGCGAGATGATCGACCGGTACGAGCCGGCCGCGCGCGCGTCCATGGCCAAACTGTTTCCATTCTGCGGCTTCGATTCAGTGCCCTCCGATATGGCCGTGTTCCTGGCGCAGGAACGGATTCGAGCCGCGGGCGATGAAACCAGGGAAGCCACCGGTTTTTTTCACGTACGCGGCGGTCTGAACGGCGGTTCGTTCCTGACCGGCCTCAATATGTTTTCTTCGAACGCCGAAGAACGCGCCCTGGACCCCGGCCTGCTGCTGCCGCCCGACGCCGGCGGCGTGCGGCTCGTACCCGATCCGGACGCGGCATTCTTCGACGAAGACGTGAAGAGCTGGGTCGCCCCGTTTTTCATGGGTATGGTGAATACCCGCGTTGTGAATCGCAGCGCGGCGCTCTTCAACGCGTACGGCGAATCGTACGGCCCCGCGTTTACGTACCGCGAATACCAGAAACTCGGCGGCCTCAATCCCCTGCCCGCCCTCGGCATGGCCGCCGCGCTCAAAACCTTTCGCGTCCTGGGGCGAGTCGAAATGCTCCGCAACATCGCCGGCGCGCTCGGCCCGGGACCGGGCGAAGGCCCCTCGGAAGCGGAACGAAAGGCCGGGTATTCGGAAATCGAAGTCATCGCGCGCGGCCATTTCGCCGAAACCGCGCGCGTACGTATGGCCTGCGCGGGCGATCCGGGCAACCGCGCTACGGTACTCTTCGTGTGCGAAGCGGCGCTCTGCATCGCACGCCGGCCACCGGCCTGGGCGTCCGCTACCGCGACCGTCTGCGCGCGGCGGGGGTGACGATCGAGGGGGATCTGTGAGCGCGGGGGAGATGGTTTGATCGCGACCATTCTTGGGGTGCTCAAAATCCCCTGCTGTTGTCCGAGGTCACCACCCCCACGCCTCCAGCAGGCGCGCCAGCAATGGCGATGCTCGCCGTCTCGCTTCGCAAATTCCGTCCATGCAGAGGTTGACAGGCTGTGGTTAGTTTACTATGTTAAAAAAATGGGCAGCATCAATATTGAAATTCCCGACGCGGTGCTCGAAGCATTGAGTCAGTCGCGGGAAGAATTCGTTGGCTCAATGCGCCGAAATCATGCCATGGAACTTTTTCGGGAGGCGCAGCTCACACTTTCTCAGGCAGCAATCCTCGCGGGAATGCCGCTTTCCGACTTTATGGAGTTTCTGGCTGCGCATAAGGTTTCAGTATTCAACTTCTCAACCGAAGAACTTTCAAAGGAACTGACATCGTTGGGCGGCACTTGATTTTTCGAAAAGATTAATGATCATCATCTGCGACTCCTCTCCTCTGATCGCCCTTGCCCACCTTGATCGTCTACATCTCCTGGAAGATCTGTTCACCGATGTCCTCCGCCGGAGAGTAACCACCCTCACCACACCCGCGCGTCCAGCAAACGCGCCAGCATGGCGATCCCCGCCGTCTCGACTCGCATAACGTTCATTCCAAGACAGATTTCGCGAATTTCGGCGCGGGCGCGCAGGAGGGCCACTTCCTCCGGCGCGAAGCCGCCTTCAGGGCCGACGAGCAGGGCCGCCGGATCGCCGGAGCTGACCCGGCCGACCGGTTCGTGTTCGGCGGGCGAATCGAAGTTATGCAGCCAGTAAAAAGTCGCGGGCAGATCGGGCGCGGCCAGGAGGCTCGCGAGGTCGACGGGCCGGTCGATGGCGGGCAGTATAAACCGGCGCGCCTGGGAGGCGGCTTCGCGCATGACGCCCGGCGCGCGGTCCAGGTTCACGTCGCGGCGCTCCGAGCGCCGGAAGTTCACGGGCCGCACGCGAGTCACGCCGAGTTCGGTGGCTTTTTGCAAGAGCCAGTCCCAGCGTCGCCCCTCGGGCAGAGCCGTGCAGAGCCAGCGTTCGGGCTCGGTCCCGCGCATGGGCGGCGCGTCCCGTTCGCGAACCCAGCGCGTCCGGTCCTCCAGTCGGCCGCGCCAGCGCGTGCCGCGCCCGTCGCCGATATAAACCGCGTCGCCCGGGCCCAGCCGGCGGGCCTTCACGTGGCGCGACTCCTCGGCCGTCAGTTCCAGCTCGTCCGGGTCGCCCGGGGGCAGGTCGCGAAAGAGTAAAAACATGGGCGACGATTGGCCCGGCGGCCCAGGCATGCCCATCCTAAAACACCATTTTCAGGGAAATCCTGGAATTTTCCTGACCATCCAAAGGCCCCCGAAGGCCAGGATTGCTTCATTCTTCCAGGCCAAATCGTGCTTTACCCCGGGGCGGGCGCTCGCAGAGTGTTCCTGACCCACGCCGAAGTGGTGGAATTGGTAGACACAGCGGATTCAAAATCCGCCGGGGGCGACCCCTTGTCGGTTCAAGTCCGACCTTCGGTATTTCGTCGATCGGCAATGCTGGCTATATACGGCCCTCCCTGGCCGAACGGACATGCCTCCGCCCTCCTGGCCTCCGCGCAGCATTGCCGAACGACTCCAGGAATTTTTTACAACCGATGGCCAGCCTTCCGCTGTTTTGTTGATATTTTCGAATTTCAACTCGATCGTATAGCTCCCGCTGCTCTTGCCCTGCGCGGCCGCGTTGCGCGCCAGGGCGTACACGATCGGCGAAGTCAGGTTGACGATCTCCTCGTGCCTGGAACAATTCGCATGGAGAACCAGAATCGCGATCAAGGGGAAAAGGAAAAGGGCATTTTTCATGGTGGCGCTCGTCGGATGAATTGCGGAAGTATCACAGGCCCGCGCGCACGGCGGCAAGCTTTTCTGGCCGGGGAAGGCCAATATATCCCCCCGGGAGATATATCTGCTTGACAGATATTTTGATTTCTTGAAACCTTCGCTGTGATCCGGGGTTTCAGGGACAGGGAAACGGCAAAAGTTTTCAATCAACAGTATTCCCGGAAAATCCCCGGTGAAATTCAGAAACGAGCGCTTATCAAGCTAATGCTTCTGGATGCAGCTGAAAATGAGTCCGACCTTGAAAATCCGCCCGGGAATCGACTTAAACGCCTGGAAGGTCCGCGGAAGGGCGAACTTTCGATACGGATCAATGATCAATGGCGAATCTGCTTTCGACTTAAGAACGGTGACGCGTACGATGTCTCCATTGAGGATTATCACTGAGGTTTTTATGAAGAAGAAGATTCCTACTCCTACAATCGGACAGATTATCAAAGAAGAATTTTTAGAACCGCTGTCCATCACAGCGTACCGGATGGCGAAGGACCTAAATGTTTCGACCAGTACGGTTCTCGATATTTTGAACGATAAACGGAAGGTATCCGTTGAGATGGCGCTCAAACTATCAAAATATTTTGGTACGTCCGAGAAATTCTGGGTAAATTTGCAGGCGGACATTGAAATTCGAAATAAAAAAGAAGAACTGAAACTGGATTTGCGCAAGATTCACCCGGTCGTTAAATCGGCGTAATGGGGCGGGTGGTTTTTTGCACCACACCGGCCCGAATCCGCAAAATATCTTCTTGCCATTTTGCGCGCATTCTCCAGAATCCCGCCGACGGCGTGAAATGGTGAACCCCGAGCAAACAGCGCGTACGGAAATTGACAGCCAGCTCGCCGCCGCGGGCTGGGTCGTCCAGAGCCGGGATGAAATTAACCTGGACGCCGCGCGGGGTGTCGCGGTTCGCGAGGTTCCGCTGAAGGCGGGCCACGGTTTCGCGGACTATCTTCTTTTCGTGGACAGAGCGGCCGTGGGCGTGCTGGAGGCCAAACCGGCCGGGTTCGCTCTGGGCGGAGTCGAGGTCCAGGCCGCGAAATATTCGGAGGGATTGCCGGACACGCTGGACGCCCCGCACCGGCCGTTACCGTTCTGCTATCTGGCCACCGGGAAGGAAACGCGGTTCATCAACGAACTGGATCCGAAACCGCGCGGTCGGCGCGTCTTTCATTTTCATCGTCCGGAGACTCTGTCCGACTGGTTGAAACAGCCGACCCTCGACGCCTGGGTAAATAGTTTACTCGGTCGCGGGGGCGAGTTCACGGCCGCCAACAATACCAAACCGTCCACGCTGCGCGGGCGACTGACCACCATGCCCCGGTCGCAAATCCCGGGGCTCTGGGGCAAACAGGGCCTCGCGATCGCGAACCTGGAAGAATCACTCAAAAAAGATCTGCCGCGCGCGCTCGTGCAGATGGCCACGGGTTCGGGCAAGACCTTCATGGCGGTGAACGCGGTGTACCGCTGGATCAAGTTCGCCGGCGCGCGGCGCGTGCTCTTTCTGGTGGACCGCGGCAATCTGGCGGAGCAGGCCGAAACCGAATTCGCCAGTTTTCGCACACCCGACGATCATCGCAAATCCGGGGTACCCGGAATCCCGACTTGACGAACATACAAACTTTGTATACTATGTCCCTGTGAAAAACAGGACAGTCAATATCTCATTTCGGTCCGATCTCCTGAAGGTGATTGACCGGGTCGCGAAAGAAGAGGCGCGGTCCCGTTCGGAGCTAATTCGCGAAGCGGCCCGTCTTTATATCGACCGAAAACACAGGTGGGCCTCCCTGTTCACTGCCGCGGAGACAGCCACGCGGCTGTCCGGCGCGACCCTGGCGGATATCCCGGGGGAGATTGCAAAGGTACGGCGGGCAAAATCGAAATCGACCCATAAGCGGCGATGATCTCAGCCGTCTATGACACGAATATTCTCCTTTCCGGCTTTCTTTTCGGGGGAAAATCGCGCGAAGTACTTTCGCTCGCGGTGAAAGGGGAAGTGCTGATCCTGATTTCGCACCAGCTACTGGAGGAAGTCATGGAAGTGAACTCGCGCCCGCGCTTTTCCTTACCGCCAACGGTCATCCAGGATTTTGCGGTAGAACTATTGAACATAAGCCGCCTGGTAACGACTCGCTCCCATTTCCACACGATTACCCGGGATCAAGACGACAATCGTGTACTCGAGTGCGCCGTGGACGGCAGGGCTGAATTTATCGTCTCGGGGGATGCGGATCTTCTTGACCTGGGGGTATTTCGATCCATAAAAATTGTAAATGCCGCGGAATTCCTGATACAGTTCCGCAATCGTGACATTCCCTGATACCGAAACCGCGCCAGGGATCAAGCGGCCGGCCCTCCGGCCGCGCGAGCCCGACGGTTCGCGCCCATACCAGCATGGCAGCGCGAGAACCGTGGCGCCCCACCCTTTCGGCTTTCAGCGCCCTTCGATCACAGCTTTCAGATTCAGTATGGCCGCGGCCGATTCGCGCCGGATTTTCCATTGCATGAATATCAGGTTGGCGAATTTTAGAAACAGCGGCCTGAGTTCGTAGACCAGTGTGCGGCGAAAGAGCAGCTCGGGCCCGTCGCCCTGGATATCGTAGCGCAGCGAAATGCTCGCGCCCTGGTCGCTTTCGGCGGTGGCGATCCAGCGGCGGGGTCGGTCGCACTCGCTCACCTGCCAGACGAGTCGGCCCTGGCGGCCGCCCGCTTTGATTTCTTCCGAAAAGGTGTCGCCTTTGCCCTGCGGGCCTTCCGGGTTGCGGTCGATGGTCAGGTGGCGCGAGGACGGATGCCAGCGGGGCCAGAGGCCGGGGGAACTTACAAAATCAAAAAGTTCTTCGGGGCGCGCCCGAATGGCGATTTCGTTCACGACGGTCGTAGTTGCCATACGAAATGAAGGCCGCGCGGGACCGGCAGGTCAAGTCGGAAATTCTATGCCGGGTCATGTTATCGTCACCCGCAGCGCAGACCCCGCGAGATCAGGAAGCTCCGGTTTTTTTCGACCGATTCCAATTCGAATCCAGCTTGACGTTCCTCTTATTTGGTGCTATTTTTGGGTTGGTGGCTGCATGCGCAATCTGCAAATATCAATCCCTGATGAACTCCTGGTAACGCTGAACCAGAGCGAAGATGAGTTTATTTCCGCAATGAAAATGGATTACGCGGCGCGGTTGTTTCAGGATGAAAAATTATCCCTGGGGCAGGCTGCCGCGCTGGCGGGTAAAACCTACCCGTACTTCCTTGAATATTTACACGAGCGGCACATACCGGTGTTGCGCTACACCCCGGGTGAACTTGATCGTGAGCTGAAAGCTTTAGAGTCACTTCGTTCGATCTGATGAAGCTCGTATCAGACGCTTCTCCGCTGATCGCTCTGGCGAGCATTGGCGGGTTGTTTCTTCTCGACCGATTTTTCGCTTTGACCTTATTACCACCGGGAGTATTTGAGGAAGTTTCGATCAAAAATAAACCGTTTGCCAGAGAGCTGGAGCAGTGGGCAAAGCCGCGTCAGGTGATGCTGAAACACCCTGAAGTCGCTAACACCCTCGGGCTTGTTTTGGGCCGCGGTGAATCCGAAGCAATCGCTCTTTACTACCAGGAAAAAGCTAATTTTCTCCTCATTGATGACGCGAAGGCACGTTCTATTGCAAAATTGAGGAACATCCCAACGATTGGCACTCTCGGTTTGCTGCTCAAAGCAAAGGAAAATGGGGCCATCAATTCCCTGCGTCCCTTGCTCGAAAGACTCGTTACCACAGAAATGCGAATTGCGCCAGATCTAATTGAATTCGCGCTCAAAAAAGCAGGTGAATAGCACCCGCACGCACGTGCACCGACCTACCCCGCGTACGCTTTTTGCAAAACCGCCAGATCGAACTTCTTCATCTTGAGAAACGCCGCGACCACGCGGGCCTTCTGCTCCTCGCTGCCGTCCGCGAGCATCGTGTCCATGATTCGCGGAACGATCTGCCAGGAGACGCCGAAGCGGTCTTTGAGCCAGCCGCAGACCTCGGCTGCGGGCACAGCCGATAGTTTGTCCCAGTAATAGTCGATCTCGGCCTGAGAGTCGCAATTCACCAGAAGTGATACAGCCTCATTAAAGGCGAATTTATGATCGTGCGCGCTGTCCATTACGACGAATTCCTGGTCTTCGATTTTGAACCCGGCGAATTTTAACGTTCCCTCCACGTCGGGCGCGGCGCCCTTTTCGTAGCGCATGATCATGCCGGGCGCGCAGTCGCGGAAAATCGAGCAGTAGAGATTCATAGCCTCTTCGGCCCGGCCGCATACGGCGCCGACGAACAAAAGACAGGGCGTGATCGTTTGCGCAGTGGCCTGGCCCGCGCTGAACGAAACCTGCCAGGAGAGCCCGAAGCGGTCCGCCGTCCAACCGTAGCGCTCCGCGAAGGGGTACGCGCCCGCCTCCATCATCACAAAACCGCCCGCGGATAGTTTGTCCCAGACCGCGTCGAACTGCGCGCGCGAGGTACAGGTGACCATGAACGAAATCGCCGGCGTGAACCGAAACTGCGGGCCCGCGTTAATACACATAAAATCCTGGCCGGCAAGTTGAAACGAAATGATGTCCACCGCTCCGGAGGGCGTGCCCTCGATGGTCGCGCTGCGAACGACGCGCGAATTTTCAAACGTGGAAACGTAAAGTTGAACAGCCTCGCGGGATTCATGGTCGAACCAGAGATGGGGGATGATTCTGGACATGGGATTTCGTAGTGCGCCCCGCGCTGTCGGTCAAGGCTTTTCTTGCGCCCCGGGCCTGAGCCGTCTTCCGCGCCAGGGATGGAGGCCCGGGCAACCGGGCCGAGAGCCCGACGGTCGCGCCTTCGTAGCGAGGCCCGGGCGCGACCGGGGCGCCCTGAATCTGGCGCGAAAGCGGGAGCGGGAGGGGACAATGCGTTTTTTTTTCAGGAAAATGCTTGTCCGGGTCCCTGTTACATTTTCACCTATCGTGGGAGCCCAATGGTATGGACGAAAATGATACTCCAGAACAACTCACCCCGGAGGAGTTGCTGGCGAAATTAAAAGATTGCATCGGCAAACTGGAAGAAGCTATGCGGATACCCATGCACCGCGCCTGGCTGAACAGCATTCAGATCATGGAACGCGCGCGCGTCCTGGCCGAAGGCGGCAACGAACAGGCCCGCCTCGCCTACGAAGACATGCTCAAATCGTACATGCAGGCGATCGCGGAAAACGGGGAAGCGAATACCCCGCCGGGAGTTAATTGAAGCGCGGTGAATATTGTGAATCCGTTTTTTTGTAGTGCGGCCTTTTGAACAAGGGGACACCTACTGGCCCGCCACCGCCGTCGTTCCCGGTTTAAATCGATAAATATGATAGGGCGCGTGCGCGTCCACGCTCGCCCTGCCCTTCCAGACGACATGCTGTAAGGAACTACAGGCGAGGTAAAGGTAGCCGTCCGGTCCGAAACTGAAGCCGTCCGGCCAGCGCAGGCGCGGGCTTTTGAACAGGGTATCCATGCCGCGGTCCGCTCCGATCCGATGCACAGCGAAATGTTCGGGGTCGGTGACGTAGACGTTGCCGGCGTCGTCCATGGTGATGCCGTCGCTGTGGGTTTTGTTTTCGTAAAAGATCTCGACTTTCGCGGCGAGCTCGTCCGGTGTAAGACGCTCGTCGTTCAGATCCACCGTGCGCACCCGGTACAGGTGGTCGCCCGTCACGGCCGAGTAGTACAGCCACTCGCCCCGGCGATCCAGCGCGATCGAATCGACGCCCGGCCGCACGGTGAACACGCCGAGGATGACCTGGGGCTCCCCGTCCACCACGGTGACGTATTCGGGGGCGATGACGGAGGCGTGGCTCTCCAGCACCCTGCGCGCCTTTTTCGCCTCGATGTCGTAAATGATGAGCGCAGGCGTTTTCGCGATGATGCTCGCCTCGGCGATATAAATCTTCTTGTTACCGGGATCGATGTTGAAATCGTTGAGCATGGATCCCGCACCGGCGATATCGGACGGGAAATCGAAGTGATGCACCAGGGTGTCGGTCGCCAGATCGAAGGCCAGGAGGCGCGGCTGCCCGGTGCCGTGATTCGCGAAATCCAGGGTCCACAGGCGGCCCTCCCCGTCGATGCGCAGGGCGAGCACCGACTGAAAGTACGGCACAGAGCCCTTCGTCTGATATTCAGCGTTCGGATACGGAACGAAGCCCCCGTCCTTCCATTCGGCGACGTTGGTCTCGCGGCGGCCTTCCGGGTGAAACGTGAAAAAAATCCGGCCCGTCTTCGATACGGCGATATTGCCTGGGGGCAGCGGCAGTTCCGCCACCGTCTCCAGCCGGTCATCCGACCAGAGGGCGGCCTTCGAACGGTCGGGCATGTGCGCGCCCCCGCCGTACCGGACGCGGATGACCAGCAACAGGACCGCGACGAACGCCAGAATCCCGCACAGAACGACGACGAGTTTTTTCATGGACCGGATTCTGGACCGCGTGGCCGCGATTTCAACCAGGAATTTTGCCGCGGGAGAAAAGCTGACGCCCGCCGGTCGGTCGAAGGAAGGCCCGGGCGCCGGCTGGGTCCTCAGGGTGAATTTCGCCTATTTCGAAAATTTTTATTGCATGTATAAATCCCGCGAACAGAGTGATGTAGACCATGCAATACCCTTTGTTAACCATCGTAAAAAACATCCATGACTATCGACTGCCATCCATCCAGCGACCGTACGTGTGGGCGGAAGATCGTATTTACTCCTTAATGGATTCGATCATGAACGAATATCCAATTGGTTATTTTTTGATCTGGAAACCAAACGTTGAGGAATTTGGCCGCCTGCGGATCCGACCATTTCGTAAGCACGTTAATGAGAATGAACGCCTGGATAGCAGTATTCTGGCAGAAGAATTTACCGGCCGTGAGGCCCCGTTTCTGGTTCTGGACGGTCAGCAACGCCTTCAGACGATTACGCTGGCTCTGCACGGCACCTTCAATAACCGGAGTCTCTATTTTAAAGTAGATTCCGGAACAAACAAAAACGAAGAAGAGTTTCGTTACCGCTTTAAGTTTTTTGATCGAAACGATAAAAAAGAACCGGTTTGGGTAAACATGTCCGAAATCATTGAACTGGGATTTGCGAACCTTCACCCCTTCGTCGCCCGTCGATTCGAAAACCTGGACGAGAACACGCGTCAGACGATAGTACAGAACCTGGGTGTCCTTTATCAGGTTTTCGTTTTTCAGTCCTTTGACAAGTTTTTAACCGTTCCTGGCGATCGAAAGTACGAAGACGTTTTAGAAATTTTCACCCGCGTTAATTCGGGCGGAGTTGTGTTGTCAAAGTCAGATCTCGTTTTTTCCACAATGATGCTGAAAGGTTCCGACACCCTGGAAAATCAGCTGTACGATCTCCGGGACAACCTGAATGGACGAGAATACGATTTTGATCTTGACTTTCTGATCAAACTGACCTTTGTCCTGTTTGACAGGGGTGCGCGTTTTAATCCCGACAAACTCAAAGATGAAAATTTCATGATGGACCTGAACGCCAACTGGTCAGTCATGCATGAGTCAGTGCAGGCGCTGCGGGACTTTTTACAGAACCGGGCCAGGATATTCACCGGCCGCTTCCTGAAATCAAAGGTGCCGTGCATGTTAATTCTGGATTTTATTTTTCGCCAGGAACACCAGCGGATTCCCGAAGGTGAAATTACTCCCATTCTTCAATTTTTGTATCTTTCACTTCTTGGGTCCTGGTTTTCCTACGGTGGAGACTCGAAACTGGACGCGTTTCACAATATCGTTAAACACAGCGGAAAGAAATTTCCCCTGGAAGCGATGATGGCACATATCAATGAAAGCCTGACGCTCCAGAAATCGTATCTTGAATCGGTTGACCTCATTTTGAACATTCTCGAAGGCGGATTGCACGATGCCGGGCAAAGTCGATGGGCTGCGGAACGTGATCATATATTTCCCCGCGGTCTTTTGAAAGAAATTAATGTGCAGCCCGACCTGGTCAATGACATCGGTAATCTTCGGTTTCTGGATAAAATAAGCAATGCCGTAAAAAGTGACGAACTGCCAGGAGACGATATTGAATTTTTTGGCAGGGAGGACAAACGTACGTTCGAGCTATTTAAGGCAGCCCGTGATAATCTGACCGCGCAAAACTATCATAAGTTCGTTACAAAACGCGCTTCATTGATTGAAAAAAAAGTGAAAACTTTCTTGCGACTCTGACTCCCAAGACCCTACTCCTCGATTCGCGCGCCCAGGTGCGTCCTCAACTCCAGTTGCACCAGCGATTCGCCGCTGATGATCGAGACGATTTCGTCCTGGACATTACACTGCAGACGCATCTTGCGCTCGGCCATGCGCCCGAGAGCGCGCGCCTGGTCAGGCGGCAGTTCGATGACCGTGAGATTTTTTTGATCCAGGGCCTCGCGATTTTTTTCCCACCACTGCGTCGAAGCGCGACCGCCGTAACAGAGGACGACGACCCGCCGGGACTTTCCGCAAGAACGGCGCAGGTCTTTTTCGTCCGGATGACCGAGTTCGATCCACAGGCGAATTGAGCCCGTGGGATCTTTTTCCCAGAGCGCCGGTTCACCCTGGGTGGAAACGCCCCCGCCGAAGGCGAGGTCCTCGTTCGCGAAGAGCACGAAAGCCAGCAGGCGCACCATCATACGTTCCTCGGTTTCGCTCGGATGACAGGCGAGCGTGAGATCGTGCTCGGCATAGTAGTTCCGGTCGATATCGGCGATATTCAGTTCGGCCTTATAGATGGTGGCGCTTTTTGCCATACGGTCACCTATCGCGGCGGGCGGTCGCGGGGTCCAACAAGTTTTCGATGCATAAAAGGCGCACCTGACGACGAGGAAGCGCGTCGGGTCCAGTGTGTGGAACCGGTGTGATCGTCTACGGTGCGGGCGCTACCGTTGGTAGCGTGCGGTAAACCTCGAAAACAGAATCATTGCGGGGGCTACCCGCGACGATCTGAATGAAAGGTAAAGAACCGTCTACGGCATAAGACAAAAAAGTCTTATGCCGTTTTTTTTTATCTTGATGCGTGCCCTGAAGCTGATGGACGTAGCGCAGTCAGAGAGCCAGTTTTTTCAGGTCGGAGAAGAGCGCAGCGATTTCCGCCGCTGAGGTGCGTTTTTTCACCGCGACGGACAGATCAATGGTGCGCTTTCCGGAGCTGTAGATCCGTGAGTACGAAAACTCGGTAGAAGGCGCCCTGCAGACCGAATAGTCCCGGCTGTAGAGAACCCCGGAAGTGCCCTTTTCGCGAATACCGAATCCCTTCTCCGGACAGGGTTCGGCAAGGTAGTGCGCCCGAATTTTCGCCACCAGTTCCTCGGGCGAAAGCGGGGGAAAAAGGTATACCGTCAGTAAACGGCTGTATGCGTTCACGGTCTCACCGTTCGTAACATATTCGTAAGACCCTCCGGCACTGGCGAAGGCCAGGGTCCAGGTAGATCCCGCGAACTGCAGGGTGCGAGGCGGAAAATCATCCGCGAACAGAGGTACGCACCAGACCAGAACGAGTAGCAAAAAAGCCGGAATTCGCCGTGTTGTCATAAGCCTGGCCCAGGATACGGATTACCGACCGCGGGCGTCTTCCTTTTTTTGGGCAAACCAGGCTCAATTTTCCGCTCCCTGGAATCCGGCTCATTCAGGCCCAAACCTAAAAATCCAGCTCCATCTGCGCGAGGAGTCCACGATACCCGCGCCAGTTCGTATCGGTGCGAATACAATCCTCCGCGCAGGCCAACCGGTCGCTCAGTTTTTCCGCCACGGCGAAGGGCCGCGCAAACCAGTCTTCGCGATCGTCGCCCCCTTCGCGGTTTACGTTCTGGATGGCGCGGTCCATGAGTCGCACCGCGCGGGCCGCCATGCGGGACACCCGCGAGTCGGTTAAAACCGGAATGTCCTGCGCATCACGCCAGCGCCGCGCTTTTTTTTCGTTCGAATCCATACACACCCCCGCGATTTTCGCGTACCGCAGTACGAGTTTTAAAATCTGTCAATAAAAAGCGAAAACCGGCGCAGAAAAAATCGTGTACAACTTTTGCCGCCCGCCCACAACCCCCAACC
>CAZVZS010000017.1:0-7947 GCA_964631535.1 uncultured Leptospiraceae bacterium
CAGGTCGTCGGGAAAAAATTCCTCGCTTCGCTCAGAATTTACCCCCGCGCCGGGGCGGTGCGGTCCCCCCGGTCCCCCAACGCCTGGTCTCTTTCGTTGAAAGAGAGTAGCGTTCCGGGATGGCTATGGATTTCGCGCTTACTGATTTGCGGACCAGTTTCCCCCCGTGATCCCCGTGCCCCCGTGTTAAATGGCTACTCACTCTGCAATGGACTCTCCGTGTCCCGGGCCCAGGAATTCCTCCGCCACCATGCGCTCGGGTTTGCCGAGGCCGTCCACTTCGTAATTCAGGGCGCGCATCGTCGCGGTGTCCAGCCGGCGCGCCAGCGGTCGCAGGATCTCCGCGATCTGTGGCCGCGCCCGGAGAGCATTTTCGCGTATCGTAAAACATAAATCGTACACGGGAAAAAAGCCCCGGTCGTCTTCCAGCAGCGCGAGATCGTAGCGGACCAGTTTGCCGTCCGTGGAGTTCACCACGGCCACGTCGATCTGGCCGCGGGCCATGGATTCGAACGCGACGCCGATGTCCATCGTCAGGACGCGGTCGTTCCGGGTCGGGATGCCGTAAAATTCCGCCATGCGGACGAAGCCGTCAGGTCGCCTGAAAAACTCGTGGTCCACGCCGAAGCGCGGTCGTTCGCGCGCCGCGTTCGCCGCGAGCTGCGAAAGCGTTCGCCCCAGGCGCGGCAGGTCATGGCGCCGAACGGCCAGGGCGTAGGTATTGTTCACGCCGCTGCGATCGAGCCAGATCACGCCGCGCGGACGATCCGCTTCGCGCACGAGTTCGTACAGTCGCCGCGGATCGTCGATTTTTTCGGACCGGCCCAGATACAGCGCCCAGGCCGTGCCGGTGTACTCGGGATACAGATCGATCTGGCCGGTGAGCAGGCCCTGGCGCGCGATGGCGCTGCCCATGCCGAAGCGTTCCGTCACCGGAATTCCCGCGCGTTCGAGCGACATGCTGACGAGCGTGCCGAGGATGTACGACTCCGTAAACAACTTCGACCCGACCACGACCCGGCCTTCCTCCTGACAGGCGCCGGTCGCGGTGAGCGTCGTGAGCGCGAGGGCCAGCGACCGAATAAAACTGCGCCTGCCTGCGCCGTACCTCACGCCGTTCCACTCCGGACTAAGAAATGGCCGACCGCGGCTATGCACGCGTCGATCAAAATCGCGAGCAGCGCGCAGAGCAGCGACCCGACCAGGATGATATCCGGACGATACAGTTTGAGGCCCATGAAGACCAGGTCCCCCAGACCGCCGCCGCCGATGAACGAGGCCACCGTGGCCGCGCCCACGTTGATGGTGGCCGCGCCGCGCAGGCCGGCCAGGATCGCCGGTGCGGCCAGAGGTAACTCCACCAACCGCAAAATCTGCGCGCGGGACAGCCCCATCCCGCGCGCGGCCTGGACGGTCGCCACAGGCACGCTCAGAATGCCCGCGGTGGTATTGAATACGATCGGGACCAGGCTGTAGAGAACCAGCGCGAGCACCGCGGGCAGGGCGCCCACGCCAAGCACGAGAAACGCAAGCGCGATCACGGCGACGGAAGGCACGGCCTGCGCCGCGCCAGTAAACGAAAGCAACCAGCGACCGAGGTCGGGGTGTTCGGGGCGCGCCGCGAGAATACCGATCGCGATTCCGGGCACGCTCGCCAGCGCGAGCGAAAGCGCGAAGAGTCCCAGATGCTGAGCGGTGAGCAGACCCACCTGGTCCTGGTTCTCGAGCAAGAACGACCACGCGAACCGGAGCGTATCCGCGTTCATGGCGCCGTTCCCGCGGTGCGCCCCGGTCCGAGTAATTCGGCCACGAACGGATCGCCGGGCAGGGCGAGCAACCCCGCGGGCGAATCAAATCGCAGCAAGCGCCCGTCTTTTAAAATGGCGATACGGTCCGCCAGTTTCAACGCCTCGTCGATATCGTGCGTGACGATCACGATCGTCTTACGCAGTCGTTTTTGAATTCCCAGTAAAACGTTCTGGAGAGTGGCGCGGTTGATCGCGTCGATCGCGCCGAAGGGTTCGTCCATCAGGAGGATATCGGGATCGGCGGCCAGCGCGCGCGCGAGCCCCACCCGCTGGCGTTCCCCGCCGGACAGCGCGCCCGGGTAGCGCGCGGCGAACGACCCGTCGAGCGTCACCAGTTCGAGCAACTCCCCCACGCGTTCGCGCGCGCGCGCGGCCGGCCAGCCCAACAGGCGCGGCACCAGGGCGATATTGTCCGCCACGGTATAATGCGGGAACAGCCCGACTTCCTGGATGACGTAGCCGATCCCGCGCCGCAGTTTCACCGGATCGTACGTCCGCGCGTCCCGGCCGCGCACCAGGACCGTGCCCGCGTCCGGTTCGATCAGACGATTGACAAGTTTGAGCGCGGTCGTTTTGCCGCAGCCCGACGGCCCGATCAGGGCGGAAATTTCGCCTGTTTCGAATTTAATTGATAACGAGGCGAGGGCGGTTTTAGCGCCGAAGGCCTTGCGCACGTCCGCGAGTTCGATCAAGGCTTCCTCCAGGGCGCCAGCAGCGTTTCGAGTTTGAGCAAAACCTGGTTCGCAGAGATCGCGAGCCCCGCGATCAACACGGCGCCCGTGGCCACCATGTAGACATTCGAACGCGCGATGCCCGCGAGCACGAAGTACCCGAGCCCGCCCGTCACCATGGCCGTTCGAATTCCGGCCATCACGAGCGGGAGGGCGAGCGGCAACCGCACCCGCCAGAGGACCCCGGTCGGCGAAAGTCCGAGCCCGCGCGCGGCCTCCAGCGCGCCCGGGTCCACGTTTTCGAGCGCGGTGGTCGTGTTGCGCATAATGGGCAGGAGCGAATACAGAACGATCGCCAGTACGGCCGGTGCGGGCCCCAGGCCCAGGCCGAAGGGCGCGAGAGTGGCGACCATCAACGCGAAAAGCGCGAGCGACGGTACGGTCATGATGACGCTCGCAAGGCCCAGCGCCACGCGCGCCAGACGCGGACGACCGGCAAGCAGTGACCCCGTGCCCACGCCGATCAGAATCGCCGGCGGCAGGGAATAGACGACGATCAAAAGATGTTCGAGGGTGGCCGAAGCGAAGCGCGGGTGGTAGTACGCGAGGTACGTAAAAAAATCGACGGGTTCCATTGCGACCGTGAACTTTCCGCGCGCGTTTATTTTCGCGCGGGGGGCAGATTTTCAAGCGAGCGCCCGGCGGCGGTTTTCACTTCCTGGGGGAATTTGGATTCCAGGACATTCAGTAAGACCGTGCGTCCGTTTTCGGCGCGCAGGCGACCCAGCGACTCGACCATGGCGCGCACCAGGCCGATATTGTCCGCGTCCGGGCCGCTCCGCAATTCGTTCTGCAACGCGTTCACGAGCGGGCCGCTGGCGGCGGACGGATTGCCGGCCATCTGTCCGAGCGCGCGCGCGGCGGCGATCCGCAGCGCGACCGCTTCCCCCCGGGCGGCCAGAATCGCGCCCAGCGTCCCCGGAATCGGTCCGCCTTTTTCTTTGCCGAACGCGCCGAGCGCCTCGCAGGCGGTCAGACGCAGGGGCTGGTTTTCCGCGCCGGTGGAACGCAGGGCTCCCAGAATCGGTTCGTAAAATTCCGAGGGGGCCAGTTTTGCCGCCTCCGGTTCAGCGGCCAGTTGCCGCAACCGGTGGAGCGCGTTCTGGCGGGCGTCCATCGGCGCAGACGGGTCCCGGATCAGTTCGATCAGATACGACCGGCCGCTCAGGGGCACGCGCTGGATGGCCATGGTACTGGTTTCCTGGCCCAGGAGGACGGGGCCGGACAGCAGGCCGACCAGGGTGATACTGATTCCAAATTTCAGGTGAAGCATATCGATTAAATTGGACGACAAATCACGAACTCTGGCGCCCCCCGGAGACCATCCTTCTCCGGGGATTCCTGGGAGGGCACTGAAATTTCTTGCGGTTCCGTGCTGAACGGAATTCCCTGACCGGATGCGTTCTGTTGCGGTCACTCTGAGTTTTCTGATCCTGACTCTGGTCGGGTGCGGACAGCGGACGGACTTTCAACCGAAAATCGAAAACGGAGTGCTCGATTTGCGGAACTGGAATCCCGAGCGGGACGGAACCGTCGATCTCCAGGGCCGGTGGGAGTTTTACTGGTCGCGCCTCCTGCTGCCGGAAGCTTTCGCTGAAAAAAAAGAAGACGCGGAGCCACCCGAACCACCCGCGCCCGCCTATATCCAGGCCCCGCAGAACTGGAATGATTTTGAATACGAGGGCAAACGCGTGGGCGCCACCGGCTTCGCCACTTACCGTGTGCGGATTTTACTGCCCGAGCGCGAAGCCCATCGCAGCCTGTTCGCGTTGAAGTTGCCGACCTTCAGTACCGCCGCGCGCTTTTTCGTTAACGGCGAAGAGGCCTTCCGCGTGGGAACGGTGGGCCAGAGCGCGACGGAACACGTACCCGCGTACCGGACCGGTTTATCGGTTTTTCCCGTACAGGAAGACGCTCTGGACCTGCTTGTCCAGGTAAGCAATTTTTCCAATCGCAAGGGCGGACTCTGGAAGAGTATCAAACTCGGTACGGAGGAACAGATCCGCAACTCCTGGATGGGCGGACTGTTCATCGAGATTTTTTTATTCGGCAGTATCCTGATGATCGCCCTGTATCACTTCGGTCTGTTCATCCACCGGCATGAAGACAAGGGTTCTCTCCTGTTCAGTCTGTGCTGTCTTCTGGTCTGCATCCGGGTCGTCGTCACGGGTGAAACCATGCTGACCTTACTTTTTCCCAGGTTCAGCTGGGAAATCCTGGAAAAGATCGCCTATATCACGTTTTATCTCGCTCCGATCTTCGCCACGTATTTGATGGAAACTTTGCGGGAGAAATACCGTACGGTGCTGAATATCGTCATCTGGCCGGTATCGATCGTCTTCGTCTTCCAGGTCCTGTTGACCGATGTGCGCGTATTTTCGGAATACCTGCCCTGGTTCACCTACTGGATGGCCGTTCCGATTCTGATTTTCCTGGTCGTGAACATTCGCGCAGTGGTCGATCGGCGGGAGGGATCGTTGATCTCGCTGGCGGGTATCTTAATCGCGGTCCTCACGCTCGCGAATGATGTGGCGTACGCGAACCGATGGATCCTCACCGGGTTCTACGCGCCGGTCGGCCTGCTGGCCATGATCTTTTCGCAATCGCAACTCCTGGCCCGGCTCTTCGCGACCACCTTCCGCTCCGTGAAAAAACTGTCGGAAGACCTCCAGACGACCAACACCTCGTACGCGCGTTTCGTGCCCACGGCCTTCCTGAATCAACTGGGCAAGCAGGACATTCGCGATATCGGTCTGGGGGACCAGACGGAAATGGAAATGTCCGTTCTGTTCAGCGACATCCGCTCTTTCACGGCGCTTTCGGAAAAAATGTCGCCGCGCGATAACTTCGAATTTTTGAACGCCTACATGGGCGCGCTCACACCCGCCATCATCGAACACGAGGGTTTCGTCGATAAATACATCGGGGACGGGATCATGGCGCTGTTTCCGCATCGCGCGGAAGATTCCGTGGACGCCGCGATCGATATGCAGCGACGATTGCGCGAATTCAATCACCATCGCGTGCACGCGGGACGGGACCCGATTCGGGCGGGGATTGGCATCCACATCGGGCGGCTCATGCTCGGCACGATCGGGTCGAGCGAACGTATGGACGGCACTGTCATTTCGGACGCGGTCAATACAGCCTCGCGCATCGAAGGCCTGACGAAAACGTACGGGGCATACATTCTGGTCAGCGACGCGGTGATGGATAAGATCGATCGAAAAAAATACAACTATCGCAAAGTGGATTCCGTGATCGTCAAAGGCAAAAGCCAGAGCGTCCTGGTGTATGAAATCATCGACGGTGTGCCCGATTATTTGCGCGACCTGCTCCTGGCCACGCGCGAGGATTTCGAACGCGGCATCCAGGCCTACGCGGAAAGTGATTTCCCGACCTGTCAGCGGTGTATGGAAAAAGTCCTGGCCGTAAACCCGGGCGACCTGGCCGCCGGGATTTACCTGGAACGCGTCACCAAACGCGCCCCGGCCTGAGAGTCGAACTCCTCCGACCGGGGAGACCGTGGAACCCGGGCTCCCGGAAGTGCCGCGCGTTCCACGGTACGACCCGCGTTTTGCCCCGGATGGCGGCCGGGTCCACTCAGGCGGCCGAGTAACCGCGCAGGAAATAGGTTCGCATGGGGCCCTTGCCCTTCACCTCGATCACGCCGCGTTCCTCCACGAGGAACGAGTCGTCCAGCAGACGGCGAACGGATTCCGTAATCTGGATACCCCCGTCTTCGCCCGACGATTCCATGCGCGAGGCCGTGTTCACCGCGTCGCCCCAGAGATCGTAGATGAATTTTTTCGCGCCGATCACACCGGCCACCACGGGTCCGGTGTTGATGCCGATTCGCAAACGCAGATTTTGACCCGCTGGATGGCGAATTTCGCGCAGGGCCGCCCGCATGTCGAGCGCCATGGCCGCGCAGGCCGGGCCGTGGTCGGGCCGCGGGATGGGCAGACCGGCGGCGGCCATGTACGCGTCGCCGATCGTCTTGATTTTTTCCAGGCCGTGTTTATCGGCCAGGGTATCGAAGCGCGAAAAAATTTCGTTCAACAGGCGCACGAGGTCTTCCGGTTCCATGCGCGTGGAAAGCGGAGTAAAACCAACCAGATCGGCGAACAATACGCTCGCTTCCGGAAACCCTTCGGCGATAAAATTTTCCTCACGCTTGAGGCGGCGGACGATCGGCTCGGGCAGGATATTGAGGAGCAATCGTTCCGATTTCGCCTGTTCGTCCTTCAGGAGGCGGTGTTCCAGGTCCAGCGCGTTCATGGCCTCGTTCTTACCGATCGCGAAACGCGCGACATTCGCGAAAACGAAAATGATAAAACCGGTGAAATTGAACAGCACGAACCAGAAGGAAATGTTTTCCGGAACGGGAGCCCAGGGCGCCGGCCAGATTCGCTCCAGAAACAGCACCATGACGCAAACGAGGACATAGACCACGCCCATCTGGAGCGCGCGGCGGAAATCGTCGAAAATCAGCGAACCGAACGGTCCCGAAATGCCCCAGAGCATCATGGCGCCCGCCGCGGCGAATCCGCCCAGGGCCCACTGGTTTAGCGGCGGCAGCACGAGCAGGGTAAAAAAACCCAGGTAAATGGAAAAGTCCAGCCAGTTGGTCAATTTCAGTAGAATCAGATTCAGAAAAAACGAAACCAGAACAGCGAAGGGCATCGCGGCCGCGGGCCAGAGGCCCAGCGCGCTTTCCAGTGTTCCGAGCGCAATTCCGACGAGATGCGCCACCAGGGCCATCGGAATAAAAATTTTTTTGCGCAGTCTGGTTTCTTCCGAATCCGTCGGCCGAAACCAGAAGGTAATGAATCGATCGAAGGCGGTGGGCGCGTACATTCCGAAAAACAGGCCCCGAATCAGTGAGGCGGTCAATCGCAATTTCAGTCACCCGGAGGGTTGATTATTTGCCAGATTTCTCGGCGGCCGCTTCCTGGCGAACTTCGGCTTCAAGATCGCGGATGCGCTGGCGTTTTTCGGGCGAGTCGAACTCCCGGTCAGTGAATTGTTCCAGGAGGTATGCGCGGGTGCGGTATTCGACCCCCAGTGGCTCCAGGACGCCTTCCGGGCTGACCGGCAGCTTCCCTTCAGTCAGGTCTTTGATCTCGGTGTCGTTCAGGAGGCGTTCCCCCAGGAGTCCTTTGACCAGGAAAGGGCCGGTCGCCTTTTTTTCGCTTAAAATGAGGCCATAAAATTCCAGGGGAATTCGCGTCCGCCCGGCCGGCAGATCGCGGGTGAGCGTGCCGGTGGCAAGCGCCTGGCCGGTGGTCGCGTCGTGGAGCACGGTCGTGAAGCTGTAACGACCCGCTTCAAGCGCGTCCACCCGCGCGAACATGACCAGCGATCCGGCGCGCACTTCTTCGCCGTCCCAGCCGGCAAGGCGCGCG
>CAZVZS010000017.1:7957-64187 GCA_964631535.1 uncultured Leptospiraceae bacterium
GGGTAGCGACTCATGGCGCGGTAGTCCTTGAGGCGCTCCGCGGCTGATACGGCCACCCGGTCCATGTTCAATTCCGGTCCGGCCGGGGGCTGGCAGCCCGCGCCGAGCGCGGCCAGGGTCACAACCAGGCGGAAGAGCCGCATACGGTCACTGACCGGCAAGCTGGCCCAGTTCGGCCATTCGCTCGCGTTTGATGGGCGAATCCCACTCGCGGTTCGAAAACTCCGCAAGCCGGTACTCCTGGGTGGTGTAGTCCTTTTCAAAATTCGGAATCACCCGTTTGTGCGGCTGGGTCGTTTTGAGCGTGGCCAGCATTTTCTGGACTTCTTCCACGGGCTTACTCAGATCGGCCGGGTCGAGCGGGTCGGTATCCTGGATGCCACGCAGGCCGCGCACGATGTACGGGGCCTCGGCGTTCTGGTCGTGAAAAATTTTGCCGAAAAATTCCAGGTCCACGCGCTGCGTGCCGCCGCCCAGGCGCGCGTCTTTCCGCGCGTAAGCGACCGGACCGTTGGCGTTGAACAGATTCGCTTCGATCGTATACCGACCGGGGAAACGCACGTTCAACTCCGCGGACACCAGCAACGAACCGTCTTCGATACGTTCGGCCACGATGCCGTTGAAACGCGCCGGGGCCGTGGGTGAGGAGAAAAAATGGGTTTTGAGCGTATGCACGAAACCGCCAGGTTCGCCCGGGATGGCGAAATTCACCTGGAGCGACATATCGCCCCAGTCGTCCTGGCGCGGACGGTAGAGTAAGCGGTATTCATGTTTGTTCGCGGGTGTGCCGGCTTCCACGCGCGGAGTTTCCGTCTGCCAGGTTTTGTCGTCCAGGGTTCGGATCAGTTTGATTTCGCGAATGTCCACGGGAACCGTCTGGCCGCCTTCGCCCGCCGAAGCGCAGCGCAGTGTGACGACCATTTCCATACCTTCCGTAACGGTATGCGTCTGCGGTTGTAAAAGGCAGGCGTGGCGCGGTTCGGTCAGGCCGCCTTTCCCGTCCGGAATCGGCATGTTCTGCGGTGGCAGGGGAATCCAGTGAAACTCAATCTGATCGATGAAACCGGCCCGCAGGGGTCGCGAATCGGGTGGATATTTCGCCCACTGTTTATAGTCATCGAGCACCTGTTCGTACGTGACGGCGACCTGCGCGAGATCGAGCGCCCCGTCCTCACCGAGCACGTACTCGCGCGTCGGATCGGTCGTGCGTCCGTCGATTTTATCTTCCCGGCCAAACTCCTCATCGCCCCCGAAGAGCACGAACAGGACCGCGCCGATCGCCGCGATGAGTAAAATTCCAATGACCAGATACAGACGCTTCGACTTCATTTTTTACACTCCATGGATAGGGAACGGTCGGCGAGACCACAATTGCGAAATTCAATCGAAAAAATCGCGGATTAATTTTTTCAGAAACGCTAATCGTCATTGGCCGCGATTTTTCCATTTTATTTGCCGTTTCCCTGTCTTCGGGAGAGATTCGATTTTTAAAATCTCTACCGAAGACAGGGAAACGGCTTGCTAATAAAAAACGTCGCCGCCGGCGATTCCGGACAGGCGACGTTTTCACCGAAATTTTTTATCGAATCGTTTTTAGAGACTGCCGCCGGTGTATTTCGCGTAATCCGGAAATTTCGTATGGCTGGTGTCGACGCCGTTCGCGCTGTGGCGCGGATGGGCTTTATGACCCTCGTGCGGCGCGTAGTAGGTGGTTTTTTTCCACCAGAGCCAGCCCGAGGTGATCGACTGCCCGCCGCATTTGGTGAAGTCTTCCACCGCCCGGTAGGAACAGGTCGTGTGCATGGCCACGACGGAGTCGTGGTCGCCGTTGAAGATCCAGTTGATCAGCCAGTTCGGCGTATCGCCCGCGATGTGGTAAAAGGACACGCCGTTGTTGCGATTATGGTCGTACGCGCCACGGGTATACGAGGTGGTCAGGGCCGAAACCGCGTTGGGGAATTTCAACAACCAGTCGGCCGCGCCGAAGGTTACCACGTTCAGGGTCCGCAGAATCGGATCACCGATGTTTGCCAGTTCCGAACCGCCTTCCGCGCTCACCAGCGAAGAAACGTAATTAATATTGTAAGTATTCGTGCGGTTGTAGTTGGCGATGACGTACCCGGTTACCAGGCCGCCCATCGAATGATTGATGATCACGCAACTCTGGCCGCGGTCACGACGGCAATACTGGTTCAAAGCGTCCAGCATACGGGTGGCTCCGCGGGTATCACCATGCACCAGGGGATTGTAACGTCCGTCATAACCGACGATACGAACCGGGCGACCCGAGTCGGTCTGTCCCCAGTAACCGCAGCTGGTTTTCAGATGGCATTCCGGCGTTTCGGTGGTCAGGCCAAACCGGAAGCCGTGTACATAAATGTTGGTGGCGCTGGTCGGCGCCGAAGTGGACGAACCGCCCGAACTGGACGCGGGCGCCGGTGCGGGGGCCGGACGGCTGGCAGCCAGTTCCGCGCCCAGGAAAAAGGCGAAAACGACAGAAATCGCGAGGATTTTATTTTTCACGTTGAACACTCCTCAGTCTAACGGGAATACCCGTTAGATCTTTTGTTTGGGCCATATTTACCAGGTCGGGAAGAATTTGTCAAGAAACCTCCCTGCCGGCCGCGGGCGGGCAGGGGGCTCGCCGGGGTGCTGGCCTATCCGGCCGTCGGCCTCAAAACTTCCTCCTCCGTCGCGCCGACCGTGAGCAGGTCCAATTTTTCAGCCTGAAGTTTGATCGACAGAAAAATATTCTGTAAACTTTCGGTCTGGCTGTTCACCGAATGAAAACTGTGCTCCATTTTTTCCACGGCCGTGAGGATGGAGCCGCTGCCGTCCCGCTGCTCCCGGGTACCGGATTCGATCTGGCCGGATAATTCCCGGAGTTGATCGAGGGCCGCCCGAAAGGAGCTTTGAATCTCTTCCTGCAGGTTGACCGAGGTGCGCAACTGGCGAAACTTTTCGGTCAGGTTTCGAAACGATCCGTTCAGGGTCCGTACTTTTTCGGAAGCCCGGCCGGCCGCCTGCTGTCCCAGTTCCACGATCCTGGAACTATCGGAAATGATCTCATGAATCCTGCGCGCGTTGGTATTGCTGTCCTCGGCCAGCCGCGAAACCTCACTGGCGACGACGGCGAAACCGCGTCCCGCGTTCCCAGCGCGCGCGGCTTCAATCGAGGCATTCAGAGCCAGCAGGTTCGTGTTTTCCGCGATTCCGGACATGATCTGATTCACGTCGCGGACGCGTTGAAAGGATTCGTTCAGTTTGCGGATGTTCCCCTGGAGATCGATGACCGTCGACGCGGTCTCCCTGCTATCGGCGTCCGCGACGCTGACGGTGCCGTCCAGGTCGGTGGCGAAACCGCCCACCTGGAGCATGATATCGTGCAGGGTCGAACTTTTTCCGTGCAGTTTCGAAATCTGATCGTACTGTTCCTGAACCGATCGGGAGGCGACGTCCGCGGTGGTGGAAAATTCTTCCATGGTCGCGGTAATTTCCTGCAGCACCCCGGCGTGTTGTTCGATCAGGTTGCGGAATTCAAAAATAAATTTTTCAAGGCCGCCGAGGGATCCTTTCAAGGTTGTGGAAGTTTCCTGCATCGATTCGCGATATTTTACGATACGTTCCAGCGACTGGCGGGTGAGCAAATACTGCGCCCAGGCCCGGTCCTTGAGTTCGATCAAAAGGCCGATCACCTGACGGACCATAAAAGCGCTCGCGACGATAAAGAGCAGTTTCACGATTTCGCCGTTGAAGTCCGCGTACCCGGTCTTAAGCGCGAGGTCCGGGTCCTGAATGAAGCGGACCCCCGTATTGTAACAGACCAGCAACACCAGGCTTTGCGCGAGCAGGCTGACCAGACCGATTACCAGAACGAAGTTGCGAGAAAGCAGAAAGGCGGAATAGATGATGTAAAAATGAAAGATACAGTACAGCACCGCCGATCGCAGAATGATGGTGGCCCCTTTCACGTCCTCAACGGCCCCGGCGGACATGACCGTGCCCAGAGCCAGCACATCAAACAGGATCAGGATTTTGCTCAGGCCAGCGGAAACCCGGTCCTTCCGGGCAAGGACCACGAATACCAGCGCGTACACGGCCATAAAGCTGACGCCGACCAGATACAGGATGTTCTGGAGAGGGGTGTTGGAGTGAAACGAAAGGGCGATGCTGAAATAGTACAGGGTGATCAGACCGAATCGAATTCGATTCACCTGAATGGCGCCCCGGCGCAGAACATGAGATAAATCATTTTCTTCGGAAAGCATGGCGGGCTCGATTGGTAGATTTTCTTTAGGATTGCCGAAGCCGACTCCGTGACAATAATAATTTGGTTCGCGCCTCAGCCGACGTCGGCGCCGAGCCGAACCAGTTCCTCGCGCAGGCCGGACGCGCGACGCGCGCGGTGTTTGACGGTGAACGCGAACAGATCTTCATCCGCGAAAACCTCGAACCGGGTGGACGCGCGCGTGAGCGCGGTGTAGACGAGTTCGCGCGTGAGCAGCGGCGACCGGCGACGCGGCAGGACCAGGGCCACGGAACGAAATTCGCTTCCCTGACTTTTGTGAACAGTCATGGCGAAAGCGGTCCGGTGTTCCGGCAGGTGTTCGGCGGACAGAAACCGCACCCCCCCGGCTCCGTCGCGAAAACAGGCCACCAGGCGCCCTTCGCGCTCCAGAATGATGCCGGTGTCACCGTTGAACAGATTCGCGCCGTACTCGTTGCGCAACACCAGCACCGGTCGCCCATGGTAATGGCCCGAACGCGGGTGGGGCCGGATCATGCCCGCTTCCATGAGCACCGCTTCGCAGAGGCGATTGAGTCCGCTGACGCCGGCCGGTCCTTCGCGCAGGGCGCAGAGCAGACGAAATGAATCGAACTGACGCAGAGCCGCCAGGGGATCGGGTTCGCGCAAAAACGCGCCGTACCCGGTCAGGATCCGTTCGCGCAGGCGCGCCAGCGGGGGTGTGGCTTCCGGGAAAAATCGTTCGCGGCCGCCGAGCGCGGCGGTCACGCCGCCATGGTACGCCAGCCCGGCTGAGCGCGCCGATGGAACTCGCGCTGCCGAAGCGGTAGTTCGTGGAAAGTTCATGCACCCGGTCCAGCAGGGCCTCGCGCTCGCGCGCAAAGAGCGAAAGATGTTCGGCCGCTCCCGCACCCGCGCGCAAATCACGCGCGGCCGCGCAGATATCGCCCAGCACCGAACCGGCTTCCACCGACGCGAGCTGGTGCTGGTCGCCCGCGAGCACCAGCCGCGCGGAACCGGGCAGGGCCTGCAGCGTGCGCGCGAGCAGCGGCAGATCGATCATCGAAGCTTCGTCGATTAAAAGTAAATCAAGGGGCAGGGGCCGGTCGCGGTGATAAAAAGGCCTGGCCTGGCCGGGCCGCTGTCCCAGCAGGCGATGCAGGGTGCCGATGTTCTCCACCAGCCGCGCGGCGAGTTCCGTCTCCAGGTTCAGAGCGTCGCAGGCTTTTTCCACGGATTCGCGCAGTCGCAGGGCGGCTTTACCCGTGGGAGCCGTCAGGGCCAGGCGCAGTTCCGGCCGGTCGCGCAGGAGGAGGGCCAGGCCGCGCACGATGGTCGTCGTTTTGCCCGTGCCCGGTCCGCCGATTACGATGACGAGTCCCCGCTCGCGCAGGGCGCGCACCACCCGCGCCTGGTCGGGATCTTCCGCTGGCGTGGGTTCGGCCGCTCCGTCCTTTTCGGTAATTTCGGCAATTTCGCCTGGAAAATCGCGTTCAATGCTTCTGCGAATGAGGTCCGCGGCCACTTCCTTTTCGTGGCGAAAAAACCGGTACAGATACAGACGCCGGTCGACCAGGATGAGCGGTTTTTTTTCGCCGGGCCCGCCCACCGCCGGGTGCTGAAGCAGTTCACGTTTGACGCGCGCCGCGCCCCGCCCGCCCAGGAGGTCCTGGTGTTCGGGCGCGCCAAGGTCCAGGCAGACGTGGCCTTCGCGCGTAATCGCGCTCGCGCGGCGAAACAGGTTACAGGGAAAGTCATCCACCAGCACGGATGGCGCATCCGGTTCCGTCGACTTCGCGGGCGACTCCGCGACTTCTTCGGGCCCGGAAGCGGAAACGGCGAGCGGGTTCGGCCGCGTTCGGTCCATGCGTCGCAACAGGTCCGCGAAGGCCCGGTCGAGCGCGTTTTCGGTTGGAGCCGTCCGTTCCGGGTGCGCGATGATTGTTTCGGTGTGGTTCTCTTCTGTCGTTACGGACATGGTTTATGGCCCCGTGGCAAGCGCCTGCTCGAAGGCGCGGATTTCGTCCTGGTCCGGGCGATCGAAAAAAATTCCGAATTCGTCACCCCGGGCCGGGCGAACCCCGCGCAGGAACACGTACAGGACCCCGCCGAAATCGCGTTCATACGCATACCCCGGCAGACGCTGCGCGAGAAAACGGTGCAGAGCCAGAGTATAGATGTAATACTGTAAAATGTAACCAGAACGAGCCATCACGGGCAGCAGACGCGAGCGATGATAACAATCCGGATCGTCGCCCAGTTGCGACGATTTCCAGTCGAGCAAATACATTTTTCCGTTGTGGCGAAACACCAGGTCGATGAATCCCTTCATCGACCCGGGCGGAATTACCGCCGGCCACTGTTCGCGTAGAATGGCGAAAGGTTCCGATTCGCTCCGCCCCGGGGCCAGGCGCGGACCGGTCGGTCCCGGCGCGGGCAGGGGAAAGAAAAAATCCAGTTCCGCGAACCGGTCCCCGGGCGGCAGGGTGCCGAGCACGATTTCCTCCTGGCCGGCCCGGATGGTACAGCTCAGCACGTCCTGGACCGCGCGCGCGACCGTCGCGGTCCACTCAGCGCCGAAGGCGTACTTCGGCAGAATGCGTTCGACCACGGGCGCGATACCGGTCGGTTCGTTAAAATCGACCGTTTCCAGGATTTCGTGAAAAAAATCCCCCGCCCGCGTTCCGCCCGGAAACGCGAAAATCGACCGGAGACCCCGGTCCGGCCCGCTCTCAGGCGTACCGAAGTCCGCTTCCGAGGCCAGCGGGGCCGGCACCTGGTCGGCGTGTTCCGGTTTTTCGCGCGCGAACGCCCCGCCTCCGCCCGTGTGTGTTTTCGTGAGACTCGAAAAACTGCTCTGGACCGGTCCGGGGCGCAGGCGGCCGGTGAACTCGCGCACGCCGCCCGGCGTCCAGTTCTGGCCGCCGGCCTGTTGGGCCGGCCCACTTTCAGGCGCCAGGCCCGGTCCGTCGTCCCGCGCGCGTTCTTCCGCGCCGAAAATAATGCTGCCGTCCGCGTTCGCGGCAAGGTCGCGCAGATCTCGCGCGATTCGTTCCGTGGTTAGTTTTCGCGAAACGGCCCCGGGAGCGGGCAGGGCCTGGCCCGCCTGCGCGTGCAGGAGAAAGGCCAGGGCGGAACTGTCCGTACGATTGACGGCGCCCCAGTACAGATAACAGCGATGGCTCGCGCGCGTCAGGGCCACGTAGGCCAGGCGCACGTCCTCCGCCAGCAGTTCGCGCTGCGCCCGGGCTTCCATTTCCTTTAGAATTTCGTTAAATTCGCCGGCGGCCGCGCGTTCGCGCAGGGCGGCCGGGACGAGTTGAAATCGTTTCGAACCATGACCCGGCACCAGCAGCGGCTCATCCCGGGTCGTCAGACGATTGTTCCAGAGAAACGGGCAGAACACGATGGGGTATTCCAGGCCCTTGCTGAAATGTACGGTCACGATCTGGATGGCGCGTTCGTCGCTCTCCAGGCGCGGCAGGTGTTCGTCGGCGCTGCCCGGTTGCGCGCGGCGTCGCGCGAGCCAGGCGGTTTCGCGGCCGGGGCCGGCCAGGGATTCGTGGTAGAGCAGTTCACCCAGATGCAAAAAATTCGCCACCCGGCGTTCGCCATCCGGCAGAGTCAGGAGTCGTTCCAGGATGCCTTCCTTGCGAGTCAGTTCGCGAAACATGACCAGAAAACCGCGCGTACTCCGCAGCGCGCGGTAATCAGCGAAATCGCGCAGGCGTTCCTCACGCCGCCCCTGGTCCGCGAATACCGCCTCCAGCGCGAGGGCATCATGACCCAGCAGGTCGGTGACGAGAGCGGAGCGGAGAGCCGCTTCCGAATGGGGTTGATCGACAGCGCGCAGCAGGCGGGCGGTTTCTTCCGCTTCGCGTGAATGGAATAATGACTTTTCGCTGCGAATAATGGCGTGTTTGCCCGCGAGGCGCAATTCGCGCTGGACGAGTTCGGCTTCCCGGTTCGTGCGCACGAGCACGGCCACGTCCCCCGCCCGCACCGGGTCTTCGCCGATGCGGGCCCGGCCGGGGGCCAGAAGCCGTTCGATTTCACGGACCACCATGGCCGTGGCCTGCTGGCGCGCGGCTTCGCGCGGCAGAAAATCGCGTTCGCCGGTTGCGTCGCTCAGGAGTTCGAACACCAGGCCCGCCGCGTCACGTTCCCCGATCAAGAGCGGATCGCGCCGCGTGGCGGACCGGGCCGGGAAGAACGGGATTTCGTCGTAGAGAAATGGACTTTCGTAATCGGCCCCCGAGCGCAGATCCGGCCGGCCGAACAGCGCGTTGACCGCGGCGGTCAGGCGTGGAACGGCGCGGTAGTTCGCCGCGAGGGTGTACTGGCGGTCGGCGGCGCGTTTGGCTTCGATGTACGCGAACACGTCCGCCCCGCGAAACGAATAAATCGATTGTTTGGGATCCCCGATCAGAAACAGGGTATGGCGGCCGGTGCGAAAGAGCGTCTCCAGAATATGCCACTGCACCTGGTCGGTGTCCTGGAATTCGTCGATGAGCGCCGCGCGGAACCCGGCGCGTACGCGTTCGCCGAGCGCCGGTTCTTCCGTCAGCGCCTGTTCCAGTCCTGAAAGGAGATCGTCGTAGGAAAAGGTCTCGTCCACGCGTTTTTTTTCCGCCAGGAATTCCCGCGCACAGCCGGCCAGCTCCCGTTCAAGGGATAGCGCTTCGTCGTCCAGGCTCCGCCAGAGGCGAACCGCCAGATCAGAGAGTCGTTCGAATTCCTGAAAAAAAACGGGGGTGGGCGGACCGGGTATTTTCGTCCGTCTGGATCCGAGCACGCTTGCGCGAAAAATTTCGCATTCAGACGGGAATGCGAAAAAGTTCCCGGCCAGAAAACGTTCGGCCTCCGCGAAAGCCGCGCGCACGCGTCCGGGGGTGTACGTCCGACGATTGAGCCAGCCCCCGTCAAAAAACGTTTCCAGCTCCGCTCGCTGAGTGGCCCAGGCCCCTGCCAGCGAAGCGCGCAGCGATTCGAATTCGACGACCAACTCGGCGGGCGGCGGGGATGGGGCGGCGCCAGGGTTATAAATTTCGACGTGCGGATGGGCCGCCGTGCGCCTGTAAAATTCCAGCAAAGATCCAGGCGAAAATCCGCGTTCCAGGGCGTATTCCTGGAAGGCCGCGGGCGCGGTGTACATCCACCGGCGCCAGCGGTCATGGATCATCTCTTCCACGTACGCGCTCTGATCGACGCAGAGTTCCAGTCCGAACGAGACCCCGCTTTCAAACGCGTGTTCGCGCAGCACGCGGTGGCAGAAGCCGTGGATCGTGTAAATCGCCGCGCGGTCGAAGTTCGCCAGGGCGGCGCGCGCGCGTTCCAGATACGTTTCGCGCGCGTCCGAACGGGCCAGAGTTTCCAGCAGGGCGTCTTCATGGACGACATTGGCGGGATCCGGGTCAGCCAGTACGTGCACGGTTTTCTGTAAAAGCGCGCGCAGGCGTTCGCGCAACTCCTCGGTGGCGGCCACGGTAAAGGTCACGATCAGGATTTCCTCGATGCGCGCGTTCTGTTCGAGCAAGAGCCGCAGGAAAAGACGCGTGATCGTGTGCGTCTTGCCGGTGCCCGCCGAAGCTTCGATCAGGTTCACACCGTCCAGCGGACAGGCAATGAGATCAAGAACGCTGGCCTGAGCCGGCCACACGGGCGCGGCCACATTGCGAGTGGAATCACCAGTCAGGGGCGCGGCCGCGCGTTCGGTCGCGAGCGCAGGTTCGATGATCGGCGACACGGGTTAACCCTCCTCCCGCAAGTATGGAAAGATGGGCCCGTACACTTCCGTGGCCAGACGGCGAAAACGATCGTGCTCCCGGGTCCCGGGAACCACCGGTTCGCGCGCGGTAAAACAGAGATTCACCGCGGGCCGCGTAAACTCGCCGCCTTCCAGGCCGGGGCGGGCGATGAACCAGCGCGAGCGAGCGGCCTTGAGCGCGGTGAAATCGTCGGCGCCGTTCTGGCGCGCGCCCGCGAAGGCGAACGAGGTCTCCGGAAAAAAAGGCAGGGGCCGCTGCTGGCCTTCGTCCAGCAAAACCAGCAGCTGGTTGAGATATTCCCGGGCCCGGGCACGTCGCTTTTGCGGATCGTGCGCGTTTAGCGCCGCCAGGCGGTATACGACCACGCGCGCACAGACCGGTTGTTCCGTTTGCGCCGCGGCCACGGGGCTTTCGCCCGCCGCGCCGCGCCGTGCCGCGAAGAGTGTATCGGGGGAATCGTCATCGCCCGCGATCAAATTCAGAATGAGATGACGCGCCCAGCAGGCCAGGAGATCGCGGCCTTTGAGTGGAGCGGGGCGATAAAAAATAAGGCCATTCTCATCCGCGGGCAGGCGCCCGGTCAAACGTACGGGGGCGCGACCGGGCGTGAGCCACAGGCTGAAGCAGCCGGATCCGGCCGGGGCGAACCGCTGGCGTACGATGCGCCGGGTATCGACCCGTGCCTGGAGATCGGCGAAAAAAAAACACGCGTCCTGAAAATACAGGCGGAATGTAAACTCACCGGGAGCCCCGTGTGGCAACAGGCCCGCCGCGCGAAACTTGCGGTATGTTCGCTGGTAGAGCTGACCGGCCGCGCCGCTTTCAAACAGAGCCGGGTCCGGGTTTTCCTCCAGGAGGTGGTCAACCAGTCCGCGCCCCAGCGCGTACGCGTCAAGCCGGTCCAGCTGGAAGGGTTCGTCCCCCGGGATCAATCGGGCGATTTCGCCTGGATTTAGTTTCAGGCTCCGCCGAACGAAAAAATCAGCCGGGCCGGCGAGGAACTGTTCCAGGTCCTCCAGCGTGAGTTCCGTGACCGGGGGGCGCTGCGCGGTTCCGTCCGTGCCTTCCGCGAACAGGCCGCCCGGCAGCCGCCGCGGTCCGAGCAGGGCCCGGGCGGCCGAAAAATGCGACTGAATATAACTGTACAGGCCCGTGTCCGCCTCCTGGAAGTAGGCCGGATGAAAGGGTTGCAGGCGATGGCGGCGCAGCCGGGCCGTTTCGGGCAGGCCCGCCGCTTCCATTCGCTCCAGCAGTTCGGTCACGAAGGCGGACGGTTGTTTTTCGCGGTTGTTCGTGATGTCGCGACCGACATAGCTGATGAACAGATTCGCGCGCGCCGAGAGCAGATGTTCCTGGAAGAGCCGGATTTCTTCCTGGCGGCGGTATTCGCGATTTTCTTCCAGTAAATCAAACGAGGGGAAAATCGGCCGGGACGGAAAATCATTCTGATTCATGCCCAGCATACAGACCACCGCGTACGGAATCTGGCGAGCCGGCAGGAGCGATCCGAACGTAATTTCCCCGCCGGGTCCGCCGCGGAGCGTGTTGTCCTCCCGGTGCAGATCTTCCAGAACGGTCAGGATGGCCGTGGTATCGAACAGACCCTCGAACCCGGGATCCTCCGCCAGTTCGCGCAGGCGACCCAGGGTTTCCTCCAGGCTGTCGCGCGCCGGGACGCTCAGGGCCTTTGCCGCGATATCGCGCAAGAGACTCTGCCACTCCGCCGCGCCGCGCGGAATCGCCAGCGTCCGCGCCGTGCTCCGCGCGAAATCAAAAAATTCCAGAAAACACGCGAAAACGCGCGCGCTTTCGCCTTCCAGGGCGTCCACGGGCAGGACCAGGCCGGTTTCGGTTTCGAATACCTCGTCCGGTTCGGGCAGGGCGTAGCCGAGCAGTAAACGATCAAGGCCGAAACTCCAGGTGTGTTCGCGCACGGCCGGCAGGTCCAGCGCGGCCCGGTGCGTTTCGTCCAGGCCCCAGCGCACGCCCGCTTTTTCCGCCAGCTCGCGCAAGAGCGCGATATCGTTTTCTTTTAAGTCGAATCGTTCACGCACCACCGGGAGTTCCAGAACCTCGAACACTTCCTCCGCGCGCATCCGGCCGCGTAAGAGTCGCAGCACGCGCAGCAGGGCCTCAAATCCCGCTTCGTGTCCGGGCGACCGGCTCGTGAGTCGCACCGGCAGGGTCACACCGATCCCTTCGCCGCCGGCGAAGACCGCCTGCACCAGCGGCGCGTAGGTTTCAGCGGAAGGGGACACGATCAAAACGTCCGCCGGCGTGAGTTCCGAACGGCGCGTGAAAACATCGAGCAGATGATTGTAGAGCACTTCGACTTCGCGCAGCGGCGAGTGACAGGCGTGGACCGAAACGCTCTCATCGCGCGCGAGCGGGCCGGCCTGGCCCGCGAAGAGATCCGCCTGGAGTCCGCCGAGCAGAGTGTTCCGCGCGGGTGGTTCAAATAATTCCGTCGTTAAAACCTGGATCCCGCGCGATACGGCTCCGGCCGCGAAACGATCCGCGAAGGCTCTGTCCGCAGTGTCGCTCGCGTCCGCCTGGACCCGGCGCGGAGCTGCGTCCAGCGCGAAGACGCACAGATCGACGCGCTCCGCGAGAAACAGAAAAATTTCCTGGTGCAGCGCTGGCAGGGCCGCCAGACCGAACAGAAACAGACGCCGGGGAATGACCGTGCGAATTTGCGCGGCGCTGGCGGTCTGGATCAGGCGTTCTTTGAGAACGATCGGGTTAAGTTCCCGGGCGGGGTCCGCGGCTCCGCGCAACCCGTCCGCAAGCAGACGTTCGCCCGGAAACAGGGCCCGCCAGAGGGTACCCTGCCAGGCCTGGTCGACCGGCAGCGGAGTCGGGCAGTCCCGGGACCAGTCGGCCACCATGTCCGGGTTGTGGATGATGTATTGATCGAATACGTCCGCGATGCTGCGACTCAGGCGGTACAGGCGCCGGGAGTCGTTTTCCTTCTTTATATAAGCGGCGATCGTCTGAAACTCCGGCCCGTCCAGGAGGCCCGGCAGCAGGTTCAGGATGCGCCAGGTCAGCCAGTGCACATCGAACGGAAAGGGCCGGGGGCAGACCAGGGCGAATAAATCGCGCAGGAGTCGGTTGGGATACGGGAACCGCAGGCCGGCGGCGATGCCGTGCCGGGCGGAGAGTTCGCGCTGTACGTACGGCACCATGCCCCGTCCCTGGACGACAATCGTGTCCGGCTGGAACAGGGCGGCGGAAACATCCGGCCGGGCAATCTGCTCACCGAGGGGGGCCAGCAGGGCCTCCAGCCGGTTGCTGCGATACACTTGCAGACCGGGCATGGGGGAGTAGTACTGGCCCGGGGTCGCGCGGCGGGTCAAGTCGAAAAAGACATAATCCGGAACTTACGGGACATTTTCGTTTTCAGGCGATTCCCGGGGGTTCCAGAGCCGAATCGCCCGGTTCCTGTGTCCTTCGTTTGGTTCCGGCGTCCAAAAAGTATGGAAAAAATGGCGACAGCCTTTGTTTCGCACGGATCGCCCATGGTGGTTTTTAATACCGAACGTGGTCATGCCTGGTCGGCCTGGGCGCGCAAGATAGGCCGCCCGCGGGCGGTGCTGGTCGTTTCCGCGCACTGGGAGACGGGCGGGGTTGTGCTGGGCACCGTCGAACGGCGCGAATTAATTTATGATTTCTACGGATTCCCCGAGGAGTTGTTCCAGGTGCGATACCCTGCGAATGGATCGCCGGAATCGCGCGAACGCGTGGCCGGCCTCCTGGCCCGGGCGGGTATCGCCACCACGGTACAACCCGAGCGTGGCTGGGACCACGGCGTCTGGACCCCGCTCGTGCACATGTTTCCGGACGCGGATGTGCCCCTGTTGCAACTTTCGCTGCCGCGTTCCCTGGACGGTCAGGGTTTGCTGGACCTCGGTCGAGCCCTGGCCCCGTTGCGCGCGGAAGGCATTTTGATCCTCGGCAGTGGATCGATGACGCATAACCTGGGCATGGTGCGATTCAACCATCGTGGGCCCGACGCCCCGGAATGGGTCATGGCCTTTGACACCTGGGTGGCAGAGCACCTGGCCACGGGCGATTTCGCGGCGCTCGCGCGCGCTGACCTTGAAGCTCCGTATTTTCGCGAAAACCATCCGACCCCCGAACACTACCGGCCCCTGCTGGTGGCGGCTGGGGCCGCGGGGCAGGACGCGAAGGTCCGCTTTCCGGTGGAAGGTTTCGAATTCGGCGTGCTCAGCACGCGTTGCGTGGAATTTTACTGAGGCTAACCGGGATTCTGCGCGAAATTTCCCCGGTCGGGCCAGCCGGTACGCAGGGGCAGGGTGACCAGGTAGGTGGCCTCCAGATTCTCCAGAAACCGGCGGTCATTCCAGATTTCGCGGGAGCAAACCTGGACCGAAACTTCCATGCCAGGCGCCTCGCGCGCTCCGCGTCGGTCTGTATCTTTTTCGCTCGTGCTGTTCACTTTTTTAACGGCTCCGTTCCCCGGTCCTCGCCTCATATTAACTATACGTTCTGGTTCGGATTTTGTCTCAAAAAACTTTACGGTTGTGAATTTTTTTCAAGGCGCGCGAAACCGAAAGCCGCTTTATCGCGCATAAATTGCTTGAATTTACCCGCGACTCGCGCAGGCTCAGCGTGCACGCGTTTCTCCGGCCAACCCATGGTGTTTATTCGAAGGTTTTCGATTCCGCTCGGCCGGTATTCCCTCCCCCTGATTCTGTGCGTGAGCGCGCTTTCCCTTTCCGCCGCCCCGTTCGCCGCTCCGTCTCTGGTCGTGGACGAACACCGGGGCGATTACGAACTCGGCCCGTATCTGGAAATCCTCGAAGACCCGGACCGCCGCTGGTCGATTGAACAGGTGGCCGCGCCCGATTTCGATGGTCGTTTCATTCCCTCCAGCGAACGCGTGCCAAATTTCGGGTACACCGATTCCGCGTACTGGGTCCGTTTTCGCGTGGGCCGGGCTGGCGCGGCGGGGACCCTCTGGTTGCTGGAATGCGGCCTGCCGGCCATGGACTCGATGATCCTGTTCGAACGAACGGAGCGCGGCTGGGTGAGTCGCGAAGCGGGTGACATATTTCCTTTCGCGCGGCGCGAAATCGAGCACCGTAACGTCGTATTACGGTTGCGTCTGCCCGCGGATTCGCCGCAGCCGCGTCAGTTTTATCTCAGATTCGCCACCCAGGGGATCGTCCAGATGTCCCTGAATCTCTGGAATCCGGAGGCCTTCGCCGAAAAGGTCGGCAACGAACAGTTCGGCTTCGGGTTGTACTACGGCCTGTTGCTGGCCATGGTCGTGTACAATCTATTTCTGTTTTTCACCGTGCGCGATCCGGGTTATCTGTACTACGTAATTTATATTTTTAGTTTCGCGCTGACGGTGATGAGCGTCAACGGACTCGCGTTTCAATATCTCTGGGGGCGCTGGCCCGTCTGGGCCAATCTCTGCGTAAATTTTTTCATGGGCCTGACGACCATGAGCATGGCCCTGTTCACGCGCGATTTTTTGCGGACGCCCGCGCGCAACCCGCGCCTTGACTTCCTCATTCGCGTATTGATCGGCTTCAGCGTGCTGTTCATGTTCGGTTCCCTCTTCGTTTCATATCGACTGGGCGTGCGCGTCGGCGTGGGCCTGACGCTGGTGACCTGTGTGTTACTTTTTTTCGGGGCCGTGTTCTCCTGGCAGGACGGGTACCGCCCCGCGCGTTATTTTCTGCTGGCCTGGGCCGGGCTGTTCGCGGGTTGCGTCGCCTTCGTTTTGAAAAACCTCAATATCCTGCCGACCCTGTTCATCACGGAGTACGGCTTACAATTCGGATCCGCTCTGGAAGTTATGTTACTTTCACTCGCGCTGGGCGACCGCTTCAACACTCTGCGCCGCGAAAAGAACGCGGCCACGCGCGCGCTGAATGAATCCCTGGAGGCGCTCGTGAGCCTGCGCACGCGCGAACTGAATCACGCGCTCACCGATCTGCGCCAGGCGCACAGCGAACTCCAGGCCCGGGACAGCACCATCCAGCGCGAACTGGACGTGGCCGCCCGCATCCAGCGCGGCATTCTCCCGCCGTACGATTTTTCCGCCGGCGGTTTGCGCGTGCTTTCGTATTATAAGTCGATCGAAAAAGTCGGCGGGGATTTTTTCGATATGGAGCCGCTCAGTGGCGGGCGCCTGGGCGTGGTCATCGCCGACGTATCGGGCCACGGAATCCCGGCCGCGCTCCTGACCACGATGGCGAAGATCGCCTTTTCGGAGGCGGTCCGGAGTTACACCTCGCCCGCGGCGATTCTCGAAAACATCAACAGTACCATCGGGCGTACGGTGAAAACCGAGGAGTTTCTCACCGCGTTCTGCTGTATCATCGACCGGGATCTGCGTCTGACGTATTCCAGCGCCGGCCACCACCACGGATTTTTGTTGCGGCGTCCGGAAGGCGAAGCCACGCGTCTGGAAACCCCGGGTATCGTGCTCGGTCTTGGCGACGAGATGGCCATCCCGTTCGTTGATAAATTCGAAACCATGCGCCCTGGCGACCGCCTGTTTTTGTTCACCGACGGGATCGTGGAAGCGACGGACCGTACCGGCGACGTGTTCGGCCGGCGGCGCCTGTACGAAACCCTGATCGCGTCGCTGAACCTGGACCTGACCGGCCAGCGCGATTTTCTCCTGAAACACTGGGAAAATTTTACGGGCGAAACGCCACCGGAGGATGACGCCAGTTTTCTGCTGCTGGAGGCCAATGAATCCGCGAGTGTTTGAAGTCAACTTCGACGGAATCGTCGGGCCGACGCATAACTACGCGGGCCTCGCGTTCGGCAACCGCGCTTCGATGGCCAACCGGGCGGCGGTCTCGTCGCCACGGGCGGCGGCCCTGCAGGGTCTCGCGAAAATGAATCTCGCGCGCTCCCTGGGTCTCCGGCAGGCCGTGCTGCCGCCCCAGGAACGGCCACATATCCCGACTCTGCGTCGACTGGGTTTCACAGGCAGCGACGAGCGGATTCTCGCGCGGGCCGCGCGCGAGGCCCCTGAACTCCTCGCGGCGGTCTGCAGCGCGTCGGCCATGTGGACCGCGAACGCGGCCACGGTTTCGCCCGCGGCCGACACGCGCGACGGGCGTACGCATTTTACGCCGGCCAATCTCGCGTCCAGTTTTCACCGTTCGCTGGAGGCGGATCAGACCGCAAGCGTGCTACGGACGATCTTCGCCGCAAACGAATGTTTCGTTCACCACGCGCCCCTGCCGGCTCCCCTCGGCGACGAAGGCGCGGCCAATCATACGCGGCTGGCTCCGGACCTCGGGGTCGCCGGGATCGAGTTGTTCGTCCACGGCGATTCCGGGGAACACGGGGACGGGGCTCCACGGCGATTTCCCGCGCGTCAGGCCCTGGAAGCGTCGCGCGCGGTCGCGCGGCTCCACGGTCTGGAGGAAGGTCGGGCTTTGTTCGCGCGTCAGGCCGGCGCGGCGATCGACGCGGGTGTGTTTCACAACGACGTGATCGCCGTCGGGCATCGGAATTTGTTCTTGTATCACGAACGGGCCTTCGCGGAGGACCCGGCGGACGCGCTGCGGCGCGCCTGGGAAGTTCTCCCGGGCCCGGACCGTGAGTTGCACCTCGTGTGCGTACCTGACGCGCGCATGAACCTGGAGGAGGCGGTCGCGTCGTATTTCTTTAATTCGCAATTAATTTCACTTCCAGGCGAAAAAGCGGGTATGGCGCTCGTCCTGCCGGCCGAAAGCGCCGAGTCGCCCCGCGTGCGGGCGGTGATCGACGGGTTGCTGACCGGCGAACATCCCATTCGCCGCGCCGAGTTCGTGAATCTGCAGGGGAGTATGCGCAACGGCGGCGGCCCGGCCTGTTTGCGTCTGCGCGTGGAGTTGAATGAAAACGAAATCGCGCATACGGCCCCGGGGGTATTTCTGGACGACGGGCTTGCCGCGCGACTGACGGACTGGATCATGCGACGCTACCGCGAAGAATTGCGCCCGGAGGATCTGGCCGACCCCGATCTCCTGCGCGAAAGCCGGGAAGCTCTGGACGAGTTGAGCAGCCTGCTGGGGCTGGGGAGCGTGTACGAATTTCAGCGCGCGGGGGCGTGACGCGGCATGAAAGCGCGCGCTCTTATTTCACGAAAAGATCGACCAGTTTAAACGCCACGGCGATGAACGCGATCAATCCGATCAACCACCGTGTCTGCGCCGTGATCTGGCTTTGAAGGCCGGTAAATTTTTCTTCCACGCGCAGGAATTGTTTCTGGATGCCGAGAAAGCCCTCGTGCATTTCTTTGCGGAGAGCGGTTGAAGTGTCAGCGATCTCCTTGCGCAGAGATGCGGATAAATCCACCATTTCGTGGCGCAGAGATGTGGATAAATCCGCCATTTCTCCGCGCAGGGATGTGGATAAATCCGCCATTTCTCCGCGCAGGGATGTGGATAAATCCACCGTTTCTCCGCGCAGGATCATCTGACTCTCAAGAACCCGCCGGGCGAAACGTTCTTCCACCAGTTCGAGGAGGTGTGATTTTTGCTCCTCCTGGGCGTCTTTGATGAGAGTCACAAGACCTTCCGAGGCCTTATCCCCCAGTTTTTCACGCAGGGCTTCCGGAACCTGAATGATCGGCATGGGGGTAGGATAGGGGGCGGAAACAAAAACGTCAAGCGGAAAAACTAAATTTTTGTGTAGTTGAATGCGACGCGTAAAAACGCCCGCCCGTCCCGCGAACAACGCGGCAGGGATTGAGGAGGTGGCGCGGGGCGACAGCCTCCGAAAGCCCGACGGCCGGCGGGACGCAGCGCGGCACCGCGCCGGCCGGGCCGCCCGTTTTTTATTAACCGCTCATACGGCCTTTTTCGCTTCGATGGGCGCGATCGTAATTCCGGCGTATCCGTAAAACGCGGAAATCAGCGGATTGATATAATTCAGAAAGGCGAAGGGCGCGTAGGCGAAGGTGGCCACGCCGAGCGTGGAAGCCATAAAGGCCCCGCACGTGTTCCAGGGCACGAGTGGCGAAGTTAGCGTGCCCGCGTCCTCAAGCGCGCGCGAGAGGTTTTTGGGATGCAGACCCTGGCGCGCGTACGCGTCTTCGTACATGCGGCCGGTGAGCACGATCGACAGGTACTGTTCGGACGCGGTGATGTTCATGAACACGGCGGTGCCGAGCGTCGCCGCGATCAAGTTGCCGGTGCCGCGCGCGACCGAAAGAATCGCGCCGGCGATTTTCTGGAGCATGCCGCTGCCTTCCATGATGCCGCTGAAAAACATGGCCGCGAGAATCAACCACACGGTGGTGAGCATGTCGAACATCCCGCCGCGCGAAAGCAGATCGTCCACGGTGGCGAGCCCCGTTTTCGATTCGAAGCCGGTGGCCGCGGATTTGAGGCTGGCTTTGAGCACGGCCAGGGCGTACGGAGATTCGCCCGCGCCCGCGAAGGCGCGCACGAGATCGGGTTGAAAGATCGCGGCGAAAACCATGCCGAGGATCGTGCCCGTGAGCAGGGCGGGTATGGCCGGCACCTGGAAGGCGACCAGCGCGAAGAGGATGATTACGGGCAGCAGGAGATGCAGGCCGGTCGCGAAATTCGCTTCGATGGCGTTCGTGACCGCGTCGATGCGCGCGGGGTCAAAGCCTTCGCCCGAATCGAAGTAGCCGATGCCGAGGTAGAGCAACATGGAGAGCGTAAATCCAGGCGCCGTTGTGTAGGTCATGTGACGGATGTGCGTGAACAGCGGCACGCCGACCATCGAGCTGGCCATGTTGGTCGTCTCAGAGAAGGGCGACATCTTATCGCCGAAGTACGCGCCCGACACGACCGCGCCCGCGGTCATGGCCGGGGAGACCCCCATCGTGCCGCCGATGCCGATCAGGGCCAGACCGAGGGTGCCCGCCGTGGACCAGGAGGACCCGGTGGCGAGCGAGACCAGCGAACAGATCAAACACGTGGCGGCCAGGAAAACCGAAGGCGAAAGTAACTTGAGGCCCCAGACGATAAGGGTCGGCACGACTCCGGCCAGAATCCAGGTCCCGATCAGCGCCCCCACGATCAGCAAAATCAAAATAGCCTGGGTGACGAAACCCACCGAGCGCAGGACCGAAGCCTCCAGCGTGACCCAGGCCGTACCCTGTGAGTGGGCCACAAGGGCGGCGACGAATCCGCACAGGATCAACGCGACCTGCGACGGCCCCCCGGTGGACGCGTCGCCGAAGACGGAGACGATGCCCACGAGCGAAACGACCAGCAGCGCCACCGGGAAAAGCGATTCGATGAGCCCGGGCTCTCGCGACTTGAACTTTAAAAAACGACGGGCCGGTTCTTGCATGGGAATTCTGGGCGCCCCGCGCGCGGGTCCATTTATCACCGCGCGCGAACGCAGGGGCACCCGGCCGGGCTGCGCCGGGGCTCCAAATCCCTGGCGCGTTTACGCGGTTTTTTTCATCAAACCGCGGGCGAAGGTACGTCGTAAAGAAAAAGAATGCCAGGTGTGGGGTATATCGCAGGCCAGGCGATGGGCGGGACACCCGTATCCCGCGCGGGCCCACAGCGTACAATTTATTCGTGCGCGGGCCCTTATTTCACGAAAAGATCAATGAGTTTAAAAGCAACGGCGATAAAAGTTATCAGGGCGATCAGCCAGCGCGTCTGCGCAGTAATCTGGCCCTGCATGGCAGTAAATTTCTCTTCCACGCGGAGAAAGCCACCGCGCATTTCTTTACGCACGTCCGAGAGGCCTTCGTTCATTTCCTTGCGAACGTCGGCAAACCCATCGTGCATTTCTTTGCGGAGAGCGGTCTGAGTTTCATTTAAACCCTTTCCGGAACGGCCTTCGCTCTCAAGAACCCGGCGGGCGAAACGTTCTTCCACCAGTTCCAGAAGGTGCGATTTCTGTTCCTCCTGGGCGTCCTTGATGAGGGTGACCAGACCTTCCGAGGCTTTATCACCCAGTTTTTCACGGAGGGCTTCTGGAACCTGAATAATCGGCATGTCCACAGAATAGAAAGGGGGAGAGAAAACGTCAATCCAAAAATACTAAATATTTGAGTAGTTAAGGCCAATCCTACGAACCCCCGTTAAAAAGCAAAATCGCTCCAGGGGTTCGTAGGATTGGCCTGTTAATGAAGAAATCCCGGCCTTCGGGGGCCTTTTGGATGATACGGAACTCCCAGGATTTCCCTGAAAATACTTTCAGGATGGGCCCTTATGAGGACGCGGCAATTTTTACGGAATGTGGTTGTCGCCCAGGCCGCGCGCAGGGATCTAAAGCCGATGGAGTTTGGCCCCATTCGCGAATGGATCAGGTCCCGACGGGACGAGATGATCCGCCAGGTGCGGGAATGGTCGGCGATCAACACGGGCTCGTACAATCTGGACGGCCTCGCGCGGCAGCGTGACCGCCTGCTGGAGGAATTCAGCGTGCCGGGCGTCGCGCCGGTGCTCCATGCGCTGGGTCCGGAAGTCGCCATTGACGCGGCCGGGCGCGCCGTCGAACATCCGCTCGGGCAGGCGATTTCGTGGCGCAAGCGGCCCGCGGCTCCCCTGCAAGTCCTTTTTTCCATTCACTACGATACGGTCTTCGAACGCGAGCATCCCTTTCAGACGGTTGGCTGGGGTGACGCCGGAACCCTCGTCGGTCCTGGGGTGGTCGATGCGAAAAGCGGAATCGCCATTCTTTTTTGCGCCGTGCGCGCGATCGAACAGTCGTCGCTGGCTGAAAAGATCGGCTGGGAAATTTTTCTGGGTCCGGACGAGGAACTCGGATCGCCCGGATCGGCGCCGCTCTTGCGTGAGCGCGCGGGGAGCTTCGATTTCGGTTTGCTCTTTGAGCCGGCCCTGCCCGACGGCGCCCTGGTCGGAGCGCGTATGGGATCGGGTAATTTTTCGATCGTGATTCGCGGGCGCGCGGCGCATGTGGGCCGCGAATTTCACACCGGGCGCAGCGCGATCCACCGCGCCGCGGCGCTCGTGGTCCACCTGGCCGCTCTCAACGACGCAGGCCCCTTTACCGTGAACGTGGGCCGGATCGACGGGGGCGGGCCCGGGAATGTCGTCTCTGACCTGGCCATCGTCCGCTTCAACGCGCGCGTGCGCGATCTGGCGGCGATGGACACGTTGCGGGAGCGGTTCGCGCGCATGGTGGCGGAGGTGAACGCGGAAGACGGACTGGAAGCCAGTCTGTTCGGCGATTTTTCCTCTCCGCCCAAACCTTTCACGGACGATACGGCGCGACTTTTCGACGCGCTTTCGCTGACCGGCGCGGAGGAGGGCCTCGATCTCACGCAGCGTTCCACGGGCGGAGTCTGCGACGGCAATAAACTGGCGGCGGCGGGTCTGCCCAATATCGACACGCTCGGCGGACGCGGCGGGGGGGCGCACAGCGATCAGGAATTTTTGATCGTCGATTCGCTCACCGAACGGGCGTCGCTCGTGGCGCTGCTGGTCCTGAAAATCGCCGCGGGCGAAATCGCCTGGCCACGGCGGCGGGGTTAGCGGTACCTGTTTTAAGAATATTCTGGATTAAGCGAAATTATGTATTTTATCAGACCCATCGCGGAAAAAGACCTGGACGATCTGTTCCATCTGGCCACCGAAAGCGCCTTCGGCCTGACTTCGCTCATCAAAAACCGCGACGCACTCGCGAAAAAAATCCACCACGTGGCGCGCAGCTTCGAGTTGCTCGACGAAAAACCCCAGGGGCAATCCTACCTCTTCGTGCTGGAGGACGCGGCCACGGGGCGCATTCTCGGGACGACGGCCGTGGAGTCGAAGGTCGGCGGGTTTCAACCGTTTTACAGTTTTCGCGTCGAGAATATGGTCCTGCGTTCCGAATCCCTCAAGCGCGTGCGCGAGTTGCGCGTCCTGCACCTCAAGGCCGAACACGACGGGCCCTCGTCGATCGGCACCCTGTATCTGACGCCTGAGGCGCGCCACAGCGGGGTGGGCCGTTTCCTTTCGCTGGTACGCTTCGCGTTCATGGCCACGTTCCCGGAAAGTTTCGAAAAACGGGTGCTGGCCGAAATGCGCGGCGTCAGCGACCGCGACGGGCGCTCGCCGTTCTGGGAGGCGGTGGGGCGACATTTTTTCGACATCGATTTCCCTTACGCGGATTATCTGAGCGTGGTGGATAAAAAATTCATCGCGGAACTCATGCCGGAGTTCCCGATTTACGCGGACCTGTTGCCCGAGGGCGCGAAAAACGTCCTTGGGAAAGTCCACCCGCAGACCGAACCCGCGTTGAAAATTTTATACAGCGAGGGATTTTCGTACATGGGCAATGTGGACATCTTCGACGCGGGGCCGCTGGTGATCGCGGATGTGGCGAAACTGCGCACGGTGCGCGCGGCGCGCGTCCTGCCCCTGCGCGAAATCGCCCCGGTGGAAATTCATGGAGACGATCCGCCGCGGTTTATCGTCACGAATGAAAACAAAAATTTTCGCGGCGTGCTCACGGATCTCAACGTGCTCGAAAACGCGGACGGGATCAGGCTCGCTCCGGAGGCGGTCGATCGCCTGGGGGTGGCGATCGGCGATCCGGTGCGCTTTGTGACGCTGCGGTAGTTTTCACTGCCCGGTTTGTTCCGGGCTAAATCTGTTTGACCGGTTCGAACGCACGTACGATCGTACGCGAAAGGACAGGCAGGGTGTTTTTGATCGATTGCGCGGTGTCCACTTTTTCAGGGGTAGGTCAATGATTCCACTGCCGACGTTACCAGATCATCCCGGCGCCGCCGAATATTTCTGGCATCAGTTGCCCTGGGCTGTGCCGAGTTTTTTTACGTTTGTGGTGGGCATGTCACTGGCGGCAGTCGGCCTGATGGCACTGCGGCGTACCGAGAACCGGCCGCTGCTCATTACGTTTGTTCTATTCTGTTCTGGTTTTGGTTCGCTCGGACTGGCTCTTTCGTTTCGCGCAGTGATTCTGGATACGGAACTGCTCCTTTCGCTCAATCGGGCGGCCTATTTCGGCGTCGTCTGGCTCTCGCCCGGCGCGTACATGTTCACGTACTATCTCACAGACCGGCGTTATCGTTCGATGTTGATCACCGGTCTTCTGTCAACGGCTTCCGTCGCCTTCGCGTATTTCGGTCTGCTCACCGGCACCGATTTTACGGGAGCCTGGTTTCACTACTCTTTTGGAATCTACCCCATTGCCGAACTGCCCCTGCGGCTCTGGGGCGCCTTCGCTTCGATCGGTTATCTGGCTGTCGGAGTTCCGATGACGATTCACTACTTTCGCCACAACAGGGAAGACCTGCGGCGAAAAAAATTCCTGTTCATGGGTCTGCATTTCTGCTCGCTGCTCGTGATTACGAACCTTCCGAGCCTGGCGGGCATTCCGATCTTTCCCATGAGTACTTTCGCGTTCCTGCCGATGCTGGTGCTCGGCTATGGGATCTTTCGCGCGGATTTTCTGAACGTCAACGACCTGCTGTTCCGGCAGCGCGGCCTCTTCAAGATTTTCGCCGGTCTCATCACCTTCGGACTCCTCGGCATTTCAATTCTTGTCGCCGTGGCTCTGCCGCCTGCCCATCACCTGGAGTTGTACACCAGGCCGATCTTTCTGCTGCCGCTGTTCTCCGGTGTCTTAGCCTTCGCCCTGGCCATTTTTCTCGCGGGGAGCAATCCTGATCAGAAACTCAATATGCTCGCCGCCGCGTCGCTGATGCTCGCGGGCGCGCTCATGATTGTGATGACGGCTTTCAAGCTGGACCTGCCGCTCATTGTCGATCGCCGCATCGAACAGATTTTCTACACGGCCTTTTTATTTACCCCCGGCGTCCACCTGCGCTTTGCCTATCTCGCGCTGGGCAGGGAAAGGCCGAACGCGGTTCGATTCGTCGATCTGGCGTCCGCCATCCTCTGCGTCGTTCTATGGACTCCGCATTTTTTCTCAGGTTTTTACGAATACTGGTTCGGCCGCATCTCGGTCGCGGGTCCAGGCCTGAATCTTTTTGGGGCGCTCGGGTTGATTGCCGCCGCAGCTTTTCTGCGCAGCTGGTGGCGGGGCAGAGGCGCTTCCGCGAATAACCTGGGGGGTCTGGTCGTCCTCGCTCTCGTCATTGGCGATGTGCTGATTCTTTTAAATCTTCCGGCTACGATGGGTGTTCCGCTCTACCCGCTGGCTGAACTCCAGTTTTTTCCCGCCTTCATTCTCGCCTATGCCGTTCTGAAACATAGCGCGATTCCGGTGATCGGGGAGGCAACGGCGATCGGCAACCGCGTATCGCTCTTGATTCTGCTTTTTGTACCGGTGAGCATGATTTTTTATTTGCTCGGTCTTACGGAAACGGCCGGATTGCCCGCGGCCCTTGCCCACACTCTGCTGGTCGCCGCGCCGCTCGCTCTGGCATTCTACATGATTTCATTTATCTTTTTGCGTCCCACCGCGGTCAAGATGGACGAGACAGTCCGCAGGCTGGGGGAGGAGAAGCGGCGCGCGGATGCGGCGCTGCAGACAACCGAGGAAGCCCGGCGCGAGATCGAGGCTCTGAGCCGCTTCGCGCACCTGATAAATTCACATTCGGAGTTGAAACAAATTTTCAAAGAAATCTCGAAGTATGTGTACGAAAACTTCGGCATTCCCGCCGCCTGGCTTTTTCTACCGGATGAGACGGAAGAATGCCTGGTCAGCTTTCGAGCCTACAGTTACCAGCGAGTGCCCGATCATATGTATCAACAGATAAAAGATCTGCGCATCCCACTGGGTCCGGAAGGGGGCATTGCCCATGTGGTCTGGAATCGGAAAAAAACTCTCTATCTCCCGCACATAAAAAAATTCGAGTTCGAATTCGACCGGAAGCTAATCGAAATGACCGGCGCGACCTCGTTTCTGAATGTTCCGCTCATTGTCAATGACCGGAGCGTGGCCATTATTTTCTTCTCGAATGTTGACACTCCGATGCGCCTCTCGAAGCGGGACATCCGCACCATCGACGCCTTCTGCGCGCAGGTGGCCGGGGTGATCAACACGGTGAATCTACTGCGTCAGACCGAAAAACAGAAAGCGGATACGGCGGCTCTGAACCGTCTCGTAAAAAGTCTGAATGAAAACCTGGATCTCCAGCTGATCATGCAGAAGGTGCATGATTATGTGAAAGAGAACTTTGGAATCCAGTACTACAGCCTCATGGTCGCCGATACCGAAAAAACAAGTCTGAAAATCGCGGCCGCCACGCTTCCGGAATTCATCAGTGCGGCGGAGCGAAAACGTATCTTCGAATTCAACATTCCCATGAAAGGAGCGCGAGGCGGACACGGCCTTACCCTGCGGAGCAAAAAACCCGCCTACTTCGCCGATTTTGGCGAGAAAGAAATGCACTGGGTGACCGAAGAAGAACGTTTTGTGGTCAGGGCCTGCAAAATCCGCTCCTACCTCTTCCTGCCCCTCCTTCTTAACAAAGAGCCTGTGGGAATTCTGAATTTTTCCAATTCGGACGGGGTGATGAATCTGTCACCGGACGACATCACACGTCTTTCAATTCTCGGTGAGCAGCTGGCTGGAATTATCAATGGCTCGTCCCTGTTCAATGAAGTTCAGGCCGCGAAGAATCTCGCGGAAGTTGAGCGAAAGAAATCAGAAAAACTGCTGTTGAACATTCTGCCCGCTGACGTCGCGTTAGAACTGAAAGAGAAGGGAGCGACCGATCCTGTGCTTTATGAAAGCGTCAGCGTGATGTTTACGGACTTCAAGGGTTTCACGCAGATCGCGGAGAAACTCTCGCCGCGCGAGCTGATCCAGGATCTGGATGCGTGCTTTGTGCAGTTCGACAAGATCACGGAGCGGTTCAATCTCGAAAAACTGAAGACAATCGGCGACAGTTATATGTGCGCGGGCGGTATTCCCAAACGGAACCAGACGCATGCCATCGATTGCGTTCTGGCGGCGCTTGAAATTCAGGCATTCATGACCATCATGAAACAGATCAAGGCGGAGCAGGATCTACCGTACTGGGAACTCAGGCTGGGAATCCATTCCGGGCCCCTGGTGGCCGGAGTGATCGGCGAGAAAAAATTCGCCTACGATGTCTGGGGCGATACGGTGAACACCGCCTCGCGGATGGAGTCGTCGGGCACGCCTGGTAAGATAAACATCAGCGGCCCCACGTACGAACTCGTGAAAGATGTTTTTGATTGCGAGTTTCGCGGGCATATCGCCGCGAAAAATAAGGGCGATGTGGCCATGTACTACGTGAATGGTCTCAAGCCCGAGTACGCTCTGACACGGGACGTGCGTGCGCCGAACGAAAAATTCTGGGAGTCCTACGCCTCCGTCGCCGGTTGAAGGCAGCCTTGCGGAATTGCCGCGATGCGAAAAAACTCCGGCCCGGGAGAAATAAAAAATGAAAAAAACCGCGATTGTGTTTTTATCACTGGCCTCCGTTGCCCTCCTCGCGGCGCCTGCGCCGGAGAAGGAGGCCTGTATGGCGCAGGTGCGCGAACAGTACCGCGCGGCCCAGGCGGAATGTAATAAAAAACCCTTCGGCGGCGAACGCACACGCTGCCGCGATCAGGCGGACCGGGCCGAGGCACGCGGGCGCGAAGCCTGTCGGAAGCTGCGGCCGGACGCGTCGCCGTTTTCGAAATGAGCGCATCCCATTTGATCAATGGCGACTGGTTGCGAGGCGCGGGCGCTGCGTTCCTGACGCGGGACGCGGGCACGGGCGCAGTCCTGGCGGAGTTTCGCGCGGCCACGCCCGGCGAGGTGGACCTTGCCGCTGGGCGGGGTTGCCTCTGGAAAAACGGCGCGCCCTGCTGGAAGCCTTCGCGGAAGCGGTGCGAGCCGACGAAAACGATTTCGCCGTGTTACTCGCGCGCGAGACAGGAAAGCCACTCTGGGAGGCGCGCACTGAAATCGCGACGGTGATCGGTAAAGTCGCCCTGTCCGTGCGCGCGTACGCGGATCGCAACGCATCGCGAGAGGAAACAATGCCAGACGCGACGGCCCGCCTGTCGTGGAAGCCGATCGGCGTGGCCGCTGTGTTCGGGCCCTTCAATATGCCCGCGCATCTGCCCAACGGTCACATCGTGCCCGCCCTCCTGGCCGGCAATACGGTTGTCCTTAAACCGTCCGAGCTCACGCCGGCTGTGGCGGAGCGTATGGCGCGACTCTGGGAGCGCGTCGGCTTGCCGCCTGGAGTTTTGAATCTCGTCCAGGGCGCGCGCGAAACCGGCCAGGCCCTGGCAGCGCACGCGGGGATTGACGCGCTTTTTTTTACGGGCTCTGCGACCACGGGTCAGGCCCTCGCGCGCTCCTCGCTCGATTTTCCAGGACGGATGCTCGCGCTCGAGATGGGCGGGAACAACCCGCTCGTCATCTGGGACGCGGGCGACTCGCGCGCGGCGGCCTATCACACCCTGTTGTCCGCTTTTATTACCGCCGGTCAGCGCTGCACCTGCGCGCGGCGTCTGATCATCCCGGAAGGCGCGCAAGGCGACGAGCTCCTGGCCGATCTCACGGCCCTGCTGGACCGCGCGCGCGTGGGGCTCTGGAACGAACAACCCGAACCGTTTTCCGGCCCGGTAATTTCGCCTGAAGCGGCGCAAAATGCGATTCAGGCGCATGAGCGTTTGCTCGCCGCCGGCGCGCGGGCTTTGCGGCCCCTTGAGTCTCTGCGTGGCATTCCGAATCTGCTCGCCCCCGGCCTGATTGATGTAACCGGCGTGGCCGGCGTAGCGGACGAAGAAGTGTTCGCGCCGCTGCTCCAGGTTACCCGCGTGGGCGATTTCGCCGCCGCGCTCGCCGAGGCGAACCGGACCGCGTACGGGCTGGCGGCCGGTCTCTTCAGCGATTCGCGCGCCAGGCGCGACGAATTTTTCGCGCGGGTTCGCGCGGGTGTGGTCAACTGGAACCGGTCCACGACCGGAGCGAGTGGCGCTCTGCCCTTCGGGGGAGTGGGCCGCAGCGGGAATTTTCGACCGGGCGGGTTTTTCGCCGCGGATTACACTTCGTTTCCGGTGGCTTCGCTGGAACGCGAAACGCTGGAGTTGCCGGAGCGGATGCTGCCGGGTATCATATAAACCCTGACTCGTTCTCACCCACGGTACGTCTGCACCGCCGCGCTGAGTTTTTCCCAGAGGCCGCCGTTCGGGCCCGGGAGAATTTCGCGTAAATAATCGTCCACGGTTTTATGCGCAAGCCAGTGCCGCGGATACCCGAGCGAGACTTCCTCAAAACGTACGCCGTCGCGGTAGTCGGTGCCGCGTACGTGCAGGTGGCCGTACACGACCGCGCGCGTCGGAAAACGCCGGTGCCAGTCATGGGTGCGTCTGGTGCCGCACCAGATCGAAAAGCGCGGGATGCGCCAGAGTCGCACATGTTCGCGGCGCAGAGGAAAATGGTTGATGAGCACGAAGGAGGCGTCCGGCTGTTCGCGCAGGGCCTCGGTCAGGCGGCGTTCCGAGATCGCCAGGCGTTCCTCGCACCAGTGGATAATGGTCGGGTGGGGATCGCAGTGTAAAAATCGTTCGTCGTTGCAAACGACGCCCGCTTCCACGGCCCATTCGATGGCCTTCCCAGGATCGTCGACGAATTCGTCCGGGCAGAAGGTATAATCGTAGAGATTGAACAGCGGCGCGATCAGAATCGTTTCGTCGCCGCGGGGCCAGCGTTCGAAAGGATCTTCGGGCGTCAGGGCGCCGTACCGCCGGCAGAGTTCCACAAGGGCCAGGTAACGCGCCTGGCCGCGCAGGGCCTCTTCGACCGGGGCGTCCCGGCGGGGCACCGTCCAGAGATCGTGATTGCCCGGGATCCAGAATACTTTCGCGAACCGATCCGTGGCGATCTCGAGGGTAAAACGTAATAATTCGAATGTTTCGCCGATGTCGCCGCCGAGGATCAGCCAGTCCTCCGGATGCGGAGGCAGGGCCGCGAAGGCCTCGCGGTTTTTTTCGTAGTTGAGGTGAATGTCGCTGATGGCGAATAACTTCATGGTGACCTGCTCGCCGGAGGGGGGGAGTCCCGGGGCGCGGGCGGTTCTTTTGCCGGGGCCCGGACCCGATCCATCCGATTCGTCAGCCCGGCCGGCGGCCAGCTTTTTCCCCCGTCCGGCCCGGACGGGGGTCGGGTACTTTTTTAAAAATTCCGAAAAAAAGATTTCCGGGCCCGGGCGGACCGGCGTTTCCTTCCTGGAGTTTCGGACGTACGCCGAAAACCGCGACACTCTCAAAACCGCGTGGAGGCCGTTTTGAGATGAGTTCAATTATCCATGTTCAAATTGAGGTTCAGTTTACGGCGGCCCGGATTTTTTTGTTTCGTTACGGCCCTGATCTGTCTCGGTTCCAGTCCGGCCGGTCTGGGCGCCGCTCCGGCCGATCTTGGCCTTGGTCCCGATCAGCCCCTGCACCCGTACCTTGCGGTACTGGAAGATCCGCAGGGGCTCCTCAGCCCGGAAATGGCCCTTGCCCCGGAGCGCGCGGGCCGGTACCGCTCCGGGTTTGCCCACCCCCCGGGCCTGGGAACGACGCATTCCACCTTCTGGATTCGTTTTCAATTAAACAATTCTTCCCGATTCGCACGCTGGTTTCTGGTCCTGAAACTCCCGCGGCTGGAAACGGGAATCCTTTATCGCGTCGTGAACGGTCGGCCCGTCCCGGCGGGAGCGGTGGGCCTGGATCTCCCGTTTTCGGGAAACTCGTTCCCGCATCGCGATATGGTTTTTCGCCTGCAACTGGCGGAAGGTGAAACAGGCGAATATCTTCTCAAAATTCACAACCGGATCGGCCCGCTGGTCCTGCCGTTTCAGGTCGTGGAGGAAGTGACCTTCCTCACGCAGGACCAGATTGAAAATGTACTGATCGGCCTGTACTTCGGGATTCTGCTGATCATGGGTGTGTACAACCTTTCCCTGTTCTTTTTGCTGCGTGACCGGGCCTTTTTGTTTTACGCGATCTTCGCCCTGAGTTTCGGCGTATTGATGGGCGTGAGCCGCGGTCTGTACCGGCCGTTTCTGGGACAGGTCCCGATTCCCATCGAGATCCAGGCCGTGCCGCTGCTCGCGCATTTTACGATTTTTTTGGCCTTCGTTTTTCTGGGGCATTTTTTTCGAAGCGAATCCGGCCGGGACCGGATCGATCGATTCATCCGCGCCTGCGTCATCGGCCTGGGGGCTCATCTCGTGTTCGCGGTAGTTCTGCTCACGCTCGGTTTTACGGGTTATCCGCGGATTTCGTTCGTCCTCGCCGTCTCTCTATTATGGATTCCGAATATCGTCGTGGCCATGTTACGTCTGCGGCAGGGTTATTCGGCCGGGATCTATTTTCTGCTGGGCTGGGCTTTTCTGGCCGCGGGCGGAATCTCATCCCTGCTCGTTTCGCGCGGACTCATTCCGCACAACGGATTCACGTACAACGGGGTGCTGCTGGCATCGGTACTGGAAATAACACTGCTTTCGCTGGGCCTTTCGGACCGGTTTCGCAGGGTTGAACGCGACGCGGAACGCCACCGCCTGGCGAGCGAAACCAAAACGCGTTTCCTGGCCCATATGAGCCACGAAATTCGTACGCCGCTCAACGCGGTACTCGGTATGACGGAGCTGCTCGCCGAATCGAAATTATCCGGGGAACAGGCGAAGTACCTGACCGTGCTCAACCGCGCCGGGCGTAATCTGCTCGAAGTCATCAACAACATCCTCGACATTTCTAAAATCGAAGCCGGACACCTCCAGCTCGAATCGATTCGTTTCAAACCCACCACGCTCGTGGAATCGCTGCAGGGTCTGTTCACGGCCGAAGCCCATTCGCGCGGTGTGGAGTTGATCGCGCGCGTGGAAGGTGATATCCCGGAATACGTGCGGGGCGACCCGACCCGCCTGCGCCAGGTGTTGTCGAACCTGATCAGCAACGCCATCAAATTCACCGAACGCGGTTTCGTTCGCGTGCTGGTGCGCGCCGATCGCGAGGCGTTCGCCAGGCCCGGCTGGCTGCGCCTGGAATTCGAAGTCAGCGATAGCGGAATCGGCATCGATCTGGATAAATGGGAACGGATCTTCGACAGTTTTTCCCAGGCGGACGAATCCACCACGCGGCGCTACGGCGGAACCGGTCTCGGTCTGGCCATCTGCCGTTCCCTGGTAGAACTGATGGGCGGACGAATCGGCGTGGAAAGTTTTCCAGGCAAGGGCAGCCGGTTCTATTTCGCCATTAATTTTGATACAACTGAAACAGGCGAAAAAATGGAAAAAAACGAACCGGTCGCTCCCCAGGAATCGGTCGCTGGCCGCGGCCTTGCGCTTCTGCTGGCGGAGGATAATCCGGACAATCGCCTTTTATTTCTGGCCTTTCTCAAGCGCACGACGCACCGCATCGACGTGGCCGTGGACGGAGCCGAGGCGGTCCGTCTTTTCCAGGAAAAGCCGTACGACATGGTCTTCATGGACGTACAGATGCCGGTTCTGTCCGGTCTGGAAGCCGTACGGGTGATTCGCGAATGGGAAAAAGACGAAATCGCCTCCGGTCAGCGGCGGGGGCCCACGCCGATCTACGCGCTGACGGCGCACGCTCTGGAGCACGAACGCCGCGCGTCCCTGGATGCCGGGTGCGACGGGCACCTGAGTAAACCGCTGGAGAAAAAAACCCTGCTCGCCGTGCTCGAATCGCACCAGGTCGAACAGGACCCCGAGCGTTCGTGATGGCAGCGCCGCGCGTCGAAATCGAATTCTGTACGCAGTGCCACTGGACGGCGCGCGCCGGGTGGATGGCGCAGGAATTGCTCACGACCTTTGAGGCCGAACTGGGCGAAGTCGCGCTGGTGCCGGGCAAAGGCGGCGTGCTGGACGTGCGCCTGGACGGGGAATTGCTGTTTTCGCGTAAAGCGGCCGGCCGTTTCCCGGAGATGAAAGAGCTCAAACAACTCGTGCGTGACCGGGTGGCGCCGGACCGCGATCTGGGTCACAGCGATCGGTAGCGGGGCTCTTACCCGAGCAGCAGCTGAATATTTTCTAGCACCTCAGCCAGGACCGTCGGTTTTACACGGGCGATGAATACGACATCGCGAACCCGCCAGTCCAGGCTTTTGATTTGATCCGTCAGGACGACGCCTTTGATCTTACCCGCGATGGGTACTTCGAAGGGATAACCTTTTACCTTGCTCGTAATCGGACAGAAAAGCGCGAGGCCAACCTTCCCGTTATAAATTTGGGGCGAAAGTACCAAGGCCGGTCTTTTGCCGGCCTGTTCAGAGCCCGCCCGGGGATTAAAATCAAGCCAGACAAGATCGCCCCGGTCCGGGACGTACAGGCGTTTTTTCACCAGATTTCTCTGCCGCGGGGCGGGCCCGAAGAAACCTCATCGTGGATATTCGCTTTCGAAATTCCGCTCAGTTTTTCGGCGAGGGTTTGCCGGTGGGTCGCTCGAATTACGAGGCGGTTTTTATCCGCGAGAATCTCGACCGGAGTCCCCTGTTTGAGGTCCAGGTTTCTGGCAAGGGGGCCCGGGATCCGAATACCGAGGCTGTTGCCCCATTTTTGAACGCTGGTTTCCATGGTTTGTATAAACAGTGTATATACCCCCCTGTTTGTCGACCATTTTCTCGCCCCTCCTCGGGGAGGTCCGCTCATCCGCATAAATCGCTTGCCAGTTCGCTTTCGCGCAATGCCCCTGTCACGGGCGAATGCTGAATTCGCATTAAAGTAAAATGATTAACTTTTTGCGAGAAAATGTTAAGCGTCTGCGGTTCGTGCTGGATCGCCGCGCGATGAGTGCGGCCGTGCGCCAGGCCGTGGAAATGGAAGAGCTCAACGGCGCCATCCAGTCGAATCGGTTCCGGTATGTGTTCGTCGCGCTTGTGGCACTGCCGGTGCTCTGGACGGGGCTGGAAGCGGGCCCGGCCGGGGTGATCAACTTCGTGGGTTTCGTCGCGTACCTCGCGGTGACGATCGTGCATTCGCGCGTGCTGCGCGCGACGACCAGGGTCCGGCGCCTGTACGATTATATCGCGCTGGTCTGCGATTTCCTCGTGCTCACGCTGGTCACCCTCACCTGGACCCGGGTGTACTCGCCGGACAATTTCGCGTTCGCGTTGAAGAACACGGCCATGATTTACATGCTCATCCCGCTCGCGCTCAGCGTGTTTCAATTTCGCCTCGCGCTGACGTGCGCCGCGGCCGGTCTGTATCTGCTGGTCTCGGGCAGTTTTCTCGCGTACGGGCTGTACTCCGGCGTACCGCTGACGGACAACTGGCGCGATTACCTGCTCGGCCCGGCCATCGTGCTGCCTGATATGTTCGCGCGTCCGGTCGTCGCGCTGTGCCTGGCGCTGGCGCTCGGCTACGCGATTTACCGCGCCCTGTTCATGGTGCGGCGGATCGCTATGGTGGAAAACCAGAAGGCCGCGCTTTCGCGTTACTTCGCGCCCCAGGTGGTGGAGGAAATCACGAAGGAGGAGGATGCGGAGGCCGTGCGCGGGCGGCGCCAGCCGGTCACGGTACTCTTTTCGGACGTGCGCGATTTTACGGCACTGTCTGAATCCCTGGGGCCGGACGACATCGTCGCCCTGCTGGGCGAGCTTCGCCAGCGCCAGACGCGGGTCATCTTCGATTTTGCCGGCACGCTCGACAAGTTCATCGGGGACGCGGTGATGGCCACGTTCGGAACGCCGCGCCCCTCCGCGGAGCCCGGTCGCGATTGTACCAACGCGGTGCTCGCGGGCCGGGCCATGCTGCGGTCGATCCGGGATTGGAACCGGGAACGCCTCAGCGCGGGCCTGCCGGAAATTCGCATCGGGGTCGGACTGCACTGCGGGGAAGTGTTCGTAGGCAATGTCGGATTCGAGGGCCGACTGGAATACACCGTGATCGGTGACACGGTGAACACGGCCGCCCGGATCGAGGCCCTCTGTAAGACCTTCGACTGGCCGTTCGTGATTTCTCGCGATGTCCAGGGCGCTCTGCTGGAAGGCGTGCCCACCGAACCGCTCCCGGACGTGCGGGTGAAGGGCAAGGCCGAACCCCTGGCCGTGTGCCGGGTGCTCTGGGAAATTTAGCGGGGCCCAAAACGCGGCGGTCAGAGAAAAATCAATTGCCAGAAGTCGGTTCCTTTCGGCATACTGAACCGGGCCAGGTCAAGAGCCCCGGACACCGTATGAGCGCAGGAACCAGCACCCAATACCAGACTCTCCTGGACCGGATTGGCAACACCCCCCTTGTAGAATTTCGGCGGGTGAATCCTAACCCGCGCGTGCGCGTACTCGGAAAACTGGAAGGGGACAACCCCGCAGGCAGCGTGAAAGACCGCGCCGCCTTCTGGATGATAGCGGGGGCTGAGGCCCGGGGGCAGTTGCGTCGGGGGATGAAGCTGATCGAACCGACCAGCGGCAACACGGGCATTGCCCTGGCAATGATGGCCACCCTCAAAGGGTATGAAATTTTACTGGTGATGCCCGCCGGTGCCAGCCGCGAACGAGTCGCCACCATGGAAGCCTACGGAGCCAGAGTGATTCTGACGCCCGCCGAGGACTCCATGGAAGGCGCCATCGATTTTGTGAACGAAAAGGTACGGGAAGGCGGGTACCTGTTTCTCAACCAGTTCGCCAATCCGGACAACAGCCAGGCGCATTACGAATCCACCGGACCGGAAATCTGGCGGGATACGAACGGCGAGATCACCCACTTCGTATCTTCCATGGGCACGACCGGTACGATCATGGGCACTTCGCGCTTCTTGAAAGAAAAAAATCCGGCCATCCAGATCATCGGGGCTCAGCCGACGGACGGGTCCTGCATTCCAGGCATTCGCCGCTGGCCGCAGGAATACCTCCCCAAAATTTTCGATCCAGCGCGCGTGGATCGCAAGGTGGACGTTTCCCAGGCGGACGCGGTGGCCTTCACCCGGCGGCTGGCCCGCGAGGAGGGGGTCTTCTGTGGCATGAGCGCCGGCGGGGCGGCCTTCATCGCCTGCCAGATGGCCGCCATGCTGGACGCCGGCACCATCGTGTGTATCATTTGCGACCGGGGCGATCGTTATCTTTCCACGAATCTGTTTACCGACTGATCCGCTTATGAAAAGCCGTTTCGTGTTTCGCTGGAGCGCGCCGCTGTACGTTCTGGGCCTCCTGGCCTGCGCCAGCGTCCCGGTCGACGAATACGGCGAACCCCGCTGGGACGCGGCTTTTCGCATTGAGGCGTTCGACCAACTGCCCGACCTGCGCGGGCTGGCCAGGCAGCATTATCCGGTGTCCAACGAAGCGCGGCTGGATTTATTCCAGGACGAAATCCGCGGCCTGGGGGGCGGGTACGTGGGCGTCGGCACCGACCAGAATTTTTGCCTGGTCGCCCTGGCGCACAGCGAGTACGCCTGGCTCATGGACTTCGATCCGGTGGTCGTGGCCATCAATAAAATTCATTTATTTTTTATCGAAATTTCCCCGGATTACGGCGATTTTAAGAATCACTGGCACCCTTCCGAAAAAGAAAACTCCTTCACGCTGGTGGAAGATCGTTTCGGTCAGCACCCCGATTTCGCGCTGTTTCGCGAAGCGTTTGACGTGGTTTTTTCAGGCGAAGAAAGCCGCGTCTGGACGCGCCTGGAACAACTCGAGGCGATGTCCGCCGAGTGGGGGTTCGACAGCATCGCCGCCAATCCGCGGCACTACGCGTACGTGCGTCAGATGGTACTGAGCCGGCGCATCCAGGCCGTGCCCGGCGATCTGCGCGGGGAAGTGACTCTGCGCGCGATCGGGCAATCGGCGCGCGCGCTGGGCCAGTCGATTCGTATATTTTATCCGTCCAACGCCGAGGAATACTGGCCGGTGTACGACTTCGGTTTCCGCGAGAGCGTGCGCGAATTACCGATGGACGGCATGAGTATCGTGCTGCGTACGTCCGCTCGCGTGGCGATCCTGCCCGTCTTCGGGTCCCCCCTCGGGGAAGTGTATTCCTCCGCGCCCTTCCATTATAATATTCAACCGCTGGAAAATCTGAGCGGGTGGCTGGGGCTGAACCGTCCGCTCAATCTGCCCGGCATGCTGCGTTTCGCGACTCCGCAGGCTCCAGGTCTTTCGCGGATGACGGTTGAACCTGGCGCCTGGCCGGTTTATTAGCCCGGTGGCAAGAAACGAAAATATGAAACGGCCGCTATGATTTTACGAAATATCGTCTTCGCCGCGCTTTTTCTGGGGGTGCTGGCCCTCGTCTTTGTGATGGCCTGGCCCTTCCTGACGCCGATCATCTTCGGGGGGATCCTCGCGGGTTCGTTTCTGTCGGTCATGCGCTTCGCCACGGATCGCTTAAAATTTTCGCGCAATCTCAGCGCGATTCTGGTTTGCGTTCTGATTCTGCTGCTGGTCATCCTGCCCGGATTGTACATCGTCGCGCAACTTGCGGGGGAGGTTCGCCAGGTCTATCTGTATCTCAAGGGATCTCTTGACCAGGAAGTGATCACCGGCTTCCTGTTCGGCGACGGCTCCACGGCCAGGACCGCGCGCGAAATTTTCGGGTATATCGGGGTTGATTACAATTACGAAACAATTCGAACGTTCATCCTTGACACGGCGCAAAACGTTTCGCTGGCCCTGTTGAATCAACTGAACACGCTCCTGAGCGAGATGCTCGTGTTCAGTTTTCAATTCGTGATGATGATGCTGTTCACGTACAGCATTCTGCTGTACGGGCCGGACCTAAAAGAATATTTATTTCGACTTTCGCCGCTCCCGCGCGAGGATGTTCAGTTGCTCGTCGATCGCTTCAACCAGATGAACTACGTGACCCTCATCACGAACGGTCTGGGCGGCATTTTACAGGGAGTGCTGGGGGGACTGGCGCTCTGGATCGCGGGGCTCGATTCGATTTTGCTCTGGACCTTTATCATGATCATCCTGGCCTTTATCCCGATTGTGGGGATCAGCTTCGTGTATATTCCGGCCACGATCTATCTGGTGGCCGTCGGGCACTACTGGACGGCCCTGTTCGTATTCATCTGGTGCTCGGCCGTCGCGTTTTTGACCGAAAACTGGTTGAAACCGCTCTTCGTCGGGGGTCGCGTCAAGATCAGCTCGATCCTGGTGTTGTTCAGCATCATCGGCGGGATGGGTGTGTTCGGGCCCGCCGGGATTTTTTACGGACCGCTGGTGGTGATTTTATTTCTCACGTTCGTGGATATATACCACGATCGATACGCGCCGCGAACCGGATAAGCCATGCTGCACTGAATTGAAAAAAGTTTCGCCGACCACGAATTCCGTGCCTCGCTCTACCGGCTACCGGCTACCGGCTACCGATCGCCTCGATTTCATCCGATTCGTGCGTGAACCTGCCGCTCCGATTTTCCAGCGCGAGGCTGACCATCGCGCGCGCGACGGTTTCGCCCCGGATGGGTCGGTACTTTCGCATGGGACCGATCAGCGTCCAGCTCACGAGGCCGGACACGGCCGAGGCGATTTCCTCGCCCGCGCGTTTTTCCGCGCGGTGGCCGAGTAAGAGCGAGGGGCGCAGGATGTGCACGCTCTGAAAGGGCAGGGCCTGGACCGCGGCTTCGATTTCGCCTTTGACGCGATTGTAAAAAATGGGCGACTGCGCGCTGGAACCGAGCGCGGTCACGATGAGAAACTGTTTACTGCCCGACTCCGAAGCGCGCCGGGCCAGCTCCAGCGGGTATTCGAAATCGACCCTGCGAAAATTTTCCTGTGAGCCGGCCTGCTTGATGGTCGTACCCAGACAGCAGAACACGTCGTCCACGGGCAGGCGCCGGGCGATGGCGGCCGAATCGAAAGGGAGTTCCACCAGGGTCCGCGCCGTGAATCCGAGCGGACGGCGCACCGGCGCGTACACGCTTCCGTACGCCCTGTCCTCCAGCAGGAGTCGCAGAACGTGCGATCCGACCAGTCCCGTTCCGCCCAGTACCAGCGCCTTGCGTTGTTCCATCATGTTTTTCCTTACAGGGTCTGTTCCTTTTCGACTTTCAGTCGCAAGGACGTCCCGGACTTTTTGATTTTGATTTCGAATTCTTTTTTATATATTTTCTTTTTTTTCATGCGCACGCCGATGAAACGATCGCCTTTGCGCACCACAAACGTGCGACTGTGCAGCCAGTCGCCCGTGTTGATCACCTTCAGTTGCGGAATACATAAGAAGCCGTGGGTGTGCCCGGAGATCATCACCCGTTCGCCCTGCTGTGCCGCGTGGCTCAGGCGACTGTAATACTGAATGGCCTCTTCTGGCGAACGCGGATCACGGCCGTTGAGGTGTTTGTGGTAAAAATGTTCGGCCACGCGGAAGAGTCCGGGCACGATCATCGCGATCGTAAAAAAAAGCCGGACGATAAAAATATCGAGCGCCCAGGTGAGCCGGTTGTACTGGCCCTGGTGCCCGTGCAGTACGACCGTGTCGGCGGTCCGCACCGATTCCACGACGCGCCAGTTGCGTTGATGGAGAAACTCCGCGATGTCCGGGTCGAGTCGCATCGTAAACGAGGTCGTATCGTGATTGCCGACGATGTAAAACTTCTCCGCGCCGGCCAGGGCGACTGCGTCGAACCGGTCGAAGAGTCGGCTGAATCGTTTTTTTTTCTTACGAAACGTACGCCCGGCGCTGAAATACCACGCTTCGATGATATCGCCCACGAGATAGAGCGATCGGAAACGTACCCCGCGTTTAAATAGATGATCCAGGAATTCGAAGAGCTGGCGATGGCCGTGGTCTTTGACCTTTTTGTTCAGCAAATAGTGGACGTCTGAAAGGAACAGGGCCTCGTACGTTTTGTGGGCTTTGAATTTCATGCGAGCGGGGTCAGTTGATGCTGCGGCAGAAGCGTCCGGCCAGGCAATGGGGCGGGCCCGCTAATTATCCGTGCCCGCTCCGCCGTCTTCCCCGTCCGTGCCGGAATCGCTCGAGGTTGCCGCCGCGCTGCCTCTAAATCCGCCCGTCAGGATGGAAAGCAGAATGATGGTCTCCAGGTTTTTCTTCTTCTGCACGGCCGCCGAGCAGGCTTTCTGCTGGTGGGTCGCGGCGTTCAGCAATTCCTGAGGGCATTCCTGACTGAAATAACAGGCACTCAGAATGACCGGGGCGCCGACCAACAGCAGCCGGGCGATTAATTTAGAACCGTGGCGAATCATGACTGCGTGAGTTCCCTCCTGTATAAATTGCCGATCGGGCCGCTTTCTGGCAAACGCTTTTTCCGGCCCCGGTTAGAACTTCGCGTGTCCCGGCGTACGCGGGAAGGGAATTACGTCGCGGATGTTTTCCATGCCGGTCACGAATTGCACGAGGCGCTCCAGGCCCAGTCCGAAGCCAGCGTGGGGGACCGAACCGTAGCGGCGCAGGTCCAGGAACCAGTCGAGCGAACCCGGTGGGATGTGGTTCTCGGAGAATCGTTTCTGTAACAATTCGGCCCGGTGTTCACGTTCGCTGCCGCCGATGATTTCGCCCACGCCGGGGACCAGCACGTCCATGGCCGCAACCGTTTTTTCGTCATCGTTGAGCAGCATGTAAAACGCTTTAATTTCGCGCGGATAATTCGTCAGAATCACGGGTTTCTTAAAGTGCTGTTCGGTCAGGAATCGTTCGTGTTCGCTCTGTAAATCGCGGCCCCACTCGACCGGAAACTCGAACTTTGCGTTTTTCGCTTTTTTGAGAATTTCTACGGCTTCGGTGTAAGTGATCCGTTCGAAGGGCGCGGCGGCGATGGACTCCAGCCGCGTGATCGCGTCTTTGCGAACGAAACTCGCGAAAAATTCCATGTCCTCCCGGCATTCGTTGAGCGTGCGCGTGAACACGTATTGTAGGAATGCCTCCGCCACGTCCATATCGCCCGCCAGATCGCAGAAGGCCATTTCCGGCTCCACCATCCAGAACTCGGCCAGGTGCCGGGACGTGTTGGAATTTTCGGCGCGAAACGTGGGCCCGAAGGTGTAAACGTCCCCGAGCGCGGTGGCGTACACTTCGCCCTCCAGTTGCCCGCTGACGGTGAGAAAGGCCGGCGCGCCGAAAAAGTCGCCGCTGAAATCCACCGCGCCGTTCTGTTTGGGGATTGTTGCGAGCGGCAGCGTGGTCACCTGAAACAGTTCCCCCGCGCCTTCCGCGTCGTTCGTCGTGATGATTGGTGTATGAATATACAGAAAACCGCGCTCCTGAAAAAAACTGTGAATCGCGTAACTCAAAAAATTACGCACGCGCGCAACCGCCCCGAAAGTATTGGTGCGCGGGCGCAGATGCGCGATCTCTCGTAGATACTCGAAGGTGTGCCGTTTTTTCTGGATGGGAAAATCGTCCGGTGCGATCTGATACACGCGTACGTCGGCGGCCTGTACCTCCACGGTCTGGCCTTTGCCCTGGGAGGCGACCAGCCGGCCGGTTACCGCAAGGGAGCTGCCGGTCGTAATCCGAACGATGGTGTCCTGGTAGTTGGGAAGTTTTTCGTCCGCGACGACCTGGATATTGGCCAGACAGGACCCGTCGTTGATTTCCAGGAATGAAAAGCCGCCCTTCGAGTCGCGCCGGGAGCGAACCCAGCCACAGAGAAATACTTCGCGCCCGTCACCGGGGGCGCGCAGAAGTTCGCGGATTTTCGTGCGCTGCATGCGGGAGAGAAAACGCGCCCAGGTCCTGGTTGTAAAGTATAATTGTTGGCCGCGCTTCGGATTCAACCGACGGCGACCCGACGGTGGGCCGCTAACCCTTGCCGCGCGCGACGCGTTTGAACAGAAAGTACCCCGGCACGCCCAGCAACACGACGACGATGCCCGCCACGGTCGATTTCCAGCGGAATACGAACGAAGCGTACATGAGATACACCGCGAACGCGCAGAAGATCGCGGGCGGCAGCGGAAAAAACGGTACGCGATACGGCCGTTCCATTTGGGGACGACGCCAGCGTAACACGAAGACGGAAAAAACCGCGAGAAAATTAAAACTCACCAGGACGAAGCCGGCGAATTCCAGCAGCGAACGTAAATCGCCGAGTAAAACCATGACGACCGCGAAGCCCGCGATCGTCAGAATACTGCCCGTGGGCACACCCGTTGACGGATCGACCCGGCCCGCGAAAGGAAAAAAGACGCCGTCGCGCGACATCGCGAAGAGCACGCGCGGAGCGATGAACAGCATGGTGTAAACCGCGCCCACGATCGAAACGGCGATGACCGCGGAGACGAGAGTGCTCGCGCCTTCGCCGAGCAGATGGCGCAGCGCTTTTTCGCCGATCGCGCCGGCCCCTTTGATTTCGGTAATCGGCAGCGCGTGCAGGAAGACCAGATTGATGGCCATGTACAGCACGGTTACGAAGAGCGTGCCGGTGATCAACGACAGGGGGAGATTGCGGGCCGGGTTTTCGATTTCGCCGGCGATATAACTCGACGCGTTCCAGCCGCTGTAGCTGAACATAATCGGGACCAGGCCGGCCATAAACGCGACGACGGTCGTTTGATCGTCGGGCAGGGCGCTCGCGAGCAGGCCGAAGTCGCCCCGGCCCGAAAAAAACGCGGCGGCGATCAGGCCCACGAGGGCCACCACTTTCACGACAGTCAGCGCCTGCTGGGTGCGACGGTCGCTCCCCGCGCGCAGGATTTGTAAAAGCACGAGGAGTACGATCACGCTAACGGCGATCAGAGACGAACCGTTGAACGTGACGAAGGGAATGTCCAGAAAAGAACGATTCGCGAAATCAGCGGAAACAATCGAACTGGCGTAAGCGGCGAATCCCAGCGAGCTGATGGCGATCGGCGCGGAAAAACCGATGATCCAGCTGGTCCAGCCCGAAAGAAAACCGAACAGCGGACTGTAGGCCTCGCTCAGGTAATTGTATTCCCCGCCCGCGCGCGGAAACGCGGCAGCCAGTTCCGCGTAGGACAGGGCGCCCAGGAGGGCCAGCACTCCGCCCACGAACCAGGCGAGCAGGATCCCGGAGGAGGAGCCGATGCTGAACGCGACGAAGCCGGTCGTGAAAAAAATCCCGGACCCGACCATGTCGGAGACGACGAAGGTAAAGGCGTCGAAGCCCGTAAGTCTGCGTTTCAACTGATTTTCAACTGTCATGGGTTCCTCTGCTGCGCGCGTGCCGGTGACGCGTTTATGATCGAAAGTTGCGTAAGATTTGACGGAGATCGGCGGCCTGGGTCGCCATGCGCGCGGCGAACTGCGAAAGCTGGCCGGAACCTTCCGAGACCGTCTGGGTTTCGGTGGTGATTCCCTGGAGCGTCTGGTTGATTTCCTGCGTCGCGCGGCGTTGTTCCAGAGTCATCGTTTCGACTTCCTGGATGAACGTGTTCACGCTTTCGATGTTCCCCGCGATGCGTACCAGGCCGGCCGCCTGTTCGCTGAAGGCCTTGAGCGCGGACGCGGCTGAGGCGTTGATGTTTTTGATATGATCGCTGATCGACGCGAAAATTTCCGCGGCTTCGCCCACCTGCCGCGTGCCGCTGTCGACGGATTTATTGCTGGTGGTCACCAGGGAGCGAATTTCTTTCACGCTGGAAAGGGTTCGTTCTGAAAGTTTGGAAATTTCATCGGCGACGACCGCGAAACCGCGACCTTCCTCCCCGGCCCGGGCCGCCTCAATGGCCGCGTTGAGCGAGAGCAGGGTGGTCTGGTCGGAGATATCGGTGATGAGTCCGATGATTTCGCTGATTCGCCTGGAGCTATCGCGGATGGCGAGCATGATCGTTTCGGCGGCGCCCACGGATTCCTGGCCGGCCTGGGCGGTCGTGGCTGAATTGTCAGCCCGGTCCTTGAGGTCTTCCATGGAGTGATTCACGGCGTCGAGGGCCTGGTGAAAGTTTTTCACGCTCCCGTCGATTTCATGAATGAACCGCGCGACCCGGCCGACCGAGCCGTTGATGTTTTCGGCCGTGGCCGAAAGCTGCTCCACGGACGCGGACGTTTCTTCGGTGGCGGAAGCCTGGGTCTGCGATGTTGTCGCGAACTCGCGCGACGTTTCCGCCAGGGATTCGGACGTGGCCGCGATGCCGTTCGCGAGTTCATCGATCCGCGCGAATAACGCGCGCAGTTTTCCGTTCGTTTCGTTGAGGGCCCTTGCCAGGGACCCGGCTTCGTCCCCGCGTCCGAGCAGGGCCGGATTGATGTTCGCCTCCAGGTTGCCGCGGGCGGTGTTCTGAATGATTTCCGTAACCATTTCGATCGGACGGGCGATGCTGCCGGCCACCAGCAAGGAAATCAGAACGCCGACAATCGTGAACGCGAACAAAAACCCGGCCAGAATGTAGAACATCAAACGGGCCGAGTCGCGCGAGTTTTCGTAGGTACTGCGCGCGGTACTGTTCGCGTGTTCGTTCAGCGCGGCGGTTCTGGCGAAAAGATTCCGGCCCAGTTCCTTCTGTCTGCCCTGGCTCGCGCGCAGTTCCTCCGCGTCCGCTCCGGTATCGCGCAGGCGTAGATAATCCGTGTAATTTTTTTCCCAGGCTTCCAGGGCCGCGCGGGTCTCTGCGGTTCGGGTTCGTCCCCGGTCGCTTTCGATGCGCGCCTCGATCAAGGTCAGTTGTTCGCGGGCCGCCGCCAGTTCGGTGGCGATGGCGGTCGTGTGCGTACGGCGTTCCTCCGCCGTTCCGGCCGCGGCCAGTTCCGCGAGGTTAAAATTTATTCGGGTCAGCGAAATTTCCGCCGTCAGCGCTCCGCGGGCCACGGTAAAAGGATATTCATAAAGGCTGGAAATCTGCCGGGTGAGTCGAAAAATATCGAGCAGGAACACCCCGGACAGGACGCAAACCATCATCAGGATCAGGGCGAATCCCATGAGCAGTTTACGAGTGAGTTTAAGATTCTGGAAGAATTTGAACATTCATCCCCCGGGAGGCCGGTGTTTCCACCTCCTCAGAAACCGGCTTTTTTTCCGGGTTGAGGGGTTCTTGAAGATTATCGGTTCAATTTGTCGTCCGGCCATAATGATTGCCGGTAATCCCGGAAAATTCGGTGGATGCGGACGGCCTTTTGAGGAAGCTGGCTCCGTGGGACAGGCGGGGAGGCACAACTTGCGGCCGCGCGGCTGGCTGATTTTGCGCTGCGCCTGCCTGCTCTGCCTGTTTGGCCTGCTGGCCTGCGGGCGGCCCGCCAGGCAGGAAGAGGGTGAAGTGGAGCGCCTGACCGTGACCGTGCGCGAGGGTGAACGCATGCGGGATTTTTGCGCGCGCCTTGAAGAACGGAAAGTTACCACCTGCGCGGCCCTGCGCGAACTGGCCGCGCGTTATCCCCTGGCGGAGTATCCATTCGTTCCGCCGCGCGACGATCGTCTGAATCGATTCGAGGGTGTATTCCGTCCCGGCGCGTACACCGTAACCATTCCGGCTGCCGAACTGCGGTCCACCCGTTCCCCCGGTGTCGCCTGTTCGGTGGAATTCCACGGCGGCGAACCGCGCTTTTCGGGTTCCTGCGTCGAGGAACTGGAAATCTTGAACGTGCGCATCGCCCGGCGGATCGTGGATCAACTGATCCGGGCGGTGGCCGATCGATATACGCCCGCGTCCGCGCCCAATAATCTGAGTCTCCAGGAACAGATGATCCTGGCCAGCATCGTCGAAAAAGAAGCTGTCGCCAACCGCGATTACGACCTGGTGGCGGCGGTCTTTCACAACCGGTTGCGGCGGAACATGACGCTCGGATCCTGCCCGACGGTCGAGTACGCGCTCGGCTTCCACCGGCCTTTTTTATTGTTCAAGGACCTTGAGATCGCCTCGCCGTACAATGTGTACAAACGAGCCGGCCTTCCGCCCACGCCCATCGCGTTTTTCAGCGACGGGGCCTTCCGCGCGGTCCGGGAACCGTCCGGGGACCGGGAACTGGTTTTTTTCGTGTACGACTGGACGAACGGGAAACTATTTTTCGCCGCCGACTACCGCAAGCATGTGAAATTCGCCATAACTGCCAGGGAAAACTTTATTCGCGAATTCGGTAAAGAGAACATGTACAAAAAATTCCCGGACAAGTTTTATGAGCCGATCCGGTAGCGGCCGCGGCGGATCAGGCACGAAAAAGGAAAACGAATGACTGTATCTCAGGGCGAAAAAGCCGAACGGTTCCGACGTCAGCACGGGCAGGAGACATTTATCATGCCCAATGCCTGGGACGCCGGCAGCGCGCGCATGCTGGCCGGGAGCGGATTCACCGCGATCGGAACGACCAGCGCGGGAATCGCGTTCGCCGCCGGCCTTCCGGATCACCAGAACCTGGACCGTGACGCGATGCTCGCCACCGTTCAAACCATTGTGAACGCGGTGGACGTTCCGGTGAGCGCTGATCTGGAAGGTGGGTTTGGCACCCGGCCGGACAGGGTCGCCGAAACCGTACAGATGGCCATCGCGATTGGTGTGGTCGGTTGTAATATCGAAGACCTCAGCGGCGATATCGCCGACCCTTTGCTGGACGCGCAACTGGCCGCCGAACGGATCCAGGCCGCGCGCGCGGCGGCGAACGCGAGCGGCTTCGCGTTCACTTTAACGGCCCGCACGGACGCGTTTCTGACAAATCACCCGCATCCCCTGGACGAAGCCATTCGGCGCGCGAACCTGTATCGCGCCGCGGGTGCCGACTGTCTGTTTGTTCCCGGCGTCGATAACCTGGAAATCATCCAGCATCTGGTTCGTTCAATCGACGGCCCGCTCAATATCGTCATGGGCCTCGGCAAGAACAATCTCAGCGTGGCTGAACTGAAAAATTGTGGGGTGAGGCGGATCAGTATCGGTGGCAGCCTGGCGCGCGCCTGTTTTTATTTGATTCAACAGGCGGGACTTGAAATTTTGCGGTCGGGTACCTTCAGCTATGCGGAAAAGCAAATTCCGCACAAGGAACTCTGCGATTTTTTCGCGGAGGTTGAAAATCGCATGCGTGCTCAAGGCCTGGAAGCGGGGATAACGTTGGAAGAACGAAAAACAGAGAAGGGAAACATCGCGCTTTTGAACGACGCAGGCCGAACCATCATCGACGGGAACGCATTTCTGGAAGTCATTTTTTCAACATCGACCCGGACGATCGTATTAACGAAATCGAATTTCCCGGACGCATTCTTTGAATTGAAATCCGGACTCGCCGGGGAAATTTTGCAGAAAGTAACAAACTACAGAGTGCGGGTTATCATCCTCGGAGATTTTTCGGCGTACACGTCCCGGGCCTTTTTAGATTTTATGTACGAATGTAACAAAAACGGAACGGTAATTTTCGCGAGCGACCTGGAAGGGGGAATCGCTCTGCTGAAGTAGCCATTTTTAGTCGTTCCTGAAATTCATTCCTCCATGCCGCCGCGCCAGTCGCGGCCGACCAGGGCCCAGAGCCCGGCCAGCAACAGAACCGTGCCGGCGATTTTGCGCGGAGGAACCGGTTCGTTCCAGAGCGCGAAACCCGCGCTCATGATCAGGATCGGTTCAATGAGCAGTACCGTATTAAGCCTTGAAATCGGCAGATAAAGATGCGCCTGAAAGTAAAACGCGCGCCCCAGGATTACGCCGCACACCACGCTCAACCCGAGCAGGAGCGCGTGCCCCACACCGATCGGTCGCGCGTAGCCGGCGAGCGCCAGGCCCGCGCCCATGAAGACGCCCATGAGGGCCGCGCGCGCGTAGGCGAAGATGACCCCGTCCAGTTCGCGCGCGAAACGTTTAATCAAAAGCGATTGAAGCGAAAATAAAAAAGCGGCGGATAGCAGATACCCGGCCGAGCTTTTGGGCACTTCGCCGGACAGGGTAGCGATGAGCGCGATGCCGGCGGCGGCCAGCAGGAAGCCGAAGAGATCCGACAACCGGGCCGGCTCACGCAGGATCAGCACGCCGAGGATAAAACTGTACAGAATGGAGGGCTTGGACAGAAGCGCCACGGGCCCGGCTCCAGTTTCACCCATTGCCAGGAACCAGAGGAAGGCCGCAGCGGCGGACAGGAGTGAAATCGCGGCGATGACCGGCCCGTCCCGCGAAAGCACCAGTGCCAGGCGGGCGCGTAACGCACGTCGGCCAAGAAAGTACGGCGTGGACAGCAAAACGGCGACGACAATCCCCCAGAACGCGGAAGTCTGCGTGGGCACGGCGGGGAAATGGAAGAAGGCCGTTTTTAAGAGCACGTATTCGCACGTGAAAAAAAGCGCGCTCAATAATATAAAAACGAAACCTTTGCGATATTCCCGGTAGTCCAGTTGTGCCCGCCTTTTTCCGACTCTGTAGATGACACCCTGTTTAACGCAGCCGGTTCACCAGTTCATTCAGGTTCGCCGACAGTGTCCGCAGCCGGTAGGCGGTCCCGCTCAGCGAGGACGTCGTTTCCGATACACGTTGCGTTTCCTGCGAAACGTTCTGAACCGAGCTGTTGATCTCATTCATCGCCCGGCGCTGCTCGCGGACGATCGTTTCGATGCGCGCCGCGAGTTCCGCGGCGCGACCCACGTCATCGCCCACGCTGAGCGCGCGCGATTTTTCGCGTTCCATCAGGGCCATCGTGGCCGAAAGCTCCGCGGTCAACTCCACGATGGCCAGCGCGGCCTTTTTCAAGACACCGGCCGTATCGGAAACCAGGCCGGTCCCGCGTTGTAACTGTTCGCGCGAAGAGCCCACCATGCCGTGAATCTCCTTGACGCTTTTTTGTGTTCGTTCGGCCAGAGCCTGAATCTCATCGGCCACCACGGCGAATCCACGGCCGGCCTCACCGGCCCGCGCGGCTTCTATGGCCGCGTTCAGGGCCAGCAGATTGGTCCGGTCGGAAATTTCAGTGATGATTCCGACCGCGTTCCCGATCCGGTCGGAACTGGCCCTGACGCTTTCCATCGCGGCCATCGTGGCCGCTGAAAGCGCTTCGCCCGCTTTGGCCTCAGCCGCGGCGGCCTCACCCCGGCGACTCAATTCGCGCACGGAATAATTGAGGGAATCCATGGCCTGATTCATTTCTTTCATCGTGGCGCGAACGTCTTCCATGGATTTTGTCTGTCGTTCAATGATGGCCTCCACGTTTTCCATCGAAGCGAGGGATTCTTCCACGGCCGCCGCCGATTGTTCCATGGCCGCGGCCTGGGCAGTCGCCGCTTCGTTTAAAGCGCGGGCACTGGTGTTCAAATCCTCGGAGGTCCGTTCGAGTTCGTGCCCGCCGGTGGCGATTTCGCCCAGAACGGTTTTTAGATTTCCCGCCGTATCTTCCAGGATCGTCAGGAAGGCGCCGATCTGAGTCGCTTCGTTTCCGGATACTGCGATTTCGGTCCGTTCGGCGCCCGCGCCCCGCACCAGATTGCCGGTAATCCGTTCAACGGCCCGGCGCAGGGAGCGCAGCGGCAGCGAAAGGTTCCAGCGCAGCATCACAATCACGACACCGAGGATGGCGGCCAGTCCGCTGGCGAACACAGCTCCCAGAACATACATTCCGGCTCTGTAATCCTCTTCCAGTTGCGACAGGGGAACGATCACCTCGAGCACTCCGCGGACGTCTCCGGTTTTCCAGCCTCGTCGTGGCGATTCAGGATGCGAGTTATGGCAATTCACGCAGGCTTCGCGCATTTGGTCCGCGATCGCGTAACGCATGGAGAGTTTCCCGCCGTACGATTCGATACGATACACGGGCTCTCGCGGAGAACGTTCAAGGCGCTCAAGCGCTTCCATTTCGAACGGGTCGTACGTTTCGGTCGCGGCCCGGTGTGGAAAGGGATAACGGCTGTACAGCCGAATCGCCATGCCTTCGTGCTCTTGCGCGATTCTGTCGCCCAGTTCGTGAACCAGAGTCGCCGGGAGCGGGAGGGTATTGTCCGCGCTCGCGAAATCGTAATTCACGAACATGCCCGCCTTCTGGGCCCGTGTGGCGACTTCGAACGTATAAAAAGAACGCAGGGAGGCGATCTGCGACGCCAGTGAATCCGCGGTGACCAGTCCGGCGCGTTCGAGATTCGTCCTGGTCGTCCAGGCGATCAGATAGAGCGAGATGGCCGCGAGCAGCGCGATGCAGAAGGTGGCCGGAATAAAAATTTTTACAGCAAGCGAAATTTCACCAATTTTCATAAGCCCCTCCGATAATCACCCTTCTCGCTGTGCGCGACCGCGCCAGGCTCAGGGCTCGCGCGCGAATAAGTTGTTCCCTGCGGGCCCGCGCGGGACTTGTCCCGCCATTCGCCACCGGCGTATGTGCGGGAATGCCGAATTCCGGGCCATCGTCCGAATTTCGCGGAAATTCGTTATATTTCTTTAATATAACGGAAATCACCATTCCGCGCGGCTACTTAAAACAATTTCTGCACGTGCTGCAGAACCGCGGTGTAGATCCGTCGTTTGCGGTTGGCGGCGGCGCGGGACAATTCGTCCACCTGGCCGGAGCCCGTCGCATCAAGCTGTTCCTGAATGACTTTTTCGCACATGGCCATGACCTGGGTCCGATTTTTTTCCAGGTAGGCCCGGGTAGCGTAAATCGCCCCCCCTTCCAGGGGGATGCTCACAATTTCATTGGTCGGATCGCCTTTATCCACCACTTTTAAGAAATTATTGAGGACGATCGGCGTGCCCAGGGTTCCGTTCTGAACAATCGCCGGCCGCGTGGGGAACTGGCTACGCTCCCAGCTTTCGTCCAGATAGGGCCCCAGCCTGGCCAGAACTTCCGCGCGCTGCACGGGTGAAACATCCGCCGCGTTTTCAGCCAGGCTGCGGCGCGCGAGAGCTTTGACCTCCCGCGTGGCTTCTTTTTTTTCACTGCGGAAGGTTTTATCTTTGATACGCTGGATGCGGTCCATGTCAAGGGAGAGCAGATTCTGTCGGGCCAGGCGAACCTGATCCGCGTTTGGCTCCGAACTGAACAGAAGCAAGAGCAGGCGCTGGAAAAAGGGGAGGTAACGCACGTACGAGCGTTTCAGGGCCTCTCGAAACCGCACCAGGTGAACGGGTGCCACGTACTGTTTCAGGAGCCCTTCGGGGGTCCGGTCCAGGCGCAGGAGTCTTTCGATGACGTGCAGCAGCGTGTCGTCGCCCACGCGTTCGAAAATTTCCAGCGCGGTGTCCATGGCCCGCGCGGTATTGATCCGGTCCTTGTAAATCACGAGAATCGACTGGAAATCCTCCAGCTGGAAACTCGGATCGTAGGTCATGTACGGAATCGTCGTCGCGAGAATGCCGGGCACGCGATCTTCCAGAAAAAAACGAATGTGCTTCTCCTGGATGCGAAGTTTGCGGTCATTGCGCGCGTCCAGGTACGTGCCGAATTTTTTGATTTTTTCGGCGAGAGTTTGCAGTTCGCTGAGTTCGGTCTGGGCCTGTTGCTGTTTCGCCTGCAGCCGAAACCATTCGGCCAGCTTGCCGGCTTCCAGAGCCACGTCGAGAAACGGCTGGGCCAGCGAAAGATTTTTTTTTACCTGCCGCAGCAGGTCCTCAGCCATCGGGCCGCAGTGTTCAAAAAATGTCTCCGTGTCGCCCCGATTTTTTTCAGCGCTGGTGAGGAGCGTGGGGTCCAGTTTTTTATTCAGGGGCGAATCAATCAAAATTTCGCAGAGATGCACGTATCGTTCGCGAAGCCGGGCCGGGTTGTTCAGGTACAGAAGATTACCGAGCTGTTTGTATTCGGGCCGGCCGGTGGCCCGAATGTCGTCCAGACCGATCGGGACGACGACGTTTTCCTGGCGCAGTTGCTGGACGAGCGGCATATACAACCATTGCTGGATTTCCGTGTTGATCTTCGCGGCCAGGTTGTTAAAATCTCTGTCCTTTGTCGGTCGCAGAAAGAGACCCTTGAGGATGTGGTCAAGGCGCTCGTGTTTGAGCCCCGCGGCTTCCAGTCCTTCGCGTTTGATCTTTTCCATCGTCTTCGGCCAGTCCAGGAAGAGGTCCGTGCCTTTCCGTTCGTGGTTGAGAACGAGCACCGTACGCTGGATGGCGTTTTTGTACGCGCGGGCGGCCACGTCCGGGAAGCGATTGTTCGGCCCGACATAGCTGGTTTTAACCCGCAGGCCCCCGTCCACCATGACGAATTCGCGAATGGTGTGTAAAAAGGGCGGTTCCTCTGTACCGAGAATCGCCAGATAATAGGCGAAAAGTTCGCGATCGGGAAATTTCCCGCGCCCGCCCAGATTGATGTGGTTCTCCTCCATGCGGGCGTAGAGATCTGACAGGCCCGGAAACTGCGGTTCGTTTTTATCGAGCAGCTCCGTCTCCAGCCGGTCGAGCATGTCGAAGATCTGGGCCAGAAATTGTTTATTGATCGTGAAGGGAGCGGATACGCCGTCGTTGACCATCGTGCGGAACACGCGGGTGGCCGAGTCCATGTCCAGCAACAGGGGGCCCTGCGTTTTTTTAAGCGATGCCTGCAGGCTATCAGAGGCGTTATTCAGTTTATCGGGATCCACAATACTAACAGGTTGCGGAAAAAGTCCCTCCATGGACTTTTTCCAGAACTTCCTGTAGCGCTTAACAGGCTACTTTTTCAGCAGCCGGCTAACAGGCTGGCATTTTACCGACAACTATGGCAGCGGCTGAGCGGAGGTCGAGCCCTCCTCCGGTTGAAGCAAGAAAAAATCCCGCCGTACGAAAGGAGCGATTAACTCCGCATTTATACGACGGGATTGTAAATTTCCCGTAAGAATTTGGTCAGGAACCGGCAAATTCAACGGCCGCTTTTCCCGGCCAGCGCGGACGGCGCCGAACGTTCAGCGCCCAGGGCCCGGTTCAGGGCCGAAAGCATCGCGCGAACCCCGGCACGGACAATGTGGCTGTCCGTGCCCGCGCCCCACCAGGTCCGTCCCTGGAATTCGCAGGCCACGTACGCCGCGGCCTGCGCGTCCGATCCCGTGCCCAGCGCGTGTTCATGGTAGTCCATCACGCGTACCGGAAAACCCGCGGCTTCCAGCGCGGCGCGACATGCGTCCAGCGGTCCGTTGCCTGTCCCGTTCAAAAGTCGCCCGGTCCCATCCAGCTCGACGCGCAATTCGGCGTGGACCAGGTCGCCGGCCGCATCGTCGGAGCGACTGCGAAAATCGACGAACCGGAACGGCCCGTTCGAACCCTGGTACCGTTCGCGAAACGCGCCCAGGATCTCGTCCGGAGGCACTTCCTGTCCGGTGCGCTCGGCGACCGCCTGGATGGCCCCGGCGAAATCCGCGTGCATGGCGCGTGGCAATTCGAAGCCGTATTCATTCTCCATCACGAAAGCCGCGCCGCCCTTGCCTGACTGGCTGTTGATGCGAATGATCGGTTCGTACTGCCGGCCGACATCCCCGGGATTGATGGGCAGGTACGGTACATCCCACAGGGTCCGTTCCTCGCGCGCGCGGGCGGCCATGCCCTTGCGAATCGCGTCCTGGTGCGATCCCGAAAACGCGGTGTACACGAGTTCCCCCGCGTACGGGTGGCGCGGGTGCACCGGCATCCGGACCGTTTCCTCGTAAATTCGCCGAATTTCGCCCAGATTCGAAAAATCCAGATCCGGGTGAATCCCCTGCGTGTGCAGATTGAGCGCGACTGTGACCACGTCCAGATTCCCGGTGCGTTCCCCGTTGCCAAAGAGCGTTCCTTCCACCCGGTCCGCGCCCGCGAGGAGTCCCAGTTCGGTGGCCGCCACCCCCGTGCCGCGGTCGTTGTGCGTGTGCAGGGAAACGATCGCCGCGTCGCGCCGCCGCAAATGGCGACAGAACCATTCGATCTGATCGGCGTAGAGATTGGGCGTGCTCGCCTCCACCGTGGCCGGTAAATTCAAAATGATCGGATCCTCCGGGGTCGGCCCCCAGACGTCCATGACGGCCTCGCACACCTCAAGCGCGAAATCCACCTCCGTCTGCGAAAAACTTTCCGGCGAATACTCGAGCCGGATGCGCGTCGTATTCTGGCGACTCGCGATTTCGCGAATCAACTCCGCGCCGCGTACGGCGATGTCCTTGATCGCCGCCCGGGGCAGGCCGAACACGTCGCGGCGCTGCGCGGGCGATGTGGAATTGTACAGATGGACGATGGCCTCCCTGGCCCCCGCCACCGATTCCATGGTACGGCGGATCAAGGGCTCGCGCGCCTGGGTCAGGACCTGGATGGTCACATCAGCGGGGATCCGGTCCGACCGGATGAGACCCTGGATAAAATCAAATTCCACCTGCGCGGCGGCCGGAAAACCGACTTCGATTTCGCGAAAACCGATGGCCACCAGCAGACCCCACAGCTTCTGTTTCTGTTCAATGTTCATGGGGACGGGCAGGGCCTGGTTCCCATCGCGCAGGTCCACGCTGCACCACAGCGGGGCCCGCTCCAGCGAACGATCGGGCCAGGTGCGGTCTTTCAGTTCCAGCGGCCTGTACGGGCGATACTGGCGAACGGCTTCGGTTTTCATTGTTTCCTCCATCATGTCCGGGCGTGTCAGGGCGCCGGACCGCCTAAATTTCGTATAAAACTTTAAAAAATAACTTATTGCGAACTTGTCCCGAAATACGAGCCGTCCGTCCGGTGTGGGACGCGCGCGGTCAGGAATCAATACTGGTAGTTCGGGTCTTAGAGACCCAGCAGAAGCGAGAGGGGGGCGAGCAGGGACAGCAGAGCGGAACGGGACCGGTTGAAATGATTTACAACACCTGTTCTCATAGTTTTTTCCTCTGCTTGAACGGACTGAGCCGCTCCAGTCATTTTAAACATCGGCGCGAAAAACGTCCAGCCGAAAACTTTTTTAGCGCGACGCGAACAGGTCCGGGTCGAGCGGAACAGCGGAGCGGGTCAGGGGTCTTCCGGAGCGGCATCTTCCTCGTCCCGCACGGTGCCGTCCTTATTCCAGAACACCCGCGCGATGGAAAATTTTTCCGGGCGCGGGAAAAAAACCAGGCCTTCCAGATTGCCGCCGGGCGGGATCACGGCGCTGGCGGGCAGCAGGTTTTCGTAGATGAGTTCGGTATTATGCGTTACCGAGGAGAACATTTCCCCCCGTTCTTCGGTGGCCGCCGTCGACCGGTCCAGGTGAGCGGCCGTCAGGTTTATAGCCGTATCGGCGGCGCGAATCATGGCCCCGCATTCGCCTTCTTTTAAACAATACAACACGGAGGCGATAATCGCCACGGTTCCGACCGTTACGACCGCGGCGTTGTACGCGTTTTTCATGTTCCCTTTCCAGTTCACCCGGTTCAGTTCGGCGGGGAGTTGATCGAACGGTACGGAGGCGATGTTTTCATATTCCGTTTTTAAAACGAGCTGTGAAAGCTGGAACTGGAGCGGCCCGCTGCTTTCGTTCTTCAAATTGAGGTAAACACCGAGGTATTTACTCTGGAAGTGCTGGAGGGCCGATTCTTCGCTATCGACGCTGAGTCCCAGTATGAACTCATCGAACCCGGATTTCACGCGCGGCAGAAAGATCGTGGCGTCGCCCCTGACCGCGGGATCCCCCTTGATCCTGGTCTCCATGCCCGTATCCGCCGCGGAGTGGATTTTCTCACGGGATACTCCCAGGCGCATCCGGTCCCGGTCCGGAGTGACGCAGGCCGTCCAGAGGACTCCCGGCAGGAGCAAAAATAATAGACCGGACCGCGCGGAAAATCGAGGAGTTCGCTGTGCCATACCGTCTCATAGTAGACGGACCCGGTTTTGAGAACAATATAAAAACTGAAACGATTCACCCGCGATTTTTTTCCCCGCGCGATGGATCGGGGCACCCTGGATACCGATGGGGAATGAGAGTTTAAACTTGCCTGGAGATGAACCCGGCTGTACAGGAAGTTTGGTCAATCGGCGCGGACCGGCGAACCGGAGCCGCTGATTCTGAGAAGAACTGTCGCGATTCGCCCGTAATGTTACATAAAACGGGGGTTTGGACCCCGCCGGCCAATTTTTTAGGGCCCCGCCAGGGAAGGTGGTTGCCAGCCGCCGGACCGGGCATAGAGTCGCAATGGTACGATCAACATGGGGATTACCCTCTACACCCATCGGTGTCCCGAATGCGGGCTGACCTATCGCGTCGCGTTGAATCGTACGCGACATTCCCTGCTGCGTACGCGCTGTCCCGATTGTAAATCCAAAAGCTTTTTCGACAATAGCGACGGCGCCCTCGAATACCTGCCGCGCAAACGCAGGCTTTCGTTCGCCATTCGCCAGTACGATCTTGTGGAAGGGCGCGACTACGAGCGCCAGCGCGACGAGCCGCCCGCGCGTTCGGTGGAGGAGGCGGTCCAGCGCCACGCGTTGAAAACGCGCCGCATGTTCGGTGGCCAGCGCGCGGAGGATGGTTATCTGCTGGTCGGTCTGGCCGGATCAGCCGCGCCCCCGCCCGTAGAAAAACCGAGGCCCTCGCCCCGACCCCGCACCGCTCCGGCCACGCCGCCCGGGCAGGCGCCCGCGCAACCGCCCGCGAAGCCCGTCGCGCGGGCCCCGGAACCGAACGATTCGGGCGGGGTCA